>JAEDHK010000018.1 GCA_016297005.1 Clostridia bacterium
CCGACCTTTTTGAGCATCTCGATACTGACCTCTTTCGCACCCTCTTTAGATATTTCGGGATTATGCGTAAACGACACTTCGTCAAGCTGATTTCCTATGGTAAACACGGGATTCAGACTTGTCATAGGCTCCTGAAATATCATCGTAATATCTTTGCCGCGCACCTTATACATCTCTTTGGTGGGCATTTTTACGATATTGTAGGCGCGTTTTCTGCCCTCGTCGTCATAGCCGAGAGAATCGGCGTTAAAACGGATTTCTCCGTCGATAACCTGTCCTTGCGGCGCCTGTACCAACTGCATTATAGAAAGCGACGTTACGCTTTTGCCGCAACCCGATTCGCCGACTACTCCCACTATTTTGTTTTTGGGAATATCAAACGATACTCCGTTAACGGACATAACCGTTCCCGTGTCCGTGAAAAAGCAGGTTTTAAGGCCGTCGATTTCGATAAGGTTATTTTCGTCGCGCATAACGGAAGTGTACTCCTCTTCCGTACGTTTTTTGCGTTTCTCCGCTTCGTAATGGCGCATCTGTTTCAGATTGTATCTGATAATCTTTCTGCTATCGCGGATTGACAGATAATCAGATGGTTTTTTGTTTTTCTTTTTCATATTTCACCCGTCATTTCTTTGCTTTGGGGTCCATAGCGTCGCGAAGTCCGTCTCCGACGAAGTTGAATCCCAGTACCGCAATAACAATCATAATACCTGCCGGCAACCACATATTCATATGGAAACTCAATACCTGCGGGTCGTTGGAAGTTGCAATCATAGTGCCCCACGCCGCTTTGGGCAACTGAACGCCAAGTCCCAGATAACTCAAAGTGGATTCGTATAAAATTACGCTGCCGAGGCCGAGCGTCATCGATACGATTAACTGCGGCATAACGTTGGGTATGAGATGAAGGAAAATCTTTCGCCAGGTGGGCAATCCCATAACCTCGGTGGCCGTTATGTATTCCTGTTCTCTCAGCGAAAGAATCTGGCCGCGCACGAGACGGGCGACTCCGCTCCAGCTGAACAGCGTGATTATGGCCATAAGCAGATAAATTCTCGTATCCGCGCTGACCTGCCACGAGTCTATAAGCGCCGACGCTATAAGCAGAATGGGCAGTGTGGGAATACAGTTGAATATATCGACGATACGCATGATTATCTGGTCGACCCAACCTCCGAAATAGCCCGCTATACCGCCGAGAATAATTCCTATTATCGTTTCCAGAATAACGACGATAAAGCCTATCGTCAGCGATATACGGCCGCCGTACATAAGTCTTACGAACACGTCCATTCCTTTGTCGTCGGTGCCGAGAAGATGGTCTTTGCTCGGGTCCGCATAATAGTTTGCGTCGGATTCGTGTTCCAGAACTTCGTACACTTCGACTTCCTTACCGTTTTCGTCGGTATACGTGCGCGTCGAGGTAATATTCTGAACGACTTTGGTTCTGTCGACGGTTTCCTCGCCCCATTTATCGTATATTACGGGCCCGAGGAAGGAAAACAGAATCAGGAACAGTATCATAACAAGTCCTACGATTGAAAGTTTCGAGCGGAAAAACCTCCGCGCGACCGCTCTTAAAGGACTCATCTCCTTATAGACGTATTCTACCTGCGTTCCCGCCTCGCCCTCGTTGCTTTCCGCCGCAACGACGTTTTCTTCGACGACCGCGTTTTCGCTGTTGACAGCTTCAGGTTGAATATTTTCGTTAATATTGTCTTTTTTCATAATTCACCTATTTGCCCAGTTTGACGCGCGGGTCCACAATCGAATACATTATGTCGGAAAGGAGAGTGCCTATTACGGTAAGTATCGCAAGGAACATATTGTACCCCATAACGAAAGGAACGTCGCCCTCTTTCAATGCCTGATATGCAAGCCTTCCTATGCCGTCGATACCGAAAACCTGCTCGGTAATCATCATGCCTCCGAACAGCGAAGGCAGAATTCCCGCAAGCAGAGTCGCAAGAGGAATAAGAGTGTTTCTGAAAGCGTGCTTATAAATTACCGTCTTTTCGGAAAGTCCCTTTGCCCTTGCCGTTCTGATATAATCGGCGTTCAGCACCTCGAGCGTATTCGTTCGAGTGTATCGCATAAGCCCGCCTATCGAAAGCATAACGCTTACGAAGATAGGCAGAATCATATGTTGCAGAATATCGCCGAGTTTCTGCATCTGACCGGCGAAGTTGTTGGCGTAATCGACGCTTGCGTATATGAGACCGTTGGCGGGAAGCCAGCCGAGGTCGACGCTGAATATTTTTATCACTATCGCCGCGAAAAAATATGTGGGCAGCGATATTCCTATCATCGTAAATACGGTGGTTATGTAGTCTCTTGCGGAATACTGATGGGTTGCGCTTGTTATTCCCAACGGTATGGCAATCAGAAACTGCAATATCGTCGCGATAAACGCGATGGCAAACGATATCCACATATTCTCGCTGATAACGTCCGCGACGGGTTTTTCGTACTTAAACGAAACGCCGAGGTCACCCTTACACATATTACCCAGCCATTTGAAATATCCGCCTACAATACCTTTGAACGAGTTATCGCCTATGCCGTATAAATCCTTGAACCGCGATATGTCTTCCTGCGTAATCGACCCGTTCTGAAGTTGTTGCGAATATTTCGTATCCACGTAATCGGTGGGCATCAGCCTGACCATCGTATAGATTATCAGCGAAACGCCCAGAAGAATAATAACGGATATAAATATTCTTTTGATAACGTATTTAAACATTCTTCTTTAACGGGCAATCCTTGGGCACGAAATGCCCAAGGATTTCCCCTTCCTTATATCTTTTGTCTGATTTTATTATCTTTCCGTATTCAGCGACAGCGTCCATATATTGCTTGTCAGTCCTTTGTACGGCGAAAGCATATTGTCGGGAGTAAAGGTGCTGACGTCTATTTTATTCGTGTTATACGCGTAAAGGTCTTTTCTCTGATAGGTGGGCAGTTCGATTGCCATTTTCATTACGATATCGAGCGCTTCCGAATAAATACGCGCGCGCTTCGTCTTATCTTCGGTCTGACGGCCTTGTTCGATGAGCTCGGACAATTCGTTAAGCAGTTGGTTCTCGACGTCGTATTTGCCGTTCGAGTTAAGAAGAATCTGCTTATAGCCCCAGTTCAGCACGGAAGTAGCCTTCGAATCCTTATGATAGACCTGATACATATCGGGGTCGATTGTGGAGCCCCAGGCTGCGGCCCATACCGCAAGCTCGCCCGTCGACAGTTTTTTAAGCGCCTGAGAATCGGTTTTTACCGTAATCTGGAATCCGTTTCTGTTCAGAATTTCACTGGCGTGCAGCATTGCGTTGAACGCAGGATGGTCGGTCTCCTCGCCCGCTATCGTGAACAGATAAACGAGTTTATCGCTGCCCTTATAATAAATTCCGTTACCGTCAAGCTTGAATCCGGCGTCCTCCAGAAGAGTTCTGATAAACTCGTCCTGCTCGGCTTCGGTAAACGTGTCGCCCGCTTTCTTGTTCTTGCTCAGAACGAACGAGCGGTAATCGGGATTTACGACCGACAGGTCTTCGGGAACCTTGCCGCCGATATATGGATAATAGGGGGTAGGCGCTTTCGTACCGTATTGTCCGTTGTTGTAGCCGGGATACGCCCAGTTCGACATGGACATCGAACGGTAAATCGCCTGCGCGGTGGTTTTATAATAATTCACGCACTCCTGAGTGTTTATCGAGTGCATTATGATTTGTCTTACCACGATGCTCGGAACCTTGCCGGCATTGATTCCGATATAACCGTAACCTGCGGTCTGAATGGATTTATTGCCGATGCCTTCCTTTTTCTTGCCGTCGAGTTCGCTTATGGTCTCGGGTTTGGCGTTGGGCTCTGCAAAATCGACTTCGTTATTGTAAAGAGAGTTGAGCGTCTGAGTGGAAGAAACCACCTGGAAACGTATTTTTTTGATTTTTGCGGGCCCCATAACGTAATAGGGATTTCTTTCGAAATATATAACGCCGAGATTGTAAAACTCTGCGGAATCGACGTTTTCGATACCGCCGCTCGCTCTGCTCGCCGCATAAGCGCCGGCGCCCACGGGCACGCCCACTTTATCGGGATTCTTGACGACTTCGGTCATAAACGACTGCGAGGCGTATTCGACGCCGAAATTTTCTTCGTAATCGAAGGCTTCGATATAGTTTTTATCGTTCCACGCGGCCGAAGAATAATAGTACATGGGCGCAATGCTCAGCGCAAAGTTCCAGATAGCCTTCGGGTCTACTTTTTTGATGGTTATCGAAAGAACTTCGTTGTATGCGTCAAGAACTTCTCCTTTTTCGTCGTATTGAACGGCGGGATAGGTCTTTCCGTTGACTTTTACGGATTCGGTGCGGTTTGCAAACCTGATGCCCGAAATATTTTTATAAAGTCTTTCGCCCGCGTTCTCTTTGAAATATTCTTCCATCGCGGCGTTCACGAGATAATCGTTAAGCGTTACCGCCGTATTCCAGTAGGTGAGAATTTCTTCAATCGATTTGGGAATTTTATCTGAAATTATCGCGTTTATCGCCTGTTCTTCGGTCCAGCTCTTAAGAGTCGTGACGTCGGTTGCGAGCGAAGAACTGAGTTTACCTTCTTTTTTGCTCCAGGTGACGTAGCCTTCGTTATAGAGGAAAGCTTCGACGTCGGTCGTGAAAAGATTTTTGTAAACGTTGCCGTCGTTGTCGGAAAACACGATATCCTGATAACTGTCTTTCGCGTTGGAATAGTCGTTTTTAAGTTCCTCGCCGAACAGTTCGCGCGCTTTTAAATAATCGTTTACGATATCCTTATAGTTATCCGGGGCGGTCTTTACGTAATCTTTAAGATATTGAAGGAAAGCGTCTTCCGTTATACGTTCGCCCGTATGCTCGTCGAGTATGGTGGCGCAAGCGTCGATAAGTGCTTCCGTCCTGCCCTGCGCCGCAAGTTCGAAACGAAGTTTGAAACTGTCCTGTTCCTTCTCGCTCGACTGCTGGGTGCGGTATTCTTTAAGGCCTACGATTTCCGTCGAATAAATTGTGCTCGACCCGGTATACGCGGGGTCGAGATAGACGTAAAGGTTAAACAGCACGTCCTTTATCGTAAGTTTCGTTCCGTTTGAGAATCTGACGTTGTTTTTCAGTACGAAATAATAGGTCGTGGTCTGGTCCTCGCCCTCGCCCGTCGTAACAATTTCAAGGTCTTTGGTAACTACGTCCTCGTCGTCGCCGTAGGTAACCTCGCCCGCTTTATCGTTGCCGAGCATTGAAATCTGAGTCATTCCGACGACGTTACTGTCGGTTGCCGACGTCGAAAAGAAGGGATTGAATACCTTATCGACCGCCTGAGTAGAAAATACGAGCGGGTCCGTCTCGTTGTCGTATCCTGTCGTTTTTTCCTTTTTGCAAGCGACAAGCACGGACGAGAAAATCGCCAGCATAACCACTGCCGCCGTAATGCGGAGAAGCGTTATTTTTTTAGATTTCAGGTTCATATTTATCTCCTTATGCAAGTGCAAATTTTTCTTTATCTTGCGGATTATTCAGCCGTATTCGTCAATTTTTTAACCAACGCCGAAGAATCAGTTACCGAACTTCCGGAGTCGACGTTGCCGCAAACCGTTCCGAAAACGATAAGCCTTCCGTTTTCCTCCGATATTTCGGAAGGAAGTCTCGAAACGGTGTATCCGAGCTCGAAACGGACGTTTTCGACCGTCGTCTTTCCGGCAAGCACGCTGACGGGGGCAACGTAAATTTTATAAATATCCGTGCGTGAAACGCCTACGTCGACGTCGAGTTTCACTCCTTCGAAGTTCACGTTTCTTATGCAGGAGTTATCGGTGTTTCCGAAAAGGCTTATATACAGACTCTTTTTACTGTCGTCTTCGATATCGTAAGGCAAATCGATATAACGTCCGACCGTGTATTTCACTTCGAAATTCTTAACGGTATGTCCGTTTCCCTCGAAAGTCCTGTTGCGATAATCGGCAAAAGAAAGGGTTTTGTCGTCCTCCTCCGAAAAATCTATATCGTTCATAAGATAGACGTTGCTCTTCGTTGCGGCGCGTAAATCCTTAACCGTGCGTACTATTGCGTATTCGCCCTCGATATAGTCGGGATAAACGTCTACGGCAAGACTCTCCTCTCCTCCGGGGTGGGCAAAATTCTCGTCCCACGGGTTTCCTTCGGAGTCGGAATATGTGCCAAGAGCCGTATATCCGTAACGTTTGGAAGAATAATTCAGAAAATCGTCGAATTTGTCGCGCGCTTTGACGCTGTACGACCCGAGAATTTTCTTTTCACCCGTTTTTGCGTCCGTATAGCAGACGTTGTAGGTGTATTCGACGTTCTTTTTCCAGCACGCATAAAGGGTTATTCCCTCGTCCGATACACGGTCGGTTTCGAAATTCCACTTACCGGAATATACCGTTTTGCCGTCGGCCTCGCTTTTTTCGCGGTACCAGCCTTCCAGGACGTAACCGTTGCGGGTAATCTTTTCGTCGGATAAAGAAGTAGGTTCTTTTATGAGATTTTCCGTCCCTTTTTCAAACGGATAATAATACGTTACCGGTCGCTCGCTGTTCTGAAAAGTGCCGCCCTCGAGATAAAACACTATTTTGGTCATATCGTCGTAATTCTGCGTTTTGGAACAGGCCGCAAAAATGATCGTCGCGGCAATCAGAACAAGTACGACGGTAAATAATCTTTGTTTCATTTTTTCCTCGTAATACGTCAGAAATAAAGTACGCGTACGTGCTTGCGCACGTATAAATATTTCTTGCTTTAATATGATAATACATTAAACTCAATAAAGCAATAAAAATATCGAATAAAATCAAATTTTACATGATTAT
>JAEDHK010000019.1 GCA_016297005.1 Clostridia bacterium
CGCTTTCGCGAGCGGAAACCTATTACGGGAAAGACGGCAAATTCTCCGACTTGTATCACGGTAAGAACGTCCTCAAAAGCGAAGAAGAAAGCGAATACGGACTGATGGTACGGCTTGCGATGTTCTGCGGCGGCGATCAAGATAGGCTCTTGCGAGTGTTCCGTTCATCGGGGCAATATCGTGAGGAAAAGCCGAACGCTTATTACGAGAAAATGGCGGAAAACAGTCTGAAATTCATCAGCGACACCAAGCGTTCTTTCGCACCGATGGGCGAGCAGAGCGGATTTTCCAAGGGCAAAGTCGGCATCAATTCAAAGAGGTAACCAAATGAAGTAGCAGAAATGATAAGACGGTTTTTTATAGCGATAAACGTAATTCTTTTTCTTCTGTCGCTGTTCTTTCTGATAAAGACGGCGACGGACAAAAAGGAAATCAACCGTTATTACGGAGAAAAATTTTCGTACACCGAAACGGCGGGCGGCGAAGTCGAGCTTGAGATGTCAGACGGAGAAACCGTGCGATTGCGCTTTGATAAAGAAGCGGTAAAAGCGGAGCAATCGTACAGAGTAAAGGACAGAGCCGGGCAGATATATCTGACAACATTCATATATTCCTACGCACGGGAAAAGGAAATACATATCGAGAGAAAATTTACGGATATGCTCGGAGAACTCCGTTTGCACAACGCGCTCTATGCGGTCGGATACAAGAGAGAACAGACCGCAGACGCGGACTTGGATTTCACCTCGGACAAGCGGTGGTACGTCAATTTCATAAGCACAATATTTTAAGAAAAAAGGAGACGAAAAATGAAAGAAAGAAATTTCAGATTCAGAAAAAGTTTTGCGGAAGTCATCAGAGTGATGGACGACAAACAGGCAGGCAAATTCATCAAAGCGGTATGCGATTACGTTTTTGACGGAAGAGGTTACGACGGAAACGACACGGCGATCAAGACGGCGTTCACGCTCGTAAAGGTTACGTTGGACGCCGAGAAAACGGACAGAGAGAACGGTAGACGCGGCGGGATCAAAAGCAGAGAAATCCGCAAGGCACAGGATCAAAAGCCGAGCGTGGCAAAGGTTATCGCCGGCGGAATTATGGCAGGCGAGATGCTGAAAAGTATCCTTGAAAGTCAGAACGAACAGTCGGACGAAGATGACGAACCCACTGAAAATAAGTTTGAAAAAGGGGGCTTTTGAGAAGCAGGATAAGGTTTTCCCAAACTATCGGGAAAACGATATGGAGAACAAGTCGGAAACCGACTTTTCAGAAAGGAGGCTGAAATGGGCAGAAAAATAAAATTCGATAAGAACTGCGGCAGTAAATTCATCACGATCGACGACGAGAAGAAGTGGGAATTGATCCGCGAAATTGCAACGGTAAAAAGATACGAGAGCAGCTTCAATGCGATCGTCAACGACGCGCTTGCGTTCGGACTTCCCGAACTGCACAAAAGACTGTTCGACAAGGTACAGCTTGACGGCGAAGAAAAAGCCGTGAGCGTTCCGAAAGAATACAGCGTGGACGCGTTCTATTTTGAACTGATACGTCTGATGAAAGAAATCATCGCAAACCAAGTGGTGGAGAAACGACTGATATGCTCCATCTTCAATCTTCTCTCGTTATGGGCGGACGGAACGCGGTCAGGCGAAAATTTCAGGAAAGGATTTCTGAAAGACACGCCGGACTTCATCGTGAAAGACGAAGCAAGACTATTGAAAGAAGCGGGGAGGTAAACGACAATCAGCAATCAACCGGTCGTACTGAATATACAATACACGCCGTACCGCTTGCCGAAGAACGCGAGCGGACTTGAAAGAGCGGCGCACGAAGCGGAGCGCGGATTTTACGATATGACGGGCGGCAAAAACGTCTATGACTATATCACGACGGAAGGAAAAATCACGGGTAAGAAAACGGGACAAATCACCGCGCTCGAATACCTGCAAAAATCCACGGGCGTGTTCAACGGCGACGGAATGATTTCCGCGGAGCAAGTGGAAGAAATGAAAGCGCGGCTGAAAAAGAACGAGGGAAATATCTATCACGGATTTATCTCTCTGAATGAGGAACAATCGTACAAGATCGACACGCCCGAAAAGTGTATCGGACTTATCAAAAACACGTTCGGTCAGTTTTTGGAGGACGCGAAATTCAACAGGAAGAACATCGACCTGATGTGCGCGTTGCACCTCGACAAGCCGCATCATCTGCATATCCACTTTGTCTTTTGGGAGAAAGAACCGACGTATAAAACCCAAAAAGGCACGTTCGGCTATCGCAGAAAAGGCAAGATAGATATGACGGCAATCAATAACTTATTCGTCCGAATCGGACTGTACATAGACAGCGACAGGGACAAGCTCTATAAAACGCGGGTGGAGGCGATCAGAACGCTTCGGGGTATGACTTCCGTCAAAGCGGCGATGGGAAGCAGCGACGAGATAAGAAAGGAGATTTTGTCGCTTGCAAAGGACTTGCCGAAAACAGGCAGGCTCTCCTACGGTAGCAAGGATATGGAAGCATACGTTGGGAGGGTAGATAAGATAGTCGATATGCTCATCGGCTACGACGGGAAAGCGCGGAAAGCGAACGCCCGGTTTTACAGAGAACTCGAAAGAAAGGAACGGGCGATCAAGAATATTTGCGGGATGCCCTATGCGCTCGTAAGGAAGAACATAGGGCTTGAAGAAATTGAACGGGACTTGCCGAAGTACCATAACAGGATTGACGAGAGTAAACTCACAATCATTCAGGATATAGAAGCCGACTATAAGAGGCGGCAAGGAAACCTCGTTCTCAAACTCGCAAAGTTCATAAAACCCGAAATTTACGAAAAACCGAGATTCGGAAAGCTGAAACCGAGCGATACGAACCACAAACGCCGACTTGCGATGTCCCGCCGTAAAATCAAATCTCTGTTCGGAAAATTCCTGCGCTCTTTCGGAGAGGACAGCGAACTGTTGGAACGTGATTTTTCCCGCAGGTTGCAGGAAGTCGAAGAAGAAATGGAGAAAAAGCGCAAACAGGAAAACGGAGAAAGACAGGAGGTGAACAGTAAGGATTGAACAGAAAAGAAGGAACAAAACACAGAAAGAAGAAATCGAACAAACTCAAAATCTTATTTTGGGCGATTCTGTTCGCGTTTGTATCCGTACTCATTCTGTATCTGTTTTCGCTCGGCGGTGAGAACGGGATAGCCGAAATCCTGAATATGCGGGATTATTGGTTGTCCGTCGGCGTTGCGAACGGACTGATACTCATCGGGTATCTGATGATGTATCGGGTGGACGCGCAGAATATCGCCCTGAACGAAAACGACCTTGAAGATACGGAGTGGCTGTCGGTCAAACGCCTGAAAAAATTAAAAGAATTTCAGGTGTACGACTATAAAGCAGCGGACAGCAAGCAGGACGGAATCGTAATCGGCGCGGAGAAAAAGGGCGGAAACGTTGAAGTGATAACGACAAGTCAGTTGCACGCGCTCATCGTCGGTACGACGGGTAGCGGTAAAACGACGGGCTTCGTCGATCAGAATATAGCGGTTTTGGGGAAAAGCCAAAGCAAGCCGAGCATCGTCATATCCGATCCGAAGAAAGAACTTTACGAAAAGCACGCAAAGAACCTTGAAAAGCAGGGATATAAAATCTCCGTTCTCGATCTGCGCGAGCCGTACAGTTCCGAGCGGTGGAATCCGATGAACGTGCTGCTGAGAAGAATCCGCTTGGTAAAAGACCTTGAAAACAACTTGGAGCAGAAAGACGGGAAATATTACGGCGCGGGCGAAGTGTTCCTTTCTTACCGCGACGCAAGAACGCGTATGCAGGAGTTAAAGGACGAAATCTACGAAAACGCGCAGGACCTTGTGTACACGCTATGTCCCGTTCAGAATAAAGACCAACCGACTTGGGAGCAGGGAGCAAGGAATCTTATTTTCGGTTTCGTGCTTGCAATGTGCGAGGACTGTATCAAAGGAAAGCTCGACGAAAAACAACTCGTGCTTTTCAACGTCTATCACAACATCTGCAAGTATTGTTCGGAAGATACGACGATGCTCAAAAAATACCTGAT
This sequence comes from Clostridia bacterium, assembly GCA_016297005.1. GTDB lineage: Bacteria > Bacillota > Clostridia > Christensenellales > DTU072 > CAG-1782. The sequence continues at coordinate 4,075 of JAEDHK010000019.1, forward strand.
GGAAGGGAGAGATGAATTTTCAAAAGTCAGAGGGTTGGTAAACACCGTGCTTATTACCTCGGATAAAACGCTTACGAGTTATTTGTCCGAAGTAAACAGTTATATGCAACAGTTGTCCGACGACGGCATTATGTCGATGACCGCCGAAAACGACCTTGACATCGTGAACTTGGACGAACAGCCGAACGCGGTATTCATCATCGTGCCGGACGAACGGTTTACGCGCCATCGCTTTGTCACTCTGTTTATTACGCAGATGTACAAGGAACTTGTGGAAAAGGCGAACCTGAATCTCCGTCGCGGCGAGAAAGATACGGCGATTCTCAAACGGAACACTTATTTCGTCTTGGACGAATTTGCGAATCTTCCAAAGTTTGACAACATCGAAGGTATGGTAACGGTAGCGCGTTCGCGCGGAATCCGGTTCCTGTTCGTATTGCAGAGTTATTCACAGCTTACGGCAAAATACGGACGGGACGTCGGGGACATTATCAAGACGAATTGCAACGTGAAAATCTTTATCGGCTCGGACGACAGCGAAACGAGAAAAGAGTTTTCGGAGCTTTGCGGAAACAAGAAAATCAAGCAGTTTTCGGTCAATACCAATGCGGAAAACCCCGCAAGCAGTAACACGGGCGCAACGACGCAACCGCTGATTACGGTAGGTATGCTTGAACGGTTAAACGGCGACGAAAAGGGCGACGCGATTGTGTCGGTCAGAGGATACGAGCCGATATGGACGGTATTCACGCCGTCGTATGAACTGAAAAAGGTTTATTTCCCCGAAGGGAAAGCGGCAATCGGCAAACGCGAAGCGGTGCTGTTCGAGAAAGAGAAATACGTTTTCGATATATCGGGCGAGAGCGGACAATCCATGGAAGATAAGATCAATGAGGTTATCGAAGAACGCGAAGCCGAGAAAGCGGAAATGCTTGAAAAAGACAAAGAACGCCGCGTCGCCGAGCTGACGAAAAAGTGGGACGACGTGGAAGCGGAACTGCAACGCGTGGTAGATAACGTCTGTCATTATCTTGACGGAACGGACGAAAAGGCTCTGCGCCAAGCGTCATACGAAAACAAAGCGCGATTGCTTCTGATGATTACCGAAAACTATCAAAGGAGCATTGCGGACGAAATCAGAGTGGCGGCAGACAAGATACAACTTGAACTTCTGCCGAAAATGAAAGAATATCAGGAACAAGCCAAAAGATAGCTTGAAAGGAGGAACATTGAAACACAAACATACACTTTTGCTGTCGGCGTTGATGCTGACGGCATTGACGAGCGTATTTGTCGGAACGGGCGCGACGGCGTATGCCGCCGAGGTCTGTCCGCACGAATACGAGGAACATATCGTTGAGGCAACCTGCACGGAAATGGGTTACACGGAGTTCGTTTGCAGTCTTTGCGGCGAAGGTTACAAGGACAACTACACCGAAGCCAAGGGGCATACCTATACCGAAACGGAAACGCAGGCGACTTGTACCGAAAAGGGGTATATCACTTACGTTTGCGACGATTGCGGTTATACCTATACGAGCGTGAACGCGGACGAAACGGGACACGATTTTGAAAGTATCGTAGTCCAAAGCGATTGCACGCACAAGGGCTATACCGCGCATTTCTGTAAGAATTGCGGTTATGAGTACGTCGATAACTATACGGAAGCGACGGGACATACTTTTGCGGAAACGGTCTATGAAGCGACCTGTACGGGCGAGGGTTATACGCAGTACGTCTGCGAAGTGTGCGGTTATACCTATAACGCCGACGTAACGGAAAAACTTCCCCATACATACGAAGCGGTAACGGTAGAGCCGACCTGCACCGAGGGCGGATATACGACCTATACCTGTACGGAGTGCGGCGACAGTTACGTTGCGGACGTCACGGAAGCGAAAGGACATTCCTACGTGGAAACGGTAGTAAAACCGACCTGCGTGGCTTACGGATATACCGAACATCTCTGCTCCGATTGCGGCGACAGATATGTGACGGACTACAAGTATCCCACGGGACACGATTATGTGAAAGAAGTGGTTGAACCTACGGAAACGGAAGTCGGGTACACGAAATATACCTGCCAAAACTGCGAATACAGTTATCTTTCGGATTACGTTACGAGCGGCGACGGCGGATATAAGGACATAGAACCCGAACAACCCGTCGAGCCTGAAACGCCCGATAATCCCGACGAACCCGGTGAGCCTGCGGAACCTGAGAATCCCGACGAACCCGTAACGCCCGACGAGCCTGAAAACCCTGACGAACCGGACGTACCCGACGAACCTGAAACGCCCGAACAGCCGACCGAGCCTGACGAACACACGCATACATATATCCTTTACTCAGTATTGAGTGAAGAAAACAAGAATATGAGCGTGGAATATAAGTGCGAATGCGGCGACGAGCGCACGGAGTACGTCAAGGTAGAATTTGCGGGCGAGGACGGAAGCGGAATCGTACTTGTGCCGGACGAAAACGGCGTGATAGACTTCTCGGACTTGGA
>JAEDHK010000015.1 GCA_016297005.1 Clostridia bacterium
CAACGCCCTTATCCTTTTTGACGCCGCTTATGAGGCGTTTATTCAAGACGATCTGCCTCGTTCCATTTACGAGATCGAAGGCGCTGACAGATGCGCGGTAGAGTTCTGCTCCTTCTCAAAAACCGCCGGTTTTACCGGAACCAGATGCGGCTATACAGTCGTTCCCAAAAATCTGACATCCTTCGAAATGAGTTTAAATAAAATGTGGCTTCGACGTCAGACAACGAAATTCAACGGCGTTTCTTACGTCACGCAAAGAGGAGCGGAGGCCATCTTCTCCGAAAGCGGCTTAAAACACGTTCGCCAAACAATCGATATCTACCATAATAACGCCAGAATCATGACCGAAACCGTACGCAATGCAGGAATCTGGTTTACCGGCGGCATTAATTCTCCTTATCTTTGGATCAAATGTCCGAACAATATGAGCTCGTGGGAATACTTCGATTTTCTGCTGAATAATTGTCAAGTCGTCGGAACTCCGGGTAGCGGATTCGGAAAAAACGGAGAAGGCTTCTTCCGCCTTACAGCTTTCAATACGGCCGAAAACACGATCGAAGCTATGAACAGATTGGCAAAAATTTATTAATCCGATAAACAAACTTATTTTTCATTTAAAAATGTATCGATAGCTACTAATAGAGCAGTATAGTAGCATTCGATACATTTTTTTATTATTTAGATAAAAAATAATCAAAACAAGTTGAAATGATAATTTTTATATGTTATGATATAAATATTAAATTATACTTGGAGACATATAAATTATGTTTAATATATATAACAAAAAAGGCGTTTTCTTTCAAAATGTCCTTCAAAGGCATGCATGCGGTTTTCCGCTGAACGAATCCAATCAACCGAAGACGAAGTTATTGAGCGGAAACTGGAAGTTTAAGTTTTGCAAAAACTACTCAGAAATACCCGCGGATTTTATAAAAGAAGATTTCGATCTTTCGTCATTTGATACGATCAAAGTTCCTTCGGAATGGCAAATACTCGGTTACGACGTACCTCTTTACGCCAATATTGTCTACCCGTACGAAATATCCAGAAATCCATTTCGCATTCCGCACATCAACGCAAAAATGAATACGGTCGGGTTATACGCGACTGATTTTATCGTTGATAAAAAATCTGGAGAAACTCGGCTTTATTTCGGCGGCATAAATCCTTCCGGCGAAATCTATCTGAACGGTAAATACGTCGGTTACAGCGAAGACTCGTTCAGCTATCAGGAATACGACGTGACGGGGATCGTAAAGCAGGGTAAAAACAGACTCTGCGTCGTCGTTTATCGTTATTGCACGGGTAGCTATCTCGAAGATCAGGACATGTGGCGACTTTCCGGCATTTTCCGCGACGTGTACTTGGTTGAAAACGCCGCGCGCCACATCGAGGACGCCTATTATAACTGTAAATTGAACGAATCCTACGATAAAGCCGATATTACTTTGAACGTAAAATACGTATCTCCGGATAAGAGTGCGGAGATCACGGCAAATTTGATTGCGCCCGATAACACGGCTACGCCTTTCACAATCAAAACCAATGAAGACGGCAAAGTTACTTTCGTCCTATCTCTGGAAAACAACGTTAAACTTTGGTCGCATGAAAAACCGAATCTTTATCATATCGAAATTCAACTCAGATCGGGCAACGTGCTAAGCGATAAACGCGTCATTCCTTGCGGTCTGAGAGAAGTTAAGATCGTACCGATGGAAAACGGAAGAGGTCCTTACATTTTATTGAACGGAAAACCCCTTAAATTCCGTGGCGTCAACAGACATGAATTTCATCCCGATTACGGCCATGCTGTACCGGTTGAACTGATAAAAAAAGATCTTGAAATCTGCCTGCATAACAATATTACCGCCATCAGATGCAGCCATTACCCGAATAATCATGCTTTCTACGACTTATGCGACGAAATGGGTATTTTAGTTATTGCAGAAACAAATCTCGAAACGCACGGGATGAGCATGTTCTTACCAAAAAGCAGCAAATATTGGGAGCCACAATGCGTCTATCGTTGCACCAATATGGTTAACGCGCTTCGCAATCATCCGTGTATCGTAAGTTGGTCGCTTGGTAACGAAGCGGGTTGCGGAAGAGTATTTGTTAACATGAAAAAAGCCATTCTTGCTTTGGATAAATCGCGTTTCATTCATTACGAAGGAGACGTAACGGGCAAGATCAGCGACGTCATGAGCGAAATGTATACCCATCAGGAAGTTATGAAAGAGATCGGAAAGGGCGAAAAAAGACACAAGCACGGCGTAAGTCTCGCATACCCCAACGGTCGCATGTACTCTGTAAAAAAATATAAAGATCTTCCGTTTGTCCAATGCGAATACGCGCACTGCATGGGCAACAGCTTAGGCAACTTTTCCGACTATTGGGACGACTTTAAAAAATATGATCGTATTGCCGGCGGCTTTGTCTGGGATTTTGCCGATCAATCAATCAAAAGAACTGATCCGGACGGAACCGTGCGCTGGACATACGGCGGCGATTTCGGCGATAAGCCGAACTTCGGAAACTTCTGTTTTAACGGAATTTTGCGCGCGGACAGATCACCGAACCCGGCGTTTTTTGAAGTAAAAAAGCAACATCAAATGGTTGACTTTTCTTTGGAAGAACAAGTTTTGCGCTTGAAGAACAATTATATGTTTACCAATTTGAATGAATTCTATTTAAGCGTTGAATATTATGAAAACGGCGTTCTCGTCGCTACCAATCGTTACGACTTACCTTCCGTTGAAAGCGGCGACTACGCTGAAATAACATTAAATGACGTTCCGAATACAACACAAGAAACCGTTCTGATCGCGTCTTTAAAATTGACAACCGACGATATTGTTTTGAAGAAAGACGAAACGGTTGCGTATGAACAGTTTATTTTGCGCAAAAGCGACTTTAATCTGCCGGAACTTGAAGACGACGCTCCCGACGTACAAGAAACAGAGTGGGAGATCTCTGTCAAAAACAGCAACCTCTTGGTTATATTTGACAAAATGACCGGTGGCTTGACAAGTATTGTTAAAAATGAAAAAGAGATTCTTAAAACCCCGATTTTGCCGAATTTCGTACGCCCTACAATCGATAACGACAGTTATAAAATAGCTCCTAAGTTCGTTGCTAATTTTATTAAACGTCCCAACAAATACTTTGTCGCACAGAAAAAGCTGCGCCCGAAAAAGATCACGGTAACAAAAGACGACGGGTGTGCGAAAGTAACCATCAACTGGAAATATCCTTATGCAAAATTACTGACGACGACCTATTATATCGGGAAAAACGGCATTGATTTTTCTATGACCATCAACCCATCTATTGGTATCATACGCTACGGATTTAATTTTGCAACGAGAGAGGATATCAGCGGAATCAAGTTTTACGGAAAAGGTCCGCACGAAAACTACTGTGATCGCGCTTCGTCCGCGCTTCTGAAAAAATACGAGGGAGTCGCAGAAGATTTCAATCACGAATATCTTTATCCGCAAGCAAACGGGAATCATACCGAAACTCGCTACCTCGATTTGGGTCCGGAAGATAACGGCGTTATTATTAACGCAATTGAAAAACCGTTTGAGTTTTCCGTTTTGCCCTATTCCATAGAAAAAATCGAAAAGGCGACGCACTTGCATGAACTCGTAAAAGACGGTTATTATACCGTTAATATCGATGGCAAACAACGCGGCGTAGGCGGAGACGGAACGGGTATCGCTTACCTGAAACCGCAATACGACATCCACGCAAAACAGAATTATTCCTTAAAATTCAGATTGACCGTCAAATAGTATAATGAAAGGTTTGGTACTGGAGGGAGGCGGAGCAAAAGGCGCCTACCATTGCGGCGCGGTTAAAGCGCTATACGATTCCGGCTACGTATTCGATGGCGTGGCAGGCACTTCTATCGGCGCCATCAACGCCGCAATGATCGTTCAGGACGGCGGTTACAAAACATTGTGGAAAGCCTGGTCCGAAGTGTCCGCCGCCGATATCGCCGGTATATCGCGCGAGCATCTGAACGCGTTGCTGAACAAAAACTTTTCCGTTCAACTTGCCGAATATTGGGCAAAGGAAATCGTTTCCGTATTAAAGAACGCCGGCGTTCCGACCGACTATCTTTTGTCATTTTTGAAAAAATATATTGATGAAGACAAATTACGATCTTCTTCGATGGACTACGCTCTTGTAACGTATTGCTTAACCGATCGTGCTTCTCTTGAACTATTTAAAGAAGATATTCCTACCGGATCCTTACACGAATATATTCTGGCGAGCGCATACTATCCGTTGTTTCGATTAGATCGATTGGGCGGGAAATATTATCTGGACGGCGGTATACATGATAATTTGCCCATAGGCGTCCTCGCGGCGCGCGGATATGAAGATATTATTGCGGTAAGAACCAAATCGCGTCCACCGAGAAGGCCGGTAATCAATCCCGACGTTCGCGTCAGATATATTGTCCCTTCCGAAAAACTCGGTTCGACAATCGATCCGTCCGAAGAAAAAATGGAAAAAAACAAAAAAACGGGTTACTTCGACGCCATGAGAATGATAAACGGTTATGCCGGGCAAAAATATTACGTAAAAAGAGACGGAAAAACAGCCGGTGAAATCCTTTCTCAATTAAGCGATAAAGAGGTCGACGAAATTACGGCGAAAACAAGCGCGACCATGATTTCTTACGGTCTTCAAACGAACGATCCATCCGACGCCCTTATAGCATATGTAGAACCGCTCGCAACAAGCTTGAAAGCAGAAAAGTTCAAAGTGTACGAAGAAGAGCAATACTTTGAAATGCTGAAAGACGCTTTCTTGCCCAAGCGTGAAAGAAATCTTTCCTTTTTTTCAAAATCGAAAGAAAACGAACTATATGAAAAAATCATTCGCATCCTCAGGAGGCATAAATGAGTAAAGAAGTATTTATTGGAAAATTAAAAAAATTATCGCAGCGTTGGTTTATCGACGCGTTCAGCGGAATGGCGTCAGGCCTGTTTTGCACCTTAATCGCAGGAACGATAATTTCGCAAATCGGTTCTTGGTGCGGAAATAACGTCTTCGGCGCTATTCTCGTTTATTTCGGTTCTGTGGCTAAGATGTTAATGGGCGCCGGAATCGGCGTCGGCATCGCGTATAAATTGAAAGCCAAGCCGCTCGTTGTTTTCAGTGCGGCCGTAACCGGATTGATCGGCGCATTTGCCGGAGGAGCGGTAAGTTCTCTTTGCGCGAACGCACCTTTTACCGCTTTAAAATTCGGCGTTCCCGGCAATCCGATTGGAAGCTATGTAGTTGCTCTTTTTACAATAGAAATCGCAGGTTTATATGCCGGGAAGACCAAGCTGGACATTGTTCTCGTTCCGCTTGGCATGATTCTTCTTTCGCTTGGCGGTATTTTTATTGCCTGGCCGTTTATTAAACTTGTGGACTTGATCGGTATCGGTATCGCACTTGCCATTCAAGCGGGTACGGCAGTCAAAATTATCGTCGGAATATTCGTTGCCGTGATTATGGGCATACTCTTAACGATGCCTACGTCGAGCGCGGCAATCTGGATTGCTATTGCCGCGGCGGTCCCTGCCGAATATGCGGAAGCGCTTTCCATTGCCGGCGGCGCGGCGGTAGCGGGATGCGCGGCGCACATGATAGGATTCGCCGTGGCTTCTTTTCGGGAAAACAAGTGGGGCGGACTGATTTCTCAAGGAATCGGTACAAGTATGCTACAAATACCGAATATCATGAAAAAACCACAAATTATGATTCCCGAGATTGCGGCGAGCGCCGTTTCCGGTCTTGTTGCCGTCCTGTTTGATCTCAGATGCAACGCAACGGGCGGCGGTATGGGAACGAGCGGTCTGGTCGGCGTCTTCGGAACCATAGCCGAATCCACTGCCTGGAACGTCCCGACCGTTAATATCGTTCTCGGCGTTATCCTTTGTTTGTTTTTGATTCCCGCCGTCGTAAGTTTCGGCGTAAGCGAACTGATGAGAAAGAAAAAATGGATCAAATTGGGAGATCAAAAAATTGACTAAGATTCTGCTACTCGATTCCAACAGCCTTATCAATAGGGCATTTTACGCTCTACCTCCGATGCAGACGAAAGACGGCGTTTTTACCAACGCCGTATACGGGTACATTTCTATGCTCAATAAGCTGATAAACGAAGAAAAACCGACACATATATGCGCGGTTTTCGATTGTCACGCAAAGACTTTTCGGCACGCAAAATATGCCGAGTATAAAGCTGGAAGAAAGCCTATGCCGGAAGAACTCGTCATGCAAGTTCCTTTATTACAGGATTTGCTGACGAAAATGGGAATAAAAATACTTTTTAAAGAAGGAATAGAGGCGGACGACATCATCGGGACGCTATCTAAGCGATTTAATGAAGAAACGATTATCGTTTCCGGAGACAGGGACGTCCTGCAACTGGTAGACGACACCACGACCGTTTTTCACACCAAACGCGGCGTTACAGATATCAAAAAATATACGCCCGGATTACTACAAGAAGAGGGATTTACGCCCGAACAAATAATCGAATACAAAGCGCTTGCCGGCGACAGTTCCGATAATATTCCCGGATGTAACGGCATCGGCGACAAAACGGCAAAGGATCTGTTAACTCGCTTCGGGAGCGTAGAGGGCGTTTATAACAATATCGAAGAGATCAAAGGTAAACTCCGCGAGAAACTGGAAAGCGACAAGTCCAACGTCTATCTCAGTAAAGATCTTGCCACCATCGAAACTTCGGCAGATATTTCGTGCAATTTAGACGATATTACGTTCGACCCGATCTTACCTGATGAAGCCAAAGAATCGATGACGAAATTGGAATTCAAAAATCTCGTTACGCGTTTCGAATATAAAGGAAAAGGGGAGATCAAGCCCATTCGGCCGGAGACGGTATTCAGTCGAATTGAAATAGGCTCCTTTGAAGAAGGGAAAAATGCGATTTCACAAATAAAAAAAGGCTCCGTTGTTTCCATTGACTATGGTAAAGACGTCTTCATAAGTTACGATCGCACGACAATAAAAATTCCGATTTGCGAGGGGTTATTCGGCGAAGGATTGAGTGAAGACGACGCTCTTCAACTTATAAAAGAACTGTACGGTAAAGAATATAAAAAAGTATTTTTTGACGCGAAAAAAGAAATGTATAAGTTGTCCGAGCGCGGAGTGGATATCGAGCCTCCTTACGACGACGTGTTGCTGCAAGCATATCTTATTAATAATACGAAAGTTATTAAAGACGTCCCGAGTCTTTTGATCGACTACGGATTCAAGGGCGAAAACGTCTCCGAAGACCTACTGGAATTGTATCCGATACTGAGTGAGAAAATCATTGAAAAGAATTTATCCGATCTGTATTTCAATATCGAATTACCCTTGATACGCTGTCTTTTCGACATGGAAAAAGCAGGACTTACGGTCAATCTGAACGTTTTGAACGAACTGAACGGACAATTATCGTCAGAGATTGAGGACTTGACCCAAAAGATATACGAACTCGCCGGAGAAAAAGACTTTAACATCAATTCAAACAAGCAACTTGCCGAAATATTGTTCGGAAAACTTGGTTTGAAAGCCTCGAAAAAAAATAAGACCGGGTTTTCTGTCAGCGCGGACGTATTGGAAGAGCTCGAACACCCGATCGTTGACGCACTCCTCAGATATCGTCAACTCAGCAAACTGAAATCCACTTATATCGAGGGTATGAAGCAGGTCGTAAATAAGGCGACTGGACGGGTGCACACCGACTTTAAGCAATGCCTGACCACTACGGGCAGACTGTCGTCAAACGAACCCAATCTGCAAAATATTCCCGTACGAACGGCAGAAGGAAGAGAGATCAGGAAGATGTTTGTGGCGAAGGAAGGCAACGTACTGATTTCCGCCGACTATTCTCAAATCGAATTGCGACTCCTTGCGCATTTTTCGCAAGAACCAAATCTGATCGACGCCTATCGGAACGGTTGCGACGTGCACGCGTTGACCGCGTCAAAAATATTCAAAACGCCCCTCGAAGAAGTGACTTCTTCTATGCGTAGATCGGCAAAAGCCGTTAACTTCGGTATTATATACGGTATTTCCGGTTTCGGCTTGGCAAAAAACGCCGGTGTAAGCAACAAACAGGCAAAAATTTTCATCGATGAGTACTTTGCTACCTATCCCAAAGTACGAGAATATATGAATAAAAACGTCGCTCTTGCAAAACAACAAGGTTATTTGACAACGCTTGCCGGTAGAGTACGGTTTTTTCCGGAGCTTGCTTCGCCACAATACACGATACGAGCTTTCGGCGAACGCGCTGCAATGAATTTCCCGTTGCAGGGGAGCGCAAGCGATATCATCAAAATAGCAATGCTTCGCGTTCACAACGCCTTGAAAAACGGCGATTTTAAAGCAAAGCTCATTCTTCAAGTTCACGACGAGTTAATCGTTGAAGCTCCGGAAGAGGAGAAAGAAAAAGTGATCGAATTGTTGCGGGAAAACATGAAAAACGCCGTACGATTAACGATCCCGCTCGACATCGGGATTGCTTGCGGAAAGAACTGGTATGACGCAAAATAAGAACAAACGAGTCATTGCCGTAACAGGCGGAATAGGATGCGGTAAAAGCGTCGTCTGCAATCTTTTATCCCGGTACGGGGACGTTTTGTCTTGCGACGAGATCAATCGAGAAATGCTTCTCGACGCCGACTATATTCGCCGTTTGAAAGAACGTTTTCCGGAAGCTTTAATAAACGGAACACCGGATAAAAGGGCGCTCGCAACGCTTATTTTTAATAATAAAGAAAAGAGGGCGGAACTGAACGCAATAGCTCATCCGGAAATTATGAAACGCTTACTGAAAAAAATACAGGAAGCGTCCTCGGACCTTGTTTTCGTAGAAGTACCGTTACTTGCCGGGACCGATTTTGCCAAGCTCTTCAAAGAAATCATCGTCGTTCATGCCGATGAATACGTTCGTCTGAAACGAATAGCCGACAGAGACCATATTACCAAAGCAGAAGCGCAGAAAAGAATCGACGCGCAAAACACGCCTCTTGTATTTTCCGGCGCGATAACGTATTATATAGATAATACCGGCGATATGGAAACGTTAAACAACAACTGCAAAAATACAATCGAAATAATTCAAAGGAGGATATTATGAACAAGAAAGCAGTATTTTTTACCGACTCCGACTGTGAACTACCCCTTCGCGTCGTCAAAGAATTAAAGATCGATAATTTAATCAAAATGCCTTATACGATTTGCGGAGAAGAGTATTTTTACGATTTTGGAGAAGACTTCGACCCTAAGAAGTTTTACTCATTGATCCGCGAAGGCAATATGCCTATCACCAGCGGACTGAACGCAGAACTGTATAAGGAATACTTCGAACCGTTTTTCAAAGAAGGGGACGACATCCTCTACGTCAGCTTTTCGTCAAAAATGAGCAGTACGTTCGCCTCGATGGAAATCGCCGTGAAAGAACTGCAAGAAAAGTACCCGGAAGCAAAATTCCGCAGATACGACTCCAAAGGTATCAGTATGGCAGCCGGTCTCGTCGTATACGCCGCCGCAAAAAAGTTTAACGAAGGAATGCCGAACGATGAAATCTGCGCCTTTTTGGACTCTTTTGTGCCTCGCACAAACGCCTGTTTTTCTCCGCAAGATCTCTTCCATTTAAAAAGAGGCGGAAGATTATCGGCCGTTTCGGCTGCGCTCGGCACTATTTTACAATTAAAGCCCATTATTCGTATTAACGACGAAGGCAGACTATACAGCGCCGCAAAAGTAAACGGAAGAAATAAAGCGTTGAAGTATATCGCCGACGAAGTCATCGCAAACGTCACCGAAACGGATAAGTATCCAATAATCATTCTCAACGCCGATTGTCCGGACGATGCGGAAAAGATACGCAAAAAGCTGACGGAAGCGCTTCCCGACGCCACTATCTGGTCAGAGACGGTCGGTCCCGTCATCGGTACTCATTGCGGCCCCGATACCATCGCCGTATGTTACGTCGGCACGAATAGATAAAGATAGTCTTACGCAATTCGATTGTTACAAGATACAGTCGAATTGCGTAAGTATTGTTACCTGACATTTTTGAATGTTAATCATCTATATTACGTCTTTTTTTCAATCGTTTTTTGTTTCTTTCCTTAAAGCGTACGTAAGAATGAAATCCGAATGAAAATTTTTAACGGAAAGAAAGAAAAAACGATTGACAATTTAAAAAAATTAGTCTAATATATTCATGCGTTTGCGAGGGTGGCGGAATGGCAGACGCGCATGATTCAGGTTCATGTTGGAAACAGTGAGGGTTCAAGTCCCTTCCCTCGCACCACCAAACGCATTGTACCACGTGGTCGTGGCGGAATGGCAGACGCGTACGTTTGAGGGGCGTATGGTTTACCCGTGTGAGTTCAAGTCTCATCGACCACACCAAAAATACCTAAAACATATTGCTTTAGGTATTTTTTTTATACAAAATCACAACCAGCATGCAAAAGGAGCGGAACAATGAACGTCAGATTGATCGTGCCGAACTTAGATATGAAAGAACAGGCGCTTGAATTCAAGCGTGAATTTTTCGATAGCAACGAACCGGTGATCAACGGTAGCCAACTTCTCGATCAGATCGACAACTATGAAGATTGGCTTTCCATGATCCATGCCAACGCCGACGAAAAGACGGTCAATCCGAATTGGGCCGTAACGGACGCCTATTTTGCCGTCAATGATAACGACAGAATCGTCGGCGTCATCGATTTAAGACATACGTTAGAAGGATTACTGGTCGACTTCGGCAATTGCGGGTATAGCGTTCGTCCTTCGGAAAGAAAAAAAGGATACGCAGCCGAAATGCTCAGACTTCTTTTAGCGCGCGCAAAAGAGATCGGCATGTCGGAAATCATCTTATCGGCTAAAAGTTCAAACGTCCCTTCTGTAAAGACGATCGTCAAAAACGGCGGAATAAAAATACGCAGTTTCGATTACGAGGGCGAACAAGCCGACGTATATCGGATCAAATTTTAAATACCTTAGAAATTCATCAGTCATAAAATATCTTCGTTCGTCAATACTATTTTAGAGAGATTATGACTGATTTTACATCCGACGCCGAAAAAGTCCTCGACCTTGCCGAAAACCTTGCGCTGAAAACGGGAAGCATGCTTGAATCGGTTCATTTACTCGCAGCTATTACGGAAGTGAGCGACTGTAAGGCGGCGCGTATTTTGCAACGATTCGGTTTTAACGGAAAAGAAGCTGCAAGTTATCTTGTAACCGTATCAGATCGCACCACGGGAAGGGTGCTAGTCAGTCCCGTCACACGTCAGATCATCGGCAGGGCGGGAGAAATAGCAGAACGAGAATCGTCTCAATGCGGAACGATCCATCTTTTGCTTTCCGTTTGCTCCCATAAATCGTCGCTCGCGGCGAAAATTCTCTCACGTTACAAGATCGACTACGATAGAGTGCTGTCCGTCGTTGAAAGCCTCAATAGGCAAAGCATTTTTAACGATCGGCAATCAATAAAAACGGTTGAAAGCGCAAACGATAGTACTCCGTCGACGGAATTAGAACAATACGGCGTTTTTTTAACGGAAAAAGCGCGAAAAAAAGAACTCGAAGCGTTTTTTGGCAGAGAAAAAGAATTGGAAAGGCTGTTTCGTATCCTTTCAAGAAAAAACAAAAACAATCCGATGCTCGTGGGCGAAAGCGGCGTTGGTAAAACGGCCGTTGTGGAAGGACTGGCACAAGCGATCGTAAACGGAAACGTACCGGATTTTCTGAAAAGAAAAGAAATATTTTCTTTGAACGTATATTCCGTTCTTGCCGGCACAAGATACCGAGGAGATCTTGAAGAAAAAGTCGGCTCGATCATGAAATTATTGTCAGGCGGCAACATGATCGTTTTTATAGACGACGCGCACAGCCTCCTTTCAGGGGGAGGCAGCGAACAAAACGTCAATCTGTCCTCCCTTTTAAAACCCGCTTTATGCGGAGATATGAGCGTAATCGGTGCAACGACGTTCGACGAATATGCAAAATACGTGGAACGCGATCCGGCCTTTGAACGGCGATTTACCAAAGTCGTTATACCCGAACTGAGCGCAGAAGAAACAATTCGCCTGATAGAACAAAAAAAAGCAGCGCTCGAAAAACATTTTTCTTTATCGATCCCTGATATTGCGATCAGAACGGCGACTGAATTATCCGTCCGATATATAAGCGATCGGTTTCTTCCGGACAAAGCGATCGACCTGATAGAAGAAGCTTGTGCCGAGGCGTCCGTTAAAGGTCATAAACGCGTTGACGAAGAAGATATCCGTTCCGTACTATCGGACAGTACGGGCATTCCCGTAAAAGAACTAACGTCGGATGAACGAAAAAAAGTACTTCGATTGGAAGAAGAGCTCAACAAAAGAGTCATGGGGCAAGACGAAGCGCTCCTAAAAACCGCCAACGCAGTTAAAAGAACGTACGCCGGATTGAAAGACGAAAAAAAACCTTATTCTTTTCTTTTTATCGGTCCGACGGGAGTAGGAAAAACCGAAACGGCAAAGACGCTTGCCGAAGTCCTTTTCGGAAGCGAAGACGAGTTGATTCGATTTGACATGAGCGAATTTTCCGAAAAAAATTCCACTGCAAAATTAATCGGTTCTCCGCCCGGTTACGTAGGATATGAAGAGGGCGGGAGATTGACCGAAGCAGTGAAAAGAAAACCTTACTCTGTTCTGCTGTTCGACGAGATCGAAAAAGCAGATCCGGACGTATATAACCTTTTTTTGCAGGTGCTTGACGACGGCAGATTACGGGACGCTAAGGGAAAATCCGTTGATTTTTCTCATACGCTCATTATAATGACCGGCAATATCGGCACAAAAAATCGCAGGAAGAAAAATCTCGGCGTAGGATTTGTCAATAACGTTACCGATCCGAACGCGGACGTTTACGACGAGCTGAAAACCGTTATGCCGCCGGAATTTATAAACAGAATAAACGATATAATTATTTTTCGTGATCTAAGTAAGGAAATTATGCCTTCAATAGCGAATAAAATATTAGAGAGGATAAAGAAGGCTCTCGAAAGCGAGCGCGGGATTATCCTGAATATCTCTGAAAGCGTACTTTCTTATTTGGCCGAAAAGGGGTACGACAAAGAATACGGCGCGCGACCGATGCGACGACTGATCGAAAGAGAAATCGAGGATGAATTGAGCCGTTATCTCCTGGAAGAGGACCCTCAAAATTGCTCTCTGGAAATCATTATGTGCGACAATAAGCCGCAAATACGAAAAAAAAGGAGAACTATCAGTCATGCGTGTGGAAATTAACGTAAAAAATTATCACCTTGATAACGAATTCAGCGAACTCATCATCAAAAAACTCGGCCGCTTCGATAAATACTTCAATAACGACGCCAAAGCGAAAGTCAAGCTGTCCACGCAAAATAAATCGGAAATCATGGAAATTACGATCAGTTTCAAAGGAAACGTCGTTCGGTCCGTCGCTTCTTCCGACGAAATGAAATCCAACCTCGACGTTGTTCTGCCTAAGCTGGAACGTCAGATTCTGAAACATCGTACTCGTTTTACCGACAAGATGAAAAAGACCGCTTTCGAAACCCCGGCTATTTTCGAAGAAAAAGAACCTGTCAATAGCAAAACGGCCAACATCGTTAAAGTCAAAAAATTCCAAGTGTCCGTCACTACGGTGGAAAACGCCGCCGAAGAAATGGAGCTTCTGTCCCATGACTTCTATATCTTTATTAACGGCGACACCAATAAAGTTAACGTCTTGTATAAAAGAAACGACGGAGATCTCGGCCTGATCGAACCGGAATATTAATGCGAATCGGCCTTTCAACGGCGTCTTTTTTCAAAAAAAAGCTTACTGAGGACGCGCTGAGTTTTATCTCGGCGGCAGGCGTACCGTGTTGCGAAGTGTTTTTGGCTTCCTTCTCCGAATATAGACAGAGTTTTGCAAAACAACTTGCAGAACGAAAAGGTAACACGGAAATCGTATCGGTACATACCTTAAATCAGCAATATGAACCGGAACTTTTTAATCAGGTAGACAGAGCGAGAAAAGACTCCGAAATAATTTTAAGCAGAGTAGCGCGCGCGACCAAAACGGTCGGCGCGCGTTATTATACCTTTCATGGTCCGGCAATGCTCCGTCGGGTCAATTATCGTTTTGACTACGAGCGGATCGGGAAAAGAGTTCAGGAATTATGCGAGTTCGTGGATAAAAAAAGCGGACACGCCACCGCTCTTTGTTATGAAAACGTGCATTGGTGTTATTTTTCCAACCCTGATTTTATTACCCGTATTTTACCCTATGCGCCGTCGCTCAAAACGTGTCTGGACGTAAAACAGGCCATTCAAAGCGGGTTTTCTCCCGAAGAATACATAAAGACGATGGGAGAGCGTTTGACAAACGTTCATTTATGCGATTATAATATCGACAGGACGGCTCTGCCCGGCCAGGGAACGTTCGACTTTGAACGATTGTTCGGTATCCTTTTGGAAAACGGATACCGAGGCGACGCCATGATCGAGGTCTATTCGGGCGATTACGACGGATACGACGAATTGATGACCTCTTACGATTACGTAAATACATGCCTGACGCGGGCACTTCGCGCCGGCGTATAAATAAGGAGAAAATTTTTATGATAAAAAAAGAACCGATCGTTTTCGATTATAACAACATGATGGCCGACTACGTAGGCGACTGTCAAGGTTTTGACGACAAGGACATCGCGGCAAATCGCGCCCTTGCAAAAAAAGCCTTTGAGGAAGTCAAAGCCGGTCGCGGTCAGAACATGATGGGTTGGACGGAACTTCCGACCAATCAAAAAGAAGTCGTAACCGATATTATCGCTACGGCAAAGCAGATCAGAAAGAATTTCGACAGCTTCGTCGTCCTCGGTATCGGCGGCTCCGCCCTTGGTCCGATGGCTCTTTTCCAGGCCCTCTGCCATTTGCACCATAACGAACTTCCCAAATCGAAAAGAAAAGCCCCGAAATTTTACGTCGAGGATAACGTCGATCCGGAACGCATGACAGCTCTTCTCGACGTTATCGACGTCAAAAAGACAATGTTCAACGTCATTACCAAGAGCGGTTCCACTTCCGAAACGATGACGCAATATCTCATCATCGCCGATATACTTAAAAAGGCGCTCGGAGATGATTTTGCTTCTCACGTTATCGCCACCACTTCCGAAACCAAAGGCAATCTTATTAAGATTGCCAAAAAAGAAGGCTTCAAGACTTTCTTTATTCCGGACGGCGTCGGAGGTCGATTTTCCGAACTGTGCCCGGTAGGGCTTTTGCCTGCGGCCGTTCTCGGTATTAATATCAAAGCCTTTTTGGAAGGCGCCAAATACATGGATAACCGTTGCAGAAACGCCAATCCGAGCAAGAATCCGGCTTTGATGGCCGCACTCTTGCAATTTCTTTCCATGAAAAACGGAAAAAACGTTTCCGTCATGATGCCTTATGCCGACAGTCTGAAACTGATGGCCGACTGGTACGCTCAGCTTTGGGGCGAGAGCCTCGGTAAAGCAGTAGACCTCGACGGTAATAAGGTTTACGTCGGTCAAACTCCGGTTAAAGCTCTCGGCGTTACCGACCAGCACAGCCAGGTTCAACTTTATACCGAAGGTCCGTTCGACAAAGTCGTTACGCTCATAAGCGTCGAAAAATATCGTAGCGAAGTAAAGATCGCCGACGGTTGCGAAGATATCCCCGCCGTTAACTTCCTTTGCGGACACACTATGAACGAACTGATTACCGCCGAATGCAATGCCACCGAGTATGCGTTAACTCGCTCCGGCAGACTGAACAATCGTATTTACGTTCCCGAAGTCAACGCCTTTACTTGCGGACAGTTGATGTTCTTCTTTATGTTGCAAACGGCTTATACCGGCGCGCTTCTGCATATCGACACCTTCAATCAGCCCGGCGTAGAAGAGGGTAAAAACGCGACTTACGCGCTCCTCGGCCGCGCAGGATACGAAGAAAAAGCAAAAGAACTTAACGGCCAAAAGGCTAAAACAGATAAGTATATCATTTAATCGAAAGGCGATCGATTTACGGAAGACCGCTTTTTGCGGTCTTCTTTTTTATTGACAAAACACAGTCGACGTAGGTACAATGAAACTATGATTTTAGGAGCGAAAGACCTCTCAATTAAATTCCGCCACGGCGCGCTGGCTGTCAGCGGACTGAATTTTTCCGTCGACAAAGGACAAATATTGACCGTTATGGGAGACACGTCGAGCGGAAAAACGTCACTCTTAAAGGCCATTGCCGGACTTTATCCTATTGCCGATGGGCAACTCTTACTCGACGGTAAAAACGCTTCCGAAGTACCGCCGAAAGATAAAAAAATATGTCTTATGCACGAGGACGGCGGTTTCTTTACTTATCGCACCGTCAGATTCAATCTCGAATACCCCTTGCGCATACGAGGAAAAAAACTTAACGACCTGTCCTTGCAGTTTGTAACGCCGGATATACTTGATAAGAAGATCAAACAATTAACGCAGGAAGAACGCTTGTCGGTCATGTTCGAACGAATCAATCTCCGTTCTGACGCAGAAATTATTCTCATTGACGATCCTTTCAAAACCGTACCCGAAAATAAACGAGATAAACTTTTTTCATTCTATCTGCCGTTTATCCGTTCCCTTACCGATCGAGCCGCCGTTATCTACGCAACGACAAAAAAAACAGAGGCCGAAGCTATCGGAGCAAAAACTCTGCTTCTTTATTACGGCGTACTGCAACAATACGGCGATCCGCAAGATTTTTCATCCGACCCAAACAGCTTATGTTCGTTGTATTTTTCTCAGGCGGAGTACACGTCGGGATTAACGACCATAGAAGAGGGAGAGCCACCGCATTTTACCATAGAAGATATGGTTTATCCGGTCATTATAGAAAAACTTTTGAATGAGATCTATATAGGAAAAGAAGTGATCTATGCAAAAGTAAACGAAAATATTTTTCTTTTCGACAAAAAATGCGAAGCAAGGATCTATTAAGCAGTCTTTTTGACAAGTTCCTATATCCCTCTTTCCGCTTGACATGAAAAAATAAAGAGGCTATAATACAGACGTAACCTAAATCGATGATACGTTCGGAGAGTAAGTTTACGGGGATCGAAAGATATTTTTTTATTCGCACGTATTCTCATGCTCCGACTTTTCGGAGCATTTTTGTTACAAAACTCGAATATCGGGAGGCAAAAATGAAAAGAATAGGAGTGATCGGCATCGTAGTTCAGTCTCGTACGAGCAATATAGCCGTCGAAGTGCAAAAATTACTCAGCGAATACGCCGACATCATCATCGGCAGAATGGGCGTACCCGTTCCGGAAAACGGTATCAACGCTATTTCTGTCATCGTAAGAGGGGAAAACGAACGAATCAGCGCTCTCAACGGAAAACTGGGTCGTCTGGAAAACATAAACGTAAAAAGCGCTTTATCGAGCGTTGAAATAGAATAAGTTTGGGAGGAAAACATGAAAAAAACATTAAAAATATTGGTTATTACACTCATTACCGTCCTGACAACAGCCTTGACTCTTTCAATGTGCGCTTGCACGGAAAAAGAAAAAGAACCGGAAGCGGCGACGACGCTTCGCTTTAGCGCGCCCGAGGGCACTCCGGCACTCGCCATCTTGCGTCTGCCCAAAGACAATCAGAGCTTAGTTGGCAAAAATATTAACTACGAGATCGTTTCCCCCTCCAATATCGCCGCCGAAATGTCGGCAAAAAAATCCGATCTTGTCATCATGCCCGTCAATGCCGGCGCGACGCTCATAAAGCAGGGGGCCGACTATAAACTGGCGTCCATAGCCGTAGACGGAAGTTTATACATGGTGGGAAGAAAAGAACAGGCCGGAGAAATAGCCGTCGAAGATATCCTCGGTAAAAAGATCGCTTGTATCGGAAAAAAGGGGGTTCCGGGACTTGTTTTTTCTTACGTCATGGCAAAAAACAACGTAACGGTTAAAGAAGACGGCGATGTAAGCGCGGAAAACCGCGAAGTACTTGTTCAATACGTCGCGGACGGAACGCAGGCAAGAACTTTACTTCTTAATCCCGAAGCCGGCGTCGATTTTGCCGTAGTAGGGGAACCTGCCGCAACCAACTTTATGAACGCCGCTCCGCTGAAACTCAACGCTAAGATGAATATGCAAGCAGCCTATAAGGCCGCCTGTAATAACGCGGCCGAAACCTATCCGCAAGCAGGACTTTTCGTAAAAACCGCTCTTGCTTCCGACTCCAACTTTATGACCGCCCTTTTTTCTGCGCTTGAAGCAAGTAAAAACTGGATTACCGCCAATCCGACCGAAGTCGACGCTTTTGCCAAAGCAAACTTGTACGAGAGCGCAGCTTTTCCGGCGGCAAGTCTGACAAATTGCGCGGTTAACGCAAAAAGAATCGATGAGTCCGGCAAATCGGAAGTCATCACCTTCCTGAAAAACGTCGCCCCGAAAAACGCGAACGGAGACGTTAACGACTGGGATAGCCTGAAAGAAACGCTCTTTTATTAAATGAACGATAAAATAAAAAATATACTGAAAAACATCCTCGTTCCCATTGCGGGAGCGGGGATACTGTTTCTTTTCTGGTACGCAGCCTCGAAGATAAAAAACGATCCGCTTATACTTCCTTATCCGAAGGAAGTATTTCATCGTTTTTTTCTGTTATGGCAAGAAAAATCTATTTATCAAAGCATTTTTTCGACGCTGGGACGCACCTTTTTATGCTTTGCGATATCGCTCGGATGCGCTGTAATCTTTGCTGCAATCGCCGAACTCTGGAAACCCTTCGCCGCACTGACTTCGCCGATCGTTACTTTGTTCCGCTCGGCTCCGACGGTCGCCGTGATTCTTATTTTATACGCTTTTTTACCGGCGAAGAGAATGTCCGTTATCGTAGGTTTTCTGATCGGTTTTCCGGTGCTATATTCGGCGTTACATACCGCCGTTTCATCCACCGATAAATCCTTGCTCGCTATGGCGAAAGTCTACCGTGTATCGCCAATACGAAAGATAACGCATATATACTTATCGCTTGCGCTCCCGGCTCTTTTCGAAGCCTCTCGCTCCACGCTCTCTCTCACGCTGAAAGTTGTGGTTGCGGCAGAGATTCTGACCCTCGTTCCGTCAAGTCTGGGCGGAAAAATCCAGACAGCATACGCCTCGTTCGAGATAGCTTATTTGCTTGCCTGGACGCTTCTTACCGTCCTGCTTGCTTTTATTCTGGAAGGCGTCGTCGTCGGTCTCAAAAAGCTTTTGGTGAGGTGGTAAATATGGAACTGAAACGCGTTTGCTTCGCCTATAAGAACAAAGTCGTATATGACGATCTGAACCTTTCCATTCCGGAAAATAAGATCACGTGCGTGCTCGGTCCCTCCGGCTGTGGAAAAACCACACTCCTAAATATAATCGGCGGAGTACTACCGTTTAATGGGATCATCGAAGGCAAAGGGACTGTGGCCTATATTTTTCAACAACCATGCCTGATTCCTTCAATGTCCGTCGAAAAAAACGTAGAATTTGTCTTGAAAAACGTTACAAAGAATAAAAAAGAACGCAAAAACAAAGTGAAAGAAATCTTGAAAGCGGTAGGACTTACCGACGCAGCTGACAGCTACCCGAAACAACTTTCCGGCGGCATGGCACAACGAGTCTCGCTTGCGCGAGCTTTTTGTTACCCCGCCGACGTCCTGCTCATGGACGAACCGTTCAAAGAGCTTGATATCTCTTTAAAAAAGCAAATCTACTCGCTATTTTCGGAACTATACGGAAAGTCGCCCAAAACAACCGTTTTCGTTACCCACGATATAGAAGAATCACTAATCTTTGGCGATAAGATCATCGTCATGAAAGACGGAAAGATCGCGGGCGAATTTTTATGCGACAAAAATTTCTCTCTTGAAGAAAAGAACGCTGTTAAAGAGAATATTTTATCTTTGATCTGAATCTGCGGTCATTTTACGACTTTTCGGAATGCTCCGTCTCGAAACTCCTTGACTAATAAACTTAATTCTTGTATTATTTTATGTGAATATACATGCGGGAGGACGGAATGATCGGTTATATCGAGGGACAGATCGTTGAAAGAGGCGCGGGATACATCGTCGTTGACAATCACGGAATGGGCTATGAAATATGCGTATCCAACACTACGCTAAGCAATCTGTCCGGACTCAATCAGGCCCGTGTTTATACCTATCTTTCCGTACGTGAAGACGGCGTTACTTTATTCGGATTCTCCACGAAAGAAGAAAAAAACATGTTTCTCAAATTGATTTCCGTTAATGGTATCGGTCCGAAAGGCGCGCAGACCATACTGTCCGGCGCAGACCTTACTACCCTCATAACATTCATCGTTACCGCCGACATCAAGTCGCTTTCCAAATTAAAAGGCATTGGCAAAAAAACAGCCGAACGCATGGTTTTGGAACTGAGAGAAGCTATAGATATCGAATTGAGTTTACTTCCCGTCACCACCGAAGAAGAACAATCTGTGACAGGAGATAAAGACGCCGAAGACGCCGTGTATGCGCTCCGCGGTCTCGGTATCACAAATAAAGAAGCCGTACAAGCGGTTAAAGCCTGCCGCGCCGAAGCAAAAAATCTGGAAGACCTGATTCGTCTGGCTTTAAAGAGAATATAAAAAGGAGAGGTCATGGAAGATTTTGAAAGGCTGATATCGGCGCAGAAAATCGAAGGAGACGATACCGAAAACAAACTCCGCCCAAAATCGTTGGATTCTTACATTGGGCAAGAAAAGGTAAAACAAAACCTTGCCGTTTTTATGTCGTCGGCAAAAAAGCGCGGAGAAAGCCTCGATCACGTTCTTTTATACGGTCCGCCCGGACTGGGAAAGACGACGCTCAGCCATATAATTGCCGGAGAAATGAACGCAGGACTCAGAGTCACAACCGGACCTGCCGTTGAGCGGCCCGCAGATCTTGCCTCTATCCTTACCAATCTGCAAGCGGGAGAAATACTTTTTATCGATGAAATACATCGCCTGAACCCAACCGTGGAAGAAATTTTATATTCGGCTATGGAAG
Organism: Clostridia bacterium; assembly: GCA_016297005.1. GTDB lineage: Bacteria > Bacillota > Clostridia > Christensenellales > DTU072 > CAG-1782. The sequence continues at coordinate 21,120 of JAEDHK010000015.1, forward strand.
ACGGCTCTCTTGATATCGTCATTGGCAAAGGTCCGACGGCGCGCACGATGCGCATCCCATTAGAGCCTTTTACTTTAGTTGGCGCAACCACGAAAGCCGGTATGCTTTCCGCACCGCTTCGGGACCGTTTCGGAATGGTTTTTCGTCTGGAACTATATTCCAAAGATGAGCTTTCCGCCATTATCAATCGTTCTGCCGGCATCTTAGACGTAGAGATCACGCCCGAGGCCGCTATGGAAATTGCGGGCAGATCGCGCGGCACCCCAAGAATCGCCAACCGTCTGTTAAAACGTATTCGCGACTTCGCCGAATACGAAAACGCCGGCAGAATCGATTTGCCACTCGCTAAAAAAGGACTGGTTCGTCTGGAAGTGGACGACCTTGGCCTGGATATTACCGACATTAATATTTTACGTACCATTATCGATAAATTCAACGGTGGACCGGTCGGCTTGGACACGCTCGCCGCGTCCACGGGAGAGGACGCCGGTACCATAGAGGACGTATACGAACCCTATCTTCTGCAACTCGGATTCATTGCGCGTACGCCCCGCGGCCGCGTTTGTACGCAAGCCGCATATAAGCATCTCGGAATCAAACTATTTAATCCGACGTTATTTGATATGGACGAAAAGGAAGACTGATGTTAAAAAGCGATTTTTATTACGAACTCCCACACGAGCTTATAGCGCAGACGCCGACCTATCCTCGAGACGCGGCGCGTCTTTTATATTATAACAGAAGCGAAGATAAAATCAGGGACCTCGTTTTTCACGATATTCTCGACATTTTTCAGCCGGGAGATCTGCTTGTCGTAAACAATACCCGCGTTATCAACGCCCGCCTGTTTGCGTTTGACGAAAAAGGACGCAAATTTGAAGTGTTTTTACTGAAAAGACAAAAAATCGACTGTTGGGAGACTCTTTTAAAACCGGCCAGAAAAGCCAAAATCGGATCGAAACTGATCGTTAACGAAGAACTGTCGCTAACGGTGGAAGGTATCGGAGAGGACGGGATTCGCTTCGTCAGGTTTTCTTTCGACGGCGTATTTGAAGATATTCTTTCCCGCGTTGGCGAAGTGCCGCTCCCTCCCTATATTACCGAAAAACTCGCCGATAAAGAACGTTATCAAACGGTCTATGCCAAGACGCCCGGATCCAGCGCCGCGCCGACGGCGGGACTTCATTTTACACCCGAACTGATCGACGCATTGAAAGAAAAGGGCGTGGACTTTGCAGAAGTTCTTCTGCACGTTGGGCTCGGTACTTTCCGTCCGGTCAAAGAAGAGGATATTCTCGACCATAAAATGCATTCCGAATACTATGAAGTGGATGAAAAAACGGCGGAAAAAATCAACAAAGCCACACGAGAAGGACGCAGAGTCATCGCCGTAGGCACCACCGCCGTACGCACGCTCGAATCCGTCGCAGACGAAAACGGCATTCTTCGCGCTCAAAAAGGAGAGACTGATATTTTCATCTATCCGGGATATAAGTTTAAGTGTGTAAAAGGACTCATCACCAACTTCCACTTGCCGGAATCGACTCTGCTTATGCTCATAAGCGCGTTTATGACAAGAGAAAAAGTAATGGAAATCTATAAACACGCCGTCGAAGACAAATATCGGTTTTTCAGTTTCGGCGACGCCTGTCTGTTTTTGTAAATTAACGAGGTATACATGTTCAAATACGAGGTAATAAAAGTATGTAAGCAATCGGGAGCGCGTATCGGCCGCTTTACCACGCCCCACGGGGTCATCGAAACGCCGGTCTTTATGCCCGTTGGCACTAAGGCCACGGTAAAATCGCTTTCCCCCGAAGAAGTGGAGGAGGCCGGCAGTCAGATTCTTCTCAGCAATACCTATCATCTGTATCTTCGTCCCGGTCACGAGCTGATTAAAAAGGCGGGAGGCTTGCACAAATTTATGAATTGGAACAAGCCGATCCTGACCGACAGCGGCGGTTTTCAGGTGTTCAGTCTATCCTCGACCCGAAAGATAACCGAAGACGGTGTTCATTTTAACAGCTTTATCGACGGTAGCAAACATTATTTTACACCTGAAAAATCCATAGAAGTACAAAAAGCACTCGGAAGCGATATTATGATGGCTTTCGACGAATGCACCGAGGGCGGTATCGAAAAAGAAAAGGCGCGTAAAGCGATGGAACGCACGCTCGCTTGGCTGGACAGGTGTTATCAGGTTGCCGACGAACCGGACAAGCAGATGCTCTTTCCTATCATCCAAGGCAACATCTATAACGATCTGAGGATAGAAAGCGCCGTCCGCTCCGCCAAGTATGCTCGTTGCGGCATTGCCATCGGCGGTCTGTCGGTTGGAGAACCAAAACCGATCATGTACGACGTGTTGGACGCTTTGCGCCCATATTATCCTGAAAACATGCCCCGTTATCTGATGGGCGTAGGGAGCGCCGACTGCATCGTTGAGGGGGTTTGCCGCGGTATCGATATGTTCGACTGCGTACTTCCCACCCGTATCGCGCGTAACGGCACCGCAATGACGTTTGCCGGGGACATTACTATCCGTAATGCCAAATATAAAGAAGATTTTACGCCGGTTGAAGAAGGATGCGACTGCTACTGCTGCAAAAACTACACCAAAGCGTACGTTCGACACTTGATCAACTGCGACGAAATTTTGGGCGGAAGATTGCTTTCTATCCATAATATTCACTTTTTACATCGACTTACGGCGCAAATCAAGCAAGCTATCTGGGAAGACAGACTGCTCGATTTTCGCGATGAATTCTTTAAGAAATACGAAATCTAAAAAAACGCTTGCAATATAATCGAATGTATTGTAAACTATAAAAAACGCAAAATCTATATATAGGAGTTTTGATTTATGCAGAATTTTATTAGCGCTTTGGGCGGCGAAGGCGGCAACCAAATCTGGATGTTTGTCATTCTTGGCGTATTCCTCGTGTTGATGATCGTCATGAGCATCGTTCCGCAAAGAAAGCAAAAGAAAAAACAGGAAGAAATGATGAATTCTATCCAGGTGGGCAGTAAGATCATGACCATCGGCGGCATTATCGGCGTTATTGTCGAATACGATCCTGCTACCGATTATTACACCATCAACGTTGGAACCAAGACTAATCCTTCTTATATTGTCATCGTAAAAAATGCCATCCGCAGCAAACTCGACGACGCTGCCGTTATTTCTTACGAGCCCCCCAAGGCAGAAGAAAAGAAAAATGAAGCGGAAGCCGTACAGGAAGAAAAGAAAGACGAAATTTAATTTTTCGAAAAATAAGTTATCAAAAGCCGCAACAAACGTTGCGGCTTTTGATTTATACTGTCCGCGTTTTTCCGAAAGATACCGCTATCGCCGTACAAATTGCTCCCATAAGCCCACCGAATCCAACGTCGGCAAGCAATGAAAGGTCAATTTTTAATCCACCGGCGACAAACCCAAATAAGAAGAACGAAGCAAGAGCGTAAAAAATACCTATCAACAATCCTTTTATCACCCCTTTTGATTTTTCTTTGATACAAAGAACGGAGGAGAGAAGAAGAGAAAGCACTTTAACGATCTGATCGATCGCATAAACCCATCCTTCTTTTATCGGCGTAAACGCCATCAACAAACTTAAACCCAAAACGAAAACCGAACTGAAAATAAGCGCTACAAAAAACGTCTTTAATACGTCCTTAAAAAAATATTTACCGGAAATCTTCATCACATTTCTCCTTATGGAATAATTCTATTGTGCGCTTGGGCGGATTATTCGTAAAAAACAATTGCAAAAAATAGGAATACACGATATAATATAAAAAAATAACATTGGAGGAAATTTCTGATGAAACATATTCAGGAAGTTTATTCGAAAACTTTGACCAAAGCCCATTCCACCGGATGCGGAGAATGTCAATCCAGCTGCCAATCCGCTTGCAAAACCAGTTGCACCGTCGGCAACCAGTCTTGCAAACAAGAAGAGAAAATCAATATTCAAAAGAACAAAGAACTCTAAAATAGTCTTTTCCCATGGTCCACTGTTTCAGTTACGACCGGGCAAAACAAAAATACTATTTTTTGTGGGATGTGGAAAGCGGAAGTCTGCATACTGTTGACTATCCCGCTTTTTTATGCGCAAAAAACAGATATTCTTGTTTGACGCCCGAAGAAAACGTAGATTATTCCGGTTTATCCAATCAAGTAAGAGAAGAAATAGAAAAAGAACTTGACGAGGGAGAGAATGCCGGCGTCCTGAATACCAAGCCGTTAATTGACTTTTTTATCAAGAGCACCAAAATCGTCAAGGCGCTTTGTCTGCACATCTGCCACGATTGCAATCTGAACTGCGAATACTGTTTCGCGGGGGGTGGAAATTACAACACCGAAAATGATTATATGTCGGAAGAAACAGGCAGAAAAGCCGTCGATTTTTTGATAGCAAACAGCGGAAAGCGCAAAAATCTCGAAATTGACTTTTTTGGCGGAGAGCCTCTTCTGAATATGAAAACGGTAAAAGAAGTGGTTCGTTATGCGCGCGAAATCGAACAAAAATTTGATAAAAAGTTTTCTTTTACTATGACGACGAACTGCCTTCTCTTAAACGATGAAAACATCGCCTGGCTGAACGAGAATATGGAAAACGTCGTTTTGAGTATCGACGGACGAAAATGCACGCATAACGCCGTACGTCATACCAGAAACGGCAAAGACAGTTATGACATCATCTTAAAGAACGCGCAAAAGTTCAGAGCGGTACGCGGAGATAAAAAATACTACGTACGCGCCACGTTTACCGCGAAAAATCTCGACTTCTGCGACGATATTTTATCCCTCAACGACGCAGGATTCGATCAGATCTCGGCCGAGCCGGTCGTTTTACCGGAAGACAGTCCCATGGCGCTGCGCGAAGAACACCTCGACGCGATTTGCGAAGAATACGAAAAATTTACCGAAAAATACCTCGAAAGAAGAAAAATGGGCGGTAAACATTGGTTTAACTTCTTTCATTTTATGCTCGATCTCGAACACGGTCCTTGTCCGGATAAAAGATTAACGGGATGCGGAGCGGGAACAGAATACATGGCTGTTTCTCCGTTAGGAGAATTATATCCTTGCCACAGATTTGTCGGCGGAGACGAAAAGTACCGGATCGGTTCCGTATACACCGGCGTCGAAAACCCGGACGTTCGAGAGAAATTTGCAAAATTATCCGTTCTCAGTAAACCGCATTGTAAAAATTGCTTTGCAAAATACAATTGCGGCGGCGGATGCACAGCCAACGCCATTCAATATGCGGGAAAACCGGACGCCCAATACGCAATGGGTTGCGAATTGACGAAAAAGCGCCTCGAATGCTCTTTGGCGATCGTCGCTATTGAAAAATCGGAAAACAAGTAGACTGTCCGCTTGTTTTTCGTTATCGTTTTAAACAAATTATTGACAATAATATAACTATTAGATATAATATCTAAGATATTAAATCGGAGGCACGACCAAGTGAGCAAAAAGAAATCAATTATTATACTCTGCATCATAACGGTTTTGTTCCTTACTTTGCTTTGCTTTACCATTCCCATGAATGGTAAAGATTCTTTCCAAATAGGGGACAGCGATTATGATTTCCTGTGGATTTTTAAAGGAATCAAACTGGGTATCGACTTAAAGGGCGGTATTTACGCCGAATACGAATGCTATCGCGACGACGAACAAGAGGTTTCCGACGACGACATTACGGGCGCTATCAGCAACCTGAAAGATCTTCTGTACGACAAAGGTTATGCCGAAGCGCTTGTCGAAGAAGTAACGCATTCCGGAACAAAATACGTCCGCGTCGAGGTTGCCGGATTGGAAGACACCGAATCTTTAATGAACCTGATCGGCGATTCCGCAACCCTTACTTTCCGTTCTGACAAAGACACGATCAAAATGAGCGGTACCGGCAACATCGAAACATGTCAATTGGCCTATGATACCGAGGACGGATACTACCTCGCGCTGCAATTCAACGAGCAGGGCACTGCCGAATTCGCGAAGATTACCGAAGAGATGACCGGCCAGGTGCTTTATATCTATATCGATGACGAACAAT
>JAEDHK010000020.1 GCA_016297005.1 Clostridia bacterium
CGGTTCGTACGGACTGACGGCAGGAACGAGCCTTACTTCCAATATAACCATAAACGGAACGGTTAATTTCTGTCTCTACGGCAATTCCGTGGAAGCAGGTCAATATAAATTCATCGTATCCGCAGGCGCGGTGCTTAATCTTTATAGCTGCAGCCGCGGATACGTAAACTTTGCCGCGGGTGGCAATATAACCGTATACGGAACGTTTAATCTGTACGGCGGTTGCTCCATATCTCAGGACATTGCGGTTGAGAACGTAATCGTTCTTTCGGGAACGAGCGCGTCTGTCGCAATGTACGGCGGCAGCGTCAGTATGAATGCGTGGGGCGAAGAAGAACAAGCGTACGGAATCTGCGCGCCCGAAGCGGGACAGAGCGTGAAACTCGCCGCAGACGCAAACGTTAATTCCGTAAGAACGGCAACCACGATCGACGCGGCGGGTTATACGAATTACATCTCGGTCAAGTTCGACGGAATAACAAACGGTACGGTAGTCGCCACGGGAATAACCGCAAGCAACGTTTCTTTCTCCGACTATGACAGTATGAACAACTTCCGACTTGCCGACGTATTTAACGAAGAAAGCGGAGTCAACAGCGTAGTCGCGAACAGTATTTATACTGTAAGTATATTCCATGAAAACGCGGCGCTTACTTCGGGGGAGGAAAGACAGACGATTACTCCCGGAAATCCGATGACGGAAGTGAAGCTTTCCGCATACGAAGGGTATTATTTCCCCGACACGTTTACGCAGGACGGAATCACGTTTACCAACAACGGCGACGGAACGGCTACCGTTTCGGGTACGCCTACCAAATCGGTCACGATAAACGCCTCTGCCAAACTGCCTACTCATAAGCACGGAACGACCGAATTCGATACGGTTCTGACTTCCGAGATGATTATGAATTTCGAAATCTCCGCGAGTATGGGAGACAGCAGCTTCAGAAGCGTTCCTACGGGTAATTATTGTCTTTTATCCGATATCGAAGTCTCTTATTACATCCTCGTAGTGGAGTCCGGCGCGACGGTAAATATCTGCCTTAACGGATTCACGATGAGCAACGTAAAAATAATAGTGGCGGGCGGAACGCTCGGTATTTACGACTGCTCCGAAGCGTCCACCGGTAGTATTACCGGTAAGGAATCGGGCAACGTAATCAGCGTAAACGCCGGTATTCTCAATCTGCATTCCGGTAAAATCTCCGGCAACGGCGGATCAGGCAATTGGGATTCCGAAAAAGCGTCGTTATACGTCAACGGTACGTTCAATATGTACGGCGGTACGGTAATCGGCAAAAAATATGACGAGTTTGACGAATATGCCGTGGCGATATACGTAACGAACAATATCAACCTTGAAAACGGCAGGAACTTCGGCGGAACGTTCAATATAAGCGGCGGAACCGTCACGGGAAGAGTGGTTATTATCCGCGCTTATTATAAGGACGAAATCACCGAAATAACGCACGATCCCAATCCGATTGACGCAAGCGGTTATACCGCTTCCGCACCCGTAGACCTGTGGCTGGAAAATCCGATCGCGGACGTAGTCGCGGTAAATAACGGAAACGTATCCGACTGGCATATTTTGAACAACGGGTTCCGGCTGGAAAAAGACGGAGACAACCTCGTAGTCAAAGGTTCGCATAAATATAAAGTCACGATAAACCCCAGCGAAGGATACGAAATAGATCCGTCTCTCGGACTCGGCGACGACGTGCTCGTGCAGTACGTATCCGCAGGGGAGGAAATAACGAGAGTCGTCTTAAAAGTAAAGACCGGCTACTACAAGAACGATACAACGATAGTATCTACTTATAACGGAATAACCGTATACAACTACGACTCTCAGTCGGTACTCGTTTACGGTTCCACCACCGAGGATATACAAATCGATATCTCCAACGTCAGACCAGTGCCGGTCGCAGATGCGCACGCGCACGACGGTATGTATTTCGAGACCGACCTCAACGCAAATTTTGCGGCAAATCAGACTACTTACGGTAATGATACCGATTCCTTTTTTACCAAAAAAGTAATCGTGTACGGAATCACCGAATGCGATAAGAATACCGGAGCCGAGAAGACGACGGTAGCCAGACCCTCGGAAGAAGTAACCGGCTTGGCGTTGTATCGGGAATGCACGGTAAGCCCTTATTCGACGAATGAGGGGCTTTTTTACGAAATAAAAAGCGATTATCATTATGAGTTAAGCGGCGGAACGTACTATCTCAGCGGCGATCTCGACCTTTCGGAAGGTTACGGAGCGACTTTGATTATTCAGGTCAACGGAAATGTTAAGATTTGTCTTAACGGACATAATCTCATACTTGCGGGCGACGTTTATTTCCAAATAAACTTCGGCGGTCTTACGATATGCGATTGCGGCGAAGGAAAAGTGAAGACACAATCGAACAGATTTATCTATTCGGAGTCTTTCGAAGAACTGAACGTTTCCTTGCAGAACTTCGATATCGAAAGTACTGCCTCTTATTCCTCCTATACGGCAAACAGAGCGTTAATATCGATTCCTTACGGTTACGTAAATATTTCGGACCTCAAATTTACCTTTAACGGCACGAAAGGCGAGGGGGTTACAGACAAATTGATATTTGCTGAGTTGAACTCGGCATACAACGAGGATGAAGGCAGAGAGAAAAACTTCATTTCCGTCGGAAAGAACGTAAGTATCGACAGCGGATTCTATTTCTATACCGGCGTGCCGATCAATATGAACGAGTACAACAACGCCAATCCGATTTACGTTAAACGTAAAAATATAATGGTAGGCTCGGTCATTGCGGAAAACGCAACCGACGATATGGTTGAAATTTACGGTTGCGATCCTTACGTGGATCTTGAGAGAGGAACGAACGTCGTTGCGATAATTCCGTGGGGAATAGAGGTTATGCTCAACAACGTATCTCTCGATGCGGTTGACGGTGGCGGCGCGCTCAGTCAGACGGACCTCCGCGACGCGGCGATGACGACTATTTATCTCAAAGCAAACGACGGATATCAACTTCCGATTTCGCTCACTCTGCCTATGGGACTCGTCTATACGGTAAGCGAAGACAAACTTACCGCGACTATCAGCGGCAAACCGACGGACGATCAGGTGCAGTTTTATAACGGTGCGCCCATCGCCGTTACGGTAAACGGCAAAGAATACGTCGAATCGCATGTTCACGACGGAATTACCTTCGACCTCGTGATGGACGGGGATCTTCTCGTATCGCTCAGTGAAGGATATGACGCAATCACCGGGCAGCCCTTCAAGATCCTCTCCGCGGGGAATTACTTCCTCAACGGCGGAAACGTATCGCTTACCACCGATATCAGGATTTTCGGACAGGTTAATATCTGTCTCAACGGAAACAATATCGTCTGCGGCAATTACCGTTTCGTACTTGCGGAAAACGCTTCCCTCAATATTTACGGTTGCAACGGCGGCGCGTTCGTTAAAGACGGATATTCTGTCTTTGCCGATAACGCGGGAACTTCTCTCGGAGTTCACGGCGGAAACGCAGGCAAAATAGTTACCGTCAACCCGATTGACGTAAGCGGATATACCGGTACGGTAAACGTAATGTTCAGAAACCTTACGAGCGGTACGACCGTTCTTACCAACGGAACGAAAGACAACCTCAGCCTTATCAACGCAGGCAGTTTCGATATTAGAGAAGAAGGCGGAAACGTAGTCGTATACGTTTACGGCAGCGTTACCATCACCCTTGTCGGTATCGAACTTGCGGACGGCAACACGGGCGCGCTCGAGCAGACCAACCTGCTCGGAGCGATGACTCCCGTAAAGGTTAAAGCAATCGACGGCAAATTCCTGCCCGACAGCGTGCCGACCAAAAACGGTATAGTCTATACGAATAACGGAGACGGAACGGCTACGATAAGCGGAACGCCTTCGGGCGACGTAAGTTACGCGCTTGCGGCGTTCGATTCCGAGGTCGGACACGTTCACGACGGAGTCACGTTCGGCACCCCGCTCACGCTCGATTATCTGAATAACTGCTTCGGAGATATAGAGGCGGGCAACTATTACCTGGCGCAAGATATTACCTGGTACGGAAGTTTACGTATTAACGGCGCCGTGAATATCTGTCTCAACGGCAATAAGTTCAGATACGCTTGTACCGGGGACAGTATTTACGTGGGTAGCGCAGGTACTTTGGGTATTTACGGTTGCTGCGGAGGAGAACTGACTAACTCCGATAACGCTTATCAGTATCTTTTCTACGTAGAAGGAGGTAAGTTCAACCTGTTCGGCGGAACCGTATCTTCGATACGTGATAAGGTGATTAATCTTACGAGCGGCGCGTCCTTTACGATGACGGGCGGTTCGGTGATAAACAATTATACTTCAACCGAATATATAAGCATTGAACAACAGGTATCGGTTTACGCTAACTCCGGTTGTGCGGTCAAGATCACTAACGGTACCGTAAAAGGCAAGTTGTACGTATGGGACGCAATCGACCTCGATGGTTACGCGGGAGAAGCGATTCCTCTCTATAACGCCAACATTACTACGGGGTGCGTATTGGCGAACAACGCCGTGAATGCTGACGTAATCTCTCTTATTAACGACGGATACATGCAGGATTACGTGGCAGACAACAAGACGATTATTGCCGCCGGGGCGTATACGGTGATGATAAACCTTGTCAATGCAAAACTCGCTTCGACCAGCGAGGGCGCGCTTTATCAGAAAGTCAAAGTCGGAGAGTATTTCAAACCCGTTACATTGGATATTTTGGGAAATTATCAGACTGCGTCATTTGACGGAACTTACTTCAACTTTAATTTAAGTGAGGACGGCACCGTCGCGACTATTACGCCGACAGAGACTGTCGTGTTGTATCCGAGTCAATATTATATCGAGGTAGTAGCGATTATCCCGCATAAACACAACGATATTACGTTCACTGCGCTCAATAGTGATGACGTTTACAATTCTTTCATAAACGGAGGAAACTATTATCTCACGAGTGACGTTTATTGGGATAGTAATTATAACGGCTTTACCGTTAGGAATAACCTTTCGATATGTCTTAACGGATACAGTATCACCATTCGTGGAATGTATCCGCAAATAATGGTGGCAGAGGGCGCGACCCTGCGTATTTTCGATTGCAACGAATCGGGCAACGGAAATGGATCGATTCTGTTCCACAGAGAATACGTCTCAGACACTTCTTCGTATATCGACACATCGGCGATAAATATCGGATACGGTTTGCTTGATATTTACGGCGGAACTTTCCTGTTCACATACGAGAACTACGTTATCGGAGGAATCAACGTAGGCGGGACGTCCAATGACGGCGGCGAAACTTGGCTCTACGGTAATATAGCGGTATACGGCGGCAATCTTAAGAACTTCCTTAATCCCGACGGTTACTGCATACGCGGCTGTTTTGCAAACAACCATATTAAGATCAGCGGCGGAACGCTCGGAAA
>JAEDHK010000021.1 GCA_016297005.1 Clostridia bacterium
GAAGATAAATATTCGGGCTTTGAAACGGCGGAAGAATACCTTTCGGGCAGAGTGGTGGATAAGTTACAGATGGCGGAGCGTTACAAACAGGACTTTCCCGACCTTATCGACTACGACAAGAACGTTGCCGCGTTGAAAGAAGTGCAACCCGCGCCCATCAAGGCGTCGGACATAGCGGTGAGAATCGGCACGAGCTGGATAGATAAGGAGATATACAAAGAATTTTTCTGTCAGCTCATCGATATGCCGTACTATATGCGGGACGGAATCGAACTTTATTACAACAAACACGATTCGAGTTGGCGCGTTGACCGCACGACGAGTTATGCGAGAAATTACCGCTCGATGAAGATAACGAACGTTTACGGCACTTCCCGCGCAAATGCTTACAGGCTATTCGAGGACTGTCTGAATCAGAGGTTTACGCAGATTTACGATACGGTTTTAGACGAGGACGGCAGAGAAAAGCGCGTACTCAATCAGTCGGAAACGGTAGCGGCGAGGGAGAAACAGAACAAAATCAAGGAAGCGTTCAAGGATTGGATATTCGCAAGTCCCGGTCGGCGCGATGAGTTGGAAGCGATCTACAACAGACTGTTCAACCAAATCAGACTGCCGAAATACGACGGGGGCTATCTGAAATTCCCCGAAATGAACCCGGCTATCGAACTGCGCCCGCACCAAAAAGACGCGGTACACCGCATTATCACGAGCGGAAATACGCTTTTGCACCATATCGTGGGTAGCGGAAAAACGTTTACGATCTGCGCGGCTTGTATGAAGTTAAGACAATACGGGCTTGCGAAAAAGCCGATGATTGCCGTACCGAACCACTTGGTACAGCAATGGGCAAATCAATTCAGACTTCTGTATCCGACGGCGAAACTCCTGATTGCAACCAAAGACGACTTGGATAAAGACCACAGAGAACAATTCGTTTCCAAAGTGGCGATGGGCGATTGGGACGCAGTCATCATTGCGCAGAGCAGTTTTGCGAAAATCAACGTTTCTTCCGAGCGGCAGATACGAAAGATTCAGGAAGAAATCGAATCGATCGAACGCAGTATCGAAATGCAGTGGGAGAACAGCAACTCTCCGTCAGGTTCTGTAAAGAACTTGGAGCGTATCAAGAAAAACCGTGAAGCGCAACTCAAAAAGCTACTCGACGAATCGAAGAAAGACAACGTGCTTATCTTTGAGAAACTCGGCGTTGATTATCTCTTTGTGGACGAAGCGGACGCGTATAAAAACCTGTTCCTGTTTACGAAGATGAACAACGTAGCGGGTATTTCCAACGCCGCCAGCGCGAGAGCGAGCGATCTGCAACTCAAAATCGAATACATCAACGAACTGCACGGCGGCGACAAAGGCGTAGTGTTTGCGACGGGAACGCCCATATCGAACAGTATGACGGAAATGTTCACGATGCAGACGTATCTGCAAAAGCAAACGCTTGAACGGCTCGGTATCAACTACTTCGACGCGTGGGCGGCTGACTTCGGCGAAACGGTAACGGCGCTTGAACTTGCGCCGTCGGGCAAAGGGTACAGGGCAAGAACGAGATTTGCAAAATTCACGAACCTGCCCGAACTTTTAACGCTGTACCACTCGTTTGCGGACGTGAAAACGGACGTAAAACTCGAAGTGCCGGAAGCAGAGCGGAAAGTCGTAACGATAAAGCCGACGGATACGGTTATCGAACTGACGGAACAGATTGCCGAGCGCGCCGACAGAATATACGGCGGCGGTGTCGATCCGCATATCGACAATATGCTCAAAGTCACGGGCGACGGCAAGAAACTCGCCCTCGATCCGAGATGTATCGATCCGATGATGGCGGACGAGAACGACAGCAAACTCAACTATTGCGCGGAGAACGTGTTTGAGGAGTGGCAAAGCTCTGCGGAAATCAAAGGCACGCAACTTGTATTCTGTGATTTGTCCACGCCGAAGAAAGCATATTCCGATTACGAATACGGCAAGGACTTCGACGCCTACAACGACTTAAAGCACAAGCTCGTAGAGCGCGGAATCCCCGAAGAACAGATTGCCTTTATCCACGACGCGAACACGGACAAGCAAAAGCAAGACCTTTTCGATAAGGTAAACGCAGGCACAATCCGCGTTCTTATCGGCAGCACCGAGAAGTGCGGCGCGGGAACGAACGTACAAAAGCGGCTCGTGGCTCTGCATCATTTGGACGCGCCTTACCGTCCGCGCGACTTTACGCAACGCGACGGGCGCGGTATCAGGCAAGGCAATATGAATAAGAGCGTCCGCATTTACACCTACGCGACGGAGCGTACCTTCGACAGCTATTCCTATCAGATTCTCGAAAACAAACAGCGTTTCATTTCGCAGATTGAAAAGGGAGATATGACGGTGAGAGAAGCCGACGACATCGACGAAACAACTTTGTCGTATGCCGAAATCAAGGCAATCACTTCGGCAAACCCGAAGATTAAGCGAAAAATGGAACTCGATATGGAAATGGCAAGATTGCGCGATTTAGAGAGCCGATACAAAAAAGAGTTGTACGCATTGCAGGACAAAATCCGCAAAGAGTTTCCCGAACAGATCCAAAGACAGGAACTGTATCTTGAAAGGGTACAAAAAGACGTCGAACTGATCCGGGCGAACTACAAGCCCGATACGTTTGAGATAAACGTCGGCGGAACGGTGTATTCGGAAAGCGTGGAAAACGGAAAAAAGAACGGCGGACTTGCCCTTATGGACGCATTGTTCCATAACAAGACGGATACGGTCGTGGCGGAGTATTGCGGTTTCAAAATCAGTCTGAACCCGTTGGAACTTTTAACGAACGAGCGCAGCATAACGCTTTCGGGCGCAGGACAGTACCGAATGGACATCGGCGAAAGCGCAAGCGGAAATCTGACGCGTTTGGAGAACTTCGTAAAAGAGTTTGCGGAGCGAGAGGAAAGAGCGGTAAAGCGTTTGGAAGCCACAAAAGCCGATTTTGAAGTAGCCAAAGAGCAGGTAACCGTGCCGTTCGAGCATAAAGAGAAGATTATACTGCTCAATGAGGAACTTTCCGAGCTTAACGCCGAACTTGACCTGAACAAGCGCGACGAGGTGGTTATCGACGACGGAGAAGAAAACGAACAAGCGGAAACGGGCGATAATTATACGGCGTTGCCGCAAATACGGGAACAGCCGACCGCTCCCGCAAAGAAAATCAAAAAAAGGAGAGCAAAAATGACAGAAAGCCTTTATAGGCAATACAAGCAAATAGAAAATCAGAACCCCGAATCGCTCGTGTTCTCCGTAAAGAACGGAGAGTACACCTGTTTCGGTAAAACGGCGGAAGAAATCATCGTTCTTTCGGATATGTCGCCCGATTATTTCAAGGCGGAAAACGGAGAAGTCAAAATGCTGACGATCAGCGAAAAAGACTTTCAGGACTTTGCGAACGTTCTTACGGACGCAGGGTTTAAGATTTCGCTTTTCGACGAACCGGAAGAAGAAAAAGCGTTTATCGACGAAACCGACAAAGTCGCGGAAATGCAGGTGGATTTACTTCCCGATTATACCGTAACGGGCGAACAAATGCACGAATACGGTTACACTTGGGACGGTATGCTGCCCGTAAGAGTCAGAACGGCGAGAGTATTATACGCCGCAGGCGTGGAACTCCATAAACTCAATCGAAACGATACCGACAGTTTGGTAGAGGACGATAAGTTTGAAGATACGGACAGTCTTTACGGGGTGGAAAAACCTGATTGGGAAGAATTTATTTCTTCCGAAAAAGGCAAAGCGTATCTGACCGCTTGGCGTAGCGTTGTGGAAAGCGCAGGCGTCGTTATCAATGAAGAGATGAGTTATGTGGACGCAGGATATGCCGATCCGATCTCCGACCGTTTTTACGAGGAACGAAAAGCAATCGAAAAAGCGTTGCACGGGGAGCTTGCGCCGAGCGAAGAAGCAAAACCGTTTATCAAGCCTTTGCTTGAAAACTATCACAAGCGTTTTCCTCTCGACCTTCTTTACGAACACTATGGTTGGGATAATGACAGCGTTTATACCGCATTGGCGGAGAATATCAGCGATCCGGTATTGAACGAATATGCCGTCGATACCGTAAACGACATCAATTTCGACGAGTTTATGGACGAAAAGCTGGAAGAAATCCATTGGCTAAGTAGGCTCGGCGACGAGGAAGATAAGTTTGAAGATATTGTCTGCGACTTAAAGCCTGAGTTCGAGGATTCGTATTTCAACAAGAGCGACGAGAATTATCCGTATGACGAATGGTATGACGATTTTGCAGAAGAAAAACTCAAACCGTATCTCGAAGAAAAGTTGCAAAAGTCTGGCTATAAGCCGATAAACGGCATATTACAAGAGGAATCGCAAAGCTATTCGGAACGCGTGAGGGAAAGCGTGGAAAAGGAATTCGACGAGTTCAAGGCGAGCGTTACGGCAAAGCCTGCCGAAGATATTTTCTATCACAATTACGAGATTCACGTTAAGACAGAGCTTATGGAAACAATCGAATCTTACGATTTCGACGAAGAATATTTCCGCGCTCTGTATGAAGAAGTCGATCACGGCGGCATACTGCAAAACCTCTACGACGATTTCATCGGCTCGGAATATGCGAGCGTGAACACGGGCGAAGATACGGTAGATTTTATTCGCGGGTACTGCGACCATTATCATTCCGACGTGATAAGCGAGTTTCTCGCAAAGGACAATACCGTTTACTTCGGTAAAGACGAGGAAGATACGGCGTTCTATTATTTCAAAGATAAGTTGAGCGTAGATACGCTTGCAAGGATTCAGGAACAGGCAGACGAGTATATCGTTGCCGCGCCCGTTTGCTATATGGCAACGGACTCTCTTGAAGAAAAGAACGTCACGTTTTTGAAACTTGAAAGGGATATTGACGAACCCGAATTGAACTTGGGCGATGACGCGGCAAGGTTTGCAATGAAAGCGGCGTATAACCGAAAGCTTCCTCTCGAAGCGACGGGGATAAACCGAAATTGCAGATTGGACGTCGAAAAGGGTATCGGCGAAAATTTCGACGGGTTGCACCTGAACACCGACTTTATCAAAGACCTGTTTGCCCTTTACGGCGAAGAGCGTATGAATTACGTTCTTGCAAACACCGTGCAAGAGTTGGACTATGACGGCAGATTCAGCCCGGACAATAAAGCGTGGGCAAAAACATTTACCGTGAATAACAGTAAAGATGACCGCAGGCTATTTACCGTTCAGTCGCACCCTGCGGTAGTGGACGGGTTTATCTCGTCCTATCGCAAATATGTAAAAACGTTCAAAGAACAATTAGACAAGGAGGACAAAGAAGAATTGGACAATCAAAACACGCAGGACTACACGAAAGTAACCGCAAGGGGCGATAAGGTAGTCAATATGAAAAAGGACGGCAATGGCAGAGAGATTGCCATTATCGACCGAAC
>JAEDHK010000003.1 GCA_016297005.1 Clostridia bacterium
CAGATCGTCTTGAATAAACGCCTCATAAGCGGCGTCAAAAAGGATAAGGGCGTTGGTTTTTAACGCAAATTCAACCCAAATTTTAAGTTGATCGCGAGAAAAAGTTGCGCCGGTCGGGTTATTGGGAGAACATAGATAAAATACGTTTCCTTTCGTGTTTTCATCCGGTAGAGGTAAAAACCCGTTTTTTTCGTTGCCGAATATGTATTCGATCTTACGACCAAGCATCACGTTGCTATCGACATAAACGGGATAAACCGGATCCGGAACGACGATCACGTTATCGTTATCCAGCAGATCGGTAAAGTTACCGATATCGCTCTTGGCTCCGTCAGAAACAAATATTTCGTCGGGAGCTAGTTTTACGTTCATTTCTTTCAGATAGTATTCGGCAATTTTTTCGCGTAAAAAAGCGTAGCCCTGTTCCGGGCCGTATCCGCGGAACGATTCTTTGCAGCCCATTTCGGTCGCGGCCTTCTTCATAGCCTCGACGACTTCGGGAATGAGCGGTTGGGTTACGTCGCCGATTCCCATTTTAATTAACTTTTGATCGGGATGTGCGGCAGCATAGGCATTTACCTTTTTCGCAATATCAGTAAAAAGATAACTTTCTTTTAGGTTTTTGTAGTTTTCATTAATTTTAAACATGTATTTCTCCTTCAAAATTGTATTCGGCCGTGCCGACTTGAACAATTTCATTATTTTCTATTCTGCAAACAAGCGTGCCGCCAAGAAGATGGATAACGGCTTCTTTTCTGCCCGACGCAATCAGTACCGCAGCGGCCCCCGTTCCGCAAGCTAACGTTTCGCCGCAACCTCTCTCGTATATGCGCACGTTAAATCCGTCGTCTGTTTTTGTAACGAATTCGACGTTCGTACGGAACGGAAAAAAATCCGTGCATTCGGAAATAGATCCGGCTAAAGCTTCGTCATAAGGCTTTTCTATTACGAAATGAGGATTTCCTACGTTTACTTTTTTTCCGCAATAAATCTTATGATTTATCACTATATTTCTTAATTCCGTATCGTATGATACAGGTTTCCCTAAATTAATAGATACAGATTCTCCATCATAAAAGCCTGACCTTACTCCTGCTTTCGTTTGTACGGTTATTTTTTTTCCGATTGCGTTCTGATGTCTGATCAGACATCTTAATGCGTTGCCGCACATCTCCGCTTCGGTTCCGTCTACGTTATAAATATTCATGGACAGAGCATACTTATCTATTTTTTTAAATAGTACGACTCCGTCGCTTCCTATTCCTTTATGTCTGTCGCATAATAAAGGAATACTCAGATCCGGGATATGCCCGGAAAATTGCTCTTGATCAATAAAAATATAATCGTTGCCCAGACCGTTCATTTTAAAAAACCGCATATTTCCTCTTCTATAAAGAATATATACGGTTTTCTATTGATCGTTATTACATTTTATATACGATTCTTCCGCAATGCGGGCATTCGGCGATGTTTCCCGGGTCCTGTAATTTTTTGTCCACCTCGATAGAGATATCCATACCGCAAGCGCTACAATTTTTATCCATATACGGAACAAACGCCGGCATCTTTTTGTTTTTACGTAGTTCTTGATACTGTTTTAGGTAGTTCGGTTCGATTTCTTTGGCGATATTGTCCAATGACTTTCTGATACCTTGTGTTTTAGCCTCGAATTCAGCTTTCTTTTTATTGAAAGCTTGGGTGCAATTCATATACTCGCGATTCAATGCGTCCATTTTGTCGTTTATGGCGCGGTTCTGCGCCGCGGCGTCCGCGATGGATTTTGTCACTTTCGTAAATTCTTTGGATAATTCGTTAACGATTTTCTCATATTCTTGGAGTTGGTTTTCGTATTGAACAAAATCGTCTTCTGTTTTAAATTCTGTTTCAGCGGAAAGATTTTCTTTCATTTCTTCCGTTTCGGTCAGCTTCGCTGAAATTTTTTGCATGGAGGCAAAATACCCGGCCAACGCCTTAGAAAGCTCTTGTAAAGAATTGTTGCATTCAATGAATTTATTTTTACAAAGTATGGCTCTTTTCCGCTCCTCGGATTCCCTCAATTCTTTTTCTTGGCGATAATAAACGAGGTCGGTTTTTTGATATTCCAACATTTTTTGAAGTGACATGATATTCTCCTTTATTCATAGGGGTTTTGCACGCATTCCGCTTCATAAACGCGCACGTTCGGCATTTTTTTTGCGATCAGATTTTTAATGAGTTTCAAAAAACCTCTTTCGCTTGTAAAATGACCAACTTCAATTATAGCATATCCGATGTCTTTTGACAATCGTGCGACGTTATATTTTACTTCCGAAGTAACAAAAACGTCGCTTATTTCGCTGCACGAGAGTAATAATTTTTCGTCGCCCCCGCCTGCACCGTTTACGCAAACAACTTTTTTGACTTTATTTTTTGATCCGGAGATTACTTTTACGTGTTTTTCTCCGAGCGCTTCTTTAATCATTTCTGCGTATTCGTACAAATCGATTTCTTGTTTTAATCTTCCAATTCTTCCTTCAGAAAACGTTTTGACGTTGGAAAGGCCGATTTGTCCGGCAAAAATGTCGTTAAGTCCTCCCTGCGCGAAGTCAATATTTGTATGCGCGGAATAAACGCTGATATCGTTAATTGTTGCGTCGATCAAAGCACGTACTTTCGGTTGTCGTACGTCGATCTTTTCCCAAGCGTTCCAGATAGAAGGATGATGCTCGATAATCAGATTGCATTTTTTTTCTTTTGCTTCGTCGACAATGGCCGGAGATAGATCGAGACAGACGAGAACGCCCGTCAATTCTTTGCTTAAATCGCCTGTTTTCAAGCCGCAATGATCGTACGGAAGCTGTGTTTCAAGAGGTGCGAATTCTTCGATTATTTCAATGATTTTTTGTTGTACCAACGGTCCGCTTCCTCCTTTTCTGCTTTTGTCTTCGGATTTATTTTGTCTTCTATCAGGTTATTCAACTTATCAAGTTGTTTCTTTCTTAACGATACGTAAGAAAAGAAATCATTAGTTTCCGGTTGATTCTTTCCGAAAAACATTTCTTCGTCCGAATAATTTGTTGCGCCTTTACTTGCAACGATAATCGGATAATATTTTTTATCAAAAATTATATAGTCTTTTATAACGAAAAATCCGTTGTTTTTTAAAAATTGTCTCAATATTTGCGGGTCTTGATGGGGAGAAAGAACGTATTTATCCGCAAAATCTCTCTGAGATAAAATATGCACCGTTTCCGTTGCGCCCATACCTGCGATTACGGCGATCGAGACTTTTTCAGGCAAGTCCGTCGCGCCGTCCGAATAAAGCAAAGTCATCCGGGAATCTACCTTTTCTTCCCGACTCAAAGCTTCTGCTTTTTCAAGACTTTTTTTACTGATATCGACGGCATAGCCGAACTTTACTTTATTATTCAGCAGCGCGGAAACAATTAATTTCCCATGATCGCAACCGATATCCGCGCACGTCTCTCCTTCGAGTTCGGACAAAATCGCCTGTAAGCGACGGCTTAGTTTGACCATTATTTATCCAAGAAATCCTGAAATTTTTTGATTTTGTTCGGGTGGCGCAACTTTCGGAGCGCTTTGGCTTCGATCTGGCGTATACGCTCACGCGTGACGTTAAATACTTTGCCGACCTCTTCGAGCGTTCTCGGGCGGTTGTCGCGTAATCCGTAACGAAGAATCAAAACGGCCGATTCGCGCGGAGCGAGCGTATTGAGTATTTCTTCAATTTGTTCTTTCAACATCTTGCTCTCGGCAATATCAAGTTGGTTTGCCGTAGTTTTATCTTCGATAAAGTCACCCAGATGACTGTCTTCTTCTTCGCCAATGGGGGTTTCAAGCGAAACGGGGTCAAGAGCGATCTTTTGAATCTCGGCAACCTTCGATTCGGGAATACCCATTGCTTCGGCAATTTCGGCTTGCGTGGGTTCGCGCCCCAATTTTTGCAGGAGCATACGGCTGATCTTGGTCATTCTGTTGATTGTCTCTACCATGTGGACGGGAATGCGAATGGTTCTGGCCTGATCTGCAAGAGACCTGGTAATCGCCTGTCTGATCCACCACGTTGCGTAAGTAGAAAACTTATATCCGCGCGTGTAATCGAATTTTTCGACCGCTTTCATAAGTCCGAGGTTACCTTCTTGTATCAGATCCAAGAAATGCATTCCTCTTCCGACGTAACGCTTCGCTATATTGACGACGAGACGAAGGTTTGCGTTGATAAGTTCTTTCTTCGCTTCTTCATCCCCTTCCGCCATGCGCTTTGCGATATCAATCTCTTCTTGCGGGGATAAAAGCGCAACGCGCCCGATATCTTTTAAATACATCTTAACAGAGTCGTCGATACTGACTTCGTTCATGATCTTTTGGATCATTTGCTCGCTCAGTTTTTCTTGATCGGCAACGCTCGTTACTTTGATACCGTTATCTTCTAACGTTTTATAAACGTCCTCCATCTCGCTCGCATCTAACTCGATTCTGTCCATGCGGTTGAGGAGTTCGTCTTCCGGAATGGCTTTTTTCTCCTTATACAGCTCGATTATTTTTTCCAGTTCCTGTTTCTTTCGTTTTTCTTTTTCCGCCATTTTCTTTCTCCTGTTCTATATGGTAAATTTGGTTAATTCGGCAATTTTCCGCTTGATTTCATATTTTTTATCTTCATCCGCATCCGCATTGTTTAATTCGTCAAGCAACCTCTTCATTTCCTTGATTTTGAAAAACTTTTTTAATTTTGTAAGACTTTGCCTGTAATATTCTTCTTTATTTTCTTCTTTAACGTCTTCGATAGCGTCTATGATCTTGCCCGCTTCTTCTTCATCGATTATTTCAAAAAGTTTGTCAGCGCGAGGATAAATACCCTTTTTCCCGCACTCGATGACATATCCTATCACTTTTTTGTGGGCTTCTTCAAAAAAGTACTCGTCGTTGACGTCAACGAGCCGTACGAACGGTTTTCCAAAATACATGCAGGATAAAACAAACCGAGCTGCGAGAAACAGTGCGTTTTTTTCTTTTTCATCATTTTTCGCGGGTGTTTTCGGCGGTTCCGGGGCACGTTCGATCCCCTCCTGCCCGTTAAGCGCTTCTAAGCTGAGACCGCCTTTTTTAGCTACTTCTTCGAGATAAACGCCTTTTTCGACGTTGTCCAATTCATTCAGAACGGCAAGCGCTTCTTTGGCATACTTTACTTTATCGTCGTAGCTGTTAAAGTTGTGTCGTCCTGCAATGGTATACAACTTAAAATCGATAAGCGGCAAGGCTTCTTGCATTAGTTTTTCGTATCCGTCTCTTCCGTACTTTCTTACGTAATCATCCGGGTCGAGATTATCGCGAAGACATACGACTTTAATGTCGATACCCATTCCTTTAAGGAGTTCGAGTCCTCGGATCGTGGCGTTTTGTCCGGCGCTGTCGCCGTCGTACGATACGTAAACAACGTCCGCATAGCGTTTTATTTCACGGCATTGTTCAAGCGTAAGCGAAGTACCCATCGAGGCGACGGCATAAGGAATGCCGGCTTGATTCAGACTGATCACGTCCATGTGTCCTTCTACGAGGATCATCTTTCTCGGTGCATCTTGTTTATATTTTTTAAAAATATTAATGCCAAAAAGATTCTTTCTTTTATTAAACGCAAGCGTCGTGGAAGTGTTTTTGTATTTGGCAAAATCCGGTTTTTTTTCGAGCAATCTACCCGTAAAGCCTAACACTTTTCCGCTCCCGCTTATGATGGGTATAATTAATCGTCCGCCGAAAAAGTCGTACGGTTTACCGCTATTGTTTATTCCGACCACGCCGGAGTCTTTCATGGATGATATATCGAAACCTTTTTGCGTAAGATAATCCGGCAGAGTCTCGAAATCGGGAGAATAACCCATTCCGAATCGATTAACGGTCGACCAGGTAATCTCTCGTCCGGCAAGATACTCTCGGGCTACAGAACCGGAGTCTGATTTCAGACAATTATAGTAATACATAGCTGTTTCTTTATTGACGGCATATATTTTTTCCAACGTTTTTTTACGTTTTGCCTCTTCCGGATTATACGTTTGTTCCGGCAATTCGAGCCCGGCGCGTTTTGCGAGTGATTCTACGGCCTCGATAAACGTCATTCCGTTTTCTTCCATCATAAACGTGAAAATATTACCATGCTTTCCGCAACCGTAGCATCGATATATTTGTTGATCGCATCTGATCTGAAAAGAAGGCGTTTTTTCTTTGTGAAACGGACAACACGCCCAATAATCCCGTCCTTTTCTGGAAACGGGAATGTATTGACCGATTACGTCTGCAATATCCAATCTGCTCTTAATCTGTTCAATAAAACTTTCCGGATACATATTGTCTACCAATCAATAATTCGACAAAATGCGCCGCATATCCTTTTATCTCATAGAATTTCTTAATTTTAAATATACAGAAGACAGATTTAACAAATATCTTTGTTTTGTTTCTTCATCCATTTTTGATAATTCTTTTTTGTCTGTCAAAATTTCAAGCGGATTAATGAATTCATCTTCGGCAAGGACTTCGGCAATCAGCTGTCGATATCGAGCCACTTCTGACAAAGGAAGTTTTTTTCCGTTTAAAAAAATAGAATCGTCTCCCGATTGAACCAAGGACATTCTTTGAAGCCTGATCTTCGCCGTTCTTATTACGTCTGTTTTCATGCTTTACCTCCTGTTTTATTTTACTTTATTAAGGATATCGAGGTAAATGATGTGACAGAATAGGATAAAATAAGTCACAATAAAATATATTTCCTTTTTTTGCGACAAATTTTTTTTATTTGGGAAAATGGTTTGACTTTTATAAGGAAATCATATAATATAATAGCAATATTTCCGAAACAAAGGGGGTGAATCATCATGGCTACGGTATACGTTAAAGAAAACGAATCGGTAGACAGCGCCTTCCGTCGTTGGAAAAGAAAGTGTTCTACTGACGGCATCATCGGTGATCTCAAAAAACACGAAGTTTATGAGAAACCGAGCGTCAAGAGAAAGAAGAAAGCGGAAAACGCCAGAAAAAGAAAGTATTAATTAAAAATGAACGCACCTATCTAAGGTGCGTTTTTTATGCAATATTCTTTATGCGTATTTTTCGAGGATGGTAATAAGATCGGGGATCTGCGTCTTCTCCTCTTTTGTCCTTTTGTAAATGCACATATGCGCCGTTTTGTCCAAATGCGGCATGGTAGTGATTTCTACGTATTCGTTTTTGTTTGAAATGCCATAGACGGTTGAGGAGATCTTTTTCTTATAAGCTTCCTCTTGATTTCCGATGGCGCGTAAAAAATCCCGACGGTCGCAATAATATTCGGTATTGTTTTCGACAAGTTTATAAATGATTTCATCGCCCGTTGTCTCTTTGACGGCATAACTGTCGCTCCCGGTTTTATACGTTTCTCTTTCGGAACGCGTTTTTACGTCTAATTGTTCAAAATCGGGCAAGGATATGATAAATTTTTCGTTAAATAGAAAAGGTTTTTCTTCGCCGCAAAAATTTGAAATAGCTATGAGAAGTTCGTTCATTTTTTCTTCAAAATTATTTGTTGCGTTCAATACGTATAGATTCGGATGGTCGGACCAGGCAAGCAGTATCTTATCGTCAAGCGCTTGTGCTTTAACTGCGTCTTCGGTACGGATCCGATTTATGTTTTTATCATAAGTTTTTCTGGAAATATTGGAAACAGATCGAAGCATAAACACGGCGTCGTAACGCTCTAATGTTTCAAGACGGGTCGTGTTACGTTCTTTTAACAGGAAGTAATATTCGTTAGGCGTCAGATAGGCCGCATTATCGGGTAGTCCCCTGTCGCATACGATTAATACTTTATCCGCGCCCGTCGCCAGGGCTTCTTGTCCGCACACGTCTTCTTTGGTACATTGCAGATAGAATTGCTTCGCTTGATAATTATAAACGCCAAGCTCATGCGGCGTGATTCCGCTAAGGCGCAACTCTGTGGCCGTTTCGTTGATAATAAAAACCTTATAGTCCATTTTGGAAAAAGATTCTTTAATACGGCTCAGAGCCGCGGTTTTGCCTGCGCAGGGCCCTCCGGTAAGTGCGATTTTCAGTAGTTTCATGAATACCCCTGTTTTTTATCTGTCAGATAATTAATCCATTTGAGCGTTGGTTCCCTGAGATTGTGCCGGTTTGATCGCATACTTGCTTTGATCGTTACTTTCGGTAAAGCGCATATGCTTTCCGTCGAACGTTAAACGAATCTGACCCAGTTCTCCGTTTCTGTGCTTGCTGATATCCAAAAGTATGGGACTGTCGTGTTTTGCCGCTTCGTCTTCACGAGACAGGAATAAAACGATATCGGCATCCTGCTCGATAGCACCCGATTCGCGCAGGTCGGATAGTTGAGGCGTCTTCTCTTTTCTGTTTTCGATACCACGCGACATCTGGCAAAGAAGAATGATCGGACAATTAAATTCTTTGGCAAGACCTTTCATTTGTCTCGACATTGTTGCAATTTCCAGTTGTCGATCGTCGGAAGGCTTATTGTCGGCGTGCAGACTCATTAATCCGAGGTAGTCAACGACTATCAGATCGATCTTATTAAAGCCGAGTCCGCTACCGCATAAACGTCTGCACTGCCCTGCAACGTCGTTCGGGCTGATCATGCTGGAATCGTTTACGAAAACACGAGAATTAGACAAAGTTTTTGTAAGTTCCCATAAGTGTTCGTGAGAACTCGGGGATAACTCGCCAGAGTTTACTTCATCCATAGGGACATTTGCAAGATCGCAAAGCATACGTTGCGCAAGCTGCACGGCGGGCATTTCGAGCGAGTAAATAGCAACCGTTTTCGGATCGTTTTTACGGCGAATGATATTATTGACGATATTGAGAGCAAACGCCGTTTTACCGACCGAAGGCCGGGCAGCCAAAATAATAAGATCGCCTTTTTGAAGCCCGTTTGTGATCTTATCAAAGTGAGCGAAGCCGGTCGGAAGTCCTCGGAACGCATTTTTGTCTTTTGATAACTGATTTAATCTTTCTATCAAGTCCGTTGCGGCCTTACTGATCGGTTCGAGACCGTTCTTTTGCAATTCGTTGCTGATACCGTAAATTTCTTTTTCGGCGAGCCTGAGCGTCTCTTCTTCGTTGGTAGACGTATATGCGTTTTCTATAATTTTATTGCATTTTTCGATGATATTCCGAAGTATCATGTCTCGATGCAATATTTTGACGTAGTTGGCGCAGTTTGCCGCAGACGGAAGAAGGTTTGTTAAATCTGTAAGATATTCCAGAGTCTTTTCGTTTCCGGTCCCGTTTTTTACCATTTTATCGCTGACGGTAATAACGTCGATTGATTCGCTCTCGTCGTTTAATGCGCGCATCGTTTGATAAATATGACGGTGTTTTTCATTGTAAAACGCTTCCGGAGAGAGCTTACCGACGTATTTTGAGGCGGCGTTCCCGTCGATGAGCAAACAACATAAAACAGATTGTTCGGCTTCGAAGTTATGCGGAAATATTTTTGCAACTTGCGTCTCGTTTTTTTCTTTGGCAGCCATGGTTTACTCCTTTTTCTTCCTTTTTACCAGATAAACCGTAAGCGGAATGGCAAAAACGATTACGCCTGCGGCGATCGTAACCGCATACCAGGCAGTTACGTTGGGCGAATGATTGATAAGAATGATTTCTCTGTCGCGCGTGTCCATATTCATGTTAAAAATATGAAGATAAATACTATTTTCCGGCGAATATACTACCTGATCAGCGTTGGTTTTGAGAAACTTTTCTTTATACGGCGTTCCGTAAACGTATTGCAGCAAGACGTCGTTTTTATCAATCCCCGCTTTTAGGCATCCGACGGAATAGATTCTTCCGATAAATTTATATTCTTTATCGATATCTGTAAATATAGTTTTCGACTTGGAGGTTCTATCAATATAAAACGCTTTTTTCTCTACTGAATCATAACTGCTCTCTTGCGGCAAAAATCCATTGTAATCCGTATATTTTAAATATTCTTCCGTACTTTTAAAGGAAAGTGACGCGGTCATTTCTCCGGAAAGATCATTAACGGAGACGTCATAACCGTTGTTTTTAAACGATTCGCCAAGTTCGTTAAGGAGAACGTTTAAGGTGCTTTTCTTTTTTTGATAGTAGTCGTAATCGTACGTCAATCTAAATGCAAAATAATAACCGCTGACATACTGAACGTAGTTATGATAAGAAATCCTGGCATAACCGCCGTCAAGATCGGTTCCGTTTTTTTGGGTATCGTCATCCGTATCGTTTACCGCCGCATAAGTACATCCCGAGATCGTAACGACAAGAATAAAAAGGACGACGATTAAGATAAAACATATTACTTTTTTCATTTTGTTTTCAGCAGTTCTTTTAGCGTTTCGGAAAACTCTTTCATAGCGACTTTGTATGGTTCAAGCTTGGTCAGGTCGATTCCCAAATACCCGATGATTTCCAAAGGATAAGCGCTGCCTCCCGCCGAAAGAAATCTTTTATAGTCTATAATCTTTTTCGGGTCGGAAAGGAGCATGTTGGCTATATTGATTGCACAAGTAATGCCGGTAGCGTATTTATATACGTAAAAAGCATTGTAAAAATGCGGGATACGCGACCATTCGTACGAAATATTTACGTCTGTTTCTACGGCATCTCCGTAATAATACTTGTTTAATTCGGCGTATTTTTCACACATAACGCGATAACTGAGCGGCTCTCCGCGTTCAATCGTCTCGTGGGTAAATTTTTCGAATTCCGAAAACATCGTTTGACGGAAAAGCGTCGTGCGAATCATGTCGAGATAGTATGATAAGAGATACTTTCTATCGTTCCCTTCTGCCGTTTTGAGCAAATATTTTATTAATAAGACTTCGTTGACGGTGCTTGCGATTTCGGCGACAAAAATAGAGTAGCCCGCTTTTTCATAACATTGCGTTTTATTGCTGTAATAAGAATGCATTGCGTGCCCCATTTCGTGCGCAATGGTAAATAGATCGTGAACGGTGCCCTTGTGATTCAGAAGCACGTATGGATGAGTCCCGTATACCCCCCAAGAATAGGCTCCGCTTCTCTTGTTCGGCGTTTCCTCGACGTCTATCCACCCGCTTTTTTTAGCCTGGCGAAGGATGTCGACGTATTCTTCGCCCAAAGGATAAAGAGCTTTGCAAACGATTTCATATGCGTCGTCGAAAGGATACTCTTTTTCGGTTTCTTTAACAAGAGAGACGTACATATCGTACATCTTTAATTGGTCAACTTGCAAAGTTTTTCGTCTGTATTCGACGTAATCGTGCATTTTTTTCGCATTTTTGCGTACGGATTTTATCAAATTTTCATAAACCTTAACCGGTATGTTATCCGAGTATAAAGCTTGCGCGAGACTATTATCGTATTTTCGAACGTTCGCAAAAAAACAGTCGGCTTTGACGCTTCCCGCATAGATTTCCGAAACGGTATTAATCATGGATACGTACCCTTTATACATAGCCTCATATGCGTTTTTTCGAACTTCTCTGTCCGGATTTTGCATCAAAATTGAATAAAGTCCGTGCGTCAATTTTTGAGACTCTCCATCGATTTCTACCGTGCCGAACGGAACGTTAACGTTATCGAAAACGGAGAACGCCGTTTTGAATCCGTCTGCAAAAGAACCGCTTTTTGCGAGGATCGCTTCTTCTTTGCCGGAAAGTAAATGTTTCTTTTTGCGGATGATCTCGCTTAGATACATCGAAAAATAGTCGAAGTCAGGATCTCTTTTCATCCTCTCCAATACGCTCTTTTTCATTGCGGATATAGAGGGTGCAACGAAAGAAGTATCCGAATAAAAGTCGGTCGCAAGCATCTCTATACGAGAAGAAAGTTCGGCATAGGGGGAGTTGGATTTATCTTCGTCCCACTTCATATTTGCATAAACGTAAAGTTTTTCGAGGATATAACTTGTTCTGCTGACGGTAAGTAGTACTTCGAGAACGTTATTCTCATTGATTTTACCCGAAAAAGCTCGTAAAGACTCGGTCGCGCTGCGCACGTCTTCGATCATTTTTTCTATCTGATCTTCTGTAAGAATATCCGTTAAAATCCATTTTCTGCTTGACGGGACGTCCGCTCTGTTTTTAATTTGATGCATTTTACCTCATTATAGTATTTTAATTATACTATTATAGCCCTTTCTTGTCAATTTCATTTCTTACAATCAGATTTTTTAAAGTAAAGCGCAATAAAAAAAATGCACCCACTCCGACGATAGATACCGAACCGGAATATAAACAGGTGGCTCCTTTAAAGCTTCCTCGTAACACATCCCAACCTTTGCTTAGTGCTGCTGCGATCAAACTCTGACACGGTTCACAATGTGAGATTGTACAAGACCTTACGATCAACACTCCTTATTTATAGCTGCATTCCATATATATCGCCTCGGTGGGCGTTCGATCCTGCTGTAGCGGATTGCAGGTTACAGGGCACCGCTGACTCCCCATCTAGCATCGCTTATAGTATAATACGATTTCAAAGAAAAATCAAGTGTTTTAGAGATATCGTTACCATTCGTATTTCTCACCGAATAATCTCTGTGATATTTGAGATTTAAGTTCCCGTATTCCCTTACCCGTTTTTGCGCTGACGCAAACGCCGTCGAGCGGCAAAAAGTCGTTATCCGATAACTTATCGGTCTTATTAAAAACAGACAGAACGGGAATGGTATCGGCGCCGATTTCTTTCAGAACACCTTTTACAATGTCGTATTTTTGCACAAAATCTTTGTCGGATACGTCGCATACGAGTAAAATAAGATCGGCTTCCGTCGTTTCTTCGAGCGTGCTCTTAAATGCTTCTATGAATTCATGCGGTAAACGAGAAATAAAACCGACTGTATCCGTAATAATAAATTCTTTTTTCGGCGCCAGCCACATCTTTCTTGATACGGGATCGAGAGTTGCGAACAGCATATCTTTTTCAAGGACGTTTGCTTTCGTCAGGTTGTTCATTAAGGTTGACTTTCCTGCATTTGTGTATCCGACGATACAAACAGATTTTATTTCTGTCTTATTCCGTTTATTTCGGCGTAAACGTCTTGTTTCGGCAGTTTTAGCAAGTCGTCTTTCGAGATCCTTTATCTCCTCGCGAATGGTTCTTCGGTCAAGTTCGAGTTGTTGTTCGCCGCCTCCGCGTCGTGCGCCAGCGCCCCCACCGCCGCCTCCGCCTGTTCTCGAGAGGATCATACCTTGTCCGAGCACACGCGGCAGAGCATGTTTTTTTTGCGCCAATTCCACTTGGAGTTTACCTTCGTTACTCGTCGCATGCGCGGCAAAAATTTCCAGAATTAAAGTTGCGCGATCAATAACGGGGATCTTTAACTCTTTTTCGAGATTATTCAGTTGACTCGGGCTGACTTCATTGTCGAATATGACTTTTTCGGCGTCGAGCGCTTTGATGGCTTCCGCCAATTCCTGTACCTTCCCCGTACCAATATAAAACGTATGATCCGGTTTTTCTCGTCGTTGCGTCAACGTACCCACTGTCAGATATCCCGCAGTGTGCGCCAAATCGGTCAATTCATCGAAAACGCCTGTTTCCTCTTTGTCTTTATCGACCCTGACGAGGATTACGTTTGTATATTTTTGTTCTGTAGAATACATATCAGCCCATTTTTTCGGCAAGTTTTTCTCCGCCGAGCATGTGTATATGAATGTGTTTTACACTCTGACAACCGTTTTCGCCGACGTTTGTAATGACTCGCATACCGTCTTTAAAACCAAGTTCGTCCTTTTTGTCGGCAATGACGGAAAAAATATGCGTCAGCGTTTCCGGACTGTTTTTGCTAAGCTCCGTAATATCGCAAAAATGTTGTTTCGGGATAGCTAAGTAATGCAATTTTGCTTGGGGATTTATGTCCTTGATGATGATCATCACGTCATCTTCGTATAACTTTTGGGAAGGAATGATCCCGTTTGCGATTTTACAAAAAATGCAGTCGTTCATAATAGTCTCCTTGTTATTTTATTCCGTCGGCATACAGTTCCAACGGTGTGGTAATTACTATTTGATCGGGCGAAGAAACATATGTTTTCACATAATTTCTCGAATATCCGACGTAATACTCGCCCTCTTTTTCTTCCACAAGAACTTCTTGTGTTTTGTTGAGGCAACTTTTCATAAAGTTTTTTTTCAGCTCGTTTCTCAATGAAAAAAGCTCCGATTCCCTTCTTGCGACGACAGAGGACGATAATTTATTTAATTGATAAGCGACGGTTCCCTCTCTTGGAGAAAAAGGAAAGATATGCAGGTCCGAAAAGGCCGCTTCTTTACAGAAATCGTACGTATTGCGGAAACCGGATTCATCCTCCGTGGGATAGCCGACGATGATATCCGTTGTCACGGAAGCGTCTTTATCATAGGAGCGCACGAGCTCTATTTTTTTTCGGTAAATATCCGGGGTATAGCGTCGATTCATGTCTCTTAACACCTTTTCATCCCCGCTTTGAAGAGACAAATGATAGTGTGGACAAAATTTTTTCAGCGAATACAGTGCGTCCATTAATTCTTCGGTAATACCTTCTGCATAAAAAGAGCTTAATCGTATTCTTACGTCCACGTTTTTCAACGCTCGGATCAGATCGGAAAGAGACTCCCCTCTTTCTTTTCCGAACGCCATCGTATTGATACCGGTCAGTACGATCTCGGGTGTTTTTTCAGCGAGTATTTCGGCTTCTTTAACGATTGATTCTATCGTGGCGGAGCGGCTTCTTCCTCGAAGGTAAGGTATAACGCAATAGGAACAGAAATTATTGCATCCGTCTTGAATTTTAATAAAAGATCTTGTTCTGGACGGTGTGAACAAGAATCCCGCTTCGAAATCGGCGGGTAAATCATTTTCGAGCACAATCCTCTCTCTTTGTTCAAGTCTATTTAAAACGTCGTATTTTGCGCCGGTTCCGCCGATGTAAACGACGTTATCCTTTTCAAATGCCTCAGCGTTCTTTTGCGAAGCGCATCCGATAATAAAAATACGCGCTTTTTCGTTAAATCTTTTACAACGAGTGATCGCTTGACGCGATTTGCGTTCCGCTTCGGCCGTAACGGCACACGTATTGATTATGTATATATCGGCGTAAGAAAGGGCGTCCGATACTTCATATCCTTTTTTTAACAATTCTTGCGATATATAGTCGGATTCGTATCGATTGACTTTACATCCGAGGGTAAAGACGACGGCTTTCATAGTTCTCCTATTTTTTCGTTAACAAGTGTGATAGCGCTGACTACAGCCGTCGAAACGCGCAGTATTCTTTTTCCGAGCGTGAGAACAAAAAAATTTTTTTCGAGCATGGTTTGATATTCTTCAACGGAAAAACCGCCTTCGGACCCAATAACGATGCCGATGTCGCCATCAGGGAGTGGCACTTCCGACACTTTCAAGTTACGTTCGAATTCATAAAATGCAAAGATTGTTTCATTCTTGCCTTCTATTTCTGAAAAACGTATAGGGTCGGTTATTTTGGCAAGGCGCGATCTGCCGCACTGTTTGGATGATTCCGTCACGATCGTCTCCAAACGTTGGCGATTGATCTTATCTACGTTTGAATGCTGAGAATAAAACGGTACGATCTTTGTAACGCCCAATTCGACCGCTTTCTGAACGACCGTATCGATATCCTTGTTCAGTCCGATATAAAGGATGATTTCTCGGCCGATTTCAGTTTCGTTGCGCCTGATTTCATCAACTTTTGCTTTCAAGTAATTTTTTGATATTTCTTCTACCGTGCAGTAATAATCTTTGTCGTCGCCTTGACAAACAATCAGTTTATAACCGATTTTTAAACGAACTACCTTTACTGCATGAATGAATTCCTGTCCGTACAGATAGGCATACTCATCGATAGGTTCGTTTGAAAAAAATCGTTTCAGATCCATGCTACTCTTTAATAAATTTCAGCGCGTCCCATTCGCCCATCGTTACATGATTCATTTGTTTAAGTCCGGCCAAAATAAAAGCTTGCTTAACTTCTTCCAGGCGAGAATGAATGATACCCGAACAAATAAGAATCCCGCCTTGCTCAATATGATCGGTCAGACCTTCAGAAAGTCGGATCAGGATATCGGCCGTCAAATTTGCAAGGACAATATCGCCGTTTTGATTGCTCTTTGTGAGAAGATCGGCGTTTTCTATCATTGCGCGATCGGTCACTTTATTGAGTTCTGCATTCTCTTTCGCCGCTTTAACAGCCACGCTGTCGATGTCGCACATATAACAGTTCTTTGCTCCGGAAAGAAGAGCCGCCGTGCCGAGAATACCGCTACCCGTGCCTACGTCGATGACTGCTTTTTCCGTAAAGTTCTCGTCGCTCATCAGCATCAGACACATTTTCGTCGACTCATGCGAGCCGGTACCGAATGCCATTCCCGGATCTATCAGAACTTTGATCATGTCTTTATCGCAATCCTGTTGCAACCATTTAGGAACAATAAAGTATTTGCCCGCCCGGATAGGAGAATAGTATTTCTTCCAATTATCGTACCAGTCCGAATCATCGATTTCGGAGATGTTAATTTCCCCTATCGGTAGATCGTGATCTTTGCAATAATCGGAAAATTCTTTCAGCTTATTTTCTACCTCTTCCGGACTGAAAAAACCGCTTACGCGCGCCGTGGCGTCCGCTTGTAAAAGTTCGTCGTCGATATAATCCCAAAGCGATCCGTTTTCTATGATGTCCCGAACGTCGTTTTTATCCATTATTTTTACTCCGCCGGTGCAGCCAACGGAAAAAAAGGCATCGGCTATTAAGTCGCTGCCTTCCGATGTCGTATTGACAATAATTTCATACCATTTCATAGTTTATAGGTCTCTTAAACTTCTGTTAAATTTGTCTATTTTATCATAACGCACTTTATCCAGAGCGTCCTGCGCGGCTTGGACTGCTTCGCGCTGTTTCCGATTCAGCCCCTTAGGAACGTCGACTACGATATGAACGTACATATCGCCGTAAGCGTCTCTTCTGAGGTCCTTTACGCCTTTACCGCGAATACGTAGTACCGTGCCGTGTTGCGTCCCTTCGGGAATATCAATGATTGTCGAACCGTTCAGCGTGGGTATCGATACCTTTGCGCCAAGCGTAGCCTGCATGATCGTGATAGGATATTCAAAACTTATATCGTTTCCTTCACGAACAAAAAGCGAATGCGGAGCGACTTTGAACACAAGAATCAGATTGCCGTAATTGCCGCCTTGTCCGGACGGAGCGCAACCTTCTCCTCTGATCGTCATCATCTGACCATTGTCAACGCCCGCCGGGATATTGACTTTTATCGTCTTCTGACGCCTGAGTGTTCCCTTCCCGCCGCAGTCCTTACATTTATCGGTGACCGTTTTGCCGGTGCCGCCGCACATATCGCACGTTCTTTGAGACGTCATTATGCCGAACAGACTTCTTTGCTGAACGTTAATAAAGCCCGAGCCATGACACTTGCTGCAAACATGAACGCCGTTGGGATTGGTAGAGCCTGTGCCGTTACACGTCGCGCATTTTTCTACGCGCATAAAGGATATTTCTTTATCTTTTACGCCGAAGCAAGCCTCTTTGAAAGAGAGGTTAATAGTAACTTCAACGTCGTCGCCGTCAAGATTTCTTTTCGAACGGGAAGAGCTTCTTCCGCCGCCGGTAAAGATATTAATAAAGTCGGAGAAAGAATCGAATCCTCCCTCGCCGCCGAATCCGCCGGAAAACGGATTAAAACCGCTTCCGCCGCCCATCGGCCCGTCTTCGCTTCCGTATTGATCGTAAGCAGCTTTTTTTTGCGGATCGCTGAGAACGTCGTAAGCGTGTTGTATATCTTTAAACTTTTCTTCCGCTTGTTTCTTTTCGGCATCCGGTGCCGTAGCGTATACGTCTGGGTGATACTTTTTTGCAAGACGACGATATGCGGACTTAATTTCGTCCGCACTCGCCTCTTTTTTTACGCCCAGAATGGAATAATAATCTTTTTCTGCCATTTTACTTTATGTCATCCGGGTTAATGTTGATAGTACTGTCGTCAGCGCCCGCCGCGTTGGCGTCTCCGCCGGCCTGCTGGGCTTGCTGATAAAGTTTGGTGAAGATCGGGTTGGTCGCCTTGCTCAGTTCTTCGGTCAATTCTTTAACTTCCTCGACCGTGGTCGCCTTGCTCAATTTATCTTTGGCGGTAGCGGCTGCCTGTTCAAGCGTCGTCTTATCCGCAGGATCGAGTTTATCTCCGGACTCGTTCAAAGTCTTTTCGACTGCAAAAACAAGCTGTTCGGCGTTATTCTTCATATCGATGAGTTCGCGTCTCTTTTTATCTTCTTCCGCATACTTTTCGGCTTCTTTAACCGCCTTATCGATATCGTCTTCGGTCAGATTTGTCGAAGCGGTAATGGTAATATTGTTCGATTTGCCCGTGCCCTTATCTACGGCCGTAACGCTGACGATACCGTTTGCGTCAATATCAAACGTAACTTCGATCTGCGGGATACCTCTCATTGCCGGAGGAATGCCGGTCAGCTCAAAACGTCCGAGGGTCTTATTGTCGGCGGCCATTGCGCGTTCGCCCTGCAATACGTGAATGTCGACGCTGGTCTGGTTATCGGCGGCGGTGGAGAAGATCTGCGACTTCTTGGTCGGAATGGTGGTGTTACGGTCGATCAACTTGGTAAAGACGCCGCCCATCGTCTCAATACCGAGGGACAACGGCGTAACGTCAAGCAAGAGTACGTCTTTTACGTCGCCCGCAAGAACGCCGCCCTGAATGGCCGCGCCGAGCGCAACGCATTCGTCCGGGTTAATACCTTTATAGGGCTCTTTACCGGTCAAGTTTTTAACGGCTTGTTGAACGGCGGGGATACGAGTCGATCCACCGACGAGCACGACTTTATCGATCTGAGAAGCGCTCAAGCCTGCGTCTTTCAAGGCCTGCTGAGTCGGCCCGAGCGTCTTCTTAACTAAGAATTCGGTCATACTGTCAAATTTGGCCTTGGTTAAGTTCATGTCGATATGCAGAGGGCCGTTCGGTCCGACGGTAATAAAGGGCAAGTTGATGTTGGCACTTTGAATGCCGGACAGTTCTATCTTCGCCTTTTCAGCGGCTTCT
Organism: Clostridia bacterium; assembly: GCA_016297005.1. GTDB lineage: Bacteria > Bacillota > Clostridia > Christensenellales > DTU072 > CAG-1782. The sequence continues at coordinate 19,087 of JAEDHK010000003.1, forward strand.
TTGACGCGTTGCATCGCCATCTTATCGGAAGAAAGGTCGACGCCCGATTCATTTTTGAATTCGTTTACGATCCATTTGATGATCTCGTTATCGAAGTCGTCGCCGCCGAGGCGCGTATCGCCGTTGGTGGCAAGCACTTCGAATACGCCGTCGCCGAGTTCCAGAATAGAGACGTCGAAAGTTCCGCCGCCGAGGTCGTAGATCAAAATCTTTTGATTTGCCGATTCTTTATCCAAGCCATAGCTGAGAGCCGCGGCGGTTGGTTCGTTAATGATTCTGAGGACTTCAAGTCCGGCAATCTTACCGGCGTCTTTTGTCGCTTGACGTTGACTGTCGGAAAAATAAGCCGGAACCGTAATAACGGCTTGCGTTACTTTTTGTCCGAGGTAGGCCTCGGCGTCCTGCTTCAATTTACTTAAAATCATTGCGGAAATTTCTTGCGGAGTATAAGACTTTCCGTCGATAACGACTTTATGAGAGGTACCCATTTCTCTTTTGATGGAAGAAATTGTTTTATCGGGGTTAACGACAGCCTGACGCTTCGCTACCTGTCCGACAAGTCTTTGACCGTCTTTTGCAAAGCCGACGACAGAAGGAGTGGTTCTTGCCCCTTCCGCGTTGGGTATTACGACGGCTTCGCCGCCTTCCATAACCGCTACGCACGAGTTTGTCGTGCCCAAATCAATTCCTATTATTTTAGCCATAATACAAATTCCTCCTTTATAGTTATTGTGCTACTTTCACAAGAGCTGCGCGTAGCACTTTATTATTTCTTTTATAGCCTTTTTGAAATTCTTCTACTATTTTGCCGGCGTTATCCGGATCTTCGCTTTGTGCGATCGCATGATGCACGTTCGGATCGAAGGCTTCGCCGACGGAAGCAATAACTTCGACGCCGTATTTCGTAAACAAATTATTCATTTGCTTACAAATTAATTCCATCCCGCTTTTTGCGCTGTCGTCCAGCGACGCAATTCCTCTTTCGAAGCTGTCCATAATGGGAAGAAGTTCCATAATCATTTCGTTGATTCCATCATTTCTGGCCGTTTTCGAAGATTCAAGCGTACGCTTACGATAGTTATCGAATTCGGCTTGCAACCTTTGCAAAAGATCTTTATATTCCTCTGCTTTATCGACTACTACCGTCTCCGATTTATTATCGTCGGAAGGGATTTCTATCGGTTCAATAATCTCCTCCGTCAATTCTTCTTCTGTAGTCTTTTTTTCTTTTTTACTCATTATCTCCTCCGTCTATATCGTTTAAGGCTTTCTTGACAGATTCAAGAATGCTGATGACTTTTCCGTAATTCATTCTTTCGGGTCCGATCACGCCCGCATGACCGATTTCTTTGCCCTTATAACGGTATTTTGCCGTTACGATGGCACACTTATCGATGCCCCCTTTCTCGTCCTTTCCTATCTTAACGCTGTATTCGATGCCTGCGCCGTCGTTGATTAAGTCTACGATCTTTTCGTTCGTATCGATCACTTCCAGGAAGTCTTTCGTAGATTCGCGGCTTTGGTCGGAGCTTTGTAAGAATTTGCTCCTTCCCTCCATAACGACGTTATTTTCCGATCTGCAATAAGCTTTAAGAATTTCGATAACGCTTTCGTAAAGTTCTTTAAAATCGGCAAGTTCCGCGTCGATCATAGCGTCGGGTTGCTGGATAGCGATAATCGAACGACCGGAGAATATTTTATTGATCATCGCGTTTGCGTCTTTAATATACGTTTCGTCGACGGGCGTGCTGAGAGTGATCACTTTATCGCGTATGATGCCGCTGTCCGTAATTATGACGACAAGAACGCTATGTTCGTCGAGTCCTACAAGCTTAATTTCTTTTAAAAGGACGTTCTCTATATTGCTCAGGATGATGACCGAGGTATAATTCGTCATATCGCTGATAACTTTCGCAGTCTGCCGAACGATATCTTCTACTTTCCCAAAGCGAGAATGAAAGGATTGCTCTATAAAAGCGATTTCGTCTTCCGTAAGGGGCGATTTTTCTACAAATCGCTCCACGTAAAGCGAATAAGCCTTTTTTGAGGGGATCCTTCCGGCGGATACGTGCGGTTGAATAAGATATCCCATCTCTTCCAGCGCAGATAATTCGTTGCGAATAGTAGCGCTGCTGATCTCCGAAAAATGCTTGGACTGTATTTCGCCGGACGAGATCGGATTGGCGCTGACAATGTATTCGTCAACTACCGCTTTCAGTATTTTTTGTTTGCGTTCGGAAAGATTGTCGTTGCTCATATTGTTCTCCTGGCACTCATTGGCTTGTTTGTTAGCAGTCCTAATCTTCGATTGCTAAAACAATTATATCACTATTGTATCCGATGTCAAGAGAAATATGCGTTATTTTAATAAATTTTTAAAAATTCTTTTTATAAAACTCTTTGCAGGCTTCCGATTCGGCATTTTTTTTCGTTTTGCCTTGACCTTTTGCCACGGGTTTATTATTTATAAACAAAACAGCCGTATAAAACGGATTTTTCGGGTCGTTGTTTGATTCGGTTTTAATGTTGTAAAAAACGTCGTTTTTTGCAAAAATTTCATATAAAAGCGACTTGTAATCGGTATAATCTCTGTCGAGGTATTTATTTAATAACTTTTTTATTAAAGATTGGATTAAAACCATATCCTTATTGGAATCAAGAAGTATCGCGCCGATAACCGATTCAAACAAATCGCATTTGACGGCTTTTGAATTAAGGATCGGATGAGATTGCGTCCCTTGCGTAATACGAAGATAGCTTGGTAAGTTAAGGGTATCGGATACTTCGGAAAGAGTATCTTCTTTGGCGAGTGCAGACCTTATTTTTGTCATTTCACCTTCTTTTTTGTTCGGAAAACTTTCGTATAATAAAAGCGCCAGCGTATAATCGAGCACCGCGTCGCCCAAGAATTCCAATCGTTCGTAATCCTCGCACTTATGTTCGTGCGCGTAGGAAGAATGCGTTAATGCCGTTTCAAGCAATTTCTTATTCTTAAATACGTAACCGAGCGATTGTTCAAGGGCGGAAAAATCAGTCATGCGCTATCTCTCCGGCAATTTTTTCAACAAGGTTTCCGACGGCAAGTTCACGCGCTTGTAATACAGCGTTCCGAACGGCCTTAGCTTTGGACGCTCCGTGGCCTTTTACAACGATCTTTTCAAGACCGAGAAGGACGGCGCCGCCATTATCGTTATAGTCCATTTTGTGCTTAATTTCTTTAAAAACGGGTTTCAAGAGCAAATAGCCGAGCTTCGCTCGAAGACCTCCGGCCATGATGCCTTTTTTAATCAATTCAAACATTGTAACAGCCGTTCCTTCGCATGCTTTCAGAGCGATGTTTCCTGAAAAACCGTCCGCCACAATAACGTCATAATCGCCGGAAAGTATCTCTCTTGCCTCAATGTTGCCTACGAAATTCACGTTGCTATTTTTCAGAAGTTCAAAAGCTTCTTTATTAAGAGCGTTCCCCTTTTTGTCTTCCATACCGTTGCTGAGTAAGGCTACGACAGGATTATCGACTTTGAAGAATTTTGAATAAGCCGCGCCCATTTGAGCATATTGTACGAGATTTTGCGGTTTGGGATCAACGATTGCTCCGCAGTCGATAAGAATGACGTTTTTGTTGGGCTTTACGGTCGGTAAAACCGGTGCGAGAGCCGGACGAATAACGCCGCGGATTCTACGTGTTAATAGTACAGCGCCTGTAAGGACGGCGCCCGTACTTCCCGTCGAAACAAGAGCTTTGGCGTTTTCGTTTGCGTTCATATAGTCTATGGCGGCGACAAGAGAAGAATTCCGTTTATTGCGTATAGCCTCGGTCGGAACGTCGTTATTGGTAATCACTTCGGGTGCGTCGACAACTTTAACGAGATCCCTTCTACCTTCGGTCAAAAGCGATATTTCTTCTTTATTTCCCACTATAACGAGAGAAAAATCCGAATATGAATCCAATGCGGACAACGCGCCTTCTACTGTCTCTTTCGGAGAATAATCTCCGCCATAAGCGTCTACTACGATTTCCAACATCCAAAAAACTCCTTTAATACAAGAAATAGAGGAACGATCGTCCTCTACTTCTGAACTGTTTGATTAGATTGAAAAATATTATTTTTCTTCTTTCTTGATCACAACCGGTTGACCCTTGTAATATCCACAATTAGGGCAAACTTTATGAGGTTCGATCAAGGAATGACATTGCTTACATTCAACGAGATTTTGTTCAACTAATTTCCAATTTGCAAAACGTGTATTGCCTCTTCTCTTGGAAACTTTGCACTTTGGTACGGCCATCTTGTAGCACCTCCCTACACTTTTATTCTACTTGTAGCATTATAAAGAATATTTCTATTCTTGTCAACGATTTTGACGATTATTTTCAATAATCTATTTTAATCCTGCACATCTTACGGCGTCACGCGCAATAACGAGTTCTTCATTCGTCGGTTGTACCACGACTTTTACTTTCGAGCCGGATTTACTGATAAAGCCCTGCGTGCCTCTCTTTAATGTCTTATTTGCGTTTGCGTCGTAATCGATCCCGAAGAAGTCCATATCTTTTAAAATCAGATCGCGGACGTAATCGCTGTTTTCACCGATTCCTCCGGTAAATACAACGACGTCAAGACCGTTCATCGCGGCAACGTAGCTGCCGATGTATTTCTTAATCCGATAAGCAAACATATCCAGAGCAAGCTTTGCTTTTTCGTCGCCGGCATCGATCAAATCGCAAAGTTCGCGGCAATCGCTCTTACCGGCAATACCCAAAAATCCGCTCTTTTTGTTCAGGATAGTCAATACTTCTTCTACGGAAATGTTTCGGCACTTGGCCATAAATTCAACGACGGCGGGATCCAGATCGCCGCTTCTTGTGCCCATAACGAGCCCTTCGAGAGGCGTAAGTCCCATGGTCGTGTCGATGACTTTTCCGTTAAGCACCGCGGCAAGGCTGCTTCCGTTGCCGAGGTGGCAAGTAATCATCTTCTTGCATGCGTCTTCTCCGAGCCATTCGCGAACGGCCTGGCTGACGAACTTATGACTGGTACCGTGAAAACCGTATTTTCTGATCTTGAATTTTTCGTAATCTTCATACGGAATACCGTACATATACGCATATTGGGGCATGGTCAGATGGAAGCTGGTATCAAAAACGGCCGTCATAGGAACGCCGGGCATGATTTTTTGGCATGATTCGATACAAGAAATATTGGCAGGCATATGCAGAGGGCCAAGAACGGCGTTCTTTTTGCAGACAGCAAGAACGTTATCGTCGATCAGCACACTGTCTGTAAAGTCTTCGCCGGAATGCAGAATACGATGCCCGACCGCTTTGATTTCCGACACGTCTTTGATGACGCCGTACTTTGGGTCGTTAAGAATAGCGAGCACTTTTTGAAGCGCAACCGTGTGATTAAGGATAGGCTCGACTTTTTCGTATTTTTCTTTCCCTTCCGGTTTATGTACGAGACAAGCGTTTTCTTGTCCGATTTTTTCAACGACGCCTTTACAGAGCATCGTTTCCGTATCCATTTCTATGATTTGATATTTAAGAGAACTGCTTCCTGCGTTGATAACGAGAACTTTCATACTACTCTCCTTTTTAGCAAGCGGCGCTTTGAAGCGCGGTAATGGCTACGACGCCGACAATATCGTCCGCAACGCATCCGCGGGACAGATCGTTGATCGGTTTGGCAAAACCCTGCGTGATCGGGCCGATGGCTTCGGCACCGGAGAATCGTTGACAGATCTTATATCCGATATTTCCTGCGTCAAGGTCGGGGAAAATAAAGACGTTTGCTTTACCGGCAACGGGACTTCCCGGTGCCTTTAAAGAAGCGACGGCAGGAACCAACGCGGCGTCGACTTGAAGTTCGCCGTCAACCATCAATTCGGGAGCCTTTTCTTTAACGATGCCGAGTGCGTTCGTAACTTTATCGACGTCCGCATGAGCCGCGCTACCCTTCGTGGAGAAAGAAAGCATTGCTACACGAGGTTCTTTTATGCCGACGAGCGCGGTAGCGGTCTTTGCCGAGCTGATCGTGATATCGGCAAGCTGTTCAGCAGTAGGTTGAATATTGACGGCGCAATCACCGAAAATCATCGCTTCGTTATCTTTGAAGGGAGTCCCATCGAAACACATAATGAAGACGCCGGAAACAGTTTTGCATCCGGGAGCCGTTTTGATAACGTTCAGGCCGGCGCGAAGGACGTTACCCGTCGAGTTAATGGCACCGGCAACCATTCCGTCCGCAAGGCCTTTTTTGACAAGCATAGCGCCAAAATAAAGGTTGCCGCGCATCTGCGTTTCAGCTTGTTCCATCGTCAACGGTTTTTTGCTGTTGAGTTTGCTTTGATATAAGGTGTCCGCAAAATCACTGATGTCGTATGTATTGGGATCGATAACTTTGACTTTCGATAGATCGGCGTTGGGACGAACTTCTTTGATCTTGTTTTCGTTTCCAATAAGGATAATATTCGCGATCTTGGCGTCGACAATTTTCATAGCGGCGTCGATGGTGCGCGGTTCTTCTCCTTCTGCAAGAACGATCGTCTTATTGAGGGACTTTGCTTTTTCTTTAATTTGATCCATTAATTTTGACACTTGAACCTCCGCAAAATGCTTTATTTTTATTTAGATATATATTATAATTTTTATATCAAAAAATATTATAGGCACTTTTACGTTAAAAATCAAGCGACTAAATAATCTTTTTGAGGTAAAAATGAAAACGGTTGCGATTATATGTGAATACAATCCTTTGACGAACGGTCACATTAAACATCTCATGTCCGCAAGACGAGAAACGGGATGCGATACGGTAATCTGCGTTATGAGCGGATCTTTCGTGCAACGAGGAGAAGCGGCCATTCTCGATAAGTATCAACGCGCTGAACTGGCGGTCAGTTTCGGCGCCGATATGGTTGTCGAATTGCCGCTTATTTACGCTATATCCCCTGCCGATAACTTTGCCTACGGCGCGATAAAAACAGTTTCCGCACTACCAAGCGTCGAATATATCAGCTTCGGTAGCGAGTGCGGAGACGCAACGCTGCTTCAAAAAGCTGCCGATCTGCTTTCCGATGAACCGGAAACATATAAAACTTATTTTACAAAATGGATATCCGAAGGATACTCTTATCCGAAAGCGCGCGCGCTTGCATTGCATGATTTTGCGGAAAACAACTCTGATTATGCGGATATAGCGTCTATTCTCGACACGCCGAACAATACGCTGGGCATCGCTTATATCGCCGCTATTAAAAGAGCCGGACTCTCTATCAAGATTCATACCGTTAAAAGAGAAGAATCGGATAACGATCTGAGCATGGAAACGGAATATCCGACTGCCACGGCCGTGCGCGAAGCGTTACGACGCGACAAATTCGAAGAAATAGCAAAAGCCGTTCATCCTCTTTGTCTTGAAAAATTAAAGCAAACGCATATTGATTATAGCGTTCTCGATAATCTTTGCTTGTACAAAATGAAAGAAGTTAACGGTTATGAGCTGGCGGACTATTACGACGTTTCCGAGGGCTTAAACAACCGTCTGAAACTCGCCGCACTCAGCGCCGTCCATTATTCCGATTTCTTGAACGAAGCCAAAACAAAGCGCTATACCATGGCAAAAATCAAACGTATTTCTCTTTACGCGTTGTTTGATATCACGAAAGATTTTTACGAGAAATCTTCTGCGCTACCGCCTTATCTTTTCGTTCTCGCGCTCAGTAAAGCCAGAAAGGATATTTTAAGCGAAGCGTCACAATGTTGTCCGAACGTTCTCCTTCGCTACTCCGATATTAATAAAGTAGATAAATCCTTACGCGCTATGATTAAACTTGATTTCCGCGCGCAAGGAGTATTATCCCTTATTAACAAAACCGCCGATATACGCAGGAGTTTTGTTTTAGTTTGATATTATTTTTGACAAAAAAAAGAAAACAGGCCCGAACCTTCGGACCTGTTTTTTACGTTTAAGTTCGATCAACCTTTCTTGTGTTCCATCTTGAACTTATAATACTTCTTGGCAATGCGCAAATAGAAGTTCCTGACAGAGGCCGCGAAGGTCATATTGAGCGGCGAGATCTTGCGTACTTTTCTCGATACGACGATATCATAAACGATATAAACGTAGTAAAGCGCAAAAATGATCTCTAACGCCGAGAAAACATACATGAGCGGCAGATGACCGGACCAGGCAGGCGCTGAGCTTACCGTGAACGGAAGCATAAGCTCCACGTAAGAGACGTTAACGAACATCATTGTGGCAAACGCAACAAAAGAGAAGAAAATGCGTTTTTCTTTGTTCATTACGGCATACATGAGCATAAGAATCAGAGATATGAACATGGACATCGGATTCATGTCGTTTGCAAATACGAACATCATATTGATGAAAGCTGTCGCAAGCAGAATCAAGTTCATTCTGTTCTTAAATTTAAAGTAAGCAAAACCGGCAAGACCGAGTAAGAATAAAATGAAAATGATGGTAACGACAAGAGATGAAGTAGTGATTTCCGTCATATTATTTCCCAGCATCGCCTGGAAGTTAAATGCGTTGATCGTGTACAGAGAACCTTTATATAGTTCGCTCCAAGCATAATCGAACCAATAGAACGGTTTCCCGCTTTGAATGTAGTTGATGGCAAACGGAACGCTGATCGCATAATAGACAAAGAAAGCCAAAACAAGAATACTGCTTGCTGCGATAATATTCTTGTACTCTTTCATACGGACGGAGTTGATACATACTAAAATGGTATAGAACGCAACGAAAGGCGCCAAGAATAATGCGGATTGCGAGAATAAGAATGCCACAAAGAAAGAGCAAGCGGTGCCGATATAGTTGTTATCCAGCATGAATTTTACCGTCAGAATAATCAGTAAAGCGGTAATGCTTTCCGTATACCCCCACAAAGAACTCGCCGCAAAAACAACGGGTAAGCAGAGATACAGGGAGGAAACGACGGTTGCGCCGATCTTTCCGACGTGTTTTTTAACAATCAGATACAGTACGTATGCCGCGCCGATATCTGCGATCGCCGCAAAGAATCGTATAAAGAACAACGTCGCTATATAGGGGTTGGACTTCTCGAAAATGCGACCGAAAAGACCGCAGAATCCAAGAAAATACAACTGTAAGGGCGAGGAAGACGCGCTCATAATCGTATAACCGGAGTCGACAGCAAAATCACCGCCGACAGAATTCAGTAAATATTGCGGTCCGTGTTGAGCTATGAACAAAGCTTGGGTAGCAAGTCCCTGCGCGTTATAACTGATAAAGGTTTTTGCCGTAGCAAACGTGCCCGCAATAGAAGAGCTCAAGATATCGATAAGTAATCTGACAATCAATCCGATTCCTACAAAAATGCCAATATCGAGCCACTTATTCTCGTTCATCTTTGCCATAAAAGGATGACGATACCCTGCTCCGTTATTGTTATCGGGATCTCCGAGGGCAAAATGACGACGAAGCATGATGTATGCGGCCACACAAACGGCTACTGTCAAGAACGCGCCCATGACAATATAGAAAACGTTAAAAACGTCCACCTGTCCATAGTAGTCGGAAACAAACTCTCCGACATAGTTGGATTCTTCCGCGGCATTTTTTGAAATACGTTTTACAGAGAAAGCGTCCAAAACCATTTTTATTTTCGCGGGCGCGTCTTTTGTCGCCACGTTCAGAACGATGGTCGCGTCGCATGTTTTCTTTGCACGAAAAACTACTTCATACTTTTGCAATGTATCCGTTTTATCATGAATGGCGTATTCTGTAAAGTCCAGATCTTCATCTTCCAAAATAGACGGATAAATCCCGACGTATGCCGATCCCGCGTTAAATTCCGATTCGGAAGTAACGTTCAGAGAGTAAATAACGGAATAATAGCAACCTCCCGTCAATCTTATCTTTTTACCGATGTAGGCATAACCGGAAGAAGTCGTGTCAATGCTCAGTTCAAAGATATCTTCTTCCGTTGTTGATTCGCTCAGGCTGAATACGTCGGTGTTTGCGGTTTTATCGTCTGTAACTAAAATAAAATTTTTGGATAGTTCGGCAACAGAACCGTCCAAAAATTGTCCGGAGCCATTGGTCGGAAACATATTTTCGTTAAGTTTCGTGCACGACGTAAACAAACAAGCGCAAAGTACGACGATCAGGCAAAGAATACTGACGGTAATAATTTTCTTCTTCATGTTCTACACCTCTTGGGGAATGAAAATAATGCCTAAAAACAATTTAATTTGCATTTTAAACCGTTTTTAGGCATTGAAAACTTCAAGTAACGATTAAACGTTATTAATAAACGTTTACTTGCTTAACCTTGGCGGCTTTACCGGTACGGCCTCTTAAATAATAAAGTTTAGCGCGTCTTACTTTACCTTTTCTCACAATATCGATGTGATCGATCTTGGGAGAATGAAGCGGGAAAGTTCTTTCAACGCCGACGCCGTAAGAAATCTTTCTGACGGTAAACGTTTCTCTGATAGAACCGTTTCTGCGAGCGATGACAATGCCGTCGAACGCCTGAAGTCTTTCCTTATTTCCTTCAACGACTTTAACGTATACCTTAACGCTGTCGCCTACGCGGAAATCAGGAAGATCCGTTCTCATTCCTTCTTTTTCAATCAAGTCGATTAAATTTGCCATGACTACCTCCAACTATTACAACGACATTCGTACAGGATTGGAATTAGTGTGTCGAAACATGTAATAAACGGCCCTTTAATAGGCCAAAAATGACACACGCCTGCATAGGACTGCCGCGAGTCTATAACATTTTACCAAATAATAAATAAATTAGCAAGTAATTTTTTGCAATTTAATGTTGTATTTAGGCCTTTGCCGCCTCGTTCAAGGCGTTGCACATCACATCTGGATCGATCCCATGAACCATTGCGGCCTCCTCTACCGATTCGCCATGGCTGAGAGCACATCCGAGACAATGCATTCCGAAGTCGGCAAGCACCTCTGCCATTGCGTCTACGTTTACGCCTTCCATACGGAAAACGTCTATCAAAAGCATATCTTTCGTTATCATAATTTCCTCCGATTTTTTTTATATTATAAACCAAATTCATTATTCTAACAAGCAAAAACACCGATAGAATAAAAAAAAGCGCTACTTTTTTTAGTAGCGCTTTTCAATGATTTTATAAAACCATTATTCTTTGTCAACTTTGCTCATATAAACGATGAGGTCAACGACTTTGTTGCTATAACCCCATTCGTTATCATACCAGGAGATGAGCTTCATGAAGTTGCCGTTAAGAGCGATGCCGGCACTGGCGTCGAAAACACTCGTTCTGGTTTCGTTGATGAAGTCGGAGCTGACGACGGCGTCTTCGGTATAACCGAGGATACCTTTGAGTTCGCCTTCGCTGGCGGCCTTAACGGCAGCCTTGACTTCTTCGTAGGTTGCGGACTTTTCCAAACGAACGGTCAGGTCAACGACGCTGACGTCGAGAGTGGGGATACGCATGGACATACCGGTCAATTTGCCGTTGAGTTCGGGAATGACCTTGCCAACAGCCTTAGCGGCGCCGGTAGAAGAAGGAATGATATTGCCGGCAGCTGCTCTACCGCCTCTCCAGTCTTTCTTGGAGGGACCGTCAACAGTCTTTTGGGTAGCGGTCGTTGCATGTACGGTCGTCATGAGACCTTCGATAATACCGAAGTTTTCATGAATAACTTTGGCCAAAGGAGCCAAGCAGTTGGTGGTGCAGGAAGCATTGGAAACAACCTTCATCTTCTTGTCATATTTGTCGAGGTTAACGCCGCAAACAAACATGGGAGCGTCCTTACTGGGAGCGGTGATGACGACCTTTTTGGCTCCGCCGTACTTGATGTGATCTTTGGCGGCTTCCATTCCGGTAAATACGCCGGTAGCTTCAGCGATATACTTAGCGCCGCAGGACTTCCAGTTAATATTTTTGGGATCTTTTTCAGCGAAAACGGTGATGGGGTTGCCGTTAACGATCAGTTTGCCATCGGCAACTTCGATGGTGCCGGTAAAAGGACCATGAACACTGTCGTATTTGAGCATATAAGCCATGTAGTCGAGATCAATGAAAGGATCGTTGATACCGACAACTTTTACGTCGTTTCTTTCGCAGCAAGCGCGGAAGACGAGACGACCGATTCTGCCGAATCCGTTAATACCGATTTTTACTTTTGCCATTATTAATATCCTCCTATAATGGATTTTTTTAAGTTCGTGTTTATTTTATCCTTTCCATAAAAAAAATGCAATCGTTTGAATGCATTTTTTTATGATTGTTCTGATTTTTTAGGAATTTAATTTTGCTACAATATTCAGGATGCGGCCTTTTACGTAAATCACTTTAATTACGGTTTTACCATCAAGAATTTCGGGCAATTCTTTTTTAAGAATTTCCATCGCTTCGTCTTGCGAGGCGTCGGACGAAAGCGTTATTCTTCCTTTCACTTTTCCGTTAATCTGAACGGCTATTTCCACAGTATTAAGAACGAGATCTTTTTCGTCATATGTCGGCCACTCGGATTTATCGATTTTAGCACCGTTATTGATCTTTTCGTAAATTTCCGAACAAATATGAGGAGCAACCGGATAGAGCAAACGAACCAGAATATCCAATTCTTTATGAGTGACGTAGCCGCGCCCGTAAAAGACGTTGACGGCAGACATAAGTTGCGCGATGGCGGTATTGAATTTGGCAGATTCATAATCGTCGCTGACCTTTTTTATGACGGCGGCCATATTGATGTCGCTTGCGTCGCCCTCCTTGATCATATCGGCCAAACGCCATACCCTGTTCAAGAACCGAGAACAGCCGTTAGCACCCTGCGTAGACCACGGAGCCGGCTTTTCATAATCGCCGATAAAAAGAATAAACGTTCTGAGCGTATCGGCGCCCACTGACTGAATGACTTCATCCGGATTAATAACGTTTCCTCGCGATTTGCTCATTTTTTCGCCGTCTTCGCCTAAAATAAGGCCTTGTGCAGTACGACGGAGATAAGGTTCTTTACAACTAACAACGCCAATATCGTATAAAAATTGATTCCAGAAACGACTGTAAATAAGGTGCCTCGTTACGTGTTCCATACCGCCGTTATACCAATCGACCTGATTCCAATACTTATAATCTTCCGGATTCACGACGCCCTTATCATACTTAGGACTCATGTAGCGTAAATAATACCAACTGCTACCGGCCCATTGCGGCATCGTATCTGTTTCGCGTACGGCAGGACCGCCGCAAACGGGACAGGTTGTTTTTACCCAGTCCGTCAATTTACTGAGAGGGCTTGTTGCGTCCTCCGTAGGCTCAAAATCTTCCAGTTCGGGCAAAATAAGCGGAAGTTGATCGTCCGGCAAAGCAACCTGACCGCAATGCGGACAAGTAACGATCGGTATAGGCTCGCCCCAATATCTTTGACGGTTAAATGCCCAATCTTTCATTTTATAGTCGGTTTTTGCTTTACCGATCCCCTTTTCTTCCATATAAGAGATCATAGCGGGTATAGCTTCTTTAACTGATTTTCCGTTCAAAAAGCCGCTGTTTACCATTTCTCCGCCGTCTTTTGCAATGTATGGTTCAACGTTTATGTCTGTATCTCCTTTGATTACTTCGATGATCGGAAGACCGAATTTTTTTGCAAAATCAAAGTCGCGGGTGTCGTGGGCGGGAACGGCCATGATTGCGCCGGTACCATAGTCCATCATAACGTAATCAGCGGTAAATACGGGAATTTTTTCTCCGGTAAGTGGATTTTTTGCAGAAATACCACGAACGATAATACCGGTTTTATCTTTGTTGAGTTGGACTCTTTCAAATTCTTTTTTCAAAAGAGCTTGTTTTTGATATTGTTCGACTTCCTCAAGGTTTTCTATGTCGGAAGCAAATTCTTTCAACATGGGATGCTCGGGGCTTACAACCAAAAACGTTACGCCGAAGATGGTATCGGGGCGCGTCGTATAAACGTTCAGAGCGTATTCTTTTTCGCCGGCGCTCACAGGAAAAGTAACTTCCGCGCCGGTACTCTTTCCGATCCAGTTTGCTTGCTCCGTCTTGATTCTGTCAAGGAAGTTGACGTCCTTTAAGCCGGACAAAAGCCTATCGGCATAATTACGAATACGTAAGAACCAAACGTCTTTTTCCTTTTGGACGACTTCGGATCCGCACCTGTCGCAAATTCCGTTCTGACTTTCTTCGTTGGCAAGGACAACCTTGCATGTCGGACAGAAATTAACCATCGTTTTTGACTTATAAGCAAGTCCTTTCTTGAAAAGCTGCGTAAAGATCCATTGAGTCCAATGGTAGTAATTGGGATCGGTAGTGTCAATCGTACGATCAAAATCGAAACTGAAACCGACAGAATGGAGCTGCTCTTCGAACTTTTTGATGTTTTTATCGGTAATGAAACGGGGATGTTGTTTCATTTTCATGGCATAGTTTTCGGTCGGTAAACCAAATGCGTCGTATCCGATCGGAAAAAGCACGTTGTATCCTTCCAAACGTCTTTTACGCGCTATGACTTCGATCCCGGAATAGGCACGGATATGTCCGACGTGCATTCCCGCTCCGCTGGGATACGGAAACTCGATCAGACCGTAAAACTTTTTCTTGGAAAAATCGGTTTCGGCATGGAATATATCATTATTATACCAATAGTTCTGCCATTTCTGTTCAATAGACTTAAAGTCGTAAGTAGTCGCCACAATATGCCTCGTATTTTTTTCTTAAATAGTATCACTTTGCGCTTATTCTGTCAAATAAATAAGTAAATATTACATAAATAAAAAAGCGTGCCCGGAATAATACGAGTACGCTTTTTTTGGTGACTCCTAGGAGATTCGAACTCCTGTAGCCGCCGTGAGAGGGCGGAGTCTTAACCGCTTGACCAAGGAGCCACGACAGATCGTTACTACTATATCATATCAAAAATAAAAAAGCAAGTAAAATTGTTTTGATTTTAAGTTATATTGCGTTCTATCGATCTGTTTTTTCTGATCCTAATAGCAATAGCAACGTATGTGAAAACGTAAATAAGCATAATTGCGGCGACAACAATACCGATTTCCGGCGGAAAATAAGAAATCGTCGCGTATCGATCGATGAGTTTTCCGAGTTCAGGCATAAGCAAGTTGATAATAAGACTGAAGAAAAGTCCGATTATCCCGCCCGAAAATGCAAAAATTACGCCTTCTAAAAGCGATAGCAGAAAATACTTTTTACCATCGAGCCCGGTTGAATAAAAGATGTTATACTCTCTTTTTCGATCATGTAAAGTAGAAACGGTTATATTAACGACGCCGATAAATGCAACGGCTCCTATAATAAACTGTAAAAGGCGTAATAATAATTCGATTCCGTTAATTCCGACATTGGTCGATTGAACCCAGTCCTCATAAAACATAATATTACAAGAATATTTTTGAATCTTATCGGACAAATCCTTATAAAGATCCATCCCGGAGACGTTTTTATTGGAGATCACAAGCACGAACGAGTTTTTTAATTGTTCGTTTGCTTTATTGAGTATAAAACAAACTCTGTCATCCTTCGTTACCGTTCGATCTATTGCGGCGATTGTGTATACTTTTTTTTCTCCGTTCTGGTAAAGTTCTACTTTTTCCCCGACCGTTTTTCCAAATCTGTTTGCAAGGTCATAGCTTAAAATGATCATATCGTCATTTGTAGCAAAGCGTTCAGACTCCTCTTTCGTCAAGGCCGTTGAGACAAAATCGACGTCCGAAACGTCGTTCAACGCATATAAAGTATATTTGAATTTTTTATTATCGGCGACCGTCTCATATTCTTGATACTGCAATAAAATACTCTTCTCTACGCCGAAAGTGTCCGAGATTTCGGAATTTACAACATTCATGTCCGTTGTCGAGAATATTGTCTGCACAATATAATCGCACCTGAAATGGTTGTAATACGGTTTAATTGCTCCTATGACCATGGATACGATAGAAACGGCGATAAAAGAAAATGAGATAACGGCGCCGACGATTGCGGAAAGCGCCGCAGTATTTTTATTTCTTCGGATGGACACTGACGATAATTTAACGATCCCTTTTCCGAAAGATAACAAACGAGAAGAAAAGGATACGAGATAAGGCGTGCCCAAATAAATCAGCGTGGCCATTATTGCGATCATAACGAAACAAACGTACACGATCGACTGCGGATAAAACACCACGATAACGATGCATATGGTCAACAAAGCGATCAGGACAAGAAATAAAGGGATCCGCTTCTTTATCGAACCAAGCGGCGGTTTATCCGAACTCGCCCTGACCGATCTTTTTACCAATAAATATGCCGGAACAGTCGCGCAAAGTAACGATACGATCATGCCTAAAAGCATAGATAATAGATAATGATAGAATCCAAAGCGTATGGCGCCGGCAAAATTGGGTATGACCTTGATCTGTACAATCTGCATGGCGAATCTTCCCAGGACGGTACCTAAAACTGCTCCTGCTAATCCGTATATTAGACCCTCGAAAACCAACATGCCGATACACTGCGCAAAGGACGCGCCTACCGCCTTAAAAACGGATAATTCCTGCATTCTCTTTTGATATATGACTAAATAAGAGCTCAATAAAATAAACAGAACAAGGGCAAGAACAAAGAAAAGCATAACGGTAATCAGTTTTTGATTGCCCGAAACGACTGATTCTATATGCTCGTAATCGATAGCGTAATCGACATTTACCGTATCATCCGGAAAACAATCCCGCAATGCAGAGATTGCGTCGGGAACATCTTCGTTATCGTACATTTTGACGTATACGTTTGTCAATAAACCTCTGTCTCCGAAAGCGGAAAGATCGGTCATAATATTATTAACGGCGGTGTTTGCGAATACGCCTTGGGATTGGAAAAGATAGGTAACGACGAACTTTTGGTAAGAATCGTATAAAGAAATATAGAGCTCAATTTCGTCGCCGACGGAGAGACCGTTTTGCTTGGCGAAATCGTAAGATAACCATACTTGCGGAAAGGCAGATACGAATTCGGGACCGATCCCCTCCTGATAATATAACGAATGTGAATGATAATTATAATAATGCATGAGATCTGTCGCTTCGATCAGAACCACTTTTTCTTGAACTTCACTACCTTTTGTCGTTTTAAGTAAGGCATATAACTCTAAATACTTATCAACGCTTTCTACATTTTTTAAATTCCTGATCGCGTCGTCGACTTCGTATTCGGATAGAATATCGCCTTTGATTTCTATTTGAGCCTGATCAGGTAATCGTGAGGCTATCGATAACTGCAAATTATAGAATACGTCGCGTAAAGAAAGTGTGGCAAAAAACAATGCGGTCAGGATCGTGATCGTAAAAACAATCACGAAAAGCTGTCCCAAATTATCTTTTACGCTTCTGAACGTATGATGCAATATAATCTTCATTTATTCCTCAGAAAGTTGTCCGTCGCTGATTCTGATGATTCGGTTACCAAAAGAGGCGTTTTGCTCGCTATGCGTTACCTGCAATATAGTTGTTTTTAATTCTTCGTTGATTTTTTTCAATAATAACATGATTTCATCTGCGGATTTACTGTCTAAATTCCCGGTAGGCTCGTCTAAAAAAATGATTTTCGGTTCGTAAATCAGACCGCGAGCGATCGCAACTCGTTGCTGTTCTCCTCCGGATAAATACCGAGGCAACTTATCTTTAAGATGGTCTATCGATAGATACTTTGTCAATTCGTCATATTTCCGTTCATATTTTTTTACGTTTTTACCATCCAACATGAGTGGCAAAAGAATATTTTCTTTTACGGTCAGGTAGGGAGCTAAATTAAAAAACTGAAAGACAAATCCAAGCTTCGTTCTGCGAAGTTTCGATAGCTCTTTTTCTTTTAATTGACATATATTGACGTCTTCAAAAAAGACGGAACCGCTTGAAGCGTTTTCCATGCCGCCGAGGATGCTGAGCAACGTCGATTTACCACTTCCTGAGGCGCCGAGAATACTGATGAAGTCTCCTGTATAAACGGTCAAAGTAACCGAACGAAGTACAGGCTCGGACGCATTATCGTATTTTTTAGTGACGTTATCAGCTTTTAAAACAATATTATTCATGTTTGATTAATCCCCAATCGTTTGCTTTATTTGTCAACCAGATATTGAATACGGAACTGACGTACAATTCGATCAACTCGGTTCCTGCGTCGAATTTTGCCGCAAAAGAAGCTAATTCACTTATATTATCCATTGCTAAAACTTCTGAATAAGAATAATTTTTATCGGCAAAGTACGCGATTGAATCAATAAGATCCTGCGAGTCTTTTTCTATCATATCTTTATAGGTTAAATAATTTTTGTATGAGTTTTCGTTTGAATCTGAAATTATAAACAAAAGATATCGCATGGAAAGCAATTTATCCCTGAACGAATTTATCACCGTCTTACTATCTTTATCGGAATATAACTCCATTGCGCGAGAGACGGCTTTCGACATTTTTTGCGCGGAACAAATACGGTATCTGGCGTTAGAATCCAACAAATAGTTCAGCTCGGCCTCTTCGTCCGGTTCTAAAAGATTTTCTGATTTTTTCTCACTTAAAATTGTTACTTTTGCATAATTTTTCTTATATTCTCCCATATAATCGGCATATGCGGAAAGGTCTTCTTCTTCAAAAACGGTAAGTAGATAACCAAAAAAGCTAAATAAACTTCCAAAAGACCCCCTAACGTCTGAGTAGTACTTGTCAATCTCATCTTTGATTTCAGGATGATTAGTTGATGGAAATTCGTCCGGTAAACCAAATATTTTTTCGAAAGTAAATAGGTCTCCGATCTTTGCTATATCCAGATAAAATCGACCTAATTGAAATAAAGCCGTCCGTAAAGAATACATGCTTACGTTCTTACCTAAAGTATCATTCGTTCTTGAAAGCATTCTGACAGCGAAAAAAGTATCGGAAAACAACGAAACAATATTTTCTCGACCGTATAACCTTAAAACTTCTTTATACGGGCTCGACGAGTACAAAGACAGATATGAAAACAAAAACGAAGAAAACTCTTCTTCCGTCAACGTTGTGATCTCGAAAAACTTATTAATAAAACTCCCTATGATGGAAAAAAACGTGTTTTCTCCAATAGAAAGCATCATAGAATCCAGCCAATCGGCTAAACCATCCAGATCTTCGAAAGGAAATTCTATCCCGGAAAAAATCGCAGATAATTTATTCTCGTTGATCACTCTCGCAATATAACCGAGACGTGCGGCTGGTACGTTGGCGTCCTGCATAGCGGCAATGATACGATCGGTTAAAAACTTAACTTTGTCGTTAAACCCGATATTTTGCAAAAAATCACTTTTAAGATAATTTTGAAGTGCGGAAGAAAAATCGGACACGTATGCAAAAGAAGAGTCATCGGAATAATAATCCGTGCTCTTATTATCGTCGTAGTACTCCCATTCGTTATATTTTACGTTGGATAAAAGCAGCGTAGCAAGAATCATTCCCGCAAGTATAACGAGTACGAGAACGAGTGTGATAATCAATGTTAAATTCTTTTTATCAGTCTTCTTCATGGCGTACGTTTATGGTTATACTTCTGTCGTCCGGGTTGGAATCTGTTAAAAGATCTTTTACATAATGATCGAAAAACCCTCTCTCAAACAGATTTTCCAGATCGACGGTGTATGTGCCGAAATATTCTCCTACTGACGTTATTATTCCTTTCGTTATCGTTTCAATCATGTCGGAAAACGTTGTTATTGCCTTAAAATCTGTCTTAATTGATGAAAAAAGCATCTGGTACTTCATGCCGATTTGAGAATCAAGGGCAATATCGACAATGGTGGGAATGAGATTGCTTTCGTAACATTCGAGCACTCCTTCCGCAAACAGTCTGTCTAAATTAATATCTATTTTTGTATTGTTTTTACTCAAAAGTGAAATTTCATCGGATTTTTCGTCAAAAAGAACAAATATGGAATATGCAACGTATTTTGAAATAAAGATCTCGGAAGAGGAGCGTAAATCTTCATTTCCTTTTATAAGAGAGGACACGAATATTGGAACGATATCCCAAAAATTCTTGTATTCTGTCTGAGGTAAAACAATATCATATCTTTTTAAAATCTTTTCTAAACTTTGTTTCCCTTCGGCGTCTTTTTCATACAACGGCATAGAAAATGCGGCGTAAATAATATCGTTTTTCAGTATATTCCAGAAAGTATTATTGCCAAAATCGATTTTATTTAAATAATAATTGAAATAATACTGAACGGTTTGATTGATTTTTTCTGAGAAATGTTTATAGGCATATGCCGGGAAATCGGCTTTCACTGCCCTGACAATCTCTTCCGAAACAAAAGGACTGATTGAGTCGCAATCAATATGATTGAGCGTAACGGTATCTACCATAATTTTTTCATCAGAGTAAGTTACGCTTCGATAATTGGACTCGCAAAAGAGCGTGCTACCGGTTTCTACTTCATAATACACTTCTCCTGCACCGTTTTCATAGCCCATAACGTCGTTTAAGTGATTATGCCCGACAAAACCGAGATATGCCCCATCCCAAAGCAACCCTTGCGGCAAATATGCGTATTCCTCAGGTACCTTTTCGGAAATCAGCGAAACGGCACCCGGCCAATGATTCATAAACCCTTTATGAGAAAGTAAAATCGGAATAAGGTTATTCTCTTTGGCATCCGCTGCTTGTTGTCTTACCCACTGTATTTTTTCTTCCGTGACGTCGTTGATCATACTTGACTGGAAAGCGTCCGTATAGTAAGCGATATTATCAAGTGCAATAAGGCGGAATTTATTTTGAATATCCGCCGAATAACATAGTGTTCCGGGTAAGACCGACGTTGCTTCTTTATAACCGTAATCCATATATAGTTCTTTAAACTCATCCTGGGTAACGGAATAATTTTTTCTTGCTTCGTTACTCATAACGTCGTGATTTCCGTTAATAACGTAGACCTCTACTCCGGCTTTTTCCAATTTTCTTAATTTTGACGCGACGCATAAATGCGAAATACGGTCTCCTCTTTCGGTAAGGTCGCCTGCCAAAAGAAGAAATTTATATTCCCCTTCGATGAGTTGGTTGACAATGGCGTCGAATATGGGCTCGGATAGATGAAGCATCTTATCGGTGTTTTGATAATAGTCGACGTTTTCTTCCGTAATCAAAGAATTCGCTAAAATATGGATATCCGTTGCAACGGCGAACCGATCGTTATGGTCAGGAACGACCTCTCCCTCTTTTTTGCATGAAACGGAAAACATAAGAATAAATGTTATTAAAAAAATAAAAAATAACTTTTTTTTCATTACATCTATCTCCGAGTCATTTTAGAAAAGAACGCTTTCAATTTTCTCTACAACAGAAATTACGTCTTCGTTTATTACAAGATTAGCTATGGGATCGAAGTCCGTACGCTGTTTATTGATCAATACAAGTTTTTTTCCTGTATAATATTGCACGAAAGATGCCGCCGGATATACGGTCAAAGAGGTACCGACAATGATCATACAATCGGAATCGGATATAGCATTTACCGCTTTTTTCCAAGTCGATTCGTCCAACGGTTCTTCGTACAATACTACGTCCGGTTTAATAATTCCTCCGCAAACGGTACATTTCGGTACGGAATCAGTCTTCAAAATCGCGTCTAACCCGTAAAACCTGTTACACGACGTACAATAATTGCGTTCGACGGAACCGTGTAATTCATAAACGATTTTATTGCCGCCCTTTTGATGCAATCCGTCGATATTCTGCGTTACTACGGTTATCTGCTTATCCGGTAGACTCTCCAATTTTGCAAAAAACAGATGAGCTTTATTCGGTTTAGCGTTTGGATAAACCATCTTTTTGCGATAAAAGTCGTAAAATTCTTTTGTATGGTTTAAAAAAAACGAATGAGAAATGATCTCTTCCGGACGATATGATGAATCATTTTTTTGATTATAGACGCCGTCTTCCGAACGAAAATCGGGAATGCCGCTCGCGCAGCTGATTCCCGCTCCTGTAAAAACGGTTATTTTTTTACTTGATTTTATAAAATCAGCCAGTTTGCTATATACGTCCATATCAATCAAAAACCAGTTTGTTAAGTAACTTCATAACGGGTCTGATACCGTATTGGTCATAGGTAACGTTTTTGTCAAGCAATATTCTGCCGTTGTCGTCAACGACAAACACATTTGTTTCATTGTTGCCGGGAGAACGCAACCAGTAATACCCTTTTGTGTTATCATTATCTGACAAAACCATATCGTAATACTCGGTATATCCTGCCTTTCTGAGATCGCAGGCTTTATTTGCGGAAGAATTAAATCCGTACATGATGTTCATCGCCTCCGCATAGGAGAGCAAGTATAAATAGTCTTCCGTATTGTTTTGCACTACCCACGGATAAACGGACTTATCGTTGAAAGAAGGACTTCCCATCTCCGGCTTATTATTTACGGAAGTTAATTTCTTTTTAATAAGATTAATCTCGAAAGAATTAAAAACGGTCGACATAAATTCTCCGTTAAGATACTCTCTTAAATAACTGTATTCCCAATTGTTCGCGTACAAGTTGCCTTCCTGATTGGTCGTATAATTAAATTGAGAAGTCATAAAAAGCTCGTGCGCCTGCAAAAGAACATTCTCTGTGTCTTTTCTCAAAATATCCCAACGTATTTTTTCAACGCGGAAATACATGTCTCCTTCTTTATAGTATTTTTGTGTTTTGCTCCTGTTGTAGTAATAACCATCTTGCTCCGCAACGGTATTAATTTCGGAAAATTCTACCGAATTCGGATCAACGTAAGAGGATTGGTACTCTCCGAGGTAAATATACTGTTGACCTGTCGATTCATCCGTATAGACGGTAATGTCCGGTACGGGTTCGCTCCATTTTGCATAAATGCTGACTTTACCCGTTTCCGCATATTGGATAGCAACGGAGGGATCGACGATATAACGTTTTTTGCTTTCATTGTAAAGAGAATACTCTTCGCCGCTGATGGGATTGCGATAATACCATCCTTCAAAAATATAGTGCCCGCTTACGCCTTTTTCCGTTTCGTAACGCATAGGATCGATCAATGCAAAAGGCTCCGTATTTAATCTGTTTCCTTCCACGGTGCTGCTCGGATCCGTATAATAGAAAGTCGTACGATTTTCCGGTGCGTTCACATACGCTTCTTCATAATTGATATCGTATTTTACGTAAGAATCCGGAGGATACGTATTATCGTTTACGTTCGTCCACGTGACGATAAAAATCAGGTTTTGTTCGAGCATACGGAATTTGTAAACGCTCATTTCGGGCGAATATGCTTCGTCGGCGGCAGTTTTTAAATCTGTGATAAAACGATAATCGTCTTTGATTGATTTGATTTCACCGGTTTCGGGATCGTAAAGCATCCATTCTTTGAACACAAAGCCGCCGTTGGACGTCGCTCTCAGTTCTATCTCCGAACCGACCGACAATTCCCCCAAGAATCGGTATTCTCCCGATTCAGTTTCAGGATTAATAATTTTCATCGAATAATAATTGAATTTGCCGTAGAGATAGATATCGTCGGTAATTTCAAACGAGTACATGCTGTATTTCTTATTATGAAGCGTAAAGATCGGTTCTGAACCGGAATAGGAAACGTTGGTGTAATCGCTGATTTCAACTCCTTCTCTGTTGAACCACCCAAGGAAAGTTTCGTTTTCAAACGGAACGGCAGTAATGGAAAAATCGTCGAGATAAGGGATAAGATTACGGAATGTTCCGCCCTCGTCCGGGAATCTTCCACTAAGTTGTAACTCTATCCGACCTGTGGCGCCAACCGAATTCAGTTCTACCCTGTATAAATCTCCTCCGGAAACGGGAACTGTAATGCCGTAAGAGGTACTGTCGGTCAATACATTATTATAAATCGTTTGCGCCGTATTGACGTTATAGATCAGAACAGATTGCGTCATAGTCGACGACTCGGTTCTTAGATTGATCGTGTATTCGGCGTCGGATAAACCGGTAAAATAGTACGTTCCATTGTTTTGAGGATAAGAATTGGCAATACCTAACGACAATACCTGCGACGCTGTTGCATTATAATCTTGCAAAGAGTACCATTTTGCGTATAAAGTGAGATCGCCATAAATCATTCGAGAAAAATCATACGGTTTTCCGCTCGTCTCCGCATTGTCGTACCAACCGGCAAACAATAAACCGTCTTGCACGTTACCGATATTGGCAAGTTGCGTCGGGTAGAATAACTTTTGAGTAGTAGATACTTTTTGAGAAACGATCGTACTGTCGGATTCTTGCGTTATTACGGTTTCTTGCCTGTTAAAGACGATATATGTCCGATTGTCCGAATACGGCGTAACGTTAACCCTATCTACCGAGTCGCAATACTGATACCTGCCGACGAAATCGGACATATAGCCGTTAATTTCTACTCCTAGTTCTGCAATCGGCTTTCCGTAACCGGATTCATAGCTGAAATAGCAGTAAACAGGGTCGCTTCCCACGCCGAAATTAAGATCTGCAGGCAATTGTGTAACGGAAGAAAGCAAATGCGCGTTAGCTTCGTCCGCAAATAATACGTTAGCACGATAAGGCATAGACGCGTCACGCATGCTCACTGCGGTAATAAAAGTTGTATTGATGCCGGATACGGGCTTTTTCTTCCAGATCAAATAGACAATCTTGCCACCCTCCGATCCGTTCAGATCGACTTTCGAGTACTGATACCCTTCGGATGCAATTCTATTAAGAAGTTCAGGATTGTATTCATCCATATAAGCAAATCCGATTTCGGAAATGAATTCGTGAGAAGATTTTCTCATGTCCTGCGTAACGAAATCAATCGTTGCCGAATAGCCGTCCGGAGATGTCATCTGCTCTTCATCGGACATTTCGATATAAACAGAATAATAGCCCCATTTACAAGCGTATTGCAACGACGTCTCGGGAGCATACTCAGTAAATACGTCGTTATTACTATTCTTACAATAAACCGTTTCGGTAATGTTTTCGTTCTGAACCGTCTTATACCACCCAATAAACGTATATTCTTCCAGATCGAAAACGGATTCAAGCGTAATAGTATTAACGTAATTTTTGGCACCGGTCGAATATGCTTTTTCTGTCGTCTGACCGGTAATATATACGGAATTATGATTGATATATTCGTTTATTTCGGTAAAATGAGTGGCGCTTTGCCATACGCTCTTCCAATAAACGGAGTATTTATAATTCGTTGAGAAAGATGCGTTCAGGGTTTGATCGTTAATTGTTGTAACAATGGTAGATCCCGCGCACGACCAATCCGTCGAATTGTTGTCAAATTGATATTCTACCCTTTCGGTTGCAGATTCGGCAACAATCTTCCAGAAAGAAAAGCCATTATTGGGATTAAGAATGAACCTGATTCTTCTCTCTGTTTCCGACAAGTAGTAAGCATATCCGATTACTGAACCGGCATATTCCGAAGTGTTTTTGATAACGTAACCGGCGCCGTTTGTTATTTGCGAATAAACGGCAACAACGTTTAAGGCAACGGATGAATTATAAGTGAATTCAAGTTCCGGCTCAAAAAACGATTGTTCAGACGAACTGTCGTTCGGAGAAATCTTCCATCTGACAAAAACAAAACCGTTTTTAACGCCTGCATTAAACTTATATAACGTTTTATCAGTTTCCGTCGTGCGATACCCACGACACGTCGGCGTAGCTATCGACGCGTCGGAAAATAGACTGGATACACTCGTTCTGTCAATATCGAGATTGACATCAATAGAAATGAAAGACGCATACAGTTTTACGCGTAAAGTGTACTGCCCCGTTGAATTGTTATAGAAAAGTTCTTGCAAACTTGGAGAATACAAAGCGGAGGACGTAATGATGCTCTCGTTATTCAAAGCGCTGTCGGTAAACCAACCGTTAAACTTGTACCCACTATTTGGTTCGGCGTAAAACATAACGACAGTCGTACCGTTTGCCAGTCTGGAAAAAGCATACGTTGCGTTACCTCTGCCGGACACTTCGACAGAGATATCGAATGCGGATATATCGACGTCACGGAAATAACGCATCATATCCTCGGGCAAAACCTCTTTCGGCGTATTCGTCCATTTAGCAAACAATTTTGTCGGAAAAGTGCTTTCCGGCTGGTTTTCTATAAAGTAATCGGTTGAATAAAGCGTTCCGTCTTCTTTATACCATCCAATGAAATAATAGCCTTTATAATATCCTGCGTTACCGTTAAAATAGATATCGGATACGGGCTTAACGGTATAATACGTTTTGCCCTCTTTGGAAATAAACCCCGTCAAGGAATATTCGGCCACTTCGTCGATCATAATATGAGCGGAAATTTCGGCCCACCGAGCATAATACGTTTTCACTCCCTCACGACCGAAATAAGAAAGCAGATCTCTGCAAACAAAAGAATAATTCTCATTCGCGCTGATCAAATTACCTTCTTCGTCGTACCAACCGAGGAACAGATATCCACTGTTTGTTTTCGCGGTAAGATTGACTGCCATGTCGTAAGTGTCGCTCGATACGTATACGCTTTGTCCGGATACGAACGTTTCTCCTGCGTCTTCGATATTTTTTACGGCAAATAATTTGACGTCAGCAGTATTTATTGCTTTCCAATACGCCGTATACGTCAGATAGCCGATATCGTTTCGATATATAAAAGGATCGGTGCTGTACGACGGATTCGGATTGTCGCTATTTGTGGAAAGCGGAGAATTCGTATCGGTAATCTCCCAATACAAAAATACGTTTCCTCTTGCCGGAACGGCTTCTAAAATGCAAAAAGTTTTATAAGAGGAAATTTTAATTTTATCGGCATACTCGCCTTCTCCCGTAGTTGTATTGATAATAGAAACGGGTTTCGTCGTCGGCTCGTTTTCGTAATTATCTCCTTCATAATTCTGTTCAATGGTCAGATAGTTGAATAAGAGCGGATATTCCATCCCGGGCGTCGTAACAGAATCGTATAAGGTCGTCATATTGAATAAATATGTGACAGTGTTGTTCTCTCTGTGATACGTTGCGGCGCTCGATCGAATCAATCCGGGGATATTGGCCGAGCCGATATCTTGCTTTTTGCTGTTTCCTGCAAGATAGACGTTATTGAAAGAGCCGATCAGAATTTCGTTACGGGATAAATTCCCGCTGCTGAGGAGCTGATACAGTTCAATCGTAAGTTCCTGATAAAGCGTCTTGACCGAATCGACAATTTCGTAATGACCGGTAAAATACGCGTTATAAACGCCATCGACGGAAGAAACGAGTTTCTTTGTCGTATCGCTTGGAGAATCGCGCAAAAACAGGATATCCGATTCCAATTCGGAGAAGTGCGCTTCTATTGTGCTCAAATCGCAATTAGATGACAATTCAGAGATATTAAGTTCTATATTGTTATCATAAGATAAAAGGTAATTCTCTTCGGAAACGTAAGAATCGCTATCGTCTGCGTCGTAAGCAAACTTTTTAATAAACCATCCCTCAAAACAATATCCCGGATTGATTTTTGCATTCAGAACAAGCAATTGCGATCCATCCGAATTCATTTTCGAGACGTAAGTTGCGGATCCCGGATTTGTATGGGAAGTTGAGACAGAGTTGTTGATTACCGTAACTTTGATATCCGTTTCAATTTTTTTCCAGGTTGCACGATAAGCGATACGTTGTCCGGAAAGTTTAATGTCCAGCTCTTTTTTATTGGTCAAAAGCGTCCATTGCGAATTCGAATCGGTATTGGAATAATACCATCCCAACCAAAAATAGCCGTTATAAGTTGACGCAGAAAGGGTTAATACGTCGGAATACGTGAGACCTTCTTCAAAAACGGACGTTTCTCCGAATAAGGAGCAATCTTTTTGGGCTTTCACGTTAGCGACGCCGTCTTTAATTTCGGTCAATTTGTACGATATCTTTCCCGCGCCCATAATACTGCTCGTAACGGTAATGGGCGTTTTAACAACCTTAACGTAAACGTTCGTCGGTTCGGTAGGAATAATCATATCATCTAAAACGGTATTTCCCGTCGGATCGGTAAAAACGCCTCCGAAATAGTATCCTGCGTCGACGTTTGCAGCGATAGAGAAGTTGCTACCGCAATAGTTATTTTGGTAATTAAGGATAATATCAATATGATCTTGCAACGTCGGGTCTGTATCGCCGCCCAAATAATGAATTGTAATGGGAGAATCGATCCACTTCGCGTAGATTGTTTTTGACTCGCTATTCATTACAAAAGAACAGACGGGCGAAATCGCTTCGGTCAGCAGAGTATTAAAATCATCGTCAGCATACCAACCTGCAAACGTCAGATCGGTTCCGGAAACGGAAGTCGCGGTAAGAGTCGTCGTATTTCCCGAAGGGATGCAAACGGTCATCCCTGTTGAAAGCACGGCACTGTTAATGTTGTTTTCGTCCGTGACGCTTACATTCCAATCGGACTCGACCGCAGAAACGATATGTAGTTCATATTCAGTCCAATTGCAGGAAAGTCGCACGGCATTCGCCGAAGTATTGATCCTGATTGTTCTGTCTGAACTCGTTCTGTTTCCTTGCCAACGTAAAAACGAATGAGTATTTTGATCGTCGACTGCCGTAAAATCAACTATCTCGCCGGCAAGCGCATAATCCAGCTTGTCGTTGCCGGATATTTTTTGGGGAGTAACGCTGAAATGATTTTGCGCGCAACCGGTTTTGTCGCATGCGTTTTGAACGGCAATCGTTACCCAAACGGCGTCGACGTTTGCCGAAGAAGAAACGTTACTATAATTGAATTCCGGAGAAGCCGACAAGCAGTTTGATCCGTCGTACCATCCGCAAAAAACGTAGTATACGTAATCGGAACCGGCAGACGTCGGATGAGCGTCGATAGAAAGAGCCTGATCCGATCCATGCGTTGCGGACAGCGTTTTCGTTTCGGTCTCGATGCCGTCGACTATCGTTCTCAATCTCAAAGAGTACGCATATGCTTCCCATTCGGCATATACGGTAAACACGTTCGTGTAGTACCAAGCGTTCAGCGACGTCCCGTTACTTCCCGTCAATTCGATATTATTTGTCGTTTTCCAACCGACAAAATAATGACCTTCTTTGGCCGGTATAGGAAAGTTAAAAGCCGACCCATACGTCACATTATGCGTGGAAGAGGATAAATTGCCGCCCTGCGCGTCAAGATTAATTGTATAAACCGCTTCTTTGCACTCTGCGTAAAGATCGGCGTCTTTCTGCGCGATAATAGTCTCGGAGGGTTTAATGGTCGCGGCAGCATATTGCCAACCGATCACGTCGTAACCTGCCGGAGCATAATTTGGCATGGTCACGGTCTCCCCTTCGGTATAATTCTTTGTCAAAAATAACAAGTTGTCGAGGCCCCAAAACCGAATTGTATAAACCTGTTTCCTGTTGATGTTCAAAAAGAAATGCTCTTTGTAATTCAGCGCATAATCGGTTACGTAAATAATAAAACTGTTTTTTCCCCTCGAAAGTTGAGTAAAATCCGCAACGTTCGATCTGAAAAGAGGTTCGCCCAAAGAGTCGATGGAGGTCCCTTCATAAACGGTATACATGTAATTATCGTCCGAAAGCATAATTTTGTCCGTCAAAGATATGGAATCGACGTCGGAATCAAGAGTAATGCTAATAGTATTACCGTTAATTGAATACTCGGTATCGAGAAGAAGAATTTTTTTTGAGGGTTTCCATCTCGCGTAAAGCGTGATAGAAGAAGTTACTTCGTCGGAATTAAATATCCATTCCTTCGAGAAATAAGAATCGACGTACCATCCGAGAAAATCATAGTTTTCCTTAGTGGGATTCTTCGGTTTAACAACGTGGGAATTGGCGTTTAATCTTTGAGATTCCACAGAGGTCCCGCCGTTGGACTTAAATGTTACTACGTACTGAACAACGGTTGTATCGGAAGTATCGTCATCTATCACAGGCACGGTGGAAACGTCGCTCGGATCGGCAGGTTGACAACCGAATAATACGGCGGCAGATAATAACATGGTCAGCGCTGCAAAAAATATTAAAAAGCGTTTTCGCGAAGAAACCATTTAACCCTCCGATTATTCTTTTTATTATTTTAAATAATAAACGAGAAACTGTCAAGGGATAATATTATTTTAATAAGTATTTAAATATTACCAATGCGCGTAAAAAGCGTTTTTAATGAGCATAGGCGTATCTCTCAGAACGGAAACAACGTCGTATCTGTATCCGGAAGCAGGTATTTTGTTTAGAGAAAGATATCTCCGGCTCGCCGCGACGACTTTTTTGATTTTTGCCGGCGTAATTGTTTCTAACGGGTGGCCGAATCTTGCGTTCGATCTTGCACGAACTTCAACAAAAACAAGAATTCCGCCGTCTTTTGCGACGATATCGATCTCTCCGACGTTTTGGTACCGTACGTTTGTATCGAGAATTACATAGCCGTTTTCCGTTAAATATTTTTGAGCGATCATTTCGCCGGAATCGCCGAGCGCATACTTATCCATGATTAAGCGAAGAAATTTTTTATAAATGATTTTCTGTGAATGGGACATGGCCCGTATTTTTTCAACATTTCGATGTGAAAAGCCGTTCCGTACCCTTTGTGTTTTTCAAATCCATATTCAGGGTATTGCTCGGCGTATTTATCCATCAATTCGTCTCTGGCTACTTTGGCAAGAATAGACGCCGCCGCAATGGAGTACGACAAAGCGTCGCCGTGAACAATAGCTTTATACGGCAATCCGAAATCGTGTTTAACGGCGTCGACAAGCAAGTAATCAGGCGTCGGCAAGAGGCTCCAAACCGCCGAATTCATAGCTCGCTTCGTTGCGTTCAGTATATTAATTTCGTCAATAACTTTTTCGTCAATAAATACCACCGATTGTGCTACAGACGTATCCGTGATGTCAGTAAAAAGCCTTGCTCTTTTCTTCGGAGTAAGTTTTTTACTGTCGTTAATTTCCTCGAAAATTACTGAAAGATCGGGTATACAACAAGCCGCGGCAACAGGACCGGCCAAAGGTCCCCGTCCCGCTTCGTCCATGCCGGCAATCAAACGAAAACCCTGCTGAACGAGCTCGTTTTCATATTTAAAAAGGTCATTCATCGACTTTCTCCAAAATGATTTTTCCGAACGACTGCTTACGAAAATCATTAATGATTGCTTTCGACGCCCTTTCACTGTCGGGAGCGCCGCCCTTTAAGACAAATCCACGTTTTTTTGCTATATAGTCGATCGATTCCGCCTCTCCGTATTTCAATTGAAATTCGGCCGGATAATTCTCTTTCAAAAAATTAAGCAGTTGTTGCGATAAAAATGTCAAATCAACAATTTCGTCGCGGACGGACCCGACGAAAGCAAGATGCAAGGCCTTTTTTTGATCGCTGAAATCGGGATAAAGAGTGCCCGGCGTATCAAGAACTTCTACGTAAGGATCAACGGATACCCATTGTTTTCCTCTGGTTACTCCCGGTTTGTTTCCCGTAACGGCTTTTTTTCTGCCGATCAAACTGTTTATCAGCGTACTCTTCCCGCAATTGGGAATACCAATGACCATTGCTCGGATGGTTTTTTTTATACCACGAGACTTATATCTTTCTATTTTTTCTTTATTTAAGTCCTTTAATACGGAAATTAATTTACCATCCGAATTTTTGGTGGATATACTTGTAATGCATGCAGAATTCGGCAGTGAAGAAAAATAGCCGATCCATTTATTTAATGCGGTTTGCGGTACCAGATCGGCTTTATTCAAGACGTAAAGACGAGGCTTGCCGGCAATGATTTCATCAAATGAAGGATTTATCGATGACCGAGGAATCCTGGCGTCGAGAACATAAATGACGCAATCGACCGGTTTAATCTCCTCTTTCATCATTCGGATAGCCTTTGTCATGTGGCCGGGGAACCATTGAATAAACTCCGAAGGCATATGTTACTCCAATAAATCGGGACGACGTTCTTTGGTTATAGCGAGACTTTGCCGCTTACGCCATTTCTCGATTTCGGCATGATTGCCGTTTAATAACACGTCCGGAACGCAAAGTCCCATGAACTCAGCCGGACGAGTATATTGCGGATACTCCAATAGTCCGTCGGAAAAACTCTCTTCGATGGTACTTTCAGAACTCCCGAGTACTCCGGGTATATATCTTGCGACGGTATCAATTAAAATCAACGACGCGTAGTCGCCGGTTGACAAAACGTAATCGCCTACCGAAATTTCTCGGTCGACATCCAAATCTATGATACGTTGATCAATTCCTTCATAACTGCCGTTGATAAGGACCAGCTCGTCGAATTGAGATAACCGGCCGACGATAGATTGAGAAAGAGGTTCGCCCTTGGGCGAAAGATAGATTCTGCACGCTTTTCTTTCTGGATCGGCCGCCGTAATGGCGTCGTGGAGAGGTTGCGGCGTCATAAGCATTCCTGCGCCCCCACCGTACGGATAATCGTCGCAACGCTTATGCTTATCCGCGGAATAGTCCCTTATATTAGAGACCTCGACGGAAAAAACGCCTTTATCAAGCGCTTTCCCGAGCACGCCGTAACGTAAAGAGTCGTATATATCCGGAAAAAGGGTCAGAACCTTAATCTTCATAAACGGCGACCTCGCTTAGCTTGTCTTTATCGGCGTGTACCAACTTACGTTCGGTATCGATGGAAAGAAAGACTCCTTTGATCCATGGGAGCATGATTGTTTTTCCTTCTTTCGTCATAACGATAACGTCGGCCGAACCGTACTGCAAAACGTTTTTGATCTTTCCTACCCGCTCTGACCCGGACACAACGATACAGCCGATCAAGTCGGCTATATAATAACGACCGTCGGGAAGGGGCGGCATCTTTTCTTTTTCCGCAAAAACGTCGAGATTGCAAAGGGCTTTTGCATCGTCTACGTTATCGACCCCTTTCAGTTTAAGAAGTACGTATTCCTGGCTTTTTCTTGCTTGTTCGACGACGTATTCTTTGTTTTTTAGTTGTACAACAGATATCTTTTTAAAGAGATCGGGAGAATCGAGATAACATTGCGTCTTCAATTCTCCCTTCAATCCATGTACTTTCAGCGTCTTACCGACAATAAGCATTATTTTTCCTCAAAATAAACGTTGTAATTCTGATCGGAACCGCGGCTGGAAGAATGAACAAGCGTACGAATGGCCTTGGCGATCTTTCCGCCTTTACCGATAACCTTGGCTATTTTGTCTTTATCGACCAAAACGCGGATATCAACTTTGTTACCGTCTTCGACAAGAACGATTTCGTACGACTCTTCTCCAATAAAATTTTTAACAATATAATCTACTAAATCTTTCATTTTGCACCATTATTTTTCAATAATTCCGTTCTTAATGAAAAGACTACGAACCGTTTCGGAGCATTGTGCGCCGTTGGCAAGCCACTTTTTAGCGATTTCGGCGTTGATCTTGATTTCGGCGGGCTCGGTTACGGGATTATAATAGCCGATTTGTTCGATGTACTCGCCGTCTCTGGCTTTGCGGGAATCGGTGGCAACGATACGGTAGAAAGGAGCTTTCTTGGCGCCCATTCTGGTTAATCTGAGTTTGACTGACATAATTTCCTCCAAAAATTGATTTTTAAATTTTATCTTATTCCGAATGGCATTCTCATTTTACCTTTCGAGAATTTCTTCATTAGGTCGCGCGTTTGCGTAAACTGATTAATCAATCTGTTAACGTCTGCGACGGTGGTACCGCTACCGGCGGCGATCCTCTTTCTTCGGGACGCGTTCAGTATCTCCGGATGCGTTCTTTCTTTCATTGTCATTGAATAAATGATGGCTTTGGTTTTTTCGATTTGTTTTTCATCGACATTAAGATTTGCGCCACCGAGTTTTTTACTCATACCGGGGATCATATTGAGCATATCGGATAAATTACCCATCTTTTTAATATTTTTCAATTGATCCAGATAGTCGTTCAAATCGAAAGTTGCGTCTTTCATTTTTTGCGCCATCTTTTTAGCTTCTTCTTCCGAAATAGCTTGTTCTGCGCGTTCGATCAAGGTAAGCACATCGCCCATTCCGAGTATACGAGAAGCCATCCTGTCCGGATAAAACTGTTCGAGATCGCTCATCTTTTCGCCCGTACCGCAAAGCTTGATCGGCTTATTTAATATGGCTTTGATGCTCAGGGCCGCGCCGCCCCTGGTATCTCCGTCGAGTTTAGTCAGAATAACGCCGGTAATATCCAATTGATCGTTAAAGGTGCTCGCCACGTTAACGCTATCCTGACCGAGCATCGCGTCTACTACAAGAAGTATTTCGTGCGGTTTAACCTTTGCTTTAATATTCGATAACTCGTTCATGAGTTGTTCATCTATATGAAGTCGACCGGCGGTATCGATAATAACAACGTCAAACCCATTCATCCTGGCATAAGCGATACCCTCTTCCGCAATTTTGACGGGGTCGACCTGACCTTTCTCAAAAACGGGAACGTCTACGCTTTTACCGACGATCTGCAATTGTTTAATAGCGGCGGGACGATAAATATCTCCTGCGACAAGAAGCGGCTTTTTGCCCTTTTTTTTCAGCATCAAAGCGAGTTTTCCGCACATAGTCGTCTTACCTGCGCCTTGAAGACCGCACATGAGGATAACGGTCGGAGGAGCATCGGAGATAGTCAATTTGGAATAGGTAGATCCCATCAGCTCGATCAACTCTTCGTTAACGATCTTAATAACCTCTTGCGTGGCGTTCAGCCCTTTCAGAATATTTTCTCCGCTGGCCCTTTCGCTGACTTTGGAAATAAAGTTTTTGACAACGGAAAAGTTAACGTCGGCTTCTAAAAGTGCAATACGTATCTCGCGCATTGCGGTCTTGATTTCAAGATCGGTCAACTGCGACTTATTTCTTAATTTAGAAAAAGCATGGTTGATTTTTTCGGACAACGTTCCAAAAGTAGCCATTATATCTCCTTTATTTCCGATAAGAGGACGGTAAGTTGTTGTTTTACGTTTTCGTCGACGGTTTTATCGATCATTTTTTCAAGCGAGACGCGAATGTTCCTGACTTTATTTACGATACCGAGTTTGCGCTCGTACGTATATAATTTATCGGTCGCGCGCGCAATAAGATCGAGCGAGGCTTGCCTCGTAATACCGAATTCATCCGCAACTTCGGACAAACTGAAATCCATATCGCAATAATAACGCAACACGTCTCTCTGCCTTTCCGTCAACATACTGCCGTAATAGTCGAGCAACAACCCGGTTTCAATTTTATCCGTCATCTTTCACCGTAAAGCAAATATACTTTACACTAAATAATTTTTCTTGTCAAGCATTTTTACTTTATATTATTTTTCGCTTGACACGAATTAGCACTCGATGTATAATATTGCTAACAGTTGGCAATAATGATTGCTAACGTCTTATCATAGAGGAGGTAAATTGATATGAATAGTGAAAAAATGACTCAAAAAAGTATGGAAGTCATTCAGCAAGCCATCAAAATGTGTCAAGGGAATAAAAACCCCGAGCTGAACTGCTACCATATTGCTTACGCCCTGCTGACGGATCAGGATGGATTTGTGTCCAATCTGATCACTAAATGCACTCCGAATAAAAAAGCCATCGTAACAACTTTGGAAAATAAAATTAACGCACTGCCGAGAGTATCGTCCGGAAGCGATAAAGTATACCTCTCCTCCGAAGCCGAATCAGTAATGAACAACGCGGAGATTCTGGCCGATCGTTGCGGGGACAAATACGTCAGCGTTGAACACATTATGGAGTCCATGCTTGATAAATGCAAAGACCTCGCGCGCGTTTTTAAGGATAACGGCGTCACGCTGCAAAGCTTCAGGACAAAACTTTCCGAAGTGAAAAAGAACAAAAAAGTTACCGACGAAAACCCGGAGGTCAGTTACGAAGCAATGGAAAAATACGGTACAGATCTAACAAAACGGGCCGCCGAAAACAAACTTGATCCCGTGATCGGGCGTGACGACGAAATCAGGAACGTGATCAGGATCCTCTCTCGTAAAACGAAAAACAATCCCGTTCTTATCGGCGAACCGGGCGTAGGCAAAACCGCGATTGCCGAAGGCCTTGCATTAAGGATCGTGCGCGGAGACGTGCCGGAAAGCCTGAAAAACAAAACGGTATTCTCTCTTGATATGGGCGCTCTTATTGCAGGCGCAAAATACAGAGGCGAATTCGAAGAGCGTCTGAAAGCCGTCCTGAACGAAGTTAAGGAAAGCGACGGACAGATATTGCTTTTTATCGACGAACTTCACACCATCGTCGGAGCCGGCAAAACTGACTCGGCCATGGACGCAGGCAACCTTCTGAAACCTCTCCTCGCTCGCGGCGAGTTGCATTGTATCGGCGCGACGACCTTGAACGAGTATCGCAAGTATATCGAAAAAGACGCCGCCCTCGAAAGGCGGTTTCAACCCGTTATAGTTAACGAACCGACGATTGAAGACACGATCGCTATTTTAAGAGGTTTGAAAGAACGATACGAGATCTATCACGGTGTACAAATTACCGACGCGGCCTTAGTCAGTGCCGCAACACTCAGCGACCGATATATTACCGATCGGTTTTTGCCCGATAAAGCCATCGATCTCGTGGACGAAGCGTGTGCCGTTATCAAAACTGAAATCGGTTCTATGCCCATAGAAATGGACGAAATCAACCGAAAAATCATTCAGCTTGAGATTGAAGAAACGGCTCTGAAAAAAGAAACGGATAAGCTGTCCGTTGAAAGACTGTCCTCGATCCGCGCCGAACTTGCCGAACTGAGAGATAAATTCAACGAAATGAAAATACGACTTGAAGAAGAAAAGTCAGGAATCAACTCGGTAACGGCCGTAAAACAAGAAATCGACAGGATTAACGGCGAAATAGAAATCGCACAACGCTCTTACGACTATGAAAAAGCGGCGAAATTGCGTTACGGCGATCTCCCGAAATTAACGGAAAAACTGAAAACCTTACAGGAAAAGCCGGAAAAGAGAACTTCTCCTTTGCTTCGCAACAGAGTAACGGAAGAAGAAATACAACAAATCGTTTCTCGCTGGACGGGCATCCCGGTCACAAAGCTGATGGAATCAGAGCGCAACAAATATCTGCACCTCGAAGAAACCCTTCATAAAAGAGTCATAGGACAAAACGAAGGCGTTCGGTTGGTAAGCGAAGCTTTGCTTCGTTCCAGAGCAGGCATCTCCGACGTTAACAGACCGATCGGTTCTTTCCTGTTTTTAGGTCCTACCGGCGTCGGCAAAACGGAACTTGCAAAATCACTTGCGGCAACCTTGTTCGACGACGAAAAAAACATTGTTCGTATCGATATGAGCGAATATATGGAAAAATTCAGCGTTTCTCGACTGATCGGCGCGCCTCCGGGATACGTCGGTTATGATGAAGGCGGGCAACTTACCGAAGCCGTAAGAAGAAAACCCTATTCCGTCGTATTGTTCGACGAAATCGAAAAAGCGCATCCCGACGTCTTCAATATCCTCCTGCAAGTACTTGACGACGGCAGAATTACCGACTCGCAAGGTAGAACGGTCAATTTTAAAAACACGATCATCATTATGACGAGTAACCTTGGCAGCTCTTTCTTACTCGATGGGATCGATTCTGAAGGCGAAATCACGCAAGAAGCTCGAAAGCAGGTTGACGAACTTTTAAAACAAAGTTTCCGTCCCGAGTTTTTGAACAGATTGGACGAGATCGTATTCTTTAAACCGCTGACGTACGAAAACATAAAATCTATCCTTGATTTAGTACTTGAAAAACTTGCAGGAAGGCTTAAAGAAAGACAAATCAATCTTATTGTTGAAAAAAAAGCGCGCAATAAATTGATAGCCACAGGATACGATCCGCAATTCGGCGCGCGACCGCTGAAAAGATGCGTGCAAGGACAACTCGAAACTTTACTTGCAAAGAGCATTCTCGAAAACGACATCGCGCCCGGTTCTACAATTATCGTTGATCTGGATGAAAACGGTAACTATACGACTGCCATTTCGGAATAACGCATTGTTTTACGCCCCGCAAATTGCGGGGCGTAATATTTAATGCGTTAAAATAGAAAGTATCACTTGATTCTGCACCGAAAAATACTTCGGAAGGATATAGAGTCTGTTATTTGTTATCGATACGTATTTTTTTACCGCATCGATCCCTTTTTCGTACTTTTTCAGGAAATCTGAATGGAATTTTTCGTTAAACGATTTTATATCGATCCCTTTTGCCGTCCTAAGTGACAACATAATCGTTTCGGTAATTTCATCCTCGACAGAATACTTTCTTTCGATTTTTTCTTTACAGCTACCGGAATGGCACCCTGACAGATATTTTTTTAAATCGTTTACGTTATAGTACCGAACGCCGTTGAAATATGAATGCGCCGACGGACCGATACCGATATATGGACGCATCGCCCAGTAATTTCCATTATGAATCCCCTCTTTACCAAGACGAGCGTAATTGCTCGTTTCATACCGATAGAATCCAAGTTCCCGGCAAGTATTTGTCAAAATATCATACTGATCGACCGTTTGTTCATCGTTTGCGGGAAAAAATTCTTCCGACTTGATCATATTTTCGATTTTTGATTTTTTCGGAACGGACAACATGTAGCCGGATACGTGCGTACAATAAGGCGCTATCGAGTATACGTCTCTTTCTACGTCCTGCTTGCCGTCAAGACCGATAATAAGGTCGGCGCTTACGTTGTCATAAACCTCTCTTGCTCGTAAAAGCGCGTCAATTCCCTCTTCGGGCGTATGCAAACGACCTATCTTTCTTAACAAAACAGGATCGAGCGTTTGAATGCCGATGCTGACGCGATCAATCCCG
Source organism: Clostridia bacterium (assembly GCA_016297005.1). Taxonomy (GTDB): domain Bacteria; phylum Bacillota; class Clostridia; order Christensenellales; family DTU072; genus CAG-1782. Next base: position 57,929 of record JAEDHK010000003.1, read on the forward strand.
AACTTTTTATATTCAGCCAAATCCCCTGAAGAATTCGGATTGACTTCAATGGTCGTTTCTTTCGATTCAACCGAAAAAGAAGAATGTATTGCGGAAAAGATCTTATCAAAGTGAGATAAACTCAAAAGACTCGGCGTACCGCCGCCGAAATATATCGTTTCGATTTTGGCAGGAAACCTTTTCGAAACAAGAGTAATTTCTTTTACCGCTTCGTCAACGTATCTATCGATTGATTCTTGATCGGTCGAAGAAAAGAAATCGCAATAATTACAGCGTTTTTTGCAAAACGGAATATGGATATAAAGACCGGCGCCGTTCATTATTTACCATCGAATTTAAGGATTGTCATAAACGCTTCGCTGGGAATAGCGACGTTACCAACCTGACGCATACGTTTTTTACCTTCTTTCTGTTTTTCAAGTAATTTCTTTTTACGCGTGATGTCGCCGCCGTAACACTTGGCGAGCACGTCTTTTCTCAGCGCCTTTACCGTCTCTCTTGCAATAACTTTATTTCCTATTGCGGCTTGAATGGGTATCTCGAATAATTGCCGCGGAATAACGTCTTTTAATTTTTCGGCTATCGCGCGACCTCTTGCATACGCCTGTTCTCTATGAACGATCACGCTGAGAGCGTCGCACACGTCTCCGTTCAACAAAATATCCAATTTAACGAGATCGTCCGCATTATAGCCGTCCAATTCGTAATCGAGACTGGCATATCCCCTTGTTTTGGATTTAAGGTTATCGAAAAAGTCGTATACAATCTCGCTGAGAGGCATACGATACTCGATTTGAACGCGGCTTTTATCAAGATACGTCAGGTTGATATAAACGCCTCTTTTTTCCTGACACAGTTCCATGATAGCGCCGACGTATTCCGGCGGCGTATAAATATGCGCGCGAACAATGGGCTCCTCGATCGATTCGATTTCGGTCGCTTGCGGTAATTTTGACGGATTGTCGATTTCGATTGTAGATCCGTCCGTTCTGGTAACGATATAGGATACGCTGGGTGCCGTCGTAATCAGATCGAGATCAAATTCTCTTTCCAGTCTCTCCTCAATGATCTCCATGTGCAGCAATCCCAAAAATCCGCATCGGAATCCAAAGCCGAGAGCAATTGAATTTTCCGGCTCGAAGATGAGAGCGGCGTCGTTCAGATTCAGCTTTTCAAGGGCGTCGCGAAGATCGTTATATTTACTTCCGTCCGCCGGGAATATGCCGGCAAAAACCATCGGTTGAACTTTTTTATATCCTTGCAGGGGTTCGTTTGCTGGATTATCCGTTTTCGTTATCGTATCGCCGACCGACGTATCCTTTACGTTTTTGATACTTGCGCATAAATAACCTACGTCGCCTGCACGCAAAGCGTCTACGGGCTGCATATTGGGCGAAAAAACGCCGACTTCCGTAACGTCAAATTCTTTTCCATTGCTCATGAAAAAAATTCTGTCGCCGGCTTTGACCTGACCGTCTTTAATTCTGACGTTGCATACCGCGCCTTTATAGTTGTCGTATACGGAATCGAATATCAGGGCCTTTAAAGGAGCGTTTTCATCTCCGTTTGGACATGGAAGCGATTCCACAATCATATTCAACACTTGTTCGACGTTCGTACCGTCTTTCGCGCTGATCAGGGGCGCCGAATGAGCGTCGATGCCGATAACGTCTTCTATTTCTGCAATGACTTTTTCCGGTTGTGCGCTTGGAAGGTCGATCTTATTGATAACAGGCAATATTTCAAGGTTATTATCGAGAGCAAGGTAGACGTTGGTCAGCGTCTGTGCTTCTACCCCTTGCGTTGCGTCAACGATCAGAATAGCGCCTTCGCAAGCAGCGAGAGAACGACTGACTTCGTACGTAAAGTCAACGTGTCCGGGGGTGTCGATCAGGTTAAGGATATATTCTTCGCCTTTATACTTATAAAACATCCTTACCGGCGTTAGCTTGATCGTGATACCGCGTTCTCTCTCTATATCCATAGAGTCGAGCAACTGTTCTTTCATATCGCGTTCGCTGACTTGCCCCGTTTTTTCCATAATACGATCGGCAAGAGTACTTTTACCGTGGTCGATGTGCGCGACGATACAAAAATTACGAATCCTTTTTTGTCTATCTGTCATATCTTTCCTTAATTTTTTTTATTATATAAAATTTTTTTTAAAATAGCAATAAAAACATTATTAACTGTTGTGTAAAAAAAAAAATGTTGTATAATGTTTACTATGGAAACAATCAATGTAATCAAAAAAAATTTTGAAAAAAGAGGATTTCAATTCAATTATTTTGAAACGTGCGAACATGCGGTTGATTTTATCCTGTCTTTAATACCGGAAAACAGTTCCGTCGGATTTGGTGGGAGCATGACCGTCATAGAAACGGGACTGCTGGACGCAATGCAACAAAAGAATTATGACCTCGTTCACAGAGCCATTCGCAACGATATCCCCGCAAATGAGATATATCCTCGCATGCACGCGTGCGATTGGTATATTTCTTCCGCAAACGCCATTACCGAAACGGGCGAGATCGTCAATATCGACGGACGCGGCAACAGAGTGTCCGCCATCCTCGACGGACCGAAAAAAGTCGTCATTCTTTGCGGCGTAAATAAAATCGTCTCTGACGTAGTCGCGGGAATAGAACGTACCAGAAACGTCGCTTCGCCGAAAAATTGCGTTCGACTCAACAAAAAGACGCCTTGCGCCGTAACGGGAAAATGCGAGAATTGCAACAGTCCCGACACGATATGCAATGCGACGGTTATTTTGCATCACCCGACAATGGGTACCGACGTGTACGTTGTCGTTATTAATAAAGTTCTCGGATATTGAGACAGGGAGGATAAGATATGTTTTTATTTGAAAGGCCGATTGCACACCGCGGTCTACACGACGAAAACCGAACGGAAAACTCCATGGCAGCTTTCAGAAATGCTCTTGAACACGGTTATAATATAGAAACTGACGTTCATCTTTTGAAAAGCGGCGAAGTCGTCGTTTTTCATGATAACACGCTGAAACGCGTTTGCGGGATCGACAGAAAAATATCATCGCTTACGCTCGACGAAATCAAAAGCGATAAGTTCCTTCTCCCCAACGGCGAACATATTCCCCTCTTCTCCGAAATGCTTGACCTCGTTGATGGAAAAACGGGCATCTTGCTTGAATTAAAGATAGATTTTCACTTTGATCATCGCCTGGAAAAAGCCGTTTACGAGCTTATCAAAGGGAAAGAAGATTGGATTGCCGTTCAGAGTTTCAGTCCTTTCATTATTAAGTGGTTTAATCAGAATGCGACCGAGTTCTATCGTGGCATACTGTCTGATTCTTTCGTGCAATGGTTACATAATTTGTGCTTCTGCGCTACCCGTCCGAACTTTATCGCATATGGAATTAAACACGTCAAAAGCATTCTTAAAAAATGCAAGAAAAAAGAATGCAATCTGCTCGTTTGGACAATAAGAACGGAAGACCAACTTAAATATGCAATCAAAAACGGCGTAAATAACGTCATCTTTGAATCCATTATTCCGGAAGAAAAAGGGTTAACACCGGGTACGCTCCCTCCTGCCAAATAATTCCAACTATTAATTCAAAAGTCCTCCCCATACTATTATCGGGAGGATTTTTATGAAGTTAGGATTCACTATGGGTGTTACCATGGGTTCGATCATGACATTTGCCGTCTTACAAAAGAATAAGATAAATCGCATGATCAGAAAAGCAAAAAACAAATAATAAAATAAGCCGTCCGAATTCGAACGGCTTATTTATTTGATTTAAATCAATTCTTACAGAACTTTGATAAGTCTTAAATCGATACCCTTATCGCTGATCTTGATGACCTTTGCCTTGACGGTATCGCCGATGTTTACTACGTCTTCAACTTTTTCGACCTTTTCTTTGGCAAGTTTACTGATATGAATCATACCGTTTTTGTTGGGAGCAATCTCAACGAACGCGCCGAAAGTCATGATCTTGACGACCGGTCCGGTAATTTCATCGCCGACTTCGGGATCTTTAACGATAGCCATGATGATGTTCTTGGCTTTTTCGCTCATTTCTTCATCGTTTCCGGCAATAAAGACTTTACCATCGTCATCGATGTCGATCTTCACGCCGGTCTGATCGATAATCTTATTGATTACTTTGCCACCGCTACCGATGACGTCGCGGATCTTATCTGGATCAATATTAAAGCTGATGATCTTCGGAGCAAATTTGCTGAGGTTCTTTCTGGGTTCAGGCAGAACGGCGAGCATCTTGCCGAGGATGAAAAGTCTGCCTTCTCTCGCCTGAGCAAGGGCAGTACGAAGAATCTGTTCGTCAATACCTTTGATCTTGATATCCATCTGGATTGCGGTAATACCTTCAGCGGTACCCGCGACCTTAAAGTCCATATCTCCGTAAAAGTCTTCCAATCCCTGGATATCGCTCATGATGCTGATCTTGCCGTGTTCAACGTCTTTAATGAGACCCATAGCAATACCGGCAACGGGAGCCTTGATGGGCACGCCGGCATCCATAAGAGCCAAGGTAGAGCCGCAAACGCTCGCCTGAGAAGTAGAACCGTTGCTGCTGATAACTTCGCTGACCGTACGGATAGCATAGGGGAAGCATTCTTCATTGGGAAGAACGGGCTCTAACGCTCTCTCCGCCAATGCGCCGTGTCCGATCTCACGACGGCCGGGGCTACGAAGCGGTTTAGCTTCGCCGGTGGAGTACGGAGGCATGTTGTAATGATGCATGTATCTCTTGAAAGCGTCTTCATCAAGACCTTCGAGTTTTTGTACTTCGGTAATCGTGCCAAGCGTCAGCGTGGTCAAAACCTGCGTTTGTCCTCTGGTAAACACACCCGAGCCGTGAACTCTGGGTAAGATACCGACTTCGCACCAAATGGGGCGGATGTCTTTTAAGCCTCTTCCGTCGGGACGAACGCCCTCTTCGGAAATACGCTTACGAACGTATTCTTTCTTCATTGCGTACACAACGTCGCCGACGTATCCGAGGTCATCGGGATAGATCTCCGCAAAATGATCCATGATTTCTGCGGTACGGGCGTCCTCTCTCTTTTCTCTTTCGGTACGATCAAAGGTATCGTAGATAGTGGGGATGATGTCCTTAGCATATTCGCGTACAGCCTTTTCGAGTTCTTCGGTGGGATGACGCAATTCGATATTCATCTTCGGCTTGCCGACTTCCGCAACGATGCTTTCGATCCAGGCGACGATCTTTTTGATTTCTTCATGCCCAAACAGGATGGCTCCGAGCATTTCTTCTTCCGTAATTTCGGAAGCTCCGGCTTCGACCATCATGATTGCGTCTTTGGTCCCGGACAAAGCGAGGTTCAGTCTGCTCTTTTCGCGTTGTTCGAGGTTGGGGTTGATAATATACTTACCATCGACAAAGCCGACGTTAACGCTACCGGTAGGTCCGTTCCACGGAATGTCGGAAATGCTAAGCGCGATACTGCTACCAAGCATACCGAAGACCTCCGGCGGAATGTTGGTATCAACGCTGAGCGCGGTAGCAACGACCGCCACGTCGTTGAAAAGTCCCTTCGGGAAAAGAGGACGGATAGGACGATCGATCAAACGGGAAGTGAGGATAGCTTTGTCGCTGGGACGACCCTCTCTCTTCTTAAAACCGCCGGGGATCTTGCCCACAGCGTACATTTTTTCTTCAAAATCAACTCCGAGCGGGAAAAAGTCAATCCCGTCTCTGGGCGATTTCGCCATAGTTACGTTCGTCAAAACAACGGTGTCTCCGCAGCGGATTAAGCATTCTCCGTTGCTATGAGAACAATAGCCGCCGATTTCGACGCTTACTTCTCTACCACCGATCTCTGTGGTAAAAATTCTGCTCTCCTTCATAAAATCTCCTTTTGCTTGTCACCCGACAAGCGACGTAATATATTTTGTTTTAATTCAAACCGTAATAATATTCAGCGGATATAAATTGGGGTTGCTTTTGGCGCAACCCCAACCGAAAAGTTACTTTCTCAAACCGAGTTCGGAAATGAGCGTTCTGTAACGTTCGATATCCGTGTCCTTCAAATACGCCAAAAGATTTCTTCTTTGGCCGATGAGCTTCAACAAACCGCGACGAGAATGGTGATCGTTCTTATGCACGGACAAGTGATCGTTCAGGTGCTCGATGCGTTGGGTCAGAAGAGCAATCTGTACTTCCGGAGAACCGGTATCCCCTTCTTTGCGCCCGTATTTGGCAATAACTTCCGCTTTAGTCATAGTATCCATTTTTTTACCTCCATAAACGAATATTTTTTTATCCTTTAGCAAAGAAAGATTGCGACGTTGTCGGGAGTCAATAAATTCTGTGCCAAGGTTATGACTTTACACATTTTAACATATTATTTTTGATTTGTAAATTATTTTTATAATTATTTATCCAATAAATCTAAATATTCGTTGCCATCTTCCGCCGAAATGTACGTTTGAGGGACTTTTCCATTGATTACCGACTCCGAATACAGAAAACTATCGTACACGATCAGTTTTTCGGACGAATACGGGGACAACAAAGTTGCCTCGACTTTCGCGTCAAGATATAGCCTATGCAACGTCTGGTTTATACCCTGTCTGATAAATTCCGAGCGATAATCCGTTTTACTGAACGCCGTATACGTACAATGCACAGAAACTTCTTTACCAAAATTCGACAGAATAACGCTACCGGAAAAAATGCCGGCCGACTTCTTAAAAACAATCTCGTTTTTTCCGTTAATATGGTTTTGTATCTCCGTGCCCCACAGCATGGACAGCTGGTTTATGAGACCCATATTGGCCCGAACGGATACCACTTCTTTCTCGGAAGAATAAACGACTGTAAAGATTTCGTCGTAATCGATCGCCATTTCAAGGAGCTTCTCATTGGATTCGTTTATGGCATTACGAATGGAAGACTCTACTTCCGTTTTGCAAAAAGACCTGATGGCGGGGATAACGACAGAATATAAATATGCGGATACTATTACTATAATCAAACAAAAAACAATAATGATTTTTATTCCCGTTCTCCGTTTCATTACTCCTTATTTATATGCTCGATAAATATATTTTTTTCATCGTAACGGTATCTTCCGCTTGTTTACCATCCGATTCGCATATAATATACGGATCGAGATTCAGCTGCAAAATCGCCTCGCAAAGAGGTTCGAATTCGGGACCGTAAACGTCGTCGTCAAAAGTAAGGTGCCTTATTTCGCCCTTATTTCCGTACATAATTTTGGAAAAATGTATATGCGTGTTTTTCACCTTTTCAAGGGGCAATTTGTTCAAAAAAACGTCGAATATTTTTAAAAAATCATCTTTGGTTTTTAAAGAACCGAACGTTCTCGCATTCAGATGGCCAAAATCGATGCACGGATAAAAAAACGGAGCGATAGTACAAAAATCAGCCGTTTCGGCAGCGTCTCCTATCTGAGCGATCTTTCCCATCGTTTCCAAACATATCTTCATGTTCTGACCGTTAAAATTCTCTACTTCGCAAGCGAGCATTTCCAAATTGCGTTTTGCCACGGCTATCGCCTCCGCTCTTTCGACCTTTCCTTGCGTCGCAGGATGAACGACTACTCTGTCGCCTCCCATAACGGAAACTTTTTTCATGCTGTTCAAAACGTACAAGATGCTTTTTGCAATCATTTCCGGATCGGGATTGGAAAAATTAATATAATAAGGCGCGTGGACCGTCAATTCCACCCCTGCTTCGGAAAATGCGCGACGAAGATCTTCGCAACTTTTATCGCTGATATTGATACCTCGTCCGAACGAGTACTCGAAAACGTCTATTCCCCTGCCGGCGCACCATTTCGCCGCTTGCGCTGTGGTCGTATAACCTTCTTCATAAAAACTGTTACTGTTCCCCGCAACCCCGAATTTTATCATGCGTGATCTCCTTTGTCGTTTTGATGTCTGATTCTATTTGTCGTTTAAGACTGATTATATCGTCGAATTTTTTTATTTTTCTCAAATATGCGATTGGTTTGACAATTATTTGTTTTCCGTATAAATCGCCCGAGTAACCGATAATATGCGTTTCTACATTGTAATTTGCATCGTTAAACGTCGGATGATCGCCGATATTGACTACCGCGTCGAATCCGTTCCCCTCAACGAATACTTTTGCCGCATAAACGCCGAATAGAGGCAATAATTTATTTTTCGAGGGAACTAAGTTGACCGTAGGGAGTCCCATCTCGCGGCCGACTTTACGCCCTTCCGTAACGGTTCCGGAAATAAAATAAGGGGTAGACAAAAACTTATCCGCTTCTTCGATCTTTCCCGCTGAGATCAGATCGCGAATCGACGTCGTAGACACTTTTTTTTCTTTAACGAAAAAAATGTCGATCACAAAAACCGGCGCGTTAATTAAATTTTTTAAACATTCCACGTCCCCGGAGGCATTTTTACCAAAACGATAATCCGCTCCGACAAAGACGGCGGACGGATTCAGATCGTTAATACTTTGGCAAAAGTCTTCTTTCGATTGTGATAAGAAGTCGCTATTGCAAGGAAATACAATAACGCTCTCTATGCCCATTTCTTTGAAGATCATTCGTCTTTCATTCAGTAAGAAGACTTCTTTTTCATTTCGACCGACGGAAGAAAGAAAACCGTCTTCAAAGGTACATACGGATACTTTTTTTTCTTCTTCGCGAGCATACTTTAACGCCTCGTTCAAAAGCTTTTTATGACCGAGGTGGATACTGTCGAAATATCCGAGCGCAATTACAGGCCGATTCATAATAACCTCGTTTTGATTTTCAGCAAACCCTTTTCGTCGGTTTCGCCGATACCGACCAAGGTGTCGTCTGGCAAATAAATTCGTTGCAATCCGGCAACGTCCGATTGAATGGCAACGCCGTTTAAAAGACATAGCTCTTTATCGGTCAGAGTACGTTTCGGTAATTCCGTCAGAACCGTTTCTATGGGCATTACATATTGATCAAGCGTATTCGACGAGGAAAAAAGATCTTCTTTCGTACAACTGTTTTTTAAGCTGAATATTCCGCTTTGTTCACGGCATAAATAACTCATCACAGCGGCGGAACCAACGGCAGCGCCGAGGTCTCTCGCAAGAGATCGTATATACGTTCCGCTTCCGCACTCAATCAAAAATTCATAGCAATCCGGTTCGATCTGATCGATCAGACGGAAAGAAAAAATCTCGACTTCCTTTCCTTTCAACGTAAATTCTTTTCCTTTACGTGCAAGGTCGTAGGCTCTGACGCCGTTAACGTTTTTCGCGCTGTAATTGGGCGGTATCTGAATGATCTTACCTAAAAACGATGGCAAGACGTCTTCTATCCTTTCCTTCGTTACCAATTCTCCGTCAAAAGGTACGAGCGGCGTCCCGAGATCGAGGCTATCGCTTGTTTTACCAAAAGTAAAGCGCGCTCTGTAAACCTTTTTTTTGTCGAGCATAAAATCAAAGAGCCGCGTCGCCCGACCGAGAGCAACGGGTAAGACGCCGCAAGCAAGTGGATCGAGCGTGCCCAAATGGCCGATTTTAGTATCGATTTTATTATCCCGTAATAATTTTTTAACGGCAAAAAGAGCTTTGTTAGAGCTCTCTCCGGACGGTTTATTTAGATTTAAAAACCCACTAAACATATTGTAATTTGTTTTTTGCGACAGCGATCAGGTTATCGAAAACGTCCTCGAACTTTCCACTTAATCTGCAACCGGACGCATTATAATGTCCTCCCCCGCCAAACGCTTCGGCGCAGGCCCTCGCACTAACGCCGCCTTTGGATCGGAAGCTGACCTTAAATCTATCCGTACCACATTCCGAAATGGAAATTGCAAGCAAAACGGAAGTAATGTTCTGCACTTCGTTTATTATCCCATCGGTATCTTTTTCTTTGGTTCCGGTATCCAAAAAGTCCTTTTTACGAAAAACGATCACGGCAAGTTTATTATCCATAAAGAATCGGGTTTCGTTTAATACTCTGATTTTTAGACGATATACGTTATAATCAATAAATTTAGTAAGTCTTCTCGATATATCGGAAAAATCAACACCGAAAGCAAGCAGTTCGGAAGCAATTATAAAAGTTTCTTCCGATGTCGATTCAAACGTAAAGTTGCCACAATCGGTCACAATGCCGGCATACAGTAAAGAAGCGACGTCTTTATTGATTGCAGAGCGATCGTACTCGCACATGATTTTATAGATGATCTGAGACGCGCTACTCGCATTCTCTTCGCGTATGGTCACGTCGGCAAAATCAACGTAGGTTTCGTGATGATCGATAACAAGACTCTTTTCCCCTTTATAAAAAAGCGGTAAAGCAAGATCGCCTATCCTTCCCGTTTCTCCGAGATCGACGGCAACGGACAAATCGAATTCTTTTCTGTCGCACTTATTCAGCCAAGAAACGTTCGGTAAAAACTTCACGCGCTCCGGGATCATCGATACGGTCTTTATGTCCGGAGTAAAGACGTACGCTTTCTTGCCTTTGTTTTTTAAGTACGTAACTAAGGCGATTGCGCTCCCGATACAATCCGGATCGGGATTAACGTGCATAAATACGGCTATCGTATCGGCTTCTTCAAGCAGAGCTATCGCGTCCGAATAGTTATTGTTGTTCATCTTCATGCAATTTTTTTATCAGTCTGTCTATTTTATCGCCGTTTTCAATAGAATGATCGGCAATAAAGGTAATGTGCGGAACAAGGCGTATTTTTATCTTGTCGAACAATAATCCGCGAATATAGGCAGACGCATTGTTAAGCGCAGCGATAGCTCCCTTTTCCATCGTTTTGTCCATGACACTGACGTATGCTTTGGCCGTCTTTAAGTCCTTGGACGTAGAAACGGCCGATACGCATACGAAAGTGCATAAACGGGGATCTTTCAGTTCTCTTGCGATGATCTCGTTCAATATTTTACGAATCTCGTCGTCGACGCGTTCCTGACGAGGCATTATTTCTTTTCCTCCAACATATATGCTTCTATAACGTCCATTTCATGAATGTCGTTGTAGTTGGTCAAGCCGATACCGCAGTCGTATCCTTCCACGACCTCTTTCACGTCGTCTTTTATGCGGCGCAAAGAAGCAATGGACGTTTCGCAAATAACAACATTGTCGCGAAGTAAACGTACTTTTGCGTTCCGGGTAATCTTACCCTCCTTGACCATACATCCGGCGATGGTACCAACGCTCGAAATACGGAAAAGTTGTCTGACTTCGGCACGGCCGAGATGGACTTCCTCGTAAACCGGCGCAAGCATACCCTTAATTGCCTTTTCAACGTCGTCGATCGCATCGTAAATCACACGATACAAGCGAATATCGACGCCCGATTTTTCCGCCATGTTTTTGGCATTGGTATCGGGACGAATATTAAACCCGATAATGATGGCGTTTGTCGTATCGGCCAAACTGACGTCGGACTCGTTGATCGCGCCTACGCCGCTATGAACGACGTGCACTTTTACTTCGTTGTTGCTCAGTCTGAGCAGCGACGCCTTGACGGCCTCTACGCTTCCTTGTACGTCCGCTTTCAAAATCAAATTAAGATCTTTCAGCTTACCCTCTTCGATTCTGGAAAAGACGTCTTCAAGTGAAGTCTTACGTGCTTTTAACTTTTCTATCTTTTCTTTGGCTTTTCTTTCTTCAACGACCTGGCGAGAAAGTTTTTCGTCCACAACAACCATCATCTGATCTCCCGCGTTCGGTACTTCTTGCAGACCGAGAACGGAGACGGCCATACTCGGCGTTGCCGAAGAAACGGAACGTCCCTTATCGTCGAACATGGCGCGTACTCTTCCGACAGCCATACCGGCAACGATAAAGTCGCCCGTATGCAAGGTACCGTTCTGCACCAAAACGGTTGCGACAGGACCTTTGCCTTTATCCAGACGCGCTTCGATAATCGTACCGTGCGCGCTTCTGTTCGGGTTGGCTTTTAATTCTTGCATTTCGGCAACCATCAGAATAACGTCCAACAACTGGTCGATGTTCATGCCGGTTTTTGCACTTACACGAACAGCGGGAACGTCGCCGTTCCATTCGTCGACGAGAACGTCGTTTTCCGCAAGTTGTTGTAAAATTTTATCGGGGTTCGCCGTGGGCTTGTCCATCTTATTAATGGCGACGATCATCTGCACGCCGGCAGCTTTCGCATGGTGTATTGCCTCGATCGTTTGCGGCATGATACCGTCGTCGGCAGCGACAACGATAACGGCGATATCCGTTATATTCGCGCCGCGAGCACGCATCGCGGTAAAGGCTTCGTGACCCGGCGTATCCAAGAACGTAATGTTTTTCTTTTCTCCGTTGTCGCCGTGAACCTGGATCGTATAGGCTCCGATATGCTGCGTAATACCGCCCGCTTCGCCCGAAGCGACGTGAGATTTTCGGATATAGTCGAGAATAGAGGTCTTACCGTGGTCAACGTGTCCCATGATCGTGACGATAGGCGGACGAGAAACCTTGTTTTGATCGTCGTCATCAGATTCGTCGTGGAATTCAATCAGTTTTTCTTCGCTTGTCTTTTCTAATTCGAGTTTAAGCGTTACGCCGAATTCGGAAGAAATAAGCTCGGCCGTGTCGAAGTCGATATTATCGTTAATCGTCTTAACAATCTGATATTCAAAGAATAATTTTTTGATAATCTCGGCAACCGATTTCCCGATTTTTTCGCTGAGTTGCTTAATGGTAATATCGGTCGAGGTAATAACGGCGTGATCGATAACTGCGGCAATGACGGGGGCATGCTTCTTTTTGTCGTTCGATCCGGACTTACGAACGCGGATTTTGGTAATTTCTCCGCTGATCTCGTCGTATTCAATACTCGACTGATTTTGTTCGTATCCTTTTTTGATTTTTTCTTTCTTATTTGTTCTTTTTCTGTCATCCATTACGTTTCCGTTCTTCTTTTTATCTTTATCGGATAACGGAACTTTTTTACTTCCAAAGCCAGGTTTATCTTCGTGCGTATAAACTTTCGGCTGAACGGGCGCCACGGAAGAAGCCTGTTTCTTTTTGGAAGAGCCGATAAAGTCTTCAACGCGGATGTCTGCAATATCTCCCGGACGCGGTTTTACTTCATCGTCTCCGACCGCAGACGGTACGACCGGTTTTTCTTCAACGATCGGTTCCGGCGTTTCGACCTTAACGGTCGCTTCGGCTTGCGTTTGCTGTTCCCTGAGCATGGCCTCTTTTGCCTTTTCGGCAATGGATCTTTCCATTTCAAGGCGCGCTTTTTCGTCTAAAAATTCTTGCTTCTTGCGAGATATCTCATTGCGAAGACTTTCCACGCTCGATAACAAATTTTTAATTCTTATTTGTATCACGCGAGAGGACTTCGCATCATTGTCCGCAATTTGCTTTAAAATTTCTAAACGGTCGCTTTTTTTGACTTCGCTCATGAATTTTCCTCCATTTCTTTAATGATCGCCGTCGCAAGATTCTTTTCGCACACCCCGATTGCCAAGCAATTTTTTCCGGGCGATAATTCTGCCATGGGCGCCTGATATACGACGGTCTTTTCACAACTCGATAGCAGTTTCCTTTTACTGTTATCGCTTAATTTTTCATCATAAAGCACAACAAAAGGGATCCTTTTTGCGCTTATTATATTATCGATACCGATTTTAGCTTTACCGGCTTTAATAGCAAATCCGACGTAACTACGAATTTTTTCTGTTTTCATACTCCTCCGAAAGAGTCTTGTATACTTCGTCCGGAATCTGCGTGCGGAAGGCGTGATTGATCAACTTTTTTTTCAGACACTTTTCCACGCATTCAGGATTATCGCATACATACGCTCCCCTACCGTTCGCCTTGAAAGTTTTATCGAAAAAATAGTTTCCGTCGACGCCTCTCACGATGCGCAATAACTGTCTTTTCGGAATCATATTTTTGCAGACGATACACATCCGCATCGGTACAGATTTGGTCTTTTCCATCGATTATTCTTCTCCGGAAATACTATCGAGATCGGACGTGATCGTGCTCATCGCGCGAATATCCAATTTCATTCCGACAAGTCTTGACGCGAGTTTAGCGTTCATACCGCCCTTACCGATGGCAAGAGACAACTTATTGTCGGGTACGACGATCTCGGCGCGCTTATTTTCTTCGTCGACTTTGATACTGATAACGCTTTTAAGAGGATTCAGACAACGAATAATATATTCGGTAATATTAGAGGTATAAAGAATAACGTCGATCTTTTCGCCGCCAAGTTGTCCGACGATGCTGTTGACGCGTTCTCCTCTGATACCGATACAAGAAGAAAGAGCATCCAGGTTCGGGTCATCGGTATAAACAACCATCTTCGTACGGTTACCCGCTTCGCGGACAATATTTTTGACCTTAACAAGTCCGGATTTAAGTTCGGGGACTTCGACTTCAAAAAGCTTCTTGACGAAACCGGCGCAACTACGGCTGACGACGACTTGCGTATTGCCGTATGCGTTTTCTCTTACTCTTTTGACAAAGACTTTAATGATATCGCCGACGTGATAATCGTCTGTCGGGCACTGATCGGAAACGCTGAGCACGCCTTCCATCTGAGATCCGGTGATCTCTACGTAAACGATACCGGACTCGATACGGCGGACGACCGCGCTGACGAGTTCGCCTTCTTTGTCGTTCATTTCGTTGGCGATCTGTTCTCTGATGGCTTCGTTGATACGTTGCATAATGACCTGCTTAGCGGTCTGAGCGGCAATACGACTAAGTTTTATCGGAGTAATATCCTCGCCGATGATGTCGCCAACTTTCGCATTGGGATCGATATCTTGAGCTTCTTCCAAAGATAATTCGTTATCCTCTTGCGGTTCTCCCTCAACGACTTTCTGATAGGCGTAATACTCAATTCGCCCGGCTTCTTCGTTTAACTTTGCCACAACGGTTCTGCTCTCGCCCATTTCTTTCTTATAAGCAGATGAAAGACCGGCTTCGATTGATTTAATCAAAAGATCCTTATCGAGTTTTCTTTCTTTGGACAATTGATCCAATGCAAGAAAAAACTCTCTATCGTCTTTCTTTACCGGTTCATGTTCAACTTTACGTGCCATTTTTTTGATTTCCTCCCAATAAATGTATTTTTCGATTTGTATTTTTTATTTAAAACTAATGTACGGCCGTACAACCGAAGCATTATTTTTTTCCAAAACCATTTCTTTTCCGCTCGATAGAAGCAATACGATTTTTTCCTCGTCATATTCCTTTAAAACACCATGAACGGACTTTTTCTTCCCTTGCGGCGTTTTAAAAACAAACTCGACGTCCTCGCCTTCGTTTCTTCTGTAATCGTCGGGCGTTATTATGGGACGATCGAGACCGGGAGAAGAAACGTTAAGGTTATATCCTTCGTTACAAAAATCAAGTCCGTCGAGAACGGGATCAAGCGAAGCGGTCACTTTTTCACAATCGCTCAGATCGATTCCGCCTTTCTTGTAAATAAAAACGGTTAACGTATCGACGCCGTATTCCTTACCGAACGTGATATCGACCGTTTCATATCCGAGTTTCTCAACTTCGGGGCGAATAAATGCGCTTACTTCCTCTACCGTCATTTTGCTCCTTTAAAACGAAAGTGGACGGCTTCGCGTCCACTTTCAAGATTTTTATCTTTAAAGTGTATTCATTTTAACACACCGAAAAAAGCTTTGCAAGGATTTTTTTATTATTTTTCCATCTTTATTAATTTTAAAAAGCATTTTGCCGTTGCTTCGGCGTCGTTTACCGCCCTGTGCGCACCGATGAGAGGCACGCCGAGCTTATTGCAGACGTCTATAAGTTTATTTTTTGAGCCGCCGAGGAGGTTTCGCGCCATCAGATACGTATCGACTGCGTCGTTATTGAATTCATATTTTACGCGTTGAGCGTTAGCGTTCAGCATTATTAAGTCGAAGCCGATAATATTGTGTCCGACAAGGATTGTCCCTCTGGTAAATTTATAAAAATCAGGAATAACGTCGCAAAGTTGCGGAGCAAGCGCCACGTCCTCGTTTTTGATGCCCGTCAACTTTTCGATATTCTCCGGAACGGGAGAATTTGGCCTAACAAACGTAGAAAAACTTTCTGTAAAGACGCCGTTTACGATCTTTACGGCGCCGATCTCTATGATTTCGTCCGTTGAAAAATTAAGACCCGTCGTTTCAATATCGAAAACGCAATATTCGTTTTTTAAAAGTCGTTCAGGCACGTCCTTATCTTCCAAAAAGTTATCTTGTTCGATGTTGTGGCACTGCTCGGGAAAAATATAGCGATAGTCTGAATATTCTTTATTAAAATTGCTCTTCAAATCGATACCCGAATAATCGGCGTTGCAAGTTGCGATCCTGATCGCCGATAAAACCAATCCGTTTTCGAATTTATCCATCTGAACTGCGCCCATGATCATCAGCGTCGCGTCGTCGACAAACACTTCTTCCCAGTCGAAATTCTTGTTTTTTCTGGCAAAATATTTAACTTTCATCGTCGAAGTAGTATCGTTAATAGTGAAAGAATAAACGGTTTTATCGATTTTTTCTATGTACCTTGCGCGGATTCCGCTGATTTTTCCGCAAACGGTAACGCTTGCCAATTCTTTATCCTTAATATCATAGATATAACGAACCGGACCGAATTCGTTGCGCGTATAACACTTGATTATTTCCGTAGGAATGGTGCGGATGGTTTCGGCAAAGTACTCCGTTTGTTTAATCTGTTTCCCTTCCGAATTTGGTAATTCTACGTACGTAATTTCGATCTCTTCCAGAACAATAGTATCGAGAAAAGCAAGAAGTTCTTTCTCAAGGCTGGACTCCACCGCGTAGTCGTGCATAAATTTTTCCATGGTAAATGTAACGGTCAACAAGTCGTTGTTGAAAACGACGTCGATGGGAACGGCTGCAAACAAAGAATAGAAGTTCGGTCTTTCCGTCCGGATATACTCGTATATAAGACGAACCAGCGTCTTTTCATCGTGAACGGCAATAATATAATCGACCGCAACGGCTAAATTCTTCGGGAGTATTTCTTCGCTGATAGATAAAACTTTCTTTCTGTAATCGTCAGTGAGCTTTACGTAATTGTCGTGAGAAACCAAAAATTCTATGCGAATATGCCCGTCGTCGGAGACGTTCGCTTTTTTGAATTTAATAATTCTTTCGTCGTCGTAAAGGCGTGAAAACAATCGATCCGTAAACTCATTCGTCATAACAATACTTCTCCGTCATCGCAAGTAATCTTTCGATTATTCTATCGTTCGCAACTACTTCTTTTTGTTCTCCGTTTACAAACAATATGCTCTTTTCGGGGCCGCCCGCAATACCAAAATCAGCGTCTTTTCCTTCTCCGATTCCATTGACTACGCAACCCATAACAGCAATTTTTAGCGGTTTTTTTACGTTTTCCGTTATATTTTGGAGCTGCAAGGCGATTTCCTCAACGGGAATACAAGTTCTCGAACACGTCGGACAGGCTACGACATGAACGTAACTTTCGTCAATATCCGTCGCGTGTAATAGTTTTTTTGCAAATAATACTTCTTCGACCGGATCGCCCGCAAGGCTGACGCGTATGGTATCCCCTATTCCTTTCAGAAGCAAAGAACCGATCGCAACGGACGAACGAAGCTTAGCCATTTCTCCGACGCCCGCCTCCGTCAATCCGATATGTAAAGGATGATCGCTTAATGAAGACAGATACTCATAAGCGGCGACCGTCTCACGTACGTCGCTTGTTTTGACGGCCAATACCAGTTGATCCCATCCGAGATCCTCTATCTTTTTCGCCGTATCCAGACATGCGACGGCAAGCTCTTCCGGCGTACGCGCCGCGCAAGAACCTTTATTGATTCCGACGCGAACGGGCACCTTGTATTCCATACATTTTTTTACGACGGAAACGATTGCGGCGTCGGACATGTTCCCCGGATTAATACGAATTTTTTGAATACCTTTTTCTATCGCAATAAGCGCGCATTTTTCTCCGTAATGTATATCTCCTATCAAAGGTACGGGACTGCCCTGAACAAGTTTGTCAACGACGTCGGCACACTTTTCATCGGGAATGGATATTCGAATAAGATCGGCTCCCGCATCGGCGAGTCTATTAATTTGCGTAAGAGTTTTTTCTACGTCCCGGGTGGGC
This sequence comes from Clostridia bacterium, assembly GCA_016297005.1. GTDB lineage: Bacteria > Bacillota > Clostridia > Christensenellales > DTU072 > CAG-1782. Next base: position 76,051 of record JAEDHK010000003.1, read on the forward strand.
GTATTGGTCATCGACTGAATTTTAATTTTTCCACTTCCAATCGGGACGTTGCCAACGTAAACTGTCTTTTTCATATCATTTAAATAATTGAAAGATGTCGGCAAAAATCGCTATCCCGAATAGCAAAATCATTCCGACAAAGTGTATAACGCCCTCAACTTTTCTGTTAAGCGGTTTCTTTCTGATCCATTCGATTACCGTAAACAGCATTCTTGCTCCGTCGAGGGCCGGTAAAGGAAGTAAATTCATTACGGCAAGATTGGCGCTGATCAGGCAAACGATATAGGCTAACGTTCCTGCGCCGGTACGCGCCGCAGTACTCATAGTAGAAATAATCGTGATCGGCCCTCCCGCGCTCTCAGTAAACTTTATTGCTCCGGTAATAAGCTGTCCGATACTCCATAATATCTTCCATACCATAAAGAAAGTGTATCCGAACGCGCGACCAAACGCTGTGAAAAAATCCAGCTTGCAATAAACCAGGCCGAGCGAAAACCCAAACGCCCGGTAAGTAACCGGTTGTCCGTTCTCATCCACAACAATCTGATTATTCTCGTCTCTTTGATAAATATCGCTTTTTTCAACGTATATCTTGGTTTTTTTGCCGTCGCGTAATACGGTTAAATATCCACCTTCCTCATCTCCGATGCGAGATAATGCGGTAGACAGATCGTCGGCCATCAGGATATTTACCTGTCTGTTATTGACGGAAAGAATAACGTCCCCTTCCTTCAAGTCTGTCTCGCGCGCAAGATAACTTTCTTCGGCGATACTTCCGACGCAAGGAAGTATCTGTCCGTAAAAGGTAAATACAAGCGTAATAATCATGATCGCGCTCAAAAAATTAAAGAAAGCACCGCTAAAAAGAACAATCAGACGCTTCCACGGCGGTTGCGCATTAAAAGAGTTTTCTTTATCGTCTTCCTCGTCCTCGCCTTCAAACTGACAAAAACCGCCGAGCGGGAAGGGTCGGATAGAAAATATCTCGCCGTTTTTCTTATTCCTGATTTTAATAATCCTCGGACCGAATCCGATGGCGAATTCGTTAATTTTAAAACCGAGTAATTTACCTGCGATGTAATGACCGAATTCATGCACAACAACCATTCCCATCAGGCATAAAAGGGCCAGCAGGACGTAACCGATCGTACTCATTACGGACGCAAAAGTCGCAGATATCAACATTTCTTCTCCTATTATACACCAAGTTCGGATAAAATATATTCCCGAACCTCCATATCCATTCTTATTACGTCTCCTATTTCGGTAAAATCGCCCGAATAAGAGAACTTTTTCATACACTCCTCAATACCGTCCGTGATACCGTAAAAAGTAGTTTTACAGGATAAATATTCGTTGACGAGAACTTCGTCCGCGGCATTGAGGACGGTACCGCCCATATCGCCGCGTTCAGCTGCCTGCATGCACAACGTAAACCCGGGAAATCGTTCTTCATCGATGGGTGAAAAATGCAAAAAAGAAATCTTTTCTATTGAAAGCGCGGGGATATCGCATTCTCTTCTGTGCGGATACAACAATGCGTATTGTATCGGTAAGGTCATATCCGGCGAAGAAAGCATAGCCATAAAAGAATTATCATCCGTCTCCACAAGCGCGTGAATTATGCTTTCGTCATGTCGTACCGCCGTGACGTTTTCTATACCGAAAAGCCTCTTCGCCTCGATAATTTCCATACCTTTATTGACGAGCGTGGCGCAATCAACGGTTACTTTCGGGCCCATAGTCCAATTGGGATGCTGTAAAGCAAGCGACGCCGGCGCAGAAGCAAGTTTCTCTTTTGAGAAGTCCCGGAATGCTCCGCCGGATGCCGTAAGAACTATTTTTTTTACGTTTTCAACGCCCGTTTTTCCAAGGCACTGCCAGACGGCAGAGTGCTCGCTGTCGAGAGGATAAATTTTTGCGCCGGTTTTTTGCATAATCGAAGAAAGTAACGACCCAGCGCACACCAAGCTTTCTTTGTTGGCAGTAGCCAGGATTTTTCCCGCGGAAAGAACGGCGTAAGAAGGTAATAAACCCGCTATGCCTGCAATACCGTTTATAACGACGTCGACGTTTTCATATGTTTCCGGACGTGATAAATATTCTTTATCCTCCGAAACGGAACAACAATACGTCTTTGCTTCGGAAAACTCCTTTTTCAATAAAATCAGCTCGTTTTGACGGGAAAAATTAGCAAGCAGAACGACGCGAAAGTCTTCGCGATATTTTCTCAGAACGGAAAGAGTCGTTTTACCGATAGAACCGGTGCACCCGAGAACAGCTATATTTTTCATATAAACCGAGCGATGACCTCCATAATGATTGCCACACAGACGGAAGTGAATAAGATCGAATCGATCCTGTCCAGAATACCGCCGTGAGAGCCAAGCAATTTTCCGTAATCTTTAATACCGACTTCACGCTTGATTCTGCTCGCCGCCAGATCGCCTATTTCGGAGAATACGGCGATAATAAAGCCGACGGCGGCATAGGTGCCGACAGTCGCCCCGACGGAATCGTCAAAGAAATCCAGGAACGAAAACCGAACGAGAGTCGGAAAACCGCCCAATTCAAAGATCAAATAGACTATTATTCCGCCGATAGCCCCGCCGATCAGACCTGCAATGCACCCGGCATAGGTCTTTTTCGGGCTTATTTTCGGAAAAATTTTCTTCTTTCCAAAAAGCGCACCGATAAAATACGCAAACAGATCGCTGATCGTGCCAATGGCAATGGCAAGGATCACGGGGATCATACCGTATTCGTTATTCAGGACAAAAAGAACGGACAAAAGCGCAATGGGATAAAGGACGGCAAATACCGTCGCAAAAAAATCTTCAATACGGATTTTCGCAGTAAAAATAAAGATAATAAAGGCGGTAACCGTCGCAATCAGCGTTGCAAATAGCAACCCCATGTAGCCAAAGAAAAAAGCAAGAGGATAAGACGTAAGCCATGCTATGAGGACAGCCGGAAGAATAACAGAAAATCTCTTCTCTCCTTCCGGGTTGGAAAGTGCGCGCGTCAACTCCCATGCGGCGATACCACCCACAACCATGACCACTCCGTCAAAAACAAAATGACTGAAACTTGTCAGCCAAAGGATCAAAAAAAGGAATCCGGCCATAATAACGCCGGTAATCGTTCTTTTAAGCATGATTCCCTCCGAAATTACGCTTGATCGACGAATATTCGGTCAAGACCTTTTCTATATCTTCCCGCGCGTAATCGGGCCAGAGTTTTTCGGTAAAAAAAAGTTCCGAATAAGCGGATTGTATCGGTAAAAAATTACTCAGCCTTTTATATCCGCCGTATCTTAGCACAACGTCGGGTAAAGGTAGTCCCGTAGTATCGAGACAGGAAAGCAAATCTTTTTCCGTCGGATTCTCAACACCTTTCTCCCTCAACCTTACGAATGCGCGCGTTACTTCGTTCGTTCCGCCGTAATTGAGGGCGATCACGATCGTTTTTTCTCCGTTTTTTTTCGGTGCTAAACCAAGCACCCTTTGCATTCTTTCCGGAAGTCCGTTTATATCGCCGATAAAACGGATTTTAACGTTGTATTTTTCACAAAAAGGAAAAACTCCGCTTAATAAAAAGGAAGCAATAACGGAAAAGATATTGCTTACCTCTTTATTATTCCTGTTGTTGTTTTCGGTGCTGAAAGCATAAACGGTCATCACGGATATAGGCAAAGTCAAAAAATCCGCAAGAAGTTTCATCAGCGCTTCCGCGCCGAAGCGGTAGCCGTAAGACCTTTCTTGCCCCCGACGTTCCGCCCATCTGCCATTGCCATCCATAATTACGGCCAGATGCTGCATTATACTTTCATAATCTCCGCTTCTTTGGCGGAAGAAACCTTATCGACTTCCGCAACCTTACCGGCAACAATCTTATCGATCTCGGCTTCGGTGTCCTTGGCTACGTCTTCGCTGATCGTCTTCGACTTTTCAAGCGCTTTAACGTCGGTAACGGCGTCACGGCGCAAATTACGAATGGCAATCTTGCACTTTTCCGCATAATTTTTTACCTCTTTTACGAGAGAACGACGTCTTTCTTCGGTCGGTTCGGGGAAAATAAGTCGAATATTCTTTCCGTCGTTGTTCGGAGTAATACCGAGGTTTGCGTCAACAATGGCCTTTTCGACCTTTTTAAGCAAACTGTTATCCCAAACGGTAATCATAATAATGCGCGCTTCGGGAATGGTGATGTTGCCCACTTGGTTCAAAGGCGTTTCTACCCCGTAATAATCGACGGTAATACCGTCGAGAATGTGCGCGTTGGCTCTGCCGGCGCGCATCTGATTGAGTTCTGCATGAAGCGAAGAAATGGATTTGTCCGATTTTTCTTTCAATTCGTCGATAACGAGTACGATTTCGTCGATTTCTGGTAACATATACTATCCCTCCGTGTTTATTATTCTATAACGGTACCGATCTTTTCGCCGGATACGACGCGAACGATGCTGTTTTCTTCATTCAGCCCGAACGCAATAATGGTAATTTTGTTATCCATACAAAGGCTGACGGCGGTCGTATCGAGCGCGGTCAACCCCTTTTGAATATAATCCATATAAGAAAGGCGATCAAATTTAACGGCGACGGGGTTCTTTTTCGGATCACTGTCATATATTCCGTCTATGTTCTTCGCCATCAGAAGCGCGTCGGCATGGATTTCGGCCGCTCTCAGCGCCGCGCCGGTATCAGTGGAGAAGTACGGGTTACCTGTGCCGCAGGCAAAGACAACCACTCTTCCTTTTTCAAAATGACGGATTGCCTTACGAAGAATGTACGGCTCCGCAACGCGTGAAATGGTCAGCGCAGTCTGAACGCGAGTCTGAACACCCTTCTGTTCGAGAGCGTCTTGTAGCGCAAGAGCATTGATGACCGTAGCCAGCATACCCATATGATCGGCCGTAGTACGATCCATTTCCGTACCCTGACGGCCGCGCCAAAAGTTTCCACCGCCCACGACGACGCCGACTTCCACGCCCATTTCTCTGATCTTTTTTATCTGCTCCACAACGTCGTCGACCGATTTAGAACCGATCCCGAATCCGTTTTCCGCAGCTAAAGCCTCTCCGCTGATTTTTATCAGTACGCGCTTATATTTGACCATATTATTCTCCATATCTTATAAGGAAAAAAGGGGTATATCCCCCCTTTTCCCAAAGTAAAATCATTATTTGCTTGCTTTTGCCTGAGCTTTTGCCACTTCCGCACTGATCTCTTCGGCAAAATTCTCGCTCTTCTTTTCCAATCCTTCGCCCATCTCGAAGCGAACGAAGCGGATGATCTTGCTACCGTCTTTCACGAGGTTACCGATCTTTTGAGAGGGATCCTTAACGAAATCCTGATCAACCAGGCAAACGTCTTGATAAAATTTCTTTAATCTGCCTTCAAGCATCTTCTCGACGATTGCGGCCGGTTTGCCTTCGTTCAGGCACTGAACGCGAAGAATTTCTTTTTCATGTTCAACGACGTCCGCAGGAACCTCGTTACGATAAACATAAAGCGGTTTGGCAGCGGCGATTTGAAGCGCGACGTCGTGGATAAGTTGATCCGCAATTCCTTTTTCGGCTTCAACCAAAATACCGATCTTTCCGCCGAGGTGAATATAAGAATCGATCTTTGTATCATTAGCTACAAATTTAGCAAATCTACGAATATTGATCTTTTCTCCGATCTTACCGATGGCTTCGGTTACGAGATCCTTTTTAGCTTCGGAAAGAGCTTCTGTGTCTTTAACGTCGTTATTGGCAACGTAAGCGGCAAGCTCGTCGACGAGCGCCTTAAATTGATCGCTTTTTGCAACGAAATCGGTTTCGCAGTTCACTTCGAGAAGAACGTAATTTGCGCCGTTGTTATAGGCGTAAACAATACCCTCGCTGGCGATCTTACCGGCACGCTTTACAGCGGTGGCCATTCCTTTTTCACGAAGAAATTCGATTGCCTTTTCCATGTCGCCGTCAGTAGCAAGGAGAGCCTTTTTGCAGTCCATCATACCTACGCCTGTCTTTTCGCGCAATGCTTGTACGTCTTTAACGGTAAATGCCATTTCTGTATACCTCCTAAAATTACGCTTCTACGGGAGCTTCTTCGGCGGCGGGAGCTTCGGTCGCTTCATCTGCCGCTACTTCGGATTTTCCTTCTTTGGCTTCGATAACGGCATCCGCCATAACGCCCGCAATTAACTTGATAGCGCGGATAGCGTCATCGTTACCGGGGATAGCGATATCGACTTCTTCGGGATCACAGTTCGTATCGACAAGACCGACGATCGGAATGCCGAGAGAACGCGCTTCTTTAACGGCAAGGTGTTCTACTTTAAGGTCGACGACAAAAAGTGCTCCGGGTAGCTCGCGCATGTTTTTGATACCGCCAAGGTTGGTTTCGAGGACGTCCCTTTCTTTTTTGAGATTAAGGACTTCTTTCTTCGGGAGAAGATCGAATTCTCCGATGATCTCCATCTGATTCAGACGATTCAGTTTTTCAATACGGGTGCGAATGGTCGAGAAGTTGGTGAGAGTACCGCCGAGCCAACGTTGATTCATATAGAACTGACCGCAACGAACAGCTTCCTGCTGAATGGCTTCTTTGGCCTGTTTCTTCTTGCCGACAAACAAAATACTCTTGCCGCTGGCGGCTACGCTACGAATAAAATCATACGCAACGTCGATGGCCTCTACGGTCTGTTCGAGGTTGATGATATGCACGTCGTTACGCGCGTCGAAGATGTACTTCTTCATTTTGGGATTCCACTTCTTGGTTTGATGGCCGAAGTGAACGCCCGCTTCCAAAAGTTGTTTCATTGAAATTACAGACATTTTAAAAAAACCTCCTTGTTTATTTCCCCCGGTCATCAACGAAAAGGGCAATTCCGCACGCGCGGACAACAATCTTTTCTCCGATCCGGTTCGTAATTTCGCAAAAAGTATATCACAACGGAAAAATATATGCAAACGTTTTTCTATTGTTTTATAGAAACATTGCCATTATTCGGCGTCTTCGGGCTCTTCGTCGATGGTGCTATTAAGTTCTTCGACAAGTTTATCGAGCAATTCGTCGTCTTCTACCGGTAAAAAGATCTCGTCGCCGTTTTCGTCCTCGCCGATCTCATAGATCAGGACTTCATCGTCGGTAAAATCTTCCGTTTCTTCCACGGGCTGCAAATATGCGTACCACTTGCCTTCGTAATCCAATTCGGCGATACAGAAGAAATCTTCCGTCGTTCCGTCTTCGTAAGTCATAGTAACGATTTCATCGTCTTCTTCAATCAGAGGCTTTCTCTCTTTGTCATTGATTTTTTCCATTTTAAAAATCTCCTTATTAATTAATATCTGTTTAAATACGACTGCAAAATAATCGTCGCGGCCACTTTGTCGACCACTTTTTTTCTTTTTTCTCTGCGCATACCGCTTTCAATCAGCGCTTTTTCGGCGCTGACTGTACTGAGTCTTTCATCCTGAAAAACGATTTTTTTATCAGTATACTTGCTCAAATCGTCCGCAAAAGCGCGTATCTCGCGCACTTTCTCTCCTTCCGTGCCGTCCATGTTGAGCGGCAGTCCGAGCACAAAGGTGTCGGCTTGCTTTTCTTCGGCGAGGCGCGCGATATTTTTTAAATCGGACTCATAGTCTTTCGTGCGAACAAAAGTTTCGTATCCGCTTGCGATAATGCCCATAGGATCGCTCGTCGCAATGCCGATCCGCACCGTCCCGATATCCAAAGCAATTTTTCTCATTTACGCCTCCAACCTTTCGTATAACGTTTCTACGTTCTTCATCATCTTATTCAAAGGAATAAAGAAATACAAACATGCTACCGTCGCCGTCAGCAGGAAGAAAGCGACATATCCCAAATAAACGAATTTTTCCGGCAAAACCGATCCGAGAACGATCGCCACGATCATACCCCCTATCCCGGTCCCCATGGATAAAAACACGGGTTTAATCATTCTTTTATTATTTTTCGTCAACTCGTTCACGTTATTAAATCTGAAATTAGGCGCTTCCATATCGCGCATCAATTCCCAAATACTGAATCCGAGCCCCTGCATAAAAATAATTACGGCAAGCGCAATTCCGATCAACGGCTGAAACAAAAATCTCGTCAAACAAAAATATGCGATCAAAAAAGTCAGGCAGTTGCTGGCGAGCAAAATAGCCGATACTTTGATTTTTGAAAACACAACGTCTTTACCACTGACAGGCAACGATTTTAAAACGGCGATATTGCCTTTTTCAAGCGAAATAAAGACGGAGGTCGCCATGTTCGACGAGATCAGCATGATCGTATTGAAATAATATATCATGCCGAGCGAACTGAGTTCCGCTGCATAGACGGACGAGCTTTCGTCCGCATAATCGAACACATTATGAAACAACACCGTGAACACCGGGCACATAATAAGTCCGAGCGCCGTTGAAAACAGCAAAACCGGAGATTTAAAAATGATTTTCAGGTCTTTAATGAAAAGATTCTTGCGGTACGATACGCTCTTATACCCAACCTCGCCTTTGATTTTCTTTTTTCGGCCCGATCCGTTATCGAGCATATTATACATAATCCTTTTATAAAAAAATCCGCAAAGCAAAATAGCAAATCCGATCGATCCGACGCATTCAAGAACGTAAAAAAGCGCGTTGAGGAGCGCATTATCCCCGAGTAACGCTTCGCAAAAATTATAGTTGAACACCATATACTTTGACGCGCTTTGAACGATCGGCAAAATGTTCGCGACTTCCGAACCGTCGCCCTCTCCGAAAATGTTCGTCGAAAAAGCGATTGCCAGATACAACGCCATCCCTAAAAGCGAAGAAATGACTGTGAAAACAGTTTTTATCAAATCTTTGTTTTTAAAGAACCGTAAAATAAACATGATCGGCGCTGAAAATACGCCTATCAGGACTAACGGGAATGCCGGCAATAAAACGACGGAAAAAACGGCCAATACGTAAAACAAAGGAGAGATTTCCACCCCGTTTAAAGAAGCGGTAATCCCGAATGAAAGCAGGACCGGAACAAAAAAAGCCGAAATAACCAGTTGGGAGATATAAGAAACGGTGAACTTCGCCGCAAACGCTTCTCCGGGCGTAATGGGAAGACTCAGCAATAAATCCATATCATTTGAAAAATACAGATAAGATAACACAACGTTTCCACCAAGGATCAGAACGGTCAGTTGACAAACGCCGACCAGCACGTAAGACAGTTCTTTGACGAAACCTTGTTCGACGGCAAGGACGGTTGCGCTGACTACGGAAGAAACAAGAAGGACCAAAAGAACAACAATTCCGATCGCTACCAAAATTCCGCTAACGATTTTTTTAGAGACTTCCTTTCCGGACTCGCCGACGGATTTCTTTTTTTTCGGGTTTAGTCCGCCGGATAAATTGGTAAACAGAGTTGCCAGATAAACTCTGACCAGCGATTTATATCGTACCCAGCGTTCCATTGCCATCTCCAAGTCCGTCCGTCAGTTGCAAAAACAGCGTTTCAAGGTCGATATTGTTCTTTCTTTCTTGTAATTCTTCCATATTACACACGGTTACGAGTTGTCCTTTATCGATAATGGCAACACGCGTACAAAGTTTTTCTACAACGTCGAGAACGTGTGAAGAAAAGAAAACGGTTTTTCCTTGTTCGGCAAAGGCGTGCATTAATTTTTTTAATTCGAAGCAACCTTTCGGGTCAAGGCCTGTCATCGGTTCGTCAAGTATCCATACGTCCGGATCGTGAACGAGACCGGCAATAATACTGATTTTTTGCTTCATTCCGTGCGAATAAGAAGAAATGCGCTCGTTTAATTTGGAAGACATATCAAAGATAGCCGCATACTTCTCCGTGCGCTCTTTTCTGTCTTTCTCGGCAACGCCGAAAATATCGGCAATAAAATTTATGTATTGAATACCGGTCAGAAAGTCGTATAAGTTTTGCTCGTCGGCGACGTAAGCAATATGCTTTTTCGCGGCAATCGCATTGTCGCGGATATTATCTCCGCAAACGGTAATGGTGCCGTCGTTAAAGGGCATGATCCCGGTCAGACATTTGATTGTCGTACTTTTGCCCGCGCCGTTCGGTCCTAAAAAACCGAATATCTCGCCGTCTTTCACGGTAAGAGAAAGATCTTCTACCGCATAACGATCGCTTTTCGAATATTTTTTCGAAAAAAGATTAATTTCAATCATAGAAATCTCCTTTCCGACAGCATTTTTCATGAAGCGTCAACCTATGATCTTAACGAAAACCATAATCGACGCAATGATTTATTGTAAATACAATATTATCATCTCCGTTTATTACTGTCAATCGGATTGCACGTTATGCAACTCAGAACCCTATTTCTACGGCAACAAGACAATTGCGTCCGTCCCGTAATTCGACGTAATCGGCTTTTACTCCGTCGACCATGACCCTGTTTCTGATCCCAAATTTATACTCGATCAGAAATACGCTGTTTCCGTATCGGTACGTAACAGTCGAACCGTCGAGCTTTTTGGGCAGTTTCGGCTGAATGAATAATCTCGATCCCTTTCGGATCAGACCGAAAAATTCTTCGATGACCAACCTATACGCCCAAGCTGCGCTTCCCGTATACCAACTCCAACCGCATCGGCCCGGGTTATCGTTATTAAAATAGACGTCCCCGGCAAAAACATACGGTTCTCCCTTATAAATTTTATTACCTGCGTCCGTCGAACATTTTTCCGCCGGATTGATCATACAAAAAAGTTCATACGCCTCGTCTTGCTTTCCTACCCTGCAAAGCGCCATAAGATACCATATCGCGGCATGCGTATACTGACCGCCGTTTTCTCTGATGCCGGCGGGATAATCGGATATATATCCAATTCTGTTTTCCGGTGTTTGCGGAGGCGTTAATAACTTTATCAAACCATTCGTTTGATCAATTAATTTTTCGCACGTTTTAAGCACGGTTATCTTTCTTTCTCCGTCGGCGACACCCGACAATACCGCGAAAGCCTGTACGAGAAGATCAAGTTCGAGAATGGCGTTCCCACGATTGCCGAGAGGTTCGCCCTCATCCGAAAATAATCTTATATATCGATCCGTATCGAAAGCAAATTTATTGACGGCGTTTTTCAGATCGACAGCGATCGCAAGAAGTTCTTTTTTCAGATCGTCGGGACAAAATTCTGCAAAAGAAGTGAGTACGTAATAGGCAAGCATACTGTTAAAAACGCTTTCTCCCGCGCCTTTTGCGCAAACTTCGTCCATTCCGTCGTTCCAGTCGCCCGTGCCCATTACGAGTAATCTGTGCTCGCCGAATTTCAACGAAGACCGTATCGCCGCAAGACAATGCTTAAATACCGACGCCTTTTCGCCTTCTTCCGGACACTCGAATCTGTCTCTTTCTTTCGGAGACAAAGGCTCAGACGATAAAAAAGACTCTTCCTGCTCGAGTATTTTTGTATCTCCGGTCAAAGAAATATATCGACATACCGCAAGCGGCAGAAAGAGTTTATCGTCTGTTATTCTCGATCTTAAACCGAATTTCGCCGGATGCCACCAATGCATTACGTCCCCTTCTTCGTATTGATGTCGGCAACAAAGCAATAATTGGTTTTTAAGAACTTCCGGACGGAAAGAAATAGCCATGGCGTCCTGCAACTGATCTCTGAATCCGAATGCTCCGCCTACCTGATAAAAACCGGCTCTTGCATAAAGCCTTGAAGTTGTTATCTGATACGGAAGCCAGGACAAGATGTTTTCAAAGGCTTTCGAGCCGCCTACAACCTGCGGCGAAGCGACTTCTTTACTTTTTATCAGGAAAGAATCGCAGTATAACGGAATATTATTGACATTAAGCGACAATAATAACTCCTTATCCATTGTAAAAACAATAAAAAATCTGCCTTGTCTGAGATCAAACGATAAATTCGGAAGAGGATCCTTTTCTTTTATTTCAAAGCTGTCGCCAAACAATCCGAAATACAACGTCCGATCGGTCTTTTCGTTGTAAACGGAAATAAAATGGTTCTCTTTTTTATAACGGATATTCCGCGGATCATAAAAAGAATCGAGACAGGGATAAAACCGATATGCGATCTTTCCTTCGATTCCGTACAGGTCGCCGATTCTAATTTCTATTACCCGGGCCCGTCCGTCAAACATAGCGGTAATCGAAGCTGCGAAAGAAATACCGGACAGTTCCGACCTGTGCGTAAAAAATCCTTTACCGAGATGAGAATATCTGTTTTGCGCATGACCGCCCAGAATCGAATAAGAATTCCCATCGATTTCGGCCGTTAAGAATTCCGATTGTGGATCGGATACCGGATCGTTATCGAAACGGGACGCCTTATTCTCTCGCGAATTCCCGAACCAAAAGAATCCTCCCCCGCAAGAGGTAATCAGGCTCCCGCCTTCCGACCCTGCTATAATATGCGTATACGGCATAGACGGCGGTACGTCGGAAGTAATGTAATAATCCGAATTTCCGTCAAATCCCCCACAGCCGCATTCGTGTAGAATAGCAGGAAATTGAATCCGGTCGTTCGTTGCAACAATCGGTTTCTTGCAGTAGAATATTTCCGGCAGTTCGTCCGAGGACACGAGCGCATTCGGATCGGTCGTCGTCCGGACATGTCTTTTTTCGCATTCTTTTTTAAAGGAAGAACTCATCTCTTTCTTATCGAATGCGAGCGTCGTTTTAAAGCCGAGAAGCGCAAGATCCTGATACGCGTCTAATAATTCATACTTTTCTTTCTTTGTCTTTCCGGTATATCTTATCGTCGTTCTGTTATTCAGCCCGTTTTTCCCGCACTCAGATTTTATTTTACCGTACATTAATCGAGCAATGTAATCGAATGTTTTTTGTTGCAACTGATACAGATTATTGTTTTGCGACGCATATAGATACATATCTCGCGGTAAAGCGGAAACAGTTGCCAATAAGTCGTCTTTATCAGTCGAATATATTATGCAGACCTGACAGGAATCGTCTTTTTTCAATTTTGAAATAAACGAAAAACAGGGCGTAAGCACGTCTCCGAAAGCCGGCCCGAGATTTCCGGAAGTCTTCGGATCAATAACACCGTTTCCTCTTCCCAAAAAATTAATTCTGTTCGTATTGAAGATCGCGCTTGCTCCCGTTACGCGTACGGCAAGAAACATTTTCTTTCCGTTACGACTAAAAAGCACCGTATCGTCAGATATTTTTTCGCTATGGATAAACAGATCGGAAAAGGTCGGATGCGACAGATATGCGTCCGTCCTATTGAGAACGACGTCGGAATAAAAAGCGATATCCGCACTGTTTTTTACACGCAGTTTTATCACAGCGGCGTTCAGTCCCCCAATCAATTTGACGGATTGTTCAATCCCGTGTTTTTTATTACAATATACCGCTTCTGAATCCGAATGATAAAAGAAATGCTCATGCGGATGACAATAAGGCAGAAACGTAGGCGAAACATACCCATCCTCGGTGCTTACGAAAAAAGCGAAACCGGTTCTATCGGTATAATCGTTCGATACTTTTTGCAGAGCAACCTCTCCGACTCGCATATAACATGATCCGTTCGCATTGGCAAATAGAGATAATTCGCCATCTGTAAAGCATGCCGTATATATTTCTTTCTGAACGTCGTCGACTCGTTTATAAAACAGGCCTTGTTTTTCCGATCGTGAAGTAAGATTTTCGTTTTTCCAGCCGGCGCTAACTCGCAATCTGATCGGTTTTTCGTTAAAATAATTACTTACGCTCGCATATGCGGGTACTTTGTTTAAAATGCTTTTCAAAAAGTCTTCGCACAAAAAATTTGTCAAGGCGCATAAAATCATCCCTTGATGATGCGCCATAACTTGATATACAGTTTTTCCGTTTGACGTGCAATCAAGACTTTCATAAAAACCGAATTCGCATAAAAGACCCTTCTTTTCGGCATTATATATATTTTTTATACTCTTTTCAGGCAAAAAAGGCAGACACAAAAAAGAAGAGTAAGGGGAAATAACCATATCGTTCGTTTCCGAAGAAAGAGCCAACTTTCCAATCCCGAACGACTTGTATTGATAACGCATTTCATCATCGAAAAGATAATAGCCGCTTTCGCTTACGCCCCATAATCCGTTTCGTTTCGTTTTGGACTGATATAATGCGTTCGTAAACGCGGTTTTGTATAATAGAGAATGCTCCGGAGTTCTGAAAAACAATTCCGGCATCAGCGCCTCGAACGCAGTGCCGCCCCAGCTCAAAAGAGTGTTGCCGCCCAACGAAGTGTATTCTTTAACCAAAGAAAAATAATGATCCGACTTACCGTAACGCATGATATAAACAAAGCTGAGTATCCTCGACTCAGAGCAGAGCATGTCGTAATGACCGGTAAATCCATTGTCGAATCCTATAAAAAATCTCTTTTTTTGTTCATCGTACAACTTATTTAATTCTTGTTCGTCCAATATCCTTTTCGCCGATTGAAATATGTTTTCGTCTTTGTTACGATAATATTCTTCAACTATGATCAGGGCTATGGAAAAATTACCCGCGTCGACCGATGAAACAAAACCGTTTGTAGGACGCAAAGTGTCGATATGATACCAATTATGAAGGATCCCGTACCACTTTGGCAGGCTCTTGACGATATCCAATATTCTTTTAATTCTTTCGGCACATACCGATTCGGAGATCAGACCGAGTCTCAGTGCGCATAAATGCGCTAATAAAGAAAATCCGATATCCGTCGGCGACGTATACGTTGATTCTTTATACGGCTTCAAAATTAAATTATCGGGAATCAAACCCTCATTCTGCAAAGTAAAATAAGAATAGGTTGCCTGCGCGTACTTCATCATTTTTTTTCTATCCGCATCATCGGGAGAATAACCGACTTTTTTCGTTGTCGAACAAAAATACAGCGACAAAATCAACATAACGAAGCATATCAGATATGAACATGCATAAAAAAATAATATCGTCTTACCGAGTAAAAAAGCCGGCGTCAAAACTGCAACGAAACAAAGAGTCGCGGGCGTGATCTCGGCTACATATGCACAAAAAGAACTTTTACGAAAAGACGAGAACGTTTTCCATTCCAATAAGTTTTTGGAAAAAATCATTCTTATCGACGTCGTAAATATCAGAATAATGTTTTCAACCGATCTGTAAAAAAGCAAAAAAAGCTCTTCAATAAAGCGAAAGAACGTTCTTCTCAAATCGCATAACGTTATCCGAACGGAATTTCCGCAAGCAATCGCGCGTACGCCGAAAACGATATCCTGCAATAAAGGTAACAGTAGCAGTATTGATCCGACGAACAGATAGCTTTTCGACATAAACGCACCTAAGAGTATCAGCGTCGTTATACATGGCGCCACAAACAAAGAAAGTATATTCTTTGTCATGATATACCTGTAAAATAACGAAAGATGACGACGGATCTTACGGCCTTCCTCGTCCTTCCAACATCCCAGAATAAAAGGTATGTTTTGCAGATCCCCTCTCATCCAACGTTTTTTCCTCGAAACGTCGGATAAAAAATCGTTCGGCGCGTCTTCAAAAGTACATCCGCCGGATGCACAGGACAGAATCGCCCCTTCGGGGATATCATGCGACAATATTCTGTTTTGCGGGAACAGGCCGTTTAATTGACAATAAAAGTCCTTTACGCGAATGATTCCTTTTCCGCAAAAAACGTCTTTATTAAATATCTTCTGATATACGCCGGTATATACGGGATAACCTTCAAAGCCGCTTTCCGACAAAAACCGTTCCGCATAGAGAGTTTTTATCGAAAATAAATTTACTCTGTTCAGAGCGGATATAACGCCGTATTTTCTTGCGTACGGATGCGCCATCCTCTCAACCATTTCTTTGATTCCACCCGGCAAGACGGAACTGTCTTCGTCTAACGCGACAAAATAGCAAGGGTCAAAATTCGGCTTTGCGGAAATATAATAAAAATCTTCCGAGTTCTTTTCGATAAAGTATTTACCGAGCGCCAGGATAGCGCCGCGTTTTCTTTCTTTAGCGGTATATTTGCCGTTCAAAAAAGTTTTTTTCCGGACAAAAAGAAATAAATCGTTTCGACGCACCGTTTGTGAGAATATTTCCGTTATCTGTCTGTCAACGTCTGAAAGGGGCTCTGTCGTCGACTTCGTATCGACAAGTAAAATACAATTTATATATTCGTCTTTATTCACGTCAAGAATACTTTCTGCATGAAAAATAAGTTTTTTTATATCTTCGGGATCGGAGCAAAAAGCACTGATAACGACAGAAGTTGCGTTATTTACTGTCAGACGGTCTAATTTCAATTTCGGCAGTTCTGCGTACGGACGCATAAATGAAAACAAGAACGTCATAATTCCGTCAAAAAACATAAAAATTGGAATAAAAGCAATCATCCCGATCAAATAATCGGATAGAATATAGGCTATCCCAATACAGGATAACGCAGCGCACGCACACGTGGCCGCAATAAAACGAACATCCTTATGGTTATTTTTATTCCTTGGAAATAAAGTGCTTTTTCCGTTAATTGCGCGAAGAAAATCGGAAAACCGATCGAAAAGTATTTCGGAAATATCCAAAGAGTTTTTTTCAATACATTGTAAAAGCACTTTTCCGACATACTCTTCGCTGCAACGACATTTTTTTGCCGCTTCGGAAATCTTTTTGAAATAACTCATTGTTGTAGAAACACTGTTGGATTCAAGTTTGCAGGCGTCTTTTAAAATAGAGTATGAACGTAAATTTTTTAAGCCGTCCGAATAAGAATACAATTCATCGAACTCTCTTAGCGCGTTAAAAAGAGTCTTTGCCGCAAGGACGCTCGTAAAAAGCGATTCGTTATAGGAAAAAGTAACGTTTCTTTCATCGATACCGTTTCTTTCAAACAAATCAACATTTTCACAATTTTGTATCTTATGATACAGATAACTGTTATACTGGAAATAATTTTTATATATCCTGTTTTTAGACGCTTTTTTTCTGCATTTTTCGGAAAAAAGTATTTTTTCAGACAATACGTAAATATACTTAACGATTGAAAACCGCAAGGCATACCCGAATTTTATTAATTCGTCGTATTCGAGGGGTAGTTCGCGTTCTATTTCTTTCATAACGGCTCGAATCCGATCGGGAGTAAAACAATCCAACGAGTTTTCCAAGATCAAATCGGAAATCAAAATAATCCTCGGTACGTCGTCGACGCCGGGAAGTCCTTTCAGATTTTCTTTGCTTTCGAAAATATGTTTATACACGTATCCGAAATTTTCATATAACCATCTTTCCGCCTCTGTAATATCTTCCTTATCTCTCTCTTTTCGGCAAATCGCTTTATAGGCGGAATTTATTTTTTTATAATAAGAAGTAAGCCGCACCCCCCGACAGGGTTCCGATCTGCGCAGTCCTCTGGCCTTTTCTTTACAAAGCCGAATCAGTTCTTCTTCGTTGGTCTTTTGCATCTGCGCATATTTTTTTTCAAATTGTCTTGGTCTTCCGAAAAAAAACAGTATTGCAAAAATAAACGTAACCGCAGCAATGATAAAGATATAGTAATTATTCATAAATCAAAGTATTGCCTACAATTACCGTTTCATTCAATATTAAAACAAGCGATAAAATACTATTTTTTATGTTATTTTTGATTGAAGAAGTTTGAAAACTTGCTTTTTCCGTAAATCCGTACTATAATACTCGTAATGAGCCAGCTGAACGGCCGCATCGATTCTTCGATGAGGAAAGTCCGAGCATCACAGGGCAGAGTGACGGATAACGTCCGCTGAAGGTGACTTTAAGGATAGTGCAACAGAAATATACCGCAGCCCTCTACGGGCTGTAAGGGTGGAAAGGTGCGGTAAGAGCGCACCGGCAGTTCGGCAACGAAATTGACCGTGTAAACCCCACTTGATGCAAGAGAGAAACAGATAGTTTGCCCGACTTGTTTCAAAATCGCTTGAGCGTTTCGGTAACGATCCGCCTAGACAGATGGCCGTTCCAGACAGAACTCGGCTTACAGGCTGACTCATTACTCATAATTCCAGATCGCTGTCATAGATTGCTTTTCTCAATTTTGCCAGCGATTTTTTTTCTATTCTTGAAATATACGACCGCGACAGTCCCAGTTCTTCCGCAACAATCTGTTGCGTCTTTTGCTCCGTTCCGCACAGTCCGAACCGTTTTTTTATTATTTCCGCTTCACGTTCATTCAGAACTGTTTTTATCATTTTGCTCATCGTCTTTTGAAGAAATTCGTCTTCAAGTTTTGCGTATACGTTTTCTTCGTCCGTTTGTAATAAATCGACGATCGGAAGATCATTCCCTTCTTTGTCACACCCCGCGCTGTCGTAAATAGAAACGTCTTGCGCCCGTTTTTTATAGGATCGCATCGCCATCAAAATTTCGTTTTCGATACATCTGCTCGCATAAGTCGCAAGAGCCGAACCTTTATCCGGATTAAACGTACTTATCGCTTTCATCAGACCGATCGTTCCGATGCTTATCAGTTCTTCGTTATCGGGATAATTGACGTATTTTTTCGCAATAAACACTACCAGGCGGAGATTATGCTTTATCAGTATATTCTTTGCCTCTGCGTCGCCCTTTTCGCGATATCTGATAAGATATTCTCTTTCTTTCTCTGCCGATAACGGATTAGGAAATGAATTAACGTTATCAATACGAGACGAAAACAAAAAAATATTGCTGAGAAGCAAAAAAAATCCTTCTAAAATCATGTAATATCTCTCCCGGCTTTATTATTTATCGTATGCCGAAACTTGTCTTATGTTGTCAGAAAAGGATTTTTTATTACTTAAAATTTCGGGTAAGGGATTTGAACGATAAGACCGTCCATGGAGGAGAAGGAAGAGAAAGAACCGCAATGAAAAATAATTTTATACGCGCAAAGATGCTGCACGTGGGTATGGCACATTCTGTTCTTCTTTTCATCTCCGTATTTTCCATCGCCGACAATAGGGAATCCGTGAAATGCAAGTTGCGCGCGAATCTGGTGCGTACGCCCCGTTACTGCTTCTACGTCCACTTGGGATATATCTCCGTTCGTCGATATTTTTTTACAACAAGAAATCATTTCGCGACGATTCTTTCCATCTGCGGAGAACACTTTAACAATCCCCTTTTCCTCGTCTTTTTGCGCATAATCGACGTATTTTATCTCATCCGGAAAAGCACCGAAAACTTCCGCATAATAGTGCTTTTCTATTAAATGTTCAGAAAAAGCTCCTTTAATCTTTTCAAAAATTTCGTTACCTTTTGCAAAGATAATCAAACCGATTGTGTTTGTGTCCAATCTGTGACACAGAACGGCGTCGGGAAATACTTTTTTTATTTTTTCCGCATATTGCTCGCTTGAAATACCCAAATGCTTATTAAAGACGTAAATAAACTCATTTTCAAACACTTTTTCCGGTCGAAAAACGTAAGGCATACAATATACCGTCAATTCTTCGCCTCCGCATAAAACGACGTCTGATTTTGTACGAACGCCGTTAATCTTTATATCGCCTTTTCTGAGCAATTTTTGAAAATACGAATATGAATAATCGGGTAGAGAGTCGCCGAGCGCCTTCAATAATTTTTTTTGAGGTCCCCGATAAACGAATTTCTCCATAAAAATTATTTTTTATCGTTCACAAGATTGACAATCTCGGATAAAAGGGTATTTATATCTTTGAATTCACGATGAACGGAGGCAAATCTGACGTATGCGACTTCGTCGAGCTTTTTTAAACCGTCCATTACCATATTTCCGATCGTTGCGGTCGATACTTCCGATACAAGCATATTATGAACTTCGCGCTCGATGTTATTAACCAGAAGATCGATCTGAGCCATAGAAACGGGTCTCTTTTCACACGCTTTTAAAATACCGTTTTTGATCTTCTGCGTGTCAAAAATCTGACGATTATGATTGCTCTTAATGACGTAAATCGGGGTATCCTCTACTTTTTCGAAAGTGGTAAATCGTTTCAGACAAGACGTACATTCTCTTCTGCGGCGAATGGAGGAACCGTCGTCGGATACTCTTGAGTCAACGACTCTGCTGTCCAAACATCCGCAATAAATACATTTCATCCCCGGCACCTCGTCTTGTTATTACTATCCACATTATAATATCAATAACAAAAAAAGGCAAGCTGATTTTAAAAATCGAAGATGGTTTTTAAATGATTATACGGATATTATCTACCTTCAATGCAACAAGGTTTCGTATTGTTGTTTAAATCGACCAAAATCACGTCCCCTCCGATTTTCAATACGCATGGCCAAGGAATAAAAATGCAGTCCGAACCGGATACCGATTTAAAAAATTTTTTATCGCCGGGCACCATTAATCCTGTGATTTTTCCCGAAGAAAAAGAGGCGTCGAAAACACGCCCCAATTTCTTTCCGTCGGCTACGTTAATTACTTCTTTCTCTCTTAATTCACAAAAGGTAAATTCTTTCATGTCTTATACAATGCGATAGAGTGATCGAATATGATATCTATACCAAAAATGCCGTCCTTAATTTACCGATCGCACTTTTTTCCAAACGACTTATTTGTGCTTGACTTATCTGTAATTCTTGCGATATTTCCGTTTGCGTCTTTCCTTGATAATACCTCAGATCGATAATTTTACGTTCTTTTTCAGGCAACTTTTGTATTTCGTCTCCAAGAGCCAGGCGATCTATCAGTTCTTCTTCTCCCTGTGGATCTTTTATTTTGTCGACAACCATCATACTTTCTTCGTCGTTATACGATTTTTCGTATAATGAGATCGGTTCGCTGATGGCGTCGAGAGCCCCGATCACTTCTGCGTACGGAACGTTGATTTCGGCCGCTATTTCCGCAAGGTCTACATTTGTTTTGTCTTTTTCCAGTTTTGTACGCGCCTGCATGGCTTTATATGCGATATCACGCACACCTCGGCCCACTTTTAAAGCTGTACTTTCTCGAATAAAACGACGTATTTCGCCGATGATCATAGGCACCGCATACGTAGAAAACTTTACGTTAAGATCGACGTTAAAATTATCGAGTGCTTTTATCAGCCCGAGCACTCCCACCTGAAACATATCGTCCGGACTTACCTTATCGGTATTGAATCTCTGCACGAGACTCAATACAAGACGCATATTCCCTTCGATAAACAGATCCCTGAGTTTTTCTTCCCCTTTTTTGATCCGACGTAAGATTTCTTCTGACTCTTTTGCGCATAATATCGGCAAAGTCGACGTATTGACGCCGGTAATTCGTACTTTTTTAATTGACATAGTAATAAAAAGTCCTCCTTATGTAAAAACATCGAAAGCGACTTCTTATTACATTAAGTATCCTCTAAAAATCAGTATTTATTCATATCGAACAAAATCTTCTTTCATTTTTGATAATATTCTTTTTTCCAAACGACTTATGTAGGATTGGGATATATTCATCATGTCTGCAATTTCTTTTTGCGTTTTTTCTTCCATGCCGAAAAGTCCGTACCGCATACCGACGATCGCTTTGTCTCTTTCATTCAGTTTATTGTATACTTCGACCAATATTTCATTTTCAACACGCGACTCTATATCCTTATAAATCATTTCACTATCCGTTCCAAGCACGTCGCTTAACAGCAGTTGATTTCCCTCCCAATCGACGTTCAGAGGTTCGTCAAGACTGACTTCCGTCCTGATCTTGACCATTTTTCTTAGATACATTAATATTTCGTTTTCAATACATCTGCTCGCGAACGTCGCAAGCTTGATATTTTTTTCGCTGTTATAGTTTTTTACCGCTTTGATCAAGCCAACCGACCCGATCGAGATCAACTCTTCTATATCGATACCGGTGTTATCAAATCTCTTTGCAATATAAACGACCAACCGGAGATTGTGTTCAATTAACACGTTCCGCGCGTCCTCGTCTCCTTTTTCGGCAAGAGCCACGTACTTTGCCTCTTCACTCGGATCGAGCGGACTTGGTAAAGATACGATATAATCAATGCTGTCTTCTTTTCCCAATAGCTTTTGGAACAACTGTTTAATTTTGATAAGTATAGATTTCATAATAACATATCTCCATGCAATATAACGCCGTAGTGTTTTATCTTTTTGGGACTGAGCGCAATCATAACGTTTTGCTCGACCCACTTTCCGTTACAATATACCGACACGCCCCCGCTTCGACAAGGAGTGACGCCCATTCCGGATACAGTGGAAAAGCAAACGTCTTGTTCCTCTCCGTCGAATCTATTATATAATGCTTTGTCTACCAGTACGACAGGCTCGCCATTTTTCGCAAAAATACGGTTTCCGCTGTCAAAAAACGCTACGGCGTTGACCTTTTTATTACCGACAAAAACAACGCAATCATAATAATTTTTATTAACCCCGATTGACTTGTACGTAAAATTTTTCAGGCAAACGGACAGACACAAACCGCAGATCGAAAACAGGAACGGAAAATCGAAGTAACCAAGAAGCAAATGCAGAATAATAAATATTACTTCATTTTTCAGTGTCCTGCGTAAACAAAATACGGGAGCAACCAACACGCGGAAAACAAAAATTATAACCATAATAAAACGCGGTGCAAAAGGAAGGAAAACCGACGTAATGCCCAGCCCGAAACTAACGGCAACAATTCGCTTTCGAGGGGAATCGAAACGTAATAAAGTCAAAATAAATAACAGAATAAAACATTCTTTGCAAAACGATTCTAAAAAAACAATCTCGGCATAATACATTCTTACTCCATAAAAAAAGACTATGCAATCCGCACAGTCTTTCTTCATCAGTAAACCGGATATCCCGCGTATCAGTTATTATCGTGAGAACGCATAAAGCGTAAAAACGCGGGTATATTATCTTGCTTTTCTTCGGGTTTCTGTTCAACGGGCTTTTCTTCGGTCGTTTTTACACCGAACTCGGCCAACAGCTCCTCTTCGGCGCGAGCGCGCGTACGAATCTGATCGTTGACCTCTCTGGACGGTTCATCGCCAAAACCGGTAGCAATGATCGTAACCGTAACTTCGTTCTTATCGTTTGTAAAGCCAAATCCGGAGATAATATTTGCGTCTTGCGCCACGATCTCGGGAATCATATTAAACGCTTCGCTGATCTTATCCGCAGGAACGTTACTATCGGCGGAAATATCGACGATAACGTTATGAGCTCCGCCGACCGACGTTTCCATAAGCGGATTTTTACAGGCTTGGCGAAGAGCATCCATAACCCTGTTTTCGCCCGAGGCCTGACCGATACCGATATGGACCATTCCTTTTTTTTCGATGACCGTTCTGATATCGGCAAAATCGGTATTGATAACGGAGTGACATCCCACAATATTGACGACTCCGAGAATACTTTGCTTCAAAACGTTATCGGCCATTCTGAACACGTCGACCATGGCGTCTTCTTTATTATTTGCAAGTAAAAATGCTTTTTCATTGGGAACGACAACAAGAACGTCAACGTACTTTCTCAAGTCTTCGATACCGCTTTCGGCGACTTTCATTTTTTTGCATCCTTCAAAACGGAAAGGCTTGGTAACGACGCCGACGGTAAGTATCTTTAATTCCTGCGCGATAGAAGCAACGACCGGCGCGCCGCCCGTTCCGGTTCCGCCGCCCATGCCCGCGGTAATAAAAATCAAGTTATTGCCCTGAATGGCATTAATAATCTCCTCTTTCGACTCGTTGGCCGCGCGTTTCCCTACTTCCGGATTACTGCCGGCTCCCATTCCTTCCGTAATTTTTTTACCGAGATATATCTTGGTAACGCCCGTCTGATTAACCTGATCAAGGGCCATCGCGTCGGTGTTGGCCGCAATGAACTTTACGCCGGGAAAATCCTTTGGATTAGCCATAAGACGATTAACTGCGTTGCAGCCGCCTCCGCCGATACCGAATATTGCGAGTTTTATTTTAGAAACGTTATTTTCAGACGCGTTGTTATCCGGGGTACTAAAAAACATATGTTTCCTCCATTCGTAATTTATCAATAATTTTCAAATAATGCACAATGCAAATATTCTTCCGAAGTATTCCAAACGGAAAAATCGGGATATACTCCCTGGACGTTCCGGCCCGTCTTCGACGATAAAATCTCAGAAAAACCGTGTATTTTTATGATCGAAGAACCGATCGCATAGATCGGCAGATCGGCCTTTTCTACCAATCCTTCCACCGCCGACCTCGTTTCGTTTCCCCAAAAATCAAGCAGTTCTATCAACGTCTCGTTCGCTGCCGCAACAGAATATTTATTAACCGATAACGGAGAAGAAACAACGTATTCTTCGTCATTCAACGATAATCCGAGATTAATGTGCGACAAAAGCTCGTCGGCCGACTCGAAACTTATGTTGAACTTATGTGCGAGAGCGTCCACAAAATGGAAACTGCCGTACGACAAAGAAATGGAAGAAACAGCCAGTTTATTTTCAAAATAAACAAGATCGGACGAAAGTTGATTGACTTTTAATAACAAACCGCGATTTTTGCCGTCACGATTCAGTTTTTCAATTATAGGCGCGCACGGCGGAACAAATGAAAATTCCATTCTGAGATTTTTGGAAATATTTTTAAACAACTCGTGCACGTTACTGCTTAATGCAAGCGAAACAGATAAAAACTGTACGCTTTTGCCCTCTTTCCCGATAACGTCCGTCGAAAACGAACCTTCATTTTCGACGGAAAAACCGCCCTCCGTTTCATTCAACGCGACGTAGCCAAGCGGCGGTTCTTTAACCTTTTTGCGAAGAGAACGTATATCCGCTTCCGTTACCGTTCCTTTGGTCTCGATGGACTGTACGGAAGGAATCAGCCGGAAAAAATGTTGCGGCAAAACGATGGTCATACGGCTGATATGCTTTCCTGAATAAGAAGCATACCTGTTGTCAAGGTCGACGATCAACCCTTCTATCTCGTTTGGCGCAACGAAAAAGCTCTTATTTACTCCGGAATATACGTTTTTTGCAGAATATTCAAGGCAACCGAAACCGTTCTTATCCGAAACGACGGAAAGTGTGATCTGCATGGAATTAAACGTTAAAACCGCGGTTGAATTTTTCTTCATCGACTATTATTATATAATTAATTTAATTCTTAGTCAATAGAGATTTAGCGGTAACTCGAATTATCGGTTAAAAAATTTAAGCAAAAGTCCGGCCTGCTCGTTGCTCATAGGGCAATGCAAGATATGCCTCTAAACAGGTTACGACAGAAGCTTGCACGTTATCTCGCGATATAGAGAACGTCGCGCCGTCGAAAATCGTCACGAGCATTTTATCTTCGGAAAAATCGATCGAATTTACGAACGTCGTAAGAGAATCGACGCTGAAACCGAAGCTGATCAATGCATTTGCAAAGTCTTTAAGTTGATAACACCCGTCGACGGCGAATGAATCTATAATGTCGAATCCGCGCACAACGATCAGATCTATATCGGCAAGGTCGCTTTCCGAATGTGCGGCACTACGACGAAAGTCTTTATCCGCGGCAACGTAATTATCTGTATTTTTTATGCGAATTTTAAATAATTGAACCCGTTCCCGTACAACGACGGTAACTTTATCGGGAAAGGTGCGAACGACTTGATATACCTCGATGGAATTATCCGGAAATGCGGTTTCGATCTTTTGTTTAATCTTCTTCTCGTCGACGGAAAAAATATTGGTTTGCGCGTCGATATCGATGACGGAAAGAATGGCTTGTTTATCGACTGACCTGACGTCGTTATCATAACGAACCGTAATATCCTTTACGGTAAAAAACACACCGAAAAAGACGATCGCAGCCAGCACGACGGTACAAAAAATAATTGAGAAAACGGTTGTCTTTTTCATACTCTGACGATTTTTGCTCCTATGTTACTCAATGTCTTTTCCATTGCTTCGTATCCCCTGTCGATATGTCTTATATCGTCGATCACAGTCCTGCCGCGAGCAGCAAGGCCGGCAATAACGAGCGCCGCGCCTCCGCGCAGATCTCTTGCAGTTACTTCTGCACCGTTGAGATACCCCGTACCTTTGATCACTGCAACGCGATCCCGAACGGTAATATCGACTCCCATTTTGATCAGCTCAGGCACGTGCCGGAATCTGTTTTCAAAAATGTTTTCCGTGACGACGCACGTCCCTCTCGCAGCGCTTGCATAAGCGCAATATTGCGCTTGCAAATCGGTCGGAAATCCGGGATACGGACGGGTTGATATTCTTTCCGAACAAACGGGCATTCCGCTTGCCTTAATAATTATCATACCATTTTCCTCTTGGATATGGCAAGAGCTTTTATCTATTTTACACAACAAAGAATATATTTCCGCTTTTCTTCCGCCCGATAAAACGACTTCGCCGCCGCACGAGGCTACCGCAAGGAGCCACGTTCCCAAACAGATTCGATCAGGCATTACCGTAAATTCTGTTCCGCCGAGTTTACTTACTCCGCGGATATGTATTTCCGACGTACCGGCCCCTTTGATCTGCGCACCGATCGATAACAAAAAATTTTGCAGATCAATTATCTCCGGTTCTCTCGCCGCGTTGCGGACGATCGTATCCCCTTTTGCAAGGACTGCCGCAAGCATTACGTTTTCCGTCGCGCCGACGCTCGGATAGTCAAGAATGACTTCGCCGCCGCGCATTTTGGTTCCGTCACAAAACAAGTATCCGGCGCGCTCTTCGATTATTACGCCCAAATCGCGCAACCCTTTAATATGTATATCGATTGGCCGCAGGCCGATATCGCACCCGCCCGGATACGCCACTCGGGCTCTTTTCATTCGTCCGATCACGGAACCGAGCAAAAAAACGGAACTTCTCAGTTCCTTTGCAAGATCGTTGGGAATATTGTCCGAATTCATGTTTTTCGCAGACAAGATCCTTACGTCGCCTTCTTTTTTTACGGTCACGCCGAGATTCCTCAATATGTTTTCCATGCTGACGACGTCAGCAAGGTCTGGTACGCGTCTGATGACAACGTCCGATTCTGTTAAAACGCAGGCCGCAAAAATCGGCAAAACGGCGTTTTTGGCACCTTGTACGTCAACATTGCCGAAAAGCGGCCGTCCGCCTTCAATTATGTATTTACTCACATCGGCTCCTTCTCTCCGTTCGTTTTTTAAAAAAACTTCTCGCTATATACTATGACGCGAGTTCTTTTTTTGTTACGACAGGTAATCCGGAAAGAATCCCGGCTACAAACAAAAACGAAATAAGAGAAGAACCGCCTGCGCTTACAAACGGAAGAGGTACGCCCGTGGGTGGGATACAGCCGGTCACGACGGCAAGATTAATGAGCGTCTGAAATCCGATAACGGAGGTAAGTCCGGTCGCTAGAAGCATTTCGAAACGGTTTTCGGATGCGAGAGCGGTTCTGAATCCGGATATAATCAAAATTAAAAAAACCGTCATTACGGCAATACTTCCTATTAAACCCGTTTCTTCGGCGATAATCGAAAAAATAAAATCGCTTTCCGCAAACGGAAGAAACAACAACTTCTGCCGACTGCAAAAGAGACCTTTTCCAAACAAACCGCCGGAGCCAACCGCATAAAAGGATTGTATCAGTTGATATCCCTCGGCTTTTGGGTTCTCCCATGGGTTTAAAAAAGCGGTCAACCGTTTAATTCTGTACGGCTCTATCAAAATCAACCCAACCCCTCCGGCAATAACTATGCACAACAGTATGAAAAAGATTTTTTTCGGCAAACCTGCTGCGTAAAACAAAAGCAGCGTTGATAAACCGACGACCATGGTTATGCTCATATTCGGTTCGGTTATTACCAGCGCGCAAACGCCGATCGTCGCTAAAACGGGCACGATCATGTTTTTGATCGTAACGGGCGGTCTTTCGGACATATAACCGGCAAAAAAAATCATCAGACCAAATTTCGATATTTCGGATGGTTGAAAAGTCACAAAGCCCAACGATATCCATCTTGTGGCTCCGTAAGAGCTCATTCCCAGCCCGGGGATATAAACAAGCGCAAGCAAAAGGATAGATAAAATCAAAATTATCCATTTCGCCTTTTTCAGCCATACCGGCTTCAAAAATCTTCCTAGGAAAAAGAAAATAATCCCGACGGCAAAGGCGATCGCTTGTTTTTTTACGAAAAAAAAGGGATCTCCGTAGTTTATTTCGGCGGAATAACGGCTTGCCGAATAAATAAACAGCAAGCCGATCGCTGATAAAACGACAGATAAAAGCAAAAAATGATATCCGCTTCTATTTTTGAAGAGCATACACCGCTTCCTTAAACTTTTCTCCTCTCTCAACGTAATTTTTATATCTGTCAAAGCTGGAACAAGCCGGTGATAGCAATACGGTATCGACCTGGCCGGAACGATACAAATAATTAACCGCGCCTGAAAGCGTAGGTAAAATATGAATATCGGTAAAGCCCATCTTCATTGCGGCGTTATAAATAACTTCGGCGTTATCTCCCGTTACCGCAATCAAAGCTACTTTTTTGTCGATACTTTCAAAAAAATCGCAAAAATCTTCTTTTTTGCTGCTTCCTCCGAGAATCAATCCAATCCTCCCGTCCATACTTTCGAGCGCTCGCATACAGGCATGTACGTTCGTACCTTTCGAGTCGTTATAGAAAGAAATCCCGTTTAAAGTCAAAACGTACTCGATACGATTCGGCAAAAGTACGTATTCTTTTATGAGTCTTAACATATGCTCTTTTCTCACGCCGCAAAGGTTTCCGACGGTTAAAGCGGTAATCAGATTGAACTTGTTGTGTTCGCCGCGTAATTTATAGCATTTAACGTGACAAAGCGACTGGTCGCCGAGCATAAAATAGTTGTCTTTGATATATACGTCGGAAAGACACTTCGTTACGCTTACGGGGACCGCTTTCGCTTTGCAACCGTTTAAAAAACTTCTTACCGTTCCATCCTCCGCATTAAAAACAAAAACGTCCTTTTCCGTCAGATTTACAAGAAGTTTCTTTTTCGTTTCAACGTACTCGCGATAACCGGGGTATCGATCGAGGTGATCGGGCGCCAGGTTAAGAATAACGGCGATATCCGGATGAAGGTCTTTTATGTATTCCAGCTGAAAGCTACTGACTTCAATGACCGCGTAATCGATCTTTACACCGTCGAGAACGACCTGGCTTACCGGATAGCCGATATTCCCCATCGCCTTGCATTGGTATCCTGCCGCAGTCAAAAGATTCTCGATCATCGTAACGACCGTTGTTTTCCCGTTTGTGCCGGTCACCATGATTTTGTAACAATCTAAGAAACGGCAACCTATCTCCAACTCTCCCAAAACAGGTTTGGAAAACCTTTTTGCCGTCTTAATAATTCTGTTTTCGGGCGGCACGCCGGGAGATGGAACGACGAGATCGCACTGAGAAATAACCTGTTCCGTTGCTTCTTTATCGTTTCTTTCATCCACGCAAAGCACGCTCGCGCCTTCTCTTTTCAGCAATTCGCTCACGCTGATCCCACTTGATTTTTTACCGATAACAATTACCTTTTTGCCTCTCAGATCCATTACGTTCCCTCCGTCAAACAGTTATTGCAATAAGCATGATCGCGCCGCAAATAGCCGTTATTATGCAGTATATTGCGACTATTTTCGACTCAGACAAACCTTTCATCTCAAGATGATGATGTAAAGGCGCCATCAGAAAGACTCTTTTTTTTCGCAACTTAAACGACGCAACCTGTATTATTACTGATATGACGGATACCACGAACATTATACCGACAACAGCGATTAAGAAAGGATTTTTTATCATCATGGGCAGCACGCAACACATTCCGCCTAACGCAAGCGAGCCGGTATCGCCCATAAAAACGGTTGCCTTACTCGTATTAAATGCCAAAAATGCCACAATTCCGCCCATACAAGCCAGGCAAAGAACAAGCAGATTATAATACTCTTCCGCAACGAATGTCATACCGAGATCACGTTTGATTTTGTAATTTAAGTAAAGGACGATACCGACAAAAAGAAAGTATACGACGCTGACGCTTCCGGCCAGGCCATCCAGGCCATCCGTTAAATTTACGGCGTTTGTCGTCGCAATAAAAATCAAAAAGCACAAAGGAATGTACCACCAAGAAAGAGTTATCGTGCGATCAAAAACAATCAAGTATATCCCGTCGCCGATCAGATCGGAAGTATAACAATAATAAGTCACAAGTGCGGCGACGATTGATTGAGAAAAAACTTTCTGATATGCTTTTAATCCGAGATTTCTCTTTAAAATTACTTTAATTCCATCATCCAGAAGTCCTATTAGACCATACGTCAGAAATACTACGTATGATACGACGGCAAGATGTTTCTGTCCTTTCGAAAACAGAAAAAAACCGACCGTTGTTGCAAGGATAAAAATGATACCGCCCATAGTGGGTATCCCTTGTTTAGCCTTATGCTGCGTTACGTAACAAAGAATGTTTTGCCTCGCTTTAAGTTTCTTTAAAAAGAAAATGATCGGTACTCCGACGCTTAAACCGACAATAAGGCTAACGATAAAAGTCGCGATCAAGCGTGACAAAGTTTACTCCCGATAAAATCAAGACAAGTCTGCTTGTCCGAATAAGGTATTTTTTTCCCATTGATCTCAATGTAGTTCTCCGCTCCCTTTCCGCAAAGTACGATTACGTCGCCCTGTCGGGCGTTCGTCATAGAAAAACGCACCGCTTCTTTTCTGTCCGTTATGCGATACACTTCGCGATCTGCGCCTTCGCAAATCTCTCCGATTATCGTCTCCGGATCTTCCGATCGAGGATTATCGCTGGTAACCACAACAACGTCGGATAAATCGGACGCTATCTTGCACATAATCGGTCGCTTGGTTCTGTCTCGATCCCCTCCGCAACCGAAAACGCATATCAGCTGTCCTTGACAAATATTTCTCGCGCACGTTAAAACCCTCTTTAAACCGTCCGGCGTATGCGCATAATCTATGATTATTTTCGCACGCCAATTAATCACGTTAAATCTTCCTTCCACTTCTTCAAGCCCAAGCGCCGCCCTTTCCAACTCGGCAGAAGTCATTCCGAACAACTTACCTACAGTTAACGCGGCAAGCAAATTACTGACGTTATACTCTCCGTATAACGGCGAATGAATACGCATAATATCATCGAAAATATTTGCGACGAAATCCGTTCCGTTAGCGTACTCGATATCAATTGCAAAAGAATCGCTTGGATGTCTTATTCCGTAGCTTACGCAACATACATTATAACTTTTTATTATTTCCCGTCCGACTTCATCGTCCGAATTAATTATGGCGCATTTCATGTTTCTTGAACTGAAATAACCTTTTTTTACACTCTTATAATTATCCATTGTGCCGAAAAAATCCAGATGATCATGACTGAAATTGGTAAAAACACAAACGTCACATATCACGCCGTACAGTTTTTCGTAAAAAATCGCATGCGCGCTGATTTCGCAAAAGACGTATTGGACTCTACTTTCAACGGCTTCATGCAACATTCTGAAAAAATCGGGAGAGTCCGGCGTTGTACGTTCATTTTCGTATCTATCGCTACTAATATAGAATCCAAGCGAACCAATAACTGCCGTTCTGTAACCGCATGCGGAAAATATATTTCCGAGGATTTTTGTTGTTGTCGTTTTTCCGTTCGTACCAACGACGCCGATTACGGAAATCTTTTTATCCGGATAATTATAAAATGCTCTTGCCATGATCGCAACGGCGCGCCGGACGTTTTTTACTGCAAGACAAGGATATTCTTTGTACATTTTTTCAGCGCAAATAGCTATGGCGCCGTTTTTTACAGCTTCGTCGATATATTTTTCAGCAGTTGGGGAAGAAACGAAAAATATAAATCCCGCTTTTACCTTTCCGGAGTGTTGTGCCAACCCTTTAACCGGGATTTCTTTGTCGATATTGGTTTCCGATATTTCTATACCGCTCGTTAATTCGCTTAAATATTTCATCTACTTCTCCTTCATTTATTATCCTTCCATATACGCCGTTATTTTTTTAGATACTTCGCTACCCGGCGCAGGTATTTGATAGGTAATGGTAGACCCGCCCTTATCCAGATATTCGTAATATAATCCCGCTTCACTCATAATTTTATCCGCTTCGACCGGGGATAAACCGATGACTTCAGGCATGACGATTGTTTCTTCCGGCTCTATATCCGATGGCGGTATACCGAGATAATTAAATATTTCCGCATACGCCCGACCGACGTACGGCGCCGCAACCAGACTGCCATAATAGGTTCCGCCGGACGGTTCGTCTACGATGAATAACATTATATACTTAGGATCATCTGCCGGAGCAAAGCCTACAAAAGTCGACACATATTTCCCTTGTGCGATACGTCCGTTTTCGTATTTCTGCGCCGTTCCCGTCTTTCCTCCGATCCGATACCCGGCGACTTGCGCATTTTTACCCCCTCCTTCCGTTACCACCGATTCCAGGATATCCCGCATTTGCGCGCTTGTAGATTCTGATATTACTTTTCTCCTGACAAGTCTTTCTCCTTTAAAAACTTCTTTACCGCAATTATCTACGATCCTGTCGACAATATACGGACGTAAAAGTTCTCCGCCGTTTACAACCGAGCAACAAGCAGTAACGAGTTCAAGCGGAGTAACGGCGATAGCCTGCCCGAATCCCATGCGTGCAAGATCGACGTTTTTTACCTTCTCTTTGGCTATTGTCAGCCCTTTTCCTTCGCCGGATATATCGACGCCCGTTTTTTCGTTAACGCCGAATTTCTCGAAGTATTCGTACATCGTCCCGGTTCCTACTTTTAATGCGATATCCATAAACAGGCAGTTACAGGAGTTTTGCACGCCTTTACGAAAATTCTGTTGTCCGTGCCCGATTGTCTTCCAGCATTTTATTCTTTGACCGTCGATCATTCTGTATCCCGGGCAGTATACGGCTGATTTTTCGGAATAAACTCCTGTTTCAAGTCCGATTGCCGACGTAAGTATTTTAAAAGTCGAGCCCGGTTCGTACACGTCGCATACGAGCGTGTTTTTTGATAAATACATCAGAGTTTCAAGATCATTTCTCGGCAAATTATTCAAATCAACGGACGGCGAACGCGCAAGCCCGACGATAGAGCCTGTCTGAGCGTTAAGCATAATACAAGAAACGCTTTTTGCCTGATGAGTGTTTTTTGCTTCTGTTACGGCGTTTTGCAGAAAATTTTGAATGCCGTAATCGATAGTCAGATATACGTCGCACCCTTTTTCTCCCGGCAAATAATAGGTTTGAGAATCGCTGATCTCCCGACCTACAAGATCGGCTTCGGTAAGGATCGAACCGTCTTTGCCGGTCAGATACCGATCGTAATAAGCCTCGATTCCGGCCTGTCCACGACAATCGATATTTGTAAAACCGATCACAGAAGACAAAAAATCGCTATAAACATATTTTCTTTTTATGTTCTGCGCGAAATAAATACCGTCAAGTTTTGATTCTTGAATTCGTAGTATTTTTTCTTTTGAAACGTTCTTTTTAATGGTAACTTCGCTTACGCCGGATAAAAATTTATTCTTTAGGTAGTTTTCATCGATCCCAAACAAAGCGGAAAGAAAACGTGCCGTCTTATTTTTATCCGAAGTAGCGTTCGGTCTGACGTATACGGTATAAACCGTTTCGCATCCGGCAAGAAGTCTCCCTGCCGAATCGTATATGCTTCCTCTTTCTCCCTGCAACGGTACGTCGCGCGTCCATTGATCGAGGGCGCGGAACTGAAGTTCTTCCGCTTTAACAAATTGCAAATTAATAATTTGAAAAAAAACGGCCGCAAAACAAAAGGTTATCAGAACTATTAGCACCGATAACCTTTTCCTGAGTACGAACCGTGATGGATCTTTGTTTATAATGTCATAATCCGCCTTTTACTTATTGAGCCTATCGCAGAGCTGATCGAACCAGTTTTCCGATTCGGGTTCTTCTTCATCCAAAGGCATCGTTTGGATACTTCCTTCTTCGATTGCAGAAGCATCCGCGCCCGGAATAACGTTACTGCTCTTGGTATGCACTAATACTATTAATGCAAGCGCAAGCACAATAATGACATACATGGCCAAAAACGCAAACCCCATCTTCTTTACGTTGGAAGAATTCTTTACGCGAGCGAGGCTACCGCCCTTTTGGCGCAGGGAACGCACGTTGTTTTCCGAATGATTGAATTCATCTTCCGTCATTACCTTGCGGTCCGAAGGAGAAGTTCTTCTGAGTTCCCGAATGAGATAGTCTTCATATGCGGGATTCTCCGCTTTGGCTCCTAACTCGGCATTCTTCATTTCTTCTTGCTTTTTCAATAAAAACAAGTCGTAATTCGTTAGTTTTTTGTTCTCCATAAGTAACCTCCTTTCTTATTATCCCTTAGATTCGTTCTGCTATTCTCAGTTTAGCGCTTTCCGCTCTTTTGTTCGACACGTCGTTGATCTTGCCGAATATTGGTTTTTTCGTTATTATTTTTATTTCCTGACGCTTATTGCACGTACAAACAGGCAGTCGTTTATCGCAGATACAACTCTTTTCCAGTTCCACAAAAGCGTTTTTTACCTCTCTATCCTCCAACGAATGGAAAGTAATCACGCACATGCGCCCGCCTTTTTTTAAGCGCAATGCAATTTCCGTCAAGAATCCGTACAATCCACGTAATTCTCCGTTGACTTCGATGCGAACCGCCTGAAAGACTCTTTTTGCAGGATTTCCGCCGGAATATCTTTCTTTGGGCGGATAGCAGCGCGCAACAATTTCAGACAATTCCATCGTCCTTTCGATCGGTTTTTTTTCACGCTCTTTGACGATCGCCGCAGCGATCTTCCGAGAGTATCGTTCCTCTCCGTATCTAAAAAAGATATCGGCAAGATCTTTTTCGGAATAGCCGTTGATTACGTCAAATGCGGATACGCTTGCATCCGTATTCATCCTCATATCCAGCGCGGCGTCTTTTATGTAAGAGAATCCGCGTTCTCCGTTATCGATCTGATAAGAACTTACACCAAGATCGAAGAGGATTCCATCCAACTCTCCGATGCCAAGATCATCCAGATGATCCTGGACGTTCTTAAAGTCGTCATGTACGAATATAATTTTATCAAGGTACGGTGCCAACCTTTTCTTCGCATTTTCGATTGCCGCAGGATCAAGATCGCACGCTATCAGCTTTCCGGTTGTCAGCCTTTTCAGTATTTGTTCCGAGTGGCCGCCTCCACCTAACGTCCCGTCCAAGTATACCCCGTCCGGTCGGACGCATAATCCTTCTATGGTTTCGTCAAGCAATACCGGCAAATGAAAGTATTCCATAACACTTAAATGCCAAGCATATCGACGACGTTATTGATATCTTCAACGCTCGCGCTGAATCGTTCGTCATAAATCTCTTCTGCCCAAACCTCGATTCTATCGAGCATACCCACGAAGACGAGGCCCTTACTTGCTTTCATATACGCTTTCAGTTTAGCCGGCAAAACGAACCTACCTTGATTGTCTTCCGTCATCGTGTACACGTTGGCATAAAACTTTCTGAGCATGTTCATCTTCTCATGCTCGCTCAACTTAGCCGAACGAGTGATCGGTCCGATAAGGGTTTCGAAATCGCTTTCGTTCATGAGAAAAGCACATCCGTCCGTTCCGGCAGACATGACAAAATCCTTCCCTAACTTCTCACGCAGTTTAGAGGGAATACGCATTCTTCCGCGGTCGTCTAACGATATACGATAATCGCCCGAATACATCCTCTTCTCCTTTTTGATCTCAGCCCGATAGCCATTTTGCAATTATATTCTAACACAACGCTTTTCCATTTGCAACCATTTTTTTCCCGGATTTTTAAAAAATTTTTAATTTCGCCATAAAATAGTATGTTTTTTTGATGTTTGTTTAAGAATTCAATCAAAAATAATGTGGAAATTTTTCCCTAACAATTTTATAAAAATGAAGTTGCATGGTAAAAAAAAGCATGTTAAAATAGTTTAGATGAATATTTACGTTATCAGCGATCTTCATTTGGGCCATGCCGTAAATAAACCGATGGACGTCTTCGGAGGCAATTGGACGGGAGGTTATTGGCAAAAAGTACAAGACGATTGGAAAAAAAAGGTTACCGAAAACGACGCCGTATTACTCGGCGGCGATACGTCTTGGGGCATGACGCTATCCGAGGCTCTGCCCGACCTTCAAGAGATCGATTCGCTCCCCGGACAAAAGTATATCATTCGTGGCAATCACGACTATTGGTGGGCAAGCATGGCCAAAATGCGTTTATTACCGATAAAAAGCGTTCATTTCATCCAAAACAGTGCCGTTAAGATCGGAAGTTATATTATTTGCGGAACGCGCGGCTGGACAGTGCCGGAAAACGTCGCCGCGCAATCGACCGAGGACAAAAAAATATTCGATCGGGAATTGATTCGACTGGAAATGACTCTTTCCGAAGCAAAAAAATTACAAACTGAATCCGAAAAAATAATATGCATGACGCATTACCCTCCTTTTAACTCAAAGTTCGAGGATTCGCCGTTTACTTTCTTAATCTCAGAACACAACGTCGATAGCGTTATTTATGGACATTTGCACGGCAGTTCGTCCCGTCACGCCTCTGTCGTCCACAAGCAAAAGATACCCTATTATCTCACTTCTTGCGATTATTTGAACAATAAATTGCTCGAATTGTATTAAGTTTATATCGCAACGTTTAAATCGGGCTTCGTCCGCATGGAGGAAGCCCGATTTTTTCTCTTTTGTATGTCAGCGCGGAAAAATCGGAGTAGAAAAAGCCGATCCGCATGCTTCCTGCGTATACTCCTGAGCAGGTCCGAGCATAAGATAGCCGTAAGAAGGCACAACAAGCAGGACGACTGCCGTAACTTTTGTGATAATGGTGACGCAGGCGTTCGTGTTTACGATATTTCCCGCCGTAAGTACGTTTTGCAATCCGTTAATAATAACGGTACTTTCCACCGTAGGCGACACAAGTCCCTCTTGCGGTACGCGCATAATAAGATCCTGATCGAATACGAGCGACGCGGTACCATTGATCAAGGTTCCTGCCTGGTTCGTTGCAACAACGGTCACGGGGACGTTCAACGTAAAAGAAACGCGAGAACCGGGCGTGCCGGGTAAAGGCGTAATGGTCAAATCGGACAGCGTAGCGTTACCGTCGCTACCGATGCTTACGATAGATACGGGAGTTTCCCCGCCGAAATCGACCGTCAGCGAAGCCGAAATGCTTTTTTGCTGAACGCACGCGTCGAAGACTTTTTTCGTCTCGATGCACGTTTTATCGCAAACGTTTCCGTTACTGCAACAGATGGCAGGAGAATTACAATTTCTGACAGAACAACAAGCCATAATTAAATCTCCTTTTCATACATCTACTACATCCTATGCCTCGGGCGAATAAAATGTTTACTCGCGTCGAAATAGAGATTTAATTATTGAATTAACAGTAAAAAATAATAAATAATACTACTCAGCGCTTTCGATGATCATATTGATACGGTCGCAAAGCTCTTTTAAGCCGATATCGGAATAAGAAGAACAGGCAAAAACGTTATCAACGCCGACGCCGACGCAAGAAGCGATCGCCTGGCGGCGTCTTTGTAGTTCGGCGCGAGAAACCTTATCGCACTTTGTTGCAACAAGCGTAAAGGGAATACGGTAATAGTAGAGATAATCAAGCATTTGTTTATCTTCGACGTCGGGATCGCGGCGTACGTCCAAAAGTACGAAAACGTGTTTTAATCCGATCGAACGTTGCAGATAAGTTTCAATAAGCCGACCCCATTTTTTCTTTTCAGCGTCGCTGACTCTTGCAAAACCATATCCGGGCAAATCGACAAGAACAAATCTGTTCCCGTCTATCCCGAAATAGTTGATCAGGCGCGTCTTTCCCGGCTCTTTACCCACTTTAGCCAGCTTATTATTTCTGCACAAATAGTTAATTAAAGAAGATTTGCCGACGTTGGATTTACCAACGACGGCAATTTCTATCGGATAATTTTCGATTAGTCCGGCCACGTCGCCGACACTCTTTAAAAAAACTCCTTTCTTTAACATACGTTACGCAATCTGCTTCCGCAAGATTTTAGGCGGGAGCTTTTGTGTTACACATTCCGAATCAACGATGACTTTATCGACGTCAGGGTCGGACGGCACGTCGTACATTATGTCAAGCATCGCCTTTTCCACTATGGAACGAAGCCCTCTTGCTCCGGTTTTCAAGCTGATAGATTTTTTGGCGATCTCGCGCAAAGCTTCGTCCGTAAATTCCAGTTCAACGCCATTAAGAGCAAGCATTTTCGTATATTGTTTTACAAGAGAATTCCTCGGCTCTTTCATAATACGAACGAGATCATCCTCGGTCAATTGATCGAGTGCGGCAACAACGGGCATACGTCCGACGAATTCCGGGATCAGACCGTATTTGATAAGGTCGTCCGGTTGCAAATCGCGCATGCTTTCTTCATAATTGCCGTCTTTGCTCTTCAAGCTACCGCCAAAACCAAGCGAAGAAGAATCCTTGCGCTTGTCGACAATCTTTTCCAGTCCCACAAAAGCACCGCCGCAAATAAAGAGGATGTCGGTCGTATCGATCTGAATAAAATCCTCTTGCGGATGTTTTCTGCCGCCGTGCGGAGGCACGTTGGCCACGGTGGATTCAATGATTTTCAGAAGAGCCTGTTGTACGCCCTCGCCGCTGACGTCGCGGGTAATGCTGACGTTTTCCGTCTTGCGACAGATTTTATCGATCTCGTCGATATAAACGATACCTTTTTCAGCTTTTTTTACGTCGCCGTCGGCAGCCTGGATCAGTTTCAAAAGGATATTTTCTACGTCTTCGCCGACGTATCCGGCTTCGGTTAACGTCGTGGCGTCCGCAACGCAGAAAGGAACGTTCAGGATACCTGCAAGGGTACGAGCAAGCAGCGTCTTACCGCTACCGGTCGGTCCGAGCATCAATACGTTGCTCTTTTCGAGTTTGACGTCTTCGTCTCCCTTATTGGATCCGACGCGCTTATAATGATTGTAGACCGCAACGGAAAGGATCTTTTTGGCGGCGTCTTGGCCGACGATATACTCGTCCAGCTTTTGTTTGATCTCATGCGGCGTAGGAAGACGCTCCGCACTTTCCGGCTTTACTTCTTCCTGGGAGTTCTTGGCCGCAAGGATATCCTCTAAAACCTCGTTTGCTCTCGATACGCAAAGATCGCAAATAGAAACGCCCTTCGCGCCGGCAATAAGAACGTTGGCCTCCTCTGCGGTTCTTCCGCAAAAAATACACTTGTCGCTGTTCACTTCTATGGTGCTTTTCATTTTTCACCGTCCTTTCTCGTTACAAAAACTTTATCGATCAGTCCGTAAGATTTTGCCTCTTCCGCGTCCATATAATAATCTCTTTCGGCGTCCTTGGCGACTTTCTCATAAGACTGCCCGCAGTTTTCGGCTAAAATGCGAGTCATCTTTTCTTTTGTTTTCAAAATTCTCTCGGCGACAATCGCAATCTCAGTCGCCTGTCCGGACACGCCGCCCGAAGGTTGATGAATCATGATCTCGCTGTTTGCGAGAGCAAATCTTTTTCCCTTGGTCCCTGCGCTAAGCAAAAACGCGCCCATGCTGGCGGCAAGACCTACGCAGATCGTGCTCACGTCGCACTTGATATAATTCATCGTGTCGTAAATGGCAAGACCGTCCGTCACAGAACCACCCGGGCTGTTGATATACAAAAAGATATCCTTATCGGGATCTTTTGTTTCCAAAAACAAAAGCTGAGCGATAATGCTATTCGCCGAATCCGTATTGACTTCTCCGCTCAAAAAAATGATCCTGTCTTCAAGCAACCTCGAATAGAGATCATAACTTCTTTCTCCGCGAGAATCTTTTTCTATTACGTAAGGAATGTTGTACATATATACCTCCTCATTTTATAACGGCCGAGCGACCGAAATTCTCATATTTTTCCATCTGTAGAAAGACACAGACTTTCAATGCCCTCTTATGTTACAAACTCCCCAAAAGCACGTTTACCTTTGGGGAGAATGCTTTGTTAATTAACTTGTTTTTTATTAATTTTATTCGATCGTGTTGTTGGCCTTCAAGAAGTCAAAGAACTTTTCGACCATCATAGTATTGGCCAGATAATTGATATATTCGGCCTTGGCTTTGCTCTCGTTCATACCTTGCTCTTCGAGTTTGGCTTTGATATCTTCGGCAGTAACGGTAATCTTTTCTTCTTTGCAGATCGCTTCGATGATCAGACGGCCCTGTACGTTATGCAAGCAAGCCGGTCTTTCTTCTTCACGGATCTTTTCTACCGTCGTGTTGGCGTATTTGAGATAATCTTCAAACTTCAATCCATAACCCTTCATGTTATTTTCGAGTTCATGTACGCGATAATCAATTTCTTCTTCAACCATAACGTCGGGAATTTCGATTTCGGTATTTTTGATAATTGCGTCAAGAATGTCGTTTTCCAACTTGGCGTCGGCGTTTCTGGTCTTGTTGTCGCTGATCCTCTTGGCGATCTTTTCTTTCCACTGATCAACGGTATCGATATCGTCTTCTATATCTTTTACGAACTCGTCGTTGATCTCCGGGAGCTCTTTCTTCTGAACTTCATGGATGGTAATGGCAAAAACGGCTTCTTTTCCGGCAAGATCGGCTGCGTGATATTTAGTCGGGAAAGTAACGGTGATATCCTTGCTTTCGCCCGCTTTCAAGCCGACGACTTGTTCTTCAAATCCGGGAATAAAGGAATGGCTTCCTAATTCAAGAGTTTGCTTTTCGGCCGTTCCTCCTTGGAATTTCTCGCCGTTTACACTTCCGCTATAATCAAGCACAACGGTATCGCCGAGTTCGGCGGCGTCTTCCTTGGTCACGAGACGGGCGCGCTTATTTTGTTCTTTTTTCATTTCCGCTTCGATCTCTTCCGCGGTAGCTTCGGTTGATTCGCGTTTAAAGGTCATCCCTTTGTATTGTCCGGGCACGACTTCGGGAGCGACGACGACGGTAATAGTTGCCTTAACGCCTTCGGCGGAAACTTCTTTCACGTCGACTTGCGGACGATCTATAACGTCGAGCTTTTCTTTATCGAGGATCTCTCCGTATTGCTTATTCAGGCAGTCGTCAAGAGCTTCTTCATAAAAGAATTTCATACCGAAACGTTGTACGAGAATGCTGAACGGAACCTTTCCCTTTCTGAATCCGGGCAAGTTGTACTTAAACTTGTTCTTGTTAAATGAAATTTTGATTTGTTCTTCCCATTCTTCTTTGTTAACGGAAAAAGAAATCTCAACTTTGGTTTTGCTCAATTTTTGCAGCGAGTATTCCATTTATTTTTACCTCCATAAAAGTAACTCATCATTTTTGTTGTTATATAGTATCAAATTTTATATATTTTGTAAACTATTTTAGCCCACATATTTTAAACCATATAATAATTTTGATCGTGACATTTATCGAAAATCCGCGAAAATGAACAAAAATTGTCGAGGTAGGGAAAAAAAAGCGGCCATGCGCAGGGACGCATGGCCACAAAAAATATATAGATTATAACAAAATGCAAAGTACTCCGCCCTTACCTTCGTTTACGATCCTCGTCATCGTCTTTCTGAGTTTATTCAACGTATCCTCCGGCACTTGCGTCAATTTAGAATTCATATCTTCCTTAACAAGGTTACTTAAACTCATTCCGAACATGTTCGTATTCCATACGCCTTGTTTGTTCTCGGCAAATTCGGCTTTCATACTTCCGACGACTTCTTCACTCTGTTGTTTCGATCCGATCGTCGGCGAAATCTCTGACCCTACGTCAACTCGGACAATATGGTATGACGGCGCCGTTGCTTTCAGGCGAATGCCGTATTGATTCCCTTTCTTGACTAATTCCGGTTCGGATAAATCGATATCCGAAAGCGAAGGCTGGATCAAGCCGTACCCGTCCTCTTTTACCTTATCCATGGCAACGCGGATTTTTTCGTAATCGTTATAAAAACTCGATAGCTTTTTCACGTAAGAAAGCAAAGAATAATCGTCAGGAATATCCAACCCGCATTCAGCGCTGAGAACAGCGTAATAAGCGTCTTTTTTCGGAGTGCAATTCATGTCTATGCAACCGGTAGAAAGATCAAATTTTGTTTCCATAGATACAAATATCTGCTCATCTTCGAAAATTTTATCAAGTTTATGTCCATCAGACATTTTTATGCAATCGTGGCTTCCTCCTTTTAGCGCCGCTATGCATTTTTCTATCATTTCGGAGGAACAGGACAAAGATCGCATCCATTTCGGGAGCTTCATATTGATATATCGGATAGGAAATTCGTATAGCACTTTCAGCATTATGTCGCATATAGAATCTTTATCTAACTTCGTGACATCGCAAAGAACGACGGGCACGCCGTATCTTTCCGTCATACTTTCTTTCAGCCGAACAGAATCGGTGCTTTCCGGCGTTTTGGAGTTGAGAATAATAACGAAGGGTTTTCCGCATTCTTTCAGTTTCTCAACTGCTTTTTCTTCGGCATCAACGTACTTTGCTCTGCCAATATCCGTAATCGAGCCATCCGTCGTTACCAGGACGCCCACGGTCGCATGGTCAGAAATGACTTTTTCCGTTCCGATTTCTGCCGCTTTTTCAAACGTCATTTCTTCTTCTTGCCACGGCGTTTTGATCAGTCTCGGTTTATCTCCTTCCGTCTGCCCCAATGCGCCTTCCACGACGTAGCCCACGCAGTCGATCAGTCGAACAGCGGCGCTCATTTTATCAAATTTGATTGTAACCGCCTCATTAGGCACAAATTTGGGCTCCGTTGTCATAATGGTTTTTCCGTCGCCGGACTGCGGAAGTTCGTCCATCATCCTCGCTTTTTTGTTGGCGTCGGAGACTTGCCCAAGGACGTTGACTTCCATAAATTTTTTAATAAACGTCGACTTACCCGTACGTACAGGTCCGACGACGCCAATATAAATATCGCCGCCCGTACGGGTGGCGATATCGTCATAAATATTTTCATTCAGCATAGCAAATAGCCTCCCAGATTATTATGGTAAAACTATATGCTTGCTTCTGTTTTTTTATTACTCAGCAAAAAAGTTCTTTTTCTGCCCAAGCGATCTTTGCACAACAACAAAATACGCTCATCGCAACTCCCAGTTCGTTTACAGGAGGATAGCTCGGCGCAATACGCACGTTGCTATCGTTCGGATCCTTTTTATAGGGATACGTGGCTCCCGCTCCGGTAAAGATAACTCCGGCTTGTCTGGCGAGCTCAACCGTGCGTTTTGCAGTGCCGCACGGGAGGTCGCAACTGATAAAGTACCCTCCCTTCGGTACGGTCCACTTCATCAATCCTTTACCTTCTTTTTCAAGCACTTCGAACACTTTCAAAAATTTCGGTCGGAGAATATCGGCCATTTTTTTCATATGCTCTCTGATTCCGTCCGCATTTTTATAATAGAGAACGTGCGCATATTGATTGATCTTATCGTGTCCGATGGTCTGAAAAGAAAGCAGTCTCGTTAATTGAGCCATATTCTTCTCCGAACAACAGATATACGCGACGCCCGAGCCCGCAAAACTGATCTTGCTGGTAGA
Source organism: Clostridia bacterium (assembly GCA_016297005.1). Classification (GTDB taxonomy): domain Bacteria; phylum Bacillota; class Clostridia; order Christensenellales; family DTU072; genus CAG-1782. Next base: position 119,588 of record JAEDHK010000003.1, read on the forward strand.
CCCAAACATAAACACGAGGTCTTCGTTTCCATATTTTTCCGCCTCGTTTAAAAGGTTCAGAAGCGGAACGTCTTCGTCCAGGAAATGAACGCCATAAGCGTTATCCCAATAGATTCTGAAATCTTTTGCGGCCGGTTGCAGTCTGGCAAATCGTTCGACCGTTTCATCCGAATACACGTATCCCTGAGGATTACTGTATTTCGGCACGCACCAGATACCTTTTACCGTCTCGTCTTTGACGTATTCTTCCACTACGTCCATATCCGGACCGTTCTCCGTCATAGGAACGCAAATGAGTTCAAACCCAAAAAGTTCCGTCACGGAAAAATGTCTGTCGTATCCGGGAGAGGGACAGAGCCATTTCAGGTTTTTTTGCGCGTTCATCGGCTTTTCTCCGGAGTATCCGAACTGCATTCCGCGTTGCACCATATCGTACATGATGTTTAGCGAAGAATTACCCATCACGCATATTTGTGATGTCCTTACGCCGCAAAGGGATGCAAACATTTCTTTCGCTTCGGGGATACCGTCAAGTATGCCATAGTTTCGGTAGTCGTTTCCGTTCACGTTAAAAATCGTTTTGCCGTTGATCGCGTCCAGAAGACCGCTACTGAGAGACAACTGATCGGGAGCCGGTTTTCCGCGACTCATGTTCAGGTTGAGACGCATAGAAAGATACTTTTCATATTGTTGTTTTGCTTCGGAAAGAATTTCCGGCGCATTTTCTCTCGTATATTCCATAAGAATCAAATCTCCTCTTTTTTTCTGTTGCGAACTCGTATTCTGATCGGCGTTCCTGAAAAATCAAATGCTTTTCTGAGAGCATTTTCCAGATATCTTTTATAAGAAAAATGCATGATTTTTTCATCGTTGACGAAAAGAGTGAACGTCGGCGGGTTGGTCAAAGTCTGCGTCGTGTAGTAAACGCGAAGTTTCTTTCCGTTATAGTTCGGCGGCTCGTTAACGCTCATAGCGTCTTGCATAACGTCGTTCAAAACGCCCGTCGGAACCTGACGAGACGCGTTTTCGTATACCGTTTCGAGCGACGACAAAACCTGCTGAACGCGCCTACCCGTGAGAGCGCTGATAAAAACGGGTTGATAGTAACTCATAAATTTCAGTTCTTCGTTCAACGTCGCTTTATAGCCCTCTTGCGTAAACGTATCCTTTTCGATCTTATCCCATTTATTTACGACGATAACGGACGGTTTATTACTTTCATGCACCAATCCGCAAATTTTTATATCCTGTTCGCTGACCGGTTCGCTGGCATCCATCACAACGGCCACGGCATCCGCCCTGCGAATAGCTTCTATACTGCGTACCACGCTGTAATATTCGAGATCTTCCGTAACCTTACTCTTTTTACGAATACCGGCAGTATCGACGATACAATATTTTTTACCATTGACGGTAAAAGGCGTATCGACGGCGTCGCGCGTAGTCCCTGCAATATCCGAAACGATAACCCGATCAAACCCGAGTATTTTATTGACCAGACTACTCTTTCCCGCATTTGGTTTTCCTACGACTGCAATACGAAAAACGTCCGTTTCTTCTTCCGCTTCAACCTTTGGGAAATGTGAGCATACCTCGTCGAGCAGATCGCCGAGATTAAGCGCTTGCTCCGCCGATATCCCAATAGGTTCCCCTAGTCCGAGCGCATAAAAGTCGTATATATCGTCCATCTTGCCGTTATCCAGCTTGTTGACGGCCAAAACGACCGGTTTTTTTGACATTCTCAAAAAATCCGCCACGTCGTAATCGTCGCTTACCAGGCCGACTCTTCCATCTACGATAAAAAGAATAACGTCCGCAATATCCATAGCAAGCTCCGCCTGCGCACGGATATGCCGCCACATAACGTCTTCCGATTTAAGTTCTATCCCGCCCGTATCGATTAACGTAAAGTTATGCCCGCACCATTCGGCGTCGGCATAAATTCTGTCGCGCGTAACTCCCGGCGTATCTTCCACGATGCTGATACGCTTGCCGGCGATTCTATTAAAAAAAGTGGATTTTCCCACGTTCGGCCGTCCTACGACAGCCACGATCGGTCTGCTCATTTTCCTCCGTACAATACGCCGCGCACGAATCCGTCTCCGCCGGCGGGTATAACAACGATTTTTTTATTCAGTTTTTCGGACAACTCTTCAACCGTCATGTTATCCAAAAATTGGTTGCCGAATTCTTTCAGCATGACCGACGGTATCAAGTAGTACTTGTCCTTGGTCTGCATTTTTCCGTACTGATCTATAATATCGGTGGCCGTCACCAGTCCCGTTACCGTTACCGTCTCGCCGAAAAAGCGATTTTTTACTGCGTAAATATTAATATGTAAACCTTTGTATTTTTTCTCCAGGATTGCCTTCGCTTTTTGCATGGTACTTTCTCCGCTAACGCCGGTAAATAGACCGACCGTGCGCCGCACGGACTTTGGTCCGTAAGAAATCTCTTCGTTAAAATCCTGAAAAAACTTGGCAATAAGTCCTACGCCGTTTTCTATCTGGTCAAAATTACCATAGTACTCTGCCGGCGGCGTTTCTCTGCCGGCGATTTGATACATTTCGTCCGAACAGTAACAAAATCCGGGATGGCTACGATAAAAATCTTCACAAATATCGATACAACTTTCCGCCGTTTCTTTGTCAACAGGTTGCACTTCGGGAAGTCCGGAACGATGCTCCGTTAAACCCACCGGCACAACGGCGATGGTCTCCGCGCCCACGTCGAACGTTTCTTGCAGGGATTTTTTGAGCACGTCTCCGTCGTTGATACCCTTGACAAGTACGATTTGCGTATGGAACTTTATTCCCGCCTCGTGGAATCTACGTAAAAGAGCCAACTGGTCGAAATCTTTTTTGATCCCGAACAATCTCTTTTGTACCTCCTTGTCCGTTGCGTGAACGGAGATGTACAGCGGCGAGAGTTTGTAATACAGAATTCGTTCGATATCCTCTTCTTGAAGATTTGTGCAAGTGATGTAAGATCCGCTGATAAAACTGAGTCTGTAATCGTCGTCTTTGACGTACAGCGTATCTCTCAGATTTTTCGGAAGCTGTCTCACGAAACAAAAGACGCAGTTATTGGCGCAATTTCTCGGGACGATCTCGACCGAAGAATCAAAAGAGAGTCCGAGCGTACGAATACAACCGCGATTTCTGTAAGGAACGTCGATTTCTTTACCGTCGCGAACGACCGTCACAACGCCTTTTTCACAACCGTCGGCGTAAATATAATCGAGAATGTCGACGAATTTGCGACCGGAAAAAGCAACAACGTCGTCGCCCGGCTTTATTCGCCCGCATACAATGCTATCTTCGTCTACGCTTGTAACAACAGCCATTCTGACTCCTTTTATTTCCGTAATATTATCCTTTATTTTTATTTAAAAGTCAATCCTTTATTATATAATTATAATAAATTGCAAAAGATAAACGGATATCGTTCTTGCGTAAAAACTTCTTTTGCCAATCTTCCAAAACTTGCTTATAAGTTGTCAAACGAGAAATAATATCGTATAATAAACGCATGCCTATTGACGTCATCACATTAAAAGCCGTCGCCGAAGAACTGAACGACTTCTTGTCCGGCGGCCGCGTGGAAAAAATTTATCAACCAGAATCCGACGAAATAACGTTAAGTATAAAATGCAACGGAAAATTCCGTCAACTCGTCGTCAGTGCCAATCCATCCCACCCGCGGATACACTTGACCACACAAAAAAAAGAAAACTGCTTTAACGCGCCGGCGTTCTGCATGTTATTAAGAAAGTATCTCGGCGGCGCCAGGATCCTCGGTACGCATATATTCAATAACGACAGAGTCATCCGAATAGAGTTCGAAGGAAAAACGGAACTTAAAGACGACCGCGCACTTTATCTCATCGTAGAACTGATGGGCAGGTACAGTAATATAATACTGACCGACAAAAATCTGGTAATCGTAGACGCAATACGACGTATCCACTTCGACCAAAGCACTACTCGTTATATCTTACCGGGACTACAATACGTTTTTCAACCGCAAACTCGTATAACGTTCGATCAAACCGACAAATTACGTTCGTTTTTCAACGAAAACCCCGGTTGCGGAGCGGAAGAGATTTTGCGCGCGATAAGCGGAATAGGCAAAGAAACCGCCGCAGAGATCGCCGAAAGTAAAGACAGATACGAGACTTTGCTACACCTGATTGACATTAAATCTTCTCCGGAATACCATCCCGTACTTTCATATTCCGGCGATAAGCCGACCGATTATTTCGTTTATCCGTATGAAAGTCGAAAAGCAAATTGGAAAGAGTTTTTTACGCTGAACGATGCTCTTGACGAGTATTATTCTTTATACGATGCGGAAGACCGAAAAAAAGCTTCATCTAAAACGGTGGAAACGATCCTGAAACGTCTGCAAACAAAAACAGACCGACGCATCGAAGACAATTTAAAAAGATTGAAAGACTGGGAAAAGTCAGAAACAATCCGCAGAAACGGCGAATTCATAACCAACTATTTATACCTGATCAAACCGGGCGATACTGAACTGAAATGTTTCGACTATTATGAAAACAAAGAGGCAGTCGTGACGCTCGATCCGACTCTTTCTCCAACCAAAAACGCGCAGGAATATTTTAAAAAATACAACAAATTGAAGCGCGCAAAGGACTCCGCAAACGAACAACTCGCCAATCTGTATCCGCAAAAAGAATATCTCGCTTCCATTGCTGTTTCTATCAAAAATTGCTCGCTGAAAAGCGAATTTGACGAGATATTAGACGAATTAAATAAGCTCGGCGGATACGTGCGGAAAGGAACGCCCAGACAGCGCACGAAACCGAGTGCGCCTGCCCACCTTACGATCAATGGTTTCGACGTTTATTACGGAAAAAACAACGTCCAGAACGCCCAGGTAACTTTCGCTTTCGCCGCGCCGACGGATACTTGGATCCACGCAAAAAAACATCACGGAACGCACGTTATCATCAAAGGAACTCCCGACGAAGATACTATTCTTACCTGCTGCCGGATCGCTGCTTTTTTAAGCGACGCAAAGTTTTCTCCGAAAGTGGAAGTTGACTATACGTTAAAAAAATACGTCAAAAAAATCCCCTCTTCCCTTCCCGGTCTCGTAACGTACACCGATTACAAAACAATTTTATGCGAGCCGCTCGACCCCGAACGCCTGGTACAAAAATAATTCTTACTTCATGCCGAAACACACGTCTTGCCTATTTCGTTCCACTATGCTACACTGTATTTGCGGATGATAAAAAATGTACGATTTACAAAACAGATGGAAGATCGAAGGAAATAAACTCATTTATTACGGACTAAGAAACGTCCCTGACTTGTTACGTAACGAAATAAAAATTTCTCGCCGACAAAAAAAGATACTGTCGCAATTACCCTGTGAATTAAAACCGGAAGAAATAGCTATATTAAAAGGTCTTTTCGGAAAGCAAGTCGTGAAAATAACGCAAAAAAGAAAGACGCCGACTTCACTTGACGAAGCGCGTTTCTGCAAGTCGTGCGTTGCGAATGATTTTATGATCCCCGGTCTTGATTTTGACCAAAACGGCCTTTGTCCCATGTGCCAGACCGCAAAAAATACAGAAAACCTTAAAAGCGTTGTGCCGATAAAAAATACCTTTTCCCGATCAAAAAAATCACGTTTCGACGTAGCTGTATTTTATACAGGCGGAAAGGATTCGACTTTTCTTCTGTATTACTTATCCAAACAGCAAAACTTACGCGTTCTTGCCTTGACCTGGGAAATCCCTTATCTCTCGGACAGCGCCCAAAAAAGCATCGAAAACGCAAAGAAAACATTGAAAAACGTGGAATTCATAACGCGAAAAATTTCCGACGCCGATCTGAAAAAAATATATCGGAAGTTATATGAATTAAATGGAAACACCTGCGCTTGTCCGTCGCTTGCGTACGTTCTTTTTTATCCCGAATTGGTAATAAACCGCGTGCCCTACTTTGTCGTCGGCAACGAGCCGGTGCAGATGCTCGGCTTATTTTATAACCGCATGGCGCCGAAAATCTCTTACAATTTCGGCGACAACAAATTACTTAACACGCTTATTGCGATCGGGCGTATCGTTTCCTTTCGTCCGCCCCTCAGACGCGGACAATTCCATACGCTCGCAACAATGAAACAGCTCGCATACGGAGACTCGTTTCTAAAAAGAATATCCGGTTACGATAACGAACTTGTTTCTAACGTCGTGACGGCGATAAAAGAAGTTCCGGAAATCCTGAAACCATTAAAACGCGCCATACGCGCCTCTTCTTTTACCGGCAATATCCCTGCGTTCGTACATGTCGATTTCGATGAAATCAGCGGTTGCATGTACGACTGGGAAAACGTGCAAACGATCATAAAAAAAGAATGCGGCTGGATCGCTCCCGATCAGAACGATAAGGGGTTACATACCAGCTGCAACATAGAAAAATGTAAAGAATACACGCAATTTCTGCGTTTTTATTATATGAAAACACGCATGATCCCATTCAGCGCGCTGGAAATTTCGCTGGCAAGTCGCGACAGGAACGTTTCTCGGGAAAAAGCTCTGGACGAATTGAAAAATTCGCTCGGTTTTTCTCTTAGCGAAGTAGCGGAATGCAAAGCTATGAAAGAATACTTAGAGTCATGAAATCCGTTGTTTTTTACTCAAATACAGGGGAAAGCGAAAAAATAGCGACTTTTCTCGCAAAAGAATTAGAATTTTCGCTGTTTGAATTATCAAGGTGCGAGCAAAAAGATTTTTCCGATCTGGTCCTTGTATTTCCCGTTCTTTGTCAAAACGTTCCCAAACCCGTCAAAAGTTTTCTGTCCGTCGTCGAGGTTAAAAACTTGACTTTAATTGCAACGTATGGAGGGATAAACCACGGAAACGTCATTAACGAAGCGAAAAAACTATTCGCCGGAAAACTCGTTTCCGCGGCGTACGTCCCGACAAAACACTCGTACCTAGACGAACCGGGTTTCAGCGACTATCACGCGCTGTTTCCCTTGATCGAAAAAATCAAATCGCCCGCGTCTGAAGTAAGCGTACCCAAAGCCCCAAAAAATATTTTCGCCGATCTTTATCCGGAAAAAAGAAGTCGTCTCGGCGTTAAAATAATACGCACTTCCGACTGTAAAAATTGCGGTACTTGCACAAAAAGTTGCCCGAATCGTGCGATCGTTAACGGCATAACAAATAATAAATGTCTTCGTTGTCTAAGATGCGTACAGGTTTGCCCTTTTCAGGGGCTCACTTTCAAACTATCCGCGCCGATGAAATTGTACTTACGTAAAAAGCCGAACAACAAAGTCGAACTTTTCGTATAAAAATACGCGCCGAAACATTCGACGCGTATCCATAAATTTTTCCGAATTAAACCAAAGACTATCTCACTGCAAAGACCAAAGTTTTAATTTCAAACGGCTCAAATACCAGGTTGTTCAAGTCAACAGGTTCTCCATTATTTTCCTGCAAATCGGTAGCGTAAGCAACAGAATACTTGAATTTCGGAATAAATTTTGCTCGAACTGCTTTTCCGTGCGGTTCGTAAATCCGGAATGCGATCGTACCGTCGACATCTCCTTTTTTTGTGAGTTCGCACACGACGTCTCCGGTGAGTTCAAACAGAGATCCAACCTCTTTTTGGGCGGCGCGGAGAGGGATATTCAGCAAATATGAGCGAGCCACGACTTCCGATTCTTCAAAGGTTCCGGCATAGGGATAAATACTCATGGTAAAAGTCTGTTCTCCGCGATCGGCCTTGGAATCGGGATAGATGGGGTTACGGACGAGCGTCAGACTGACCTTGCCGTTTTTGACCTTACTGCCGTATTTGCAGTCGCTCATATACGCGATACCGCTCTTCCCGTCGTTAAGATCGAGGTACTTATGCGAGCAAATCTCATACTTGGCCTTATCAATAGAATTTCTTTCCGTCGTCGGGCGTTTGATATTGCCGAATTGGATATCGCACGTAACGTTATCGGAGTAAACCAAAGGTTTACTGTCGCAGCGGATCTGGTGATGACGACGATTGAGCACGGCAACGTTTTCGATCTTTATTTCGGGATTCCCTGCAAAAATCGTTATTTTTTGTCTGACGGATGAATGACCGAATTTCAGAACCTGCGTTCGGATAAGGGCGTCTCCAACGATTTTATTTTCTACACTATCAACACGGAAACTGTACCGCGGAAGACATTTATACCATGGCGCAATTTCCCACGCATTGAACAAAATACGCGGATCACAATAGATTTTCATTTGATTGAAACGCCCATACGGCTTATTCTGCTTTTTATCATACAATAAAAAGCTCCCGTCGTTTTCAAACGCCAGTTTAACGCAATCGCTTTCTATATCGTGACCATTGATCTTCAACGCCTGATTGGGCGCGGTAACAGGCTCAGCCTTAGCGGTGCCGAAAGCCGGCGCAGAGATCGTATAACACTTCTCTCCGTCCAAAAAAGCTCCTTTGAAAGGCACGGGCGCAGGGTTAAAAACGGACGGCGAACCGCTCAATTTATCAATACCCTCTTCGATCAACTTGTTCGTTTCTTCGATAAGTTGTTCTTGATGAGCGTTTCCTTCCTTATAGACGCGACCTATGGAGGACCCGGGGAGCGAATCGTGGAATTGGTAAAAAAGCATATCTTTCCAAAGCTTCTCTATTTTCTCATCCGGATATTCTCCCGTTTTTAAATAAACGCGCGACCATACGGACTCACAGATCGCCAAAAGATATTCCAGGCGCCTGTTGTACTTTTTCATCTTGCCTTGCGTTGTATACGTACCTTGATGCTTTTCCAGATATAATTCACCCTGATAAGACGGCAAATCGTAATTTTCGGCTCGTAAATCCTTAAAATACTGTTCGGAAGAGGCATATCGGACATTCGGATGCTCTTTATCCAGTTCACGCTTGACCATCTCCAGCTGCAACTCGTTCGGACCGCCGCCTCCGTCGCCCACACCGAACTCAAAAAGGATCTTTTTGACGTTCTTTTCACGATTAAACCGCGCAGCTTCCTCAAAGCAAGCAGGTGTACCGTCGCCGTTATAATTGCCGGACGGGGGCATATGCACAAGAACCTCGCTACCGTCGATCCCGAGCCACTTAAACGTATGATACGGGAATTTATTGACGTTATTCCAGCTTAACTTTATCGTCATAAAATTATGTACGCCGGACTTCGCTAAAATCTGCGGCAAGTTGCCGTTATAACCGAACACATCGGGCAACCAACAAATATCGGACGTGAAGCCAAAATTTTCTTTCCAGAATTTTTGTCCATACTTGATTTGACGAATTAACGCTTCGCCGCCGGCGAGATTAGTATCCGATTCTACCCAAAGCGCTCCTTGCAGATCAAGTTGACCGGATTTATACGCGTCTTTTAACTTCTCAAAAAGTTCCGGTTGTTGTTCTTTTATCCACTCGAATTGCTGCGGCTGACTGGCTCCATACACAAATCCGGGATACTGTTTCATATTAAAAAGCTGATTTGTAAAGGTTCTTGCACTCTTACGCATGGTCTCACGCTTCGGCCAAAGCCAGACAAGATCGAGATGAGAGTGACCAACGACGTAAAACTCGACGTCCGATCCCTTATAATTCTTGTTATACGGCACCAAAAGTTCACGCGCTTGGGAGATCTTGTCATCCTTGAAAAGTCTATATGCGTCAGCCAGAATCTTCTTCGCTTCGGGATATTTATACGCCTGATAAATATAAGCGCAGAAAAGATAATCGTAATAAAAGTCCTTTATCTCCTGATTAATCTTAACAAGATCCACAGAAAATACGACGCCCAAACACCGCAGCCCGTTGTAACTTGCGTCCATGAAAAAGTCAATTTCTTTACCGTCCGAAACGTATTCGAGCGGCACCATTGTTTTTGCCGGATGCGCCTGCAATACGTTGCAAAGACCGGTAAACTTACTGGTCATTCCGATGGACGGAACCCCGTCTTTATCAAACAATAAACCTTCGCCGGAAATATTGAAAATCACACCGAGCTCTTTCGGATCGTTCCCTTCGGGCACACTGCCGGTCACGTGAAATTGCGCGCACGTAAAAGAGTGCGGACCGGACCAGATGTCAAACTTCTTAGCCGCCTTATAATCGCCTTGCCCGGGCGATAATGGCTCCGGATTGGTAGCGTAAGATACGGATAATGTTTTGATTTTAGTATAACACTTTTTCCGGATATGAGCAAGTTTACTCATAAACCGCGGATCTAAGATCATTTTTTGAGACGCAGGCATATCTTCTCCTTACAGGTAATGATTATTGTTTGCTGGGTAAGCACTCCACAAAAGTAGCGTTATCGGACTTGAGCGTGAATTTATTTTCCGCCGCGTACGGCAGATAAAAATAATCGCCTTTAATCATCTTTCGTTCATAACCGTCGCCGACGATAGTCGCTTCTCCTTCCAACAGAATCCAGACGGACGGACCGTAAGTCATGGTGTATTCTCCACCGGTCAGTGTGTATCTGTTCTCGGCAAAGCATGGCGTATCGTCATAGGTGATCAGGTTCTCGATCTTAACCTTACCATCGTCGCGTGCAACCTTAGGCGTGATACGGGCGACGTCCAGAGCTTTCTTTCCATAAAGATCAAAATTGAAGCACTTCAAAGCCGTCATTTTATCCAACCCGATGTATTCTTCTTCATAAGAGATATGATAATCTCCGCACCATCTTTCCGGTTGAATGGTAAAATCGGTCGGTTCTTGCACTTCAATAATGGTACAACCCGCACCGATAGCATGAATCAACCCGGCGGTAATGATATACATATCTCCTACTTTTGCGTCGACTTCGCCAAGGATAGAAGACATAACATCACGCTCGTTTTCGCTTCTTTCTTCCAGAGCGCTCAACGTATCAATATCAATCTTATCCTTAAATCCGAAGTAAATTTTGGCACCGGGACGCGTACCTACGACGAGCCACGCTTCCGTCTTGCCATATTCGCTGTGGAAATATTCGCGAGAAAAAGCTTTGGTCGGGTGAACCTGTACAGGTAAACGGATCTGACTGTCGAGGAATTTGACCAAGCAGTCGTACTTTCTTCCGCCGAGCAATTCTTGCGGATAGTCGTTAAGAAGATCGTCGAAAAACAAATCGGTCCCTTCGACGACGGATACGCCGTCACGCGGTCCGAAATACTTCGGATTAATGGCTTTTACCTTGCTCGCCACCCATTCTTCCGGAAACATACCGTCTCCTTTCATCTCACTGTTGAACGGTTCGAAACCTTTTCCGCCGAGATAAACTCTGAACACACGGTTTTCTTTAAAAAATATCGGTTGCATAACCAATTTTTTATCCATAATCAAAAACTCCTTATACCAAATCGGCAATAAGAATATTTTACCATACAACAATCGCCAATGCAACACTCAACAATAAAGAATCGCACCCTGATATAATCATTATTTTTTTGTTTCTCTCAATAATTTCTCTACCACGTAGTTCGCCTCATTTTAATTGATCTTTTTTCTGTTTTGTAACTTGTGAGGTTACAAAAATCAGTCATTCCACCAACAGTGATTTTTTTTGACGTCCCTCATGGCGTCTGCTAAGTCCCGCAGGTCAAAAATCCTGTTTTCATGTACATCACGTTGTTTCGATATGGCCGCGGGATGTGTCATTATTATATATACACTCTCAGAAAGTTCGAAATTACATTATAAAAAGACAAACCTGATATCGACGTAAAAGAAACAAAATAAGCCGAACGAATTTTTGTTCGACTTGTCGCCTCTGTGTGCGAATACCTATTTTGATACAATTTGCGTACACCCCATAAAAAGTGCGTACACTTTATCAAAAAATGCGTACAGTTAAACTCACAGATAAATTGGAATTTATTTAATTCTGTTTTTTCATTTCCATATACGGTAGAACATCGTATCCACACTTCTTGTAAACATTCACAGCTCTCTCATTCTCAGCCTCAACCTCTAAACGAAATAACGAATTAGGATATTTATGTTCAATGAAATTAAGGAAATGGCTTCCGATTCCCAATCCGCGATACTCATCTTTTATGTATATATCTTCAATCCAAATACATGCTTTTCCAAATTCTGTCGAGAAACTTTTTGCTAACATAGCGTATCCTTGGATGCGATTATCGTTTTCAAAAACATACCCCTCAATATAAGGATTTTCATTTATGCAGTTGTCTATATCCGTGTTGAATATATCTTCCGAACCATTTGTAAATACTGCTTCGGATGCATAAAATATTCTCATCATTTCAAGAATCTGATGTCTATCCTGTTCTTCCATATATCTGATTCTGCTTTTCATGTCCTTCAACCCGTCAAATTCTTATTTATCGCTCAGTTTATTATAGCACAACAATCGCTTTTTTCAATATATTCGCCTGCCATATAACGAAAAAGCCTTGGTAATATCTATCGTTCCGTTGATAGACCTATCGTTCTGTAGTTATTTATTATAAAGAAATAGAACCCTGCAAAAAGTGCGGTTAAACACTCCTACAAGGTTCTGATGTTCACTTACAGAAAGGAAAGAACTCCCTATATGCAAAAAAAAGGTTCAATACTTTTGTATCAAACCTTTGCTTTTCTTATGGCGGAGAAATCGGGATTTGAACCCGAGCTACGTTTCACCGTACTACTCCCTTAGCAGGGGAGCCCCTTCAGCCACTTGGGTATTTCTCCTTGAAGTATACATACTATACCACAACGGGAAAATAATGTCAATGATTTTACGGAAACAAGAATGCAAAAACGTAAGTTAAAATACGTTTTAATCCGTTTAATTATGTTTTAATCCGCCGTTCTCATCGATAAATAAGACAAGGCTCTCTTTTCCGCTTTGCCGTCCCATGATTTTTTCGGCTTCTTCGGGGGAGGCTTTATACCTTATATACGACACGAGACCGTTTTTCATAAAATCAGACTTGAATTTTAAGGCTCTTTGATAAGCGATCAGCGAATCGGCGACCAAAATATCCACCGAGCGCGGTTGTTCTTTTGACAAAGAATTCAAAGATGACGCCAGTCTGAAAAGATCAATCGTCAGAGCAATAACAGCCATCGACTCGCCGCCGTTTACGTAAATGCGTCTTCCGCCGTAAATGATGGGGTTTTCCTTTCCGACAGAATACGTCATTCCCAAAAAACAGGGTTCTTCGCCGATATATAGCGGATCTACAAAAACGTCGTCTATTCTCCCTTGCGCTTCCAACCTGGAAAACGTTTCGTACACGCCCACAACGCCGTCGAGGCTACGCTTGTTATCGATCTTTTGGGATATTTCCTGCACGTGTTCTTTTACATTTTCCCTGCTGACCTTACGCAGATCGGAGAACACCTGCGCCGTCGCATAATCCCCTTCAGATTGCACGTCGCCACATAATATTTTTTGCGTTTTTTCTTTTGTTTCCTCTCGTTTCGCATAGAAATTTACTATTCCTTGCGCGATCTCGGTATTACCGAGCCTAAGTTTTTCTTTCAATCCGATCGCATTAGCAATGTCCAATGCAAGTCCACACGTTTCGGCTTCCGCTTCATATCCGTTTGCGCAAGTCAGAACGGCGGATAAATAATAACCGTTTTGCGGATTAATCGGCTTTTGAAATGAAAAAGAATCAATCGTACCGAAATACCTTTCCATGTCGCCCCGGCGGAGCATAAGGGTGTTCAACAGGGCGATTGTAGGTTCATTCGGCATAGCAAACATTCGACCGTCCCCCGCTATGGTTTTATATAAGTCGTTAATACCGTTCATATCGTTTTCCATAATATATCGAGTTGGCAAATCAACGTGCGGAACATGGCATTTTCGATAACCGTTGGATACGAGAACCTTTTCTATCTTGGCAATCATTTTTTCCAATCTTACGTTATTCTCGAAATCCACGTTTTGAACGACGTTTCCCAGTCGCTTACTTCTGATATATTCCATCTTTATTGATCCTCCTCTATCACGTTCAAATAATCGACGTATGCGCTCCATGCGGAATAATAGTTATTAAACGCGGACGCCGCAATATGAATACGCAATCCGTTATTCTCGTCGAACGGCATAGTTCCTTTCAGGTCAAAAGGCTTTTCTTGTAGAGCATATATGTTAATCAACGACGAGCAATTGATAAACGCATGGTTCTTAATCTCTTTTATACCTTCGGGTACGGTCAGATTTACAAGCGAGGTACAACGATTAAAAGCATAACTTTCAATAACAACGTCCGAAATACCGTCCGAAAACACGATCTCTTCCAAAGAAACGCAATCCGCAAAAGCATTGGCGGCAATGGTTTTGAGGCTGGCGGGCAAAGTGATCTTTTTCAGGGAGACCATGCCGGCAAAACAGTTTTCTCCGAGCGTTTCTATCGTGCAATTATTGGCGAAAGCAATCTCTTCCACCGTATCGTTCCTGCGATAGAAGTCATAATTATTCCCCAAATAAATACTCTTATCATAGAAAACGAATTCGGCAGGATCGTCCGGATTTATGATATAGATATCGCAATTTTTCATCAGAGTCAAAGTATAGTATTCCGTACTGTTCTGATAAACGCCGGTCGCCAAATAAAGGTTTCCTCTTCTTCCGACCGTATACGTTCCGCGAGAAACGTTCATCCCTATCATTGCGGCGGTTACGGAAACGCGTCTTCTCAAATAATAATCCATACCGGCGACGTACATACCCGTAGCCGCCGAATAGTACTGTTCGCCGATAATAGACTCATCGTTAAAGACGTAAACGTTTTCATCAACGGCCGCGCCGAGAGAATAATACAACGACTTATCCGTCTTGATATAGCCGAGATGTCCGGTAATGGATGTGATCTTTCGACCGGCTTGTTCGGTGATCACAACAACTTTTTTATCGCTCGTATCGCTGTATTCTTTAATCGTATAATTGCCCGATCCGTCATTCGCGAGTTCTAACGTAAACGATTCGGGATTGCTACCGACATTATAGTTGACGCATTTTGCATACAACGTGGTGTTTCTTGTTAAGATGAGCGGATACTGTACGGCGTTGAAATAGTTCTGATCGACGAACCAACCTACGAACTCATATTGTTTTTGCGCGGTCGAAACGGTTTGAACCGGACGAGAGCTGTACAGCGCATGCACGTATTCCGGATCAATAGGCGACCCCTCGCCCTGCTCTATGAAATAAGCAAGTAAATAACGTTCGATCACTTTAATACGGTCGAATTGCACCTTCCAATCGACGTTTAAACGATAGGTATCAAGGACGTCTTCGTCTTCAACGTAAATCCTGTAACAGTTTTCGAACATTTCTTCATATTCCAGGCTCGGAGGCGTAGCCGTTTCCATCGTCAACGTAAAACCGCGACAAGTTGCGCTTCCTTCCGTCCAGGTAGCCGGTACGATTCCATCAAAAGCGCCATCCTTTATCAACGTGACGTTTGTTCCGATTTTAATATCGTATACGCTCATTCCGTTGAATGCGTTTTTATTGATTACGGATACGCTTTCCGGTATAACGGCGTCTCGAACGCTCTGAATATTATATTTTACAAGCGTATTGCCGATAATGATGAAATCGTCGCTTCTCAGTTTCTCGTTATACCACGCCGTACCTGTCATAACGTCGTCGCCAACCGAAACGATACTGTTCGGAAAATCTATCGACATTAGATTTCTACATCCATAGAACACGCGGTCGTTAATACCCGTCAGAATGTTTTTCGAGCCAAAACTAACTTCGATAATATGCGTGTTGCCTTCAAACGCAGAATTATACAATAAGACAATATTGGCCGGAATCACAACGCGCTGTTCCGAACCGCGATAAGACAAAAGCACGTTGCCGAGAATAACCATGGTATTGGTCGATTCATTGGCAAAGACGCTATTGTTTACGTTATAAAAGGCGTTTGCGCCGATGGTACGGATCGCTTTACTGTTTACCGAAAAAAGGTTCAACGAGCGACAGTTATAGAAAGCGTCCGCGCCGATCTTGGTTGTGGGCGAAGCTTCGCTTTTATACGTAGCAAGAGAAATGCACTCAAAAAACGCTTTATCTCCGATCGTAGCCATGATGGAGCACATTCCCAGATCAAAATACGAGAGGTAATAACAGCACATGAACGCGCCCTCTCCGATAGCCTTTATACCGCCGTTTCCATAGAAAGTAACTTTTTTTACGCCCGAGTATGCGAAAGCGTACTTGTCAAGCAACAGGATAGACTGCGGAAGTACGACGTCGCCGAGCGAAGAACAACCATAAAACGCCCTTTCATGAATTTCGGAAAGCATGCCCGCGTTGGAAAACTCAAAATTCGTCAAGTTATAACAGCCCTCAAAAGCCGATTCCATAATATAGGCAAGAGAAGAACCCGAACTGTATAAACGCACTTCCGATATAGAACTGTTTGCAAAGGCTCTTTGATATAACGTTCTTAGCGAATTCGGGAAGTAGACCGTTCTTAAATTCATATTGCCCGCAAAGGCGTCCGCGGCAATGGATACGACTCCTTCCGGAATGTGTAACACAGAAGACTCGCCGCAATACTTATAGAAAATATTGTTGATAATGATACAATCGTCCGTCTGCGAATCAAACCACTTTGTTCCTTCAAACGACATTGCGGCGACGTTTGTTAATTGCGATCCGTTTTCGATTTCCACGCTTTCCAAAGAAGTGCATCCGTAAAACGCGCGAGAACCGATACTGCGGATATTCTTACCGATATTAATGCTCTTGAGGTTAGCACAACCGTAAAACATATCGTCTACAATCTCCGTAACGGAATCGGGCAGAACAACTCTTTCTATGGACAGGTTGTTACGGAACAAACCGTTTGATACAAGCGTGACTCCGGAAGGAATATGAACCTCTTTTGCGTTGCCCTTGTACCCTACGAGAATATGATCGCCGTACAAAACGAAGTCGCCCGGATAAGAACGATACCAGGACGAATTAACAAAAGCGTTTTCTGACAATTCGTTTATTCTCGACGGCAGACGGATGTAAGAAACGTTGCGTCCGAAAACGTAATCGTTTATGCTTGTTACCGCCAAATCTTTATAGGTCTCGGGAATAATAACGTAAGAGTCGCTCCCGGAATAGCCGGATACGGAATAATAACCGTCCTGATTGTTTTCATACGTCAGTCCTTCCGAAATGTACGTTGCAGACTCGTAACGGGCATAAATCGTCGTACTACGAGTAATATGGAGAGGGAAGTCAGCTTTTTCTTTATATAAAGAATCAAAATACCACCCCATGAAAATATCGTTCGTATCGTCCAATTTATAAGAAGCGACGAAAGATGTACCATAATCTTCGTATTGTTCGTTCGCTGCCGCTTGGTAAGTCAACGTGTATGAAACAGAATCAAGAAACGATTCGTACACGGCGTCGTAATTCGTATAGTACGTGCCGGCCTCTTTATAAGCCGAATAGCAACGCGTAACTTCACTTTCTTTCGCGCCGTACTTCACGCTGAAAAGATAAGAGCAACCATAAAAGGCATAATCGGCAACATAACGAAGCGAAGCCGGGAAAATAATCTCTCGTAAACCGATACAGTTCTGGAACGCATATTCATCCACGTATCTTAATGTGTTCCCCGTAAAAGTAATACTCGTCATAAATCCGACGTCCTTAAAGGCGTCCGCAGCAATGATACTGACGGAAGCGGGAACGTTGACCGTCGCCGATAAACCGGAATATTTGACAAGCACTCCACCAACGATCAAAAATTGATCGGCACTCTTTAAATACGGCGTATTCTCAAAAACAAATTTTCCGAAAGAAGATAAGACGAGACTGTTTTCAAAATATACGTTCTTCAACAAAACACAGTTGCAGAAAGCGTAATCGCCAATCTTTTCCAAGGAAACGCCGGCGACGCGCGACATCGTGACGGTAGCAAGGGATTTACATCC
This sequence comes from Clostridia bacterium, assembly GCA_016297005.1. Lineage (GTDB taxonomy): Bacteria > Bacillota > Clostridia > Christensenellales > DTU072 > CAG-1782. The sequence continues at coordinate 137,518 of JAEDHK010000003.1, forward strand.
GTAAAAAGCGTATTCGCCGATCGAACGCATCAAAACGGGAATGCTGACGGAAGTGATGGACGTGTTGCCGTAAAAAGCGTAAGGCGCGATGGCAATGATTCCTTTTCCGTTGTACATTTCGGGAATAAAAAGATCCGTCGCGGTTCCGTTATATCCCAGTATGGTAATCCCCTCATCCGTTTCCGAATAAACATATCCGTCTGCAGAAAAGTTTTTATACCCTTGCCACTCTCTTAATTGATAATAACTGAGATTGACTTTGTCCGCAAAAGAATCAAAGGTATTATCTCCTGTCAAAACGTAGAAAACAGAGGGCATGAACCCACCGAATGCTTGTTCAAATTTTTCCGTATCGACGCGGAAAGAAGACGTTGCGAAGCGCAAAGCTTCCATAGATGGGCAGACGATACTATAAGCCTCTAATTCGCACGATGAGGAGAACGTAATACAGGCGATCAACGCATTATAGAAAGCGCCTCTTTTAATGACCTGACAATTTTCGTGGAGGTATAACTCAGGGTTTTCCGTTTCGTCGTATTGCGCGGGATATAAGATGAAATCTTTATAGTCGGAGGAGTAAAGCGCGCCGTTATAAACGGTAAAGTAAGAGTTATTCTCGGCCGTAATCTTCTGCAAAGCGCTCATACCATAGAAAACGCCGTCGCCGATGGATCTGACGGATGCGGGCAGATCGAACCGGAGCAAATTATTCAGTCCGAAAAATGCTTCGTCGCCTAATTCCGTAACCTTTGTTCCCTCGAAAACAACGGACGTGATCGCATTGTCGCCGGTCATGCGGAATGCACCCTCTTCTATTATTACCACGTTTTTCGGGATCGTCACAGACCGCAAAGAATCACAACGTGAAAACGCATAGTCGTTGATTTGCAATAAACTATCCGGCAAAGTAATGCTTTCGAGATTCCCGGCCATATAGAAAGCGTAAGAGCTGATTTCTTCCACTCCGTCGAGCACGGAAAAAACGGTCACGGGCGACGCCGCGGGATATGCGTAAAGGATATCTCCGTTCTTGCTGTAAAGTACGCCGTTATGGACGGAAAAATACTTGTTTTCGGAACTGACGACATACTGCGTAACGGTATTATTCTTAAAAACCCCGTCGTCAATGCCGGATACGTCGCAAAGAACGCCGTTTACCACCGCTTTTTCCGGAATAACTATGATGGACTCGTCACCGTTGTATCCGCTGACAACGCAAGTATTCGTTCCGGCGGACTTATACGAAAGTCCCGACGAACCTGCGTTGATATCGACGTAATTACCATAAAACGTGGTCTCGAATACGGTATCCATTTCGTATGGGAAGCTAACGTTAACGCGCTTACCGTCATGAATAACGTACCAACCCAAAAATTGATAGTCGTTCGCAGGGCTGATTTCTCCGGGACATTTGGCGTCGGTCGGCGCGGAAATATAGCGATCGGCACTGTAATAACCGACGGACCGCACGATCATACTGTCAGAATACCTCTTTTCGTTTTGATCGAAAATACGATAGACAAAAGAAACGTCGTATAAGTCCTTATAATATATAGCGTAATAAATCGACTCTCCTTCCGTCTCTTTTCCGGTTTCCCAACCGCTGAACGTATACCCCTGTATATCCGGCGGAGTGGGATAACGACCGATAACGGATTCTCCTCTCGGCAGCTCGAAAGAATCGATCACGATTTCTTTTGCGGGATCCTCGTTAACAGGGTCTCCGGAAGAATTTACATACCGATAACGAGCGAGGAATTTTATTTTCCGCATAGACGGTTCGTACGTCGCGACGAAATCGATATCTCCCGTTATATTATCAAAAGTTTCGATCTTACCGGTTAATTTATTCTTCCAACCGATAAAGTCGTATCCTTCTCTGGAATTTACGGCGGGCACGATAGCTCGACCGCCTTCCTTGACGTATTGCACATCGGCAAGGCGGGTCTCTCCGTCATAATCATAAAAATTCACTTTATACAAGTTTTTTTCTTCATCATCGATCAATTCCAAAACAAATGACATCTCGAATTTGCCGTAAATAAGCGTGATGGTTTTGCGTCCGGACGTGGATAATTTCTCGACGTCCTCAGCTTTGACCATCTCGATCGTGGCGTTCATTTTTACCGAATAATCGTATTCCGTGATCGTCGTTCCGTTCTTCTGCGCTTCTTCGTCCTGTTCTTTTTTCAACGCAAGCCCTTTTTGAGATTCAGGTAAATAGGTTACGATCAACTTGATTTTGCTCATATCGAAATCACTGAGCAAAAAACCGAATTCCAGGCATGATTTATCGACCTCAACCGATTTTATGGAAGAATAATCAATATTGTTGCCATCCGTATCCGTCCGGCTGTTACAAGCGACGAACAACGTCGTCAGGCATATCAATAAAACAAAAAGCAACAATGGTTTTTTTATCTTCATAGCAACCTCTCGCCTATTCGGCGTCGTCATCTTTTTCATCATTTTGCAACGTCCCCATTCGTGCAATGCACGGTATAATTGCCTGTGGCCGAATCCCAATCCGATCCTTTTATCACGGCTTCCCATTGCGATATTTCTCCGTCAAACTGAATGGAAGTCAACAAAGAACATCCCGAAAAGGCTTCCACGCCTATTTCGGTTACCGATCCGGCAATCGAAACGCTGAAAAGCCTTGTACAATTCTTAAACGCCTCGGAAGAAATGCTTTCGCCCGCAATAATAGTAACTTCTTCTAAATAAACGTTACTAATCTGCGCGCAAACCGTGGCGGAAGCCGTCGCTTTCGCTATGGGACAACCGAAAAATGCGTTTTCGCCGATCGAAGTAATTGTAGAAGAAAGCACGAGCGTCTTCAAAACGCCGCATCCGGAAAAAGCGTTTTCCGGAATGGCCGTTCCATTCGTCACGCTCAACGACTCCAACGTCGTTTTCTTGACGAACGATAAGGCGGTCGCAGGTACAACAGCCGTTTTTATCTGACAACTGTCAAATATGTTTTCGCCGATATTTACCGTGCCGTTTGGTATGGTTACGTCAGCCAGAACAACGCAATCGGAAAATGCGGACGCACCGATGGTTTCTACCGCGTCGGGAATGACAAGGCTCGGCAACTTTGCGCATTCTGAAAAGGCGTTTGCACCGATATAATTAAGCATGCTGCCGTCCCCAAAGGATAACGAATTCATTTCTCCGCATCCGTCAAACGCGTGATTGCCAATGTTTGTCACCGACGAGGGAACGGAAACGGATAAAAGATTGGTACAGGATGAAAAAGCATACTGCCCGACGGTTTCGAGAACGCTGCCCGTTTCGGCAGAGAATCCGGTTATGTTTTGACAACCCAAGAAGCAATAATCGCCGATCGAGTTCACAGTCGCCGGTAAAACAAGATTGTCGACCGATCTGCCGTCAATATAAAGATTATGAGCTTTATTCAGCGGATTGGCTTCGGCGTCGGCAAAAATAAGAGAACACCAAGAAGCAATATTGCCGGTATAATACACCGCCGTCAGCCCGGAACAGTTTTTGAACGCCTTTTCCCCGACGGAAAGAACGGACGCTGGAATTGTAACGGACGTCAAAGCGTCATAAGAAGCAAAAGCGTATTTTTTAATCTCGGTCGCCGATTGCAGTACGGCGGAAGTCAGCTTTTCGCCGTCAACAAATAACGACTCGGCAAAACGTAACGGATTAGAAAACTCGTTTCCGAACGTAATACCGCACCATGCGTCCGTATTTCCGCCGAAATAAACTTTTTTCAAAACGGCACAATTCTTAAACGCGTCGTTTCCGATCGTTTTTATGCTTCCCGGCATTCTGACAGTGACAAAAGCAGCTCCGTCAAAGCATTCCGCTTCGATCGCGGTAACGAGAACCATTATTTCGTCGATATATTCTTTAATCTCGCATTCCGTTTCGGTTTTTTCGTTATATCCGACGACGGTAGCATAGTAATCGTCGATTGCGTAGTTAACGCGGTAAATAACGCCGTCCAACTCGTAGAGCGAACCGTCTGCAATCGTATTTATCGAAGTTGTAGACGTCGAAATCGTTCTGATAGAACCCATCCAGAAAGCGCCGCATTCGATCGACGCCCAATCGTCCGCCGTACCGGCAAACGACAAAGAGGATAACGAAGCGCAAGAAGCAAACGCCCGAGCGCCGATCGTACTTACGGATGCGGGCAAAGCTACCGAAGTCAACGAAGAACAACCGAAAAAGGCATAGTCTCCAATACTGACCAAAGTGGTCGGCAAAGTTATCTGACGAAGATCGGAGCACTTATAAAAAGCATAATCTCTGATCCCGACGACGGTAAACGGATTGCCGTTATTAACGATCGTAGAAGGAATTTCATACACGCCCGCATGTTTATTCGGGTAAGAAACAAGTTCTGCATATCTTTTATCGTTTTCCGTATAATAACGGAATAGCACTCCGGAAACCGAAGTATAACCGCTCGAACCGTTATTTGTCTGCACGGTAAAAGACGTCAACGAAGAACATCCGGCAAAAGCTCCTTCCTCGATCGACTCAACGGAAGAAGGCAAAATAAATTTTGTAATCCCGTTACAATTCATAAACGCATTACGACGAATGATTAATAATTCTTCGCCCAAAAATTCCACAGCGCCGATACGGGTGTTGTTTATGAACGCGTCGTTGGATATTTCGGTCGTCTTCGCGGGAATGTAAACGGTGTTTTGGATACCGTTATACTTCATCAGGACGGAACCCAGAAAGACCATTACGTCCTGATCTTCAATAACGCTCGAATAAGCGAAAGCGTCGTTACCCACGCTGGAAAGCGCGCTTTCATTGATACCCAGTACGCTCAGCATGCGACAACCGTAAAAAGCGCTTTTCCCGATCTCCGATATAGGTGCGGTATCGTTGATGAAAGTTGCAAGTGAAGAACACCCCATAAATGCTTCGTCCGAAATATTCAGCAAATAACTCTCGCCGAAAAAGCGTACGGAAACAAGTTCTTTGCAATTATAAAACGCTCTTACCGGTATCTCCACCAGACGACTTTTCTCTGCAAAATAAACGGCATAGACGTCCGATTCGGCAAACGCTTTTTCTCCGATATGCTCTATCTGATCGGAAAGATAAAAAGTGAGTAGGATCTCGTCGGTCTTTTTCTTTACGCCGCAAAAAGCTTCTTCTCCGATATAAGCGAGATTGTTGCAGGCGCGGAAATTGAAATCCACAGCCTGTTCGCAGCGATAGAACGCCCGTTTTTCGATCGTTTGCAGATTATTGAACGTCGTTGCGAAAAACACCTTTTCGAGACTGCTTTCCGCAAAAGCGTTCTCCCCTATCGTCAAACAGCTCTCCGGGATATAAACGTAACGGATCTTCGAGTTTCCGTAAAACGCATACGGATTGACAAGGGTAATAGAGTTGGGGACGTGAACCGTCTCGTTGGTTCCGATATACGCATAAAATATCTTGTTGATGATAATGCTATCGTCCGGATAATACTTTCTCCAATAAGAATTGTCAAACGCCGTATAATGAACTTTCGCAAGGTAGGTCGATTCGGAAAAATCGAATTCTTTCAGCGATACGCAATCGGCAAAAGCGCTTCGTCCGATTTCCGTAACGTTTCTTCCGACCTTAACTTTCTCTAAATCGGTGCAACCGTATAAGCAGTAATCCGGAATCGATGAAACAACGTTGTTGAAATACAAGACGCGAAGATAACCGTTGCCTTCAAAGGCACCCTCGGCTATATATTTGATTTCGTCCGATAATCTGTACTCTGCGGAAAAGCCGTTATACTTTATCAAGAAAGATCCGAGCGTTGCGCTCCGTGTGGTAACGCCGTTCAGCCACGTGGTACCTGAAAACGCGTTTCTGCCGATCGACCTTATCGAATCGGGCAAAGAGAAGTAAACGATATCTTTATTCAAAAAAGCTTCCTCTCCGATAGACGTCACCTTAACACCGCGATAAGCAGCGGGAACGGTAACGTACCTATCGGTTCCGGCATAGCCGGTCACTTCATAACCGTTTTCGGTCAATTTATAAATCAGGCCGTCCGTTTCTTGTGCGCTCGCGTCGTATTTAGCGTAAAATAGGGTATCTGCAGAAAGCACCATCGGGAATTCGGCCAAAACGGTACGTCCTTCGTCGACGTACCATCCTTTGAAAACGGCGCCACCCACAACCTCGGTCGGTGCCGATAAGACGTAATAACCGTTTCCGGTTACATTTCCGTCAAAATCATAGGCGTAAGAAGCGCTTTGAGAATCGAAAACATAGCTTTCGCCGTTAATATACACCGTTCCTGAATCTGAAAACGCGTTGTCCGGAACGCTAAGATTCGAGGTAAATACCGCCGCAAAGAGTTTCGGACAAGACGCAAAGGCATGCTCCCCGATTGTTTCAAGATTAACTGGGAATATCACTTCGAGAACAGATTCACATCCGTAAAACGCATATGAAAGAATGGTCGTCAGCTGAGAATCGACGCCGAAAACCAATTTTTCCATTGAAATACAATTTTTGAAAACGTAATCGGCAATAACATAAACATTGTCCGGGATGACGACTACCTCGTCGATACCGTTATACGCAAACAAAACTCCGCCGATAATAACGAACTCTTCGCTACCAAGCAACAATTCGTCTCCGAAAAAGGGATACAACCCGACGTCCTTTATATTGGTCCGGTCCGTAAACTCGACGGAAGAAAGTTTTTCGCAATAAGCAAAGGCGTATGAGCCGATCTTTTTTAAACCTTCGCCGATCGTTAGGCTCCGTAAATTATCGCAATCGTAAAAAGCGTATTCGCCGATAGCGGTTACCGCGTCGGGCAGTACGACACTCTCGATCGTTTTGTTGCCTCTGAAAGCGTTTTTATCAATCGACGTAACGGAGGCGTTATTGATAACATTCGGAACAACGATATCGACGTTTGTTCCGCGATAACCGGTTATAGTAACCGTCTGAGATCCTCCCTCCGTTACCATCGCATATCCGAAATCTTCGTAATAAGGACGATACTCCGCATGACCCTCGGTATCGTTATATTGACGTCTTTCTATTGCGGAAAAAGCACTCCCGTTCAAACATACGTCGAGGGAAGAAGCCGTTCCCTGATCGAGATAAAAACACTGTGGCAAGAAGCTTTCGTGCGTAACGGGATCGGTGAAAGCGTCGTTATCCAGCGTAACGAGAATACAATTCAATCGGAAAGAACGCAAGGTGGGACACACTACGCTCCCGCTCTCGAAACTGATCGAGTTGTTTTTACTTTCGAACGCGACTTCATACAAAGAAACATAACTGAACGCTCCTGTGCACACGACGCGCGTACCGGAGTTGATAATAATAACGCCGTTTGACGTACCGGGGAACTTAGCGGGGAAAGCGTACAAATAATAATACGACATAGCGTCCCTTTTCCCATACAGTCCGCCGTTTGCACGATCGACCGTAAAATAGTCGTTTTCCAGATCGATATTTTTTAAAGAAACACAATCGGAGAATAAACCCTTGCCAATAGAAGATACGCTACTCGGCAGGGTAATCGATTCGAGACGATAGTTCCGCTCGAAACAATTTTCTCCAATCGTCGTCAACGATGATGTTGTCTTAAAACCGTATGAAGCAACGGAAACTGCGCCGGCAAAAGCCCTGTTTCCTATCGCCTTTACGGAATCCGGTACGGCGAACGAAGTCAACGCCGAGCACTCGCCGAAAGCATAATCGCCGATCGTCAGAATCGTATCCGGCAAGGTAACGGAATAAAGATTCTTCGCGCCGTAAAAAGCATAATCTGCGATCGACGTAATCGGCAATCTCTTGCTTTCCACCGTATAATAATTCGCCTTTTTACCGGTCGGATAAGAATATAAAGTCTTCAAGTCTATGGAATAAAGGGAGTCGTTATTGATTCTGAAAACAGTGTTGTTATTGGCAACGAAAAATCTTTCCGCGCCGTTATCGGCAAACGGATGCCCCAAAAGACCGAGAATCATCGTTTTATTTTGCGGAACAAAACAAGAATAATTCCGCGTGTGATCGGTTCTGTTTTCTTCCGCAAAAAGGCTCGTGCCATTAACTGTCAGACCGTTCATTCTCGTAAAGTATTGGAAACGAGGCTTTACCCTGCTCTCTTCGGTGAGAAGAATAAAGGCGTTATCTTTCAGGTAATAATATTTACCGGCTTCCAATATGGTATCGACGGCAAAGTTCTCCTGCAAATAAAAGTCCCCGCTTTGAATGATCATATTCTTTCTCAGGTAGTACTTCTTCACTGCATCGAAAATAACGTCGGACGTCAAAACAAAACCGCTCTCCCTCCGTTCATAGTACGTTCCGGCAGGAACGGCGTCTCCCGGGTTGACGCTCTCCGGCAAAAAGATCAGATAAGAACCGCCTTGATCCAGAACGGAATACTTATGGTAATACGTCACGTTATCCGACGCGTATTGATCCGTTGTTTCAAATAAATAATTTCCTTCAAGACAATAACATTCCCCTGCAAGAGATTCTCCCGTCGCCACGGAGATCGGAACGAAAACGTACCGCATTCCATCGGAAAAAGAGGCGTTGGTAGGAATGGCAATTATATCATCGTTTCCTGTGTAATCAACGATATAATAACCTTCTTTATCTACGCCGCCCGAAAGATCAACGTAACGGATGTCGATTCCTTGAGAACCGGTTTGGACAGGGATGTATTTTGCATAAAAAGTGGTCTCCGCCGTCAGAACGTACGGAAAGTCGACTCTGACTTCCTCGTTACCGTGCTTAACGTACCAATATAAAAAGATGTCGGAAGATACCCTTCTTACGTCGTCCGGCGCGGAGATACCTTCCGTTGCTTCGGCCACTTTCCAGTTAACGTCGTAAGAATACCATTCCCCCTCCACGTACTTATAATAAACGAACGTTGCGTTAACGTAGTCTTTGTCGAATACGGCATAAAACTTCAATCCGTCAGAGTCTACGTTCTTCATTGCTTCTCTGTCGGACCAACGTCCGTTACTATACCCTTCCACAATGGGAATAGCCGGAGCGAAGTCGAACGCGTCGCCGCCGCGGCGCACCATTGCGCTCGCCAGGTACCTTTCTTCATCGCCGACGGTATAATAATAATCGACCGAATAATAATCGGGCGCATAACTTGCCACGAGCGTCACGTCGGAGGTAAAAACGAAAGAAGTGACGATAGCTCCCGTCTCGTTGTTCTTCCAACCGATAAATTGATATCCTTCCCTCGACTCGAGGTTAGGCACCGCGGCGATCTGTCCCGATTTTAGATATTGGACGTCGCCGAGCCTGTTTCCTTCCCAATCCAAAAAAGTAACCCGAAAACTATCTTCAACGTTTCTGTACAGTTTCAGTTTGAATTGTATCGTGAATTTGCCGTAATAAAGAGTTATGGAATGCGTCCCGGCAACGGACAACTTCGCCTTATCTTCCGCACGGATCATCGATCCCGAAACGGGTATTTGCACAGGTTCGCTTTCTTCGGAATTATATTTCACGGAAAGTTTAATCGAAGAGAGGGAAAAATCGTCCAGCAAAAATCCCGTTTGTTCCAAGATTTCGGGATCGACGACTTCGATGGACGCTATATCGGAATAGTTCACTTCGATCTTTTCTTCTTCGGGAGTTTTGTCTTCATCGTTTTCCTTTTGAGAACAAGAACAAAATGAAAAAACAAGGGCAAGCAAAAAGATCGTCAGAAAAATTTTTTTACCGCTTTTCAACATAGCAATGAACCATCCAATTTGTTATTATTATAATAATAACACATGGTTTTTGAAAACGCAATACCTAATTTATGTTAAATAGCTGATTATTAGTTAATTAAGACTCACGTCAACAAGCGAAAAACTTTTTATTTCTTCCCAAAGAAGCGGAGCGATCCGATCAATATCGATTTTTTCCGAAATAAGAGAGGCTTGTTTTAAAACGCGGACGTTCAGACCGTCAAGAGAACCGGCGCCCGATTGATCAAGGCCAAAGATATCGCCGCCCCCACGCAACTCAAAGTCTTTTTCGGCGATCTCGAATCCGCTTTGACATCTGACCAGAGTACGAAGCCCCTCGGAAGGCGCGCTTTCCGTATACAGAAAGCAAAACCCGTCTTTATCGCCCCGCCCGATACGTCCTCTCAATTGGTGTAAGGTCGCCAACCCGAATCTCTCCGCGTCGAAGATTACCATGGTCGTAGCGTTCGGCACGTCGATACCGACTTCGATTACCGTAGTGGATAAAAGCACCTTCGTTTCGTTTTTGTAAAAAGACTCCAGAACTGCCTGTTTTTCTTCCCCTTTCAGCCTTCCGTGGACCACACCGATCCACTCTTTCGGAAAATACGCAAGGAGCTCTTTATAGAGAGTCTCAACAGAATCGCTTTCGTTCCCTTCGTTATCGAATATTCTCGGCGCTACGATATAAGCCTGCTGACCGGCGTCGCAAACCGATCTGACGTAATTTAGCATACCGTCGCGTTTCTCAGGCATAATGATTCTGGTCTTAACGGCACTCTTTCTCGGTCGATCAATGGTCAAAAATTCGATTTCTCCGTAGAGGATCAACCGCAAAGAACGAGGAATCGGAGTCGCGCTCATCGTAAGTACGGCAACGTCGCTCCCCTTCTCGATAAGGCGCGTTCTTTGCGCCACGCCGAATCGATGTTGTTCGTCCGTAACGATCAAACCGAGATCGGGAAAAATAAGTCCCTCATTCAATAAAGAATGTGTTCCGATAAGTATATCGATTTCGCCATTTTTAAGCAATTTATAGTATAATTCTTTTTCTGATTTTTTTGTAGAACCACACAAAAACGCACATCGTATTTCCAGCGGAGAAAACAGTTTTTTAATAAAAGAAAAATGTTGTCTCGCAAGGATTTCCGTCGGTGCCATAAATGCTGTTTTGTATCCGTTTTTTATGACGAAATAACATAGCAGAACGGCGACGATCGTCTTACCGCTCCCGACGTCTCCGCATAAAATTGCGTTCGTATCTTTGCCCGAAAGAAGTGAGGCTGTCAATTTATCGAGTGCTTCGCGTTGCGTTTTGGATAACGTAAAAGGCAATCTGTCCAGGATTTTTGAAAAATCTATATAACGGTATTTTTTATTCTCTTTAGGCGGTAAAGTGTGCTTTTTAATATATTTCAGGGCGCATATCCGCTTTGTTACGTTTTCTATCACAACCCGATCTTTATAACTTGTAACCGGCAAAGAACTCGGAAAATGCAACTTATAAAGCGATTCTTCATAAGACGGCAGTCCGAAAGAGCTTTCCAATTCGGACGAAATGACGCTTTCCCCTTTAAAGTAAGGAAAAGCCTCTTTCACGACGTTGGAGTATACCAATTGCGCGATCAGTCCTTTCGTACGATAAATCGGATGAATTCCTACTAATTTTTTACCGCCGGCAATATCGACTTTCGGGTTAATCAAAACTAGCTGTTTTCCCTTTTTTATCTTTCCGTAAAATGCGTATTTTTTGCCAATTTCCAATATTTTTGAAAAATAAGTCTGGTTGTAAAATTTGATGATTATTTCATCATTACCACATAACGCTTTCGCGCGCAAAACAGTAACTTTGTTGTATTTAAACGGTTTGCTTATTTCAATCAGATCGCCGTAAAAAGCACAAACGTCGCCGTCCCGGCATTCTTCCAAAGAAAAAGCCGCGTCCATATCGACGTAGCTCTTCGGTAATGTGCAAATTAAATCGGAAACGGTAAAAATACCTAATTCGTGGAACTTCTTTTCTAAAGCAGGTCCGACGCCTTTTACCGTTGCTATCTTCATGCGATACTGATAAAGTAATCGTAATGCGGTTGACCGCCGTTGATGCAATGGACGTCGCAATCGGGAAGTAATTCTTCCACTTTTTCAGTAAGTTCCGAGGCCGACACTTCCGTAACGCTTGCTCCGTAATACAGGTCGACAACGCAAATATCGTCCGGAGAATACTTTTTCAGAACGTCGAGTACAACGTCGTCCACGTCGTCGCCTCTCGCAATGATGTTACCGCTGAGAGCAATAATATCGCCCGTTTTCACTTTAAAACCGTCCGCTTCTGCGTCCTTGACGGCATGCGTGATCTCTACGGAAGTCATTTCTTCAAGGATATCGGACATATTGTTCTTGTTTATCTCCACGTCGCCTTCCGGGTCAAACGCCGTCAAAGCGGCAATGCCTTGCAAAACGTCTCTGGTCGGGATGATAACGAGATTACAATCTACGATCTCCACAACTCGTTCGCAAGCAAGAATTATGTTTTTATTGTTGGGCAAAATATAAACGGTATCTGCATTTACCTTTCGGACGTTGCTTGCTATATCGTCGACGCTGGGGTTCATTGTTTGCCCCCCTTCCATGACTTTTGCGCCAAATTCGTTAAATATCTTCTTAAACCCGTCTCCCGTACAGATCGACAAGACGCCCACTTCCACGTGTTCCGTGACGTCGTTTGCGTGTATTCTTCGGTATTGTTCGCGCATGTTTTCGATCTTCATATTGTCAAGATCTCCCAATTTTAAGGCATATTCAAGCGCAACGTTAGGCGTATTCGTGTGAACGTGAACCTTCACGGCGGACAAGTCGCCGACAACCAGAACACAATCGCCGATCTTACATAGTTTATCCCGCAATTTATCGATATCGGCCATTGTGGTTTGCTTCTTCAAGTTGACGATAAAATATTCCGTACAATAAGAAAACGTGATGTTTTCATAATCGTTTTCGTCTACGGACGCGGCGGAAATAGCTTGTTGCGGCAACTGTTCTTCCGATTCCGGTTCTTTCATCTCCACACCGGCAAGAGCATTATACATCCCTTGCAAAATATAGATCAATCCCTGACCGCCGCTGTCTACAACACCGGCTTTTGCAAGAACGGGAAGCATCCTTGGCGTATCGGCAAGTACTTCTTCCCCTCTTTTGATTATTTTTGAGAAAAAATCAATAAAATCGGGCGTACGTCTCGCCGATCTTTCCGCATAATCGCTGATCAAGCGGATAACGGTCAATATGGTACCCTCTTTGGGATTAACGACGGCGTCGTACGCTTTTTGAGAACCGGCGCAAAGAGCCGCGGCAAAGACTTTCGTCGTAATCGTTTTTTCCTTGGAAAGCGTATCCGTAATACCCTTTAAAATCTGACTCAGAATAACGCCGCTGTTCCCGCGCGCGCCTTTCAGCGCGCCTTTTGCTATTGCGGCGCACACCGTTCTGGCGTCTCCGTCATTCACTACGTCCATTTCTTTGACAGTGGACGTCATTGTCAGACTCATATTGGTACCGGTGTCTCCATCGGGAACAGGAAATACGTTAAGATTATCAACGTATTGTCTATTTATCGATAAATTCAGTTTTCCGCCCCGAATAATTTCTTTTATATCGGCGACATTGAGAACCTTTTTCATTTTTCCTCACTCAAACATATAGCCCGGTCGTTTTAAAGCAATTTCATGCCCAAAACGTGCACGTCGACAGCTTTTACCCTCATTCCGGTAAAGTTTTCGACATGGTAAGTGACCGCCGATTTTAAACTGTTCACGACGGCTTCGGTATTCACGCCGGAGGCAATCAGGCAATATATGTCGATATATATGCGATTGTCTACGGTAACGAGTTTTATTCCGCGACTAATGGGATCTTTGTTAAAAAGCATAAGGACGCTATCGCTCAAACGACGACTGACCAATTCGGATACTCCGTAACAGTCCATAACAACTTTTTTGATAACAAGCGCTACGGCTTCGTCCGAAACGGAAATATTGCCGTAGATGTTGCTCGTGTGCAGTGCCATCGAGAATAATCCTTATTTTAGTTTTCTATATATAGATTATCATTCGGAACAAAAAAAAGCAAGTAAAATATAAAAATTATAAAAAAACAATTGCATTCATTTCGATTTCATTGTATAATTGTCAAGTCATAATTCTAGGAGGTAATATCATGAGCAGAGTTTGTTGTGTATGCGGAAAGTCGAGGGCGAGCGGAAACAGCGTAAGCCATAGCCATATTAAAACAAGAAGAGCTTGGAATGTAAACGTTCATAAAGTAAAAGTAACCGATAAAAACGGTCATATCTCTTATCAATACGTTTGCACCCGTTGTCTCAGAACTATGAAAAAAGACGCGTAATTTACCATTATTGTGAATAAAAAAGAATGTCTTATACGAGACATTCTTTTTTTTGCTGTTTAAAATTTTTTACAGTGATTATATTTGATAGCCTTTTTCAGAAACAACTTTAAAAAGTGAAGAAGACTCTCTTAGTTTTTTAATTTTGTTTTTTAATATTTCTATAACGTAATCGACTTCTTCCAAAGTTGTGTTTTTCCCGAAACTGAATCGGACGGACGAACGGGCGTCCTCTTCGTTTCCTCCTATCGCCAAAATAACGTGAGAAGGCTTCTGAGAACCGGAACTACACGCCGGACCGCTTCCTACGGCGATCCCCGACATATCAAGCACCGTTAAAAGAGTCTCTCCTTTTATTCCGTCGAAGATAAAATCGGCGTTACCGACAAGCCGATTTATCCTGCTTCCCGCAAGACGGCATTGCGGTATCTCTTTTTCTACTCTATCGATAAAATGATTTCTGACAGATTCTATCCGAGCGTTGTTAGCGTCCATTTCTTCAACGACCAGTCGCATAGCTTCCGCCGTTCCGACAATACCCGGCGTATTCGTCGTACCTGCTCGCTTTCCGTGTTCCTGTTCCCCGCCAAAAATCAACCGACCGCATCGAATACCGTTCTTGACGTATAACACTCCAACGCCCTTCGGACCGTAGATTTTATGCGCGGAAAAACCGAGCATATCGATATTCATCGCATGAACGTCTATACGTATGCTGCCGACCGCCTGTACCGCATCCGTATAAAAAGGTATCCCCTTATCCCGACATAAAGTGCCGATCTTTTTGATTGGTTGGATCGTACCGATTTCGTTATTAGCAAACATGACGGCAACCAAAACCGTGTTATCGCGAATAGCGGCGGCAATATCCGACGGATCGACGACGCCGTCGTCGTTAACGCTCACGTACGTAATCTCGCAACCTTCCTTTTCCAACTCTTTACAGACGGAGAGAATGGCCGAATGCTCGATATTTGTTGTAACGACGTGCTTTACCGGCAAGGAAGAAGCGTTCACGACGCCGCGGAGCGCCCAGTTATCGCTTTCCGTTCCGCCGGAGGTAAAATAAATCTCGCTTGCCGAACAATTCAGATAAGAAGCTATTCTATCGCGCGCGCGGTCAACTACCGAAATTGCCGCTCTCCCATAAGAGTGCAAGCTGGACGCGTTCCCAAACTTTTCCGTCATGTACGGAAGCATTTCTTTCAGAACGCGTTCATCCAGCGGCGTCGTCGCCGCATAATCGAGATATACGTGCATACAACCTGATCAAGCGATATTGCTTTTAACAAAATCGATGATGGCGGATTTGTCTTTCATCCCGACAAATCTTGTTTTTTCAACTCCGTTTTCAAATAAAATAACGGTCGGTACGAACTGTATCTTGTTTTCAATGGAAAAACGATTGCAGTCGTCCACGTTGATCTTATAACAAGCGACGCCAAGCGCCTCAATATCGCCCGAGGCCGCAACAAGTTCCGGTCCGAGCAACTTGCAAGGTCCGCACCAATCGGCATAAAAATCCACCAATGCAAATTTTTGTTCGCCGATCAATCCGATTTCTTTTTCCGACAACACTTTCATAATATACCTCTTTACGTTATATTGACTATATAATTATTGTTGACAAGTCGTCAAGGGAACATTCTTTTTGCTCTTTTGTGCGCATGTTTTTCACGACCACTATGCCCTTTCTTACCTCTTCTTCGCCCAAAACCACAACGAACCGATAACCACACTTGTCGGCATATTTCATTTGCGCTTTCAGACTTCTTTCCGAAATATCCGTGTCGGCACGTATTCCTTTTTTACGGAGCTCGTCAATAGCTTTCAGAGCGATAGGATACTGCTCGGCGCCAAGAGGCGCAATATAAACGTCTCTTCTCGGCGCTTCTCCGAAAGAAATACCGCAGTTATCCATAACCATGATCAATCTTTCCAATCCCATGCCGAATCCGACGGCAGGCACGCTCTTACCGCCGATCTCTTCACAAAGGTTATTATACCGGCCGCCTCCGCACACCGTTCCCTGTGCGCCGATGGCGTCGGAGACGAATTCAAAAACGGTACCCGTATAATAGTCAAGTCCACGCACAATCTTGGGATCAAGCACGTACTCGATACCGAGCGCGTCCAATGCTCCGCATAACTTTTTTTGATGCTCTTTGCAGTTATCGCATAAATAATCGCTTACAACGGGTGCTTTTTCAGCGATTCTTTTACATTCTTCCACCTTGCAATCCAAAAGACGAAGCGGGTTTTTATTCAGTCTTTCCTGACAAGTAGGACAAAGCTGATCTTCAAAAGAACGGAAATAAGCGACAAGCGCTTTTGAATACTCTTTTCTGCATTCCGAACATCCGATGCTATTCAGATGAAGCGTCAACTTATCCACGCCGACTTCGTTCAAAAACCGACGCGCAATAGAAATGACTTCGGCGTCCGCGTAAGGAGAAGCGCTACCGTATAATTCAACGCCGAATTGGTGATGCTCTCTTAAACGGCCGGACTGCGGCTTTTCGTACCGAAAAACGGAAGTAAGATAGTACATTTTCGTCGGTTGCGGCGCATTATCAAGACCGTTTTCCGCAAAACAGCGAGCAACTCCCGCCGTGCCTTCCGGCTTTAACGTCATACTTCGACCGCCTTTATCATCAAAGGTGTACATCTCTTTATTTACGATATCCGTTGTCTCGCCTACGCCGCGTAAAAACAATTCTGTATGCTCGAACGTCGGCGTACGGATCTCTTTGACGCCGAATCTGTCGCAAACGCCTCTGATCTTATTTTCAAGATAATGCCACTTAAAACTTTCTTCGGGCAGAACGTCTTTCGTGCCCTTCGGTAACGTAATCATTTTTTTCCAACCTTAAATAATGTATTTTTTCAAATTCATAGTCTTGACAGCTTTTTCAAGATGCTTATCAACATAGGCCTTATCGACGATCAATTCCTGCATTTCGCCCTCTCCGTCCGCGCTGAACGATACGTCTTCCAAAAGCATTTCCATAATGGTATGCAGTCTGCGCGCCCCGATGTTTTCTTTATTCTCATTTTCCATAAAGGCGATCTTCGCCATCTCCGTAATGGCGTCGTCCGTAAACTTAACGTCCACCTTATCCACTTTTAACATTTCGGCATACTGCATGATGATCGCGTTATCCGGCTCGCGAAGAATCCTGGTAAAGTCCTCTTCCGTCAAGCTATTCAAGTCGACCATTACCGGAAAACGCCCTTGCAATTCGGGGATAAGATCGCTTACTTTTGCAATGTGAAAGGCGCCGGCGGCAATAAACAGAATGAAATCCGTCTTGATATTGCCGTATTTGGTAGAAACGGTACAACCTTCTACAATCGGCAGAATATCTCTCTGTACGCCTTCTCTGCTGACGTCAGGTCCGTGCCCTTCGCCTTTCGACGCAATTTTGTCCATTTCGTCGATAAAGACGATTCCGTCCTGTTCGGCACGAGTCAGACCTTCGGCGTTGATAGAATCCATATCGATCATTTTGTCGGCTTCCTGACTAATAAATATTTTTAATGCGGAAGCAACGTTCATCTTGCGCTTCTTTTTCTTTTTCGGCATGATACTATTAATGATCTCGCCGAAATTGTTATCGTTTCCGCCGCCCATTGGACCGAGTTGAAGCTGCTTCGGAGCCTCTTCTACTTCAATTTCAACGGGGATTTTATCCAATTTTCCGCTCAAAAGATCGTCTTCTAACTCTTTACGGATTATTTCTTCGGCCTTTTCGGGATGAGCTTTTCTCTTGATGGGGAGTATCGCCGTAACGATCTTATTGACAGCAATTTCTTTCGCCTTAGGCTCGACTTCGGCCAGTTTTTCTTCTTTAACCAACCTGATCGAGACTTCCACTAAGTCGCGTATCATACTTTCAACGTCGCGACCAACGTAGCCGACTTCAGTAAACTTGGTCGCTTCTACTTTAACAAACGGCGCTTTGACCAGTTTTGCAAGACGACGTGCAATCTCTGTTTTGCCGACGCCGGTAGGACCGCGCATAATAATATTCTTCGGCGTGATCTCTTCGCGCATTTCGGCCGGGAGCATTCTTCTTCTGTACCTGTTACGAAGCGCCACGGCAACGGCCTTTTTCGCTTCGTTCTGTCCGATGATGTATCTGTCAAGTTCGGTTACGATCTGTTTCGGTGTCAGTTCCATAAAATACCCCCTTATACGGTTTCCACAACGATATTGGTGTTGGTGAAGATGCAGATATCGCTCGCAATCTTCATAGCTTTACGTACTATCTCTTCGGCGCCCATATCGGTGTTATCCATAAGCGCGCGCGCCGCGCTGAGCGCATAGTTTCCACCGCTTCCGATGGCGCAAACGCCGTATTCGGGTTCAATCACGTTTCCGTCTCCGCTGATCACGTAAAGATTATCCTTATCGGCAACGATCAGCATCGCTTCCATATTGCGTAAACTACCCGTTCTCCAAAGTTCGGCAAGTTCAACGGCTGAACGCATCAGATTGCCGGAATACTTTTGCAACATTCCTTCAAATCTTTCGCTCATTGTAAAAGCGTCGCTTACCGTTCCTGCAAAACCGATAACTACTTTATCGTCATAAATCCTTTTTACTTTTTTTGCATTCCCTTTCATTACGATGCTGTTACCCATCGTGACCTGTCCGTCGCCGGCTATCGCGGTGATACCGTTCCGCTTCACGGCGCAGATTGTCGTGCCTTTCATATCCATAAAAATCTGCCTCCTTATATTCTTATATATTATCCGATACAAACCGTTCCATATCGGAGACGGCCCTCTTTCCGTATTCTTCTTTCCTTTTTTTCTTATCCCGTATTCCTTCGATGGGCGGCAATAACGCAAAACTGACGTGCATCGGTTGGAAATCCTGATTAGGCGTCGATACATACCGCATCAAACTACCCGTTAGCGTCGTTACCGGCGGCAGAATCGACTCGAATCCGCGCGCTTTTCTATCGATATTTATCGCGCACATCAGTCCGCCGACAATAGACTCCATATACCCTTCTACACCGCTGATTTGCCCGGCGAAAAAGATGCTTCCGTTCTTTTTCAGACTGAAATCGCTGTTTAATAACGCCGGAGCGTTAATAAACGTATTTCTGTGCATAACGCCGTACCGCACAAATTCGGCCTCTTTAAGCGCAGGGATCATGCCGAACACTCTCTTTTGCTCGCCGAATTTTAAATTTGTTTGAAATCCGACAAGATTATACAGATTACCGGCCGCGTCTTCTTTCCTGAGTTGTACGACGGCATACGGTCTTCTTCCCGTCGCGGGATCGGTAAGTCCCACGGGACGTAAAGGACCGAAACGTAAAGTATCCTCCCCTCTTGCCGCCATGACTTCAACCGGCATACACGCTTCGAATACGTCGCCTTTTTCAAAATCTTTCAAAAGCACTTTTTCGGCGCCGACGAGTTCTTTCACAAAAGCGTAATACTCTTCTTTGTCAAGTGGAAGATTTAAATAGTCTTCCCCTCCTTTGCCGTATCTCCCCGCAAAGAAAGCGTGCTCCATATCGATACTGTCTTTCTTTACGATAGGCGCGACCGCGTCGTAAAAATGTAAGTGTTCTTCTCCGAAAAGTACGGAAATTCTGTCCGTTAATTCCTTCGAAGCAAGCGGTCCTGCGGCGATCACAGTCCAATCATCGATCTCGTCGCACTCTTCCCGGACTAGATTCAGATTCGGCATCGAAAGCAATTCTTGCTCTGCTTTCTCGGAAAACAAATCACGATCGACAGCCAATGCGCCTCCTGCCGGCACAGCGCAGGTTTTCGCTATCCGAAGAAGAAAGCAGTCGAGCAATTCGGCTTCTTTTTTGAGCGCCCCTTGCGAGGTAGCAACGTCCGTCGATTTCAAACTGTTACTGCAAACAAGCTCGCATAACTTACTCGTTTTATGCGCGGGCGTACCGACGCTCGGTCTCATCTCGTACAGATCAACCGAGTATCCGCGTTTCAGAAGTTGATAAGCGCATTCGCAACCGGCCAGCCCGCCGCCGATAACCTTTATTTTTTTCATTCTTCGGTAGGTATGACCACGTGATTACATTTTTTGTTGACGCAAATGTATTGTTTTTGTCCGTCCTTAACCACAACGCGCATGACGTTACGGCATTTAGGACAAAAGATGGGCGCCGGTATCTCCCAGCTCATAAAGTCGCAGGTCGGATAGTTTCCGCAACCGAAAAATACCTTACCCGTTTTTGTCTTCTTCTTTACGATCTTTCCGCCGCATCGAGGACATACGCCGACAACTTCGTCAATGTTTTTGATATTTTTGCATTTAGGGAAGTTGGGACAAGCCAGGAACTTGCCGAATCTTCCGTTTCTGACTACCATATGCGCCCCGCACTTGTCGCAAACAACGTCGCTTACCTCTTCATTCAGACGAACCTTTTTCTCGGAGGAATAAGCCTTTGACAGACTTTCAGAAAAATGCGGATAAAAATCGGCGATAATCTTTTGCCATTCCGTTCCGTTGACAATGTAGTCGAGTTTATCTTCCATCTCCGCGGTAAACTTAATATTAACGATGTCGGAAAAATTCTTTTCCATGAACTCGGTTACCTTAAATCCAAGTTCGGTCGGCTTCATGCTCTTTCCGTCCTTTTCGGTGTAATCGCGCTTGGCAAGAACGGAAACAACCGACGCGTAGGTGGCAGGTCTGCCTATACCGTTTTCTTCCATGGCTTTAATGAATGTCGATTCCGTATATCTGGACGGAGCCTTAGTAAATTTCTGCTCCGATTTAAGATCTTTCAGGTTCAGTTTTTCGCCTTCCGTGAAGTCCGGCAACCGAACGTCGTCTTCATCTTCTTCCTTAACAGTATCGTACACTACAGTATAGCCCTTAAACTTAACGGTTTTACCGTTCAACTTAAATCCGTACCTGTCTCCGCCCTCGCAGCCGACAATGTGGACGTTGAGCGTATTATAAATAGCGTCCGTCATCTGGCTGGCAAGATATCTGTCGTAAATTAACTTATACAAGCGATATTGATTTCTGCCGATCTTGTTTTTGATACTTTCCGGCGTTCTTTCGATGGATATGGGTCTGATCGCCTCGTGCGCGTCCTGGACGTTACTCCCTTTTGCGGTATACACGTTGTACTTTGCCGGCGCATACTCTTCGCCGTATACCGACTTGATATAATCGGCGCAATCTTTTTGTGCTTCGGCGCTGACGCGTACGGAATCCGTACGAATGTAAGTAACGAGCGCAGTCAAGCCTTCGCCTTCGATCTCAACGCCCTCATAAAGCTGTTGCGCGATCTTCATAACGTCCGGCGTGGATAATTGAAGACGCGCCGAACCGTCCTGTTGAAGGGTGCTGGTAGTAAACGGCGGATACGGATGACTCTTACTGACGCCCCGTTTGACGGAATCGACGGAGTATTCCGCCCGCTTTAAGCGTTCTACAATATTATTGGCGTCTTCACTGTTTTTAACGGTCAATTTCTTTCCGTTCAGATCGTTCAGAAGAGCTTTAATGGCCGACGTCTTACCTTCTTTCAGTAAGAACGCATAGATATGCCAGTATTCTTCCGGCACAAACGCAAGTATTTCTCTTTCCCTGTCCACGATCATTTTGAGCGCGGCGCTTTGCACGCGACCTCCGGAAAGTCCCTGTTTGATCTTTTGATTCAAAATCGGGCTGATTTTATAGCCGACAAGTCTGTCCAGAACGCGTCTTGCCTGTTGGGCGTCGACAAGATTCATATTGATATCGCGCGGTTGTTTCAGCGCGTTATTGACTGCCCTGTAACTGATTTCGTTGAATTCTATGCGACAGTTCTTTTCTTTTATTTCCAAAACGTTGCTCAAATGCCAACTGATTGCCTCTCCTTCGCGGTCCGGGTCGGTTGCAAGATAGACTTCCTGACTTTCTTTTACGGCAGTTTTCAGACGCTTAACGACGTCTTGTTTGTCTTTGACCATTACGTACGTCGGCTTAAAATTATTTTCGATGTCGATTCCGAAATTCTTTTCCGGAAGATCGCAGACGTGGCCGCTGCTTGCGAGCACGCGAAAGTCTTTTCCGAGGTACTTTTGTATTGTTTTCGCCTTAGTTGGCGATTCTACTATGACCAGTTTCATTTATACGCTCCAATAATTGTGTTTGGTTTTTGTTATCAATCCGACCGATTCCATTTTTATCAGCAAAGAATTAAGTTGAGGTACGGTCAGATCGACAATCTGCAACAATTCTTCAAAGTGCATTTCTCCGTTTTTATTCAATTCGTCCAAAATGGCACTTTCATTCACATCCAGTTGAATGGCGCTCGGTTTGGAAAGATCTACTTTCTTTAAACCGATTTCATCATATATATCGTTGACGTCGGTTACGGCGCGGGACTGACAATCTTTGATGTAAAGATTACACCCTGCGCTCGCTTTGTTGTAAATGCTACCCGGAACGCAGAAAACGTCTTTTCCCTGTTCCAACGCATAATTGATCGTTAATATAGTTCCGCTTTTTTCTCCAGCCTCCGTAACCAGTACTCCGCGGGACAAACCGCTGACGATGCGGTTCCTCGCGGGGAAATTGTGCGCATTAGCGATCTCGCCAGGCGCATATTCCGAAATCACAAGTCCTCTCTCGACGATCTCGTCGTATAATCCTTTATTTTCAGGAGGATACACGACGTCTACGCCACAACCGAGAACGGCGATGGTCTTTCCCATATTGTCAAGACAGGATCTGTGCGCAACAGAATCGACGCCGCGCGCCATCCCGCTTACGATGCAAAACCGGGAAGACAGATTGCTGACAAAATCTTCTGTGACGCGTACGCCGTACTTGGTCGGATAACGAGTACCTACGACTGCAAAACAATCGCTTTGCATCAGCTTTACGTCTCCCTTGCAATATAAGATCACGGGCGCGTCTTCGTACATCCGTAATTGTTTGGGATATTCTTCGTCCAGGCAAGTCACTATCTCTATGTTTTTGCGCGTCAGGGTACGTTCGATTTCTTCCGTGCCGGTCTGCAAGCTCACGCACAATTCTCCGTAATCTTTTTCGGACAAAACACTCAAAAGTCGGTGTCGATACGCCGATACGTCGCTCAGAATTACTTCCGGCTTATTATCCAAAGCCTGAAAAACCTTCTTTGCTTTGACAACGCCGATCCCAATCGTTCGATTGATTATAATAACCGCCTTTTTACGTTCCGTCAACATCATGCGAAGATCATCTCCTTTTTATCGACGGTTTTATACTGAATGGCTTCGGCCACGTCGTCTTGCGAAATATTCTTCCGGCCCGCAAGATCGGCGATGGTACGAGATACTTTCAGTATTCTCGTCGCCGCGCGAGGGCTTAACCGTTCCGAGCGGAAAACGGCTTCCAACAATCGTTCGCTCTCCATATCGATAGCGCAATACTTTTTAATGGCCGCATTCGACATCTGCGCGTTCGTATAAATCCCCTCGTCCGAAAACCGCTTCCGCTGAATTTCCCGAGCTCTTTCCACACGTTCTCTGACAACCGCGCTCGTTTCCGCAGGACGACGAGAACGAAAATCATCGTACTCTATGTTATCGACGGTAACGTATATATCTATTCTGTCCAGCAATGGTCCGCTGATCTTCGATACGTAATTCATTCGATCCCGAAGAGTACAGGTGCATTGCCGCGTTTCGCTACCGTAATAGCCGCACGGACAGGGATTCATACTGGCAATAAGCATAAACCGTGCCGGATATTGTATGGCTCTCGCCACTCGCGCGACCGAGATCGTACCGTCCTCGATCGGCTGACGAAGCGCTTCCAGCGTTTTTCTGTTATATTCCGGCATTTCGTCCAGGAACAAAACGCCGTTATGCGCAAGACTTACTTCTCCCGGCATCGCCTTTGCGCCTCCGCCCGTCAGGCTGTATATACTGGCCGTATGATGGGGCGAACGGAAAGGACGATGTTTTACCATACCGTCTTCTTCTCTCAGGATACCGCTGACGGAATGTATCTTCGTTACTTCGATGGCCTCTTCAAAAGTCATTTTCGGCATAATGCCGGTAACGCACTTTGCGAGCATCGTTTTTCCCGTTCCCGGAGATCCGCATAAAAGTATGTTATGCGATCCGGCAACGGCTATTTCCAACCCTCTTTTGGCGAGTAATTGTCCTTTGACGTCCGCTATATCAACGTCGCATATAACGTCCTCTTCAACGTCGAATCCGGCCGGCTCCACGGGTTGATAAACAAGTCCGATCAGCAGGTTTACCACTTCGGTAAGGTTTTTCAGCGCATATACTTCCGCGCCTTTAACGTAAGCGGCTTCTGCCGCGTTATCGAACGGAACGATAAACTTTTTGTGCCCGGCCTGCATTGCGCTGATCAGAAGCGGCATAACGCCGTTGATTCTGCGCAGTCCGCCGTCCAACGAGAGTTCTCCCAAAAAGACGTACTGTCCGCATTGGCCGTACGGCACTTGTCCTACGGCCGTCAGATACCCGATCGTAATAGCAAGATCCAGTGCCGAACCCTCTTTTTTAATGTCCGCAGGCGCAAGATTAATGACTGTCTTATGCGCGCCGAAGTCGAATCCGCTGTTCGTTATGGCCGAACGCATGCGCTCTTTGGACTCTTTTACGGCACTCGTCGCCAGTCCGACGATATCAAGAGTCGGCAAACCGTTCTGCGTAAACACTTCCACGGAAACGGGATAACCTTCTATTCCATCCAAAGCATAACTTTTTATCGTCGTAAACATTTAGCCTCTCTTTTTTCCGAGTAAAAGCAGCAGAACGACGATCAGGATAGCGCCGCCGCCGACGCCGAGTACGACGCCCAGGAAGCTGCCGAGCGGCCACTCTCTACCGAAAACGGAAACGGTTTTTTGTCCGCCGCCGCTATACACCGTAGGCGTTTTTCCGCCGCTGATAACCAAAACGCAGGAAGTCGATTCTTTCAACACAAATCGTATTCTGTTATCGATAACGGTCGTTTCGATCTCATTTCCCGTCTTTTTATCGAATAATTTGACGTTTCTGTCCATATAACCGGAGGGCAGTCCGGTCGTGACGATAATACCGTTCGTAAGCGGAATCGGAAGATCTTCGCCGTTTTGCTTTATTGTCAACGTAAAGTGATCCGCAAAACCGGAAGAAAACCCGGAGTCCGAAACAAAATCGCTATCGTCCCCTTGCGCGGAAGCCACGATCAACTCAATACCGTTTCCAAACGTCTCTCCTCCGAAATCGGCTTGATTGACCGAAAAATCAATGTTTGAGGAAGCATATTGAGGAACCGATTCGATAACGGTCTTAGTTTGCGAAACAGGCAAGTACAAATTTTTGATCGCATTATATTGCTTTACGATATCAATGCGGGAATTCCCGGACGTATTCAAAAGAATATTCATTGTCGAAAAGGCTTCGCGGATGTCATTTTGTGTTTTTTGCGTACACTTAGAGTAATCGGTGGAAAGATACAATTGATGCAGCTCTTTACAATATGCATTGATTTCCGCGTCTGAGAAATAATCGACGACAAAAGAATGCTCCGTTACGTTCCCCACGCCGTCAATCAGACTGACCTTACGCAGATATGCACCGTCGAAGCAATCGAACCGTATGGAGCAAAGACAGTTTCCTTTTTCTTCCGTCACGCTAAAAACCTTATCGCTATCCTGCAGAGAGACGGAAACGATACCGCTTTCTTTATAATCCGACGCCGAAAAAGTCAGATAACAAACGCCGTCCTCTCTCATCAGATCGATTTCCGTTAAAAACGTCGCCGTATCCATGTAAGGCGGTTTTACGTCGAAAGCCGAACTGCTCAGTTCGTATTCGACGTATTCCGATCTGTTGCCCGCTTTATCCATGGCATAAAACTTAAAATTGTAATTTTTTTGCGTATCAAGGACAATACCGACGCCATTTTCATACTCGTAAGAAACGTTATTCATTAAATAGTGCTGCCGCTCGGTCAGACCGCTCTGTGCGTCCTCATGATAAGTCAAAGTGATCGTATAGCTTTTTGCATACCGACCGGATACAACGGACGGCGTAACGGAATAAGACGGCGCCATCGGTTTCGTGGTATCGTACATCCCGAAATAATAATCTTGGGAAGCCGAGTTTCCCGCGGCGTCATAGACGGTCACGGCCACCCGGCACGACTTATTGATTACGACGTATGTACGATCCGTAGGCGCTCCGTCGATCATCCTCACGGAAGACAACGTTCCGTCGTTATAATAAACGCGATAAACCGCTTCTTTTATTCCCGAAAGGTTGTCGACAACGTCGGACCAATCCAGAACGACATCGAAATTCGTACCTACGACTTGCCATTGCGTCATCGAATTGGAAGTGGGCAGAGAGGGAGCGTCCGCGTCGCTTTTTACAATAACGCTTTTTTGCCCGATTTCTTCTTGCGTATCGGAAAACGCCGTACAAGTGACGGTATAAATACCCGAACCGACGACCGAACAGTCGACAAGTCCGCTAACAGGCGCGTCTTCCATACGGATTCCATCCGGAAGGCTCTCTCCATCTTTAACGCAACTTATTTTATAATAACGCACCCCTGTCCCGAAACGGAAAGTAACCACGATATCTTTGGCGTAAGGATTATTGGTATGAGCGAAATAGGTTTCGTAATCGGCGTTGTAAACGAAAACAGGCTGACCGTTCTCGTTGAACCCGGATAAATAAGTAGCCTTTACGGATTCTACCGCAACGACTTCGTCCGCATATGCCGCCTCAGGGCGTACGTTTGCGCCGACAAATACGAGCGCAAAGAAAACGATTGCGAGAAAATATATTAAAAATATATTTTTACCTTTTATCATAATATCCTTATTATAGTTTTTCAACTTTAAAGCATTATATCACAGTTCATAAAACATTTCAACTGTTAATTATCGCCAATTAAATTTATAATCTATAATAATTAACTCTTCCTTAACATCGGCCCCCTATGGATACATAAGATGTAGTAACAGGAGGTTACATTGAAAAAAACTATCGCATTGTTCCTGACTCTTACTTTTTGCCTTTTAGGCTGTTTCAGTCTGATCGGATGCCAAAAGAAAATGAAGGAAGGAACCATCAGACTGAACGAAACGACTCACTCGGTTTTTTACGCGCCCCTTTACGTCGCAAATTATCTCGGCTATTTTTCCGATTACGGACTGACGATCGAATTTACGAACGGGGGCGGCTCTGATAACAGTATGACCGCTTTGATCAGCGGCGGCGCGGATATTGCTTTGCTCGGACCGGAAACTGCCGTTTACGTTAAGACGCAAGGCAGTAGCAACGGCGCGGTAATCGTCGGACAACTGACGCAAAGAGACGGCTCTTTTTTGATCGGCAGAAAGGCTGAACCGAACTTTAAGTGGGCTGATCTGCGCGGAAAAGAAATTATCGGCGGGCGTAAAAGCGGTATGCCGGCCATGTGTCTCGAATATGCCATAAATAAAAACGGCTTGAAAAACGGAAAAGATCTGACCATCAATTACGATGTGTCCTTCGATATGATCACTTCCGCTTTTGAAAGCGGCATCGGCGATTATTGCACTATGTTCGAACCGTCGGCCAGTCAATACGAATCGCTTGGCAAAGGTCATATTGTCGCAAGCGTGGGAAAAGAGACGGGGAACGTCGCCTATACCTGCTTTATGGTTACTCAAAAGTATCTGACGAATAACAGAGAACGAGTTACCGACTTTATGAAGGCAGTCATTAAAGGCATCAATTACTGTTTCACGCATACGCCCGAAGAAATCGCCGAAGTCATTCAGCCCGGTTTTTCAACGACGGACGCAGAACTGTTGGTTCGCTCCGTAAAACATTATATGGAGATCGAGGCGTGGAAAACGGTGCCGACTATGACGGAGGACAGTTTCGACAGTCTTCAAAACATCTTACTTGCAGCGGGGAGCATCGGCAAAAAAGTCGGATACGGCGCCGATATCGTCGATAACAGTATCGTAGAAGAAATCATTGCGGGGCAACTATGACTTTACTCGAATTGAAAAACGTATGTTTTTCTTACCACTCTAAGGACGCCGAAACGGTCGCCGTCGATAACGTTTCTTTTTCGGTAGACGAAGGAGAATTCGTCGGTATCATCGGACCGTCCGGCTGCGGAAAAACGACTATTCTTAATCTCCTCGCCGGCATTTACGCTCCTGCATCCGGCACGATAATTTTAAACGGAAAGAGTGCGTCCGAATCGACCTCGAAGATCGGTTTGATGCCTCAACGGGATCAACTCTTTCCTTGGAGAACGATAGAAAGCAACGTTTTGCTCGGACCGGAACTGCTCGGACGAAAAAACAAAGCCAACAAGAAGCGCGCTTCTTTACTTTTACGCAAGTACGGTCTGAGTGACTTTGCAAAAAAATACCCATCCGAACTCAGCGGCGGGATGCGACAGCGTTCCGCCCTGATCAGGACCCTGGTTATGGATCCGGATATCCTTCTTTTGGACGAGCCGTTTTCCGCTTTGGATTTTCAGACGCGTATCGTTGTGTGCGATGACGTTCACAGAATCATAAAACAAGAAAAAAAGACTGCGGTGATCGTCAGTCACGATATCAACGAATGCGTTTCTTTATGTGATAAAATCGTCATTCTCAGCAGGCGACCGGCACACGTACTCGAAACGATAGAAATCGATCTGAACAAGTCTGCGTCTCCTCTTCAACGGCGGGAATGCAGGGACTTTCCTGGGTATTTTAAAAGAATATGGAAATTACTGGAGGATAAAAATGAGCGATGCACAACGAAAATACCTGAAAAAACGTAAAATACGCATTATTATAACGCACTTACTTCGTATTGGACTGTTACTGATTTTTATTGGCGGATGGGAACTGATCGCGCGTTTTAACGTGATCGATCCGTTTATTATTTCGTCGCCGTCGAGGATTATTAAAATCATCGCCACACTGAATAAAAACGGAGAACTCAATAAGCATATAATCGCGTCCTTATACGAAACGGTAGCCGGTTTTTTGATAGCGACCGCCGCCGGGAGCTTTATCGCCGTACTTTTATGGTGGAGCACCCTGCTGCGCGACGTTCTGGAACCGTACGTCATCACGCTGAATTCTTTACCGAAAATCGCACTCGGCCCGATCATCATCGTGTGGATGGGCGTCGGAAAGCCGGCAATAATATTTATGGCGGTTCTGATCTGCATTATCATCACGATTATCAACATGTTGGCCGGCTTCTGCTCTGTCGATAAAGAAAAGATCATGCTCCTCCGATCCATGCATGCAGGGAAATTAAAGATTATGACAAAACTGATCATTCCGGCCAACATTCCGACTCTTATATCCGTTTTAAAAATAAACGTCGGGTTAAGTTGGGTCGGTTCGATCATGGGAGAATATCTGAGTTCGCGAGAAGGTCTCGGCTATCTGATCGTATACGGCTCGCAGGTGTTCCAACTGGATCTGGTAATGGCAAGCACGGTGATTCTATGCGTTCTCGCGGGAGGCATGTACGCCGCCGTAGCCATACTGGAAAAATTAGTGAAGAAAAAATTCGCGCAATAAAAAAATCGGCATGTAAAATGCCGATTTTTGTTACATAAAATACAGAAACTACACTTTCAAGCCGCACTTACGCATTTCTTCAAGCAGATGCGCTTTGTGCGCTTCTTCCATTTCGGTAAGAGGAAGACGAATGTTATTTTCGCAAAAACCGAGAGCGTGCATCGCCGCCTTTACGGGAATGGGGTTGACTTCCGAGAAAAGAGCCTTAATGAGCGATAAAAGTTCAAGTTGCATTTGCGCGCTGCCTTTAACGTCGCCGTTAAAGAACTTTCTGCAAAGCTCAACCGTCTCTTTCGGCATTACGTTGCTGAGAACGGAAATAACGCCCTTTGCGCCCATAGCCATCATAGGAACAATCTGATCGTCGTTGCCGCTGTAAATATCGAGTTTATCGCCGACAAGGCTCATCGTTTCGACCATTTGAGCAATATTGCCGTTTGCCTCTTTGATAGCGGCGATATTAGGATGATCGGCAAGAATGGCGTACGTTGATGGTTCAATATTCATCGAGGTACGACTGGGGACGTTATAAAGAATGATCGGAACGGTACTTGCGTCCGCGATCTGCGTAAACATTTTTATCAATCCCGATTGCGTGCACTTATTATAATAAGGCGTTACGCACAGAAGCGCGTCTGCGCCGGATGCGCACGCGCAACGCGCGAGATCAAGCGCGTAAGAAGTGTCGTTACTGCCTGCTCCGGCAATGATCGGCACGCGACCCGCGGCTATTTTACAGGCATATGTAATCGCGTCGCGGTGTTCTGCGTCGGTAAGCGTGGACGACTCACCCGTCGTACCGCAAACAACCAAAGCCTGCACGCCGCTTTCGATCTGCCAATTGATCAGACGATAAAAACTCTCGTAATCTATTCCGCCGTCATTGAATGGAGTGATCAATGCCGTGGCAACGCCTTCGAACAAAGTTTTCTTTTTCATGACTGTTACACTCCTTTGTGATATTATATTATGTGAAACGATCCTGATTGTCAAACTATTCGACAACTTTCCCGTAAATTTATTATCGCAGGCCGAATGTAATCCACGGTGTCCTTCGCCGTCATACCGATATCCGTAAAGGTTTTTTGCGCCATTTCTCCGGCGATACCATTCAATATTGTAGCAAATGCAACAGATTTAAGCAAATTATCGTGCTTTTGACCAACGATTGCAGTTAAAATACCCAAAAAGACGTCTCCACTGCCGGCAGTCGCCATTCCGGCGCATCCACGGTTGGTAACATAAATAGTTTTCCCGTCCGTAACGATCGTCGACGGTCCTTTCAAAACGGTAATACAACTATTTTTCAAAGAAAAATGAATCGCAATATTCAGCGGTTCCGAACGAACCTCTTCAATGCTCACACCGGCAAGCATAGCCATCTCGGCATAATGCGGAGTTATAATCAATAAGTTGCCATTGCGAGGCAGACCGTTCTGCTTCCATGCGAACAAACCATCTGCGTCCAAAACAATCGGACAATCCGCCTTTTCAAATAAAGCGGTAAGCAAAGCCTTTCTATCGGCGTTTCTGCCCCATCCGCATCCGACTCCGATACAAGCCGTTCCTTTAATGGCCGTCTCAAACTGCTTTTCCGAATAGAGAGTGCTTTCTAACATAAAGGGAGCAACGGCATGAGCGATCGCGTCGGGAACGACGAGTTTCACGACCCCACTTCCCGAGTAGACGGCAGATGTCGCAAGATTGGATAACTTGATCGCGCCGGAATAATTCTCCGAACCTCCGAACAAAGCTATATAACCATATCGTCCTTTATGCGAGTCGTTCTTCCTCGGCAAAATAAATTCCGAACAGTCTTCCGGTTCCAGTAGCGTTCCCGCCTCCCCTTTAAATTCCAAAGATAAAATTATCGTTTCTTTGGCATAATCCTTTCCGCTGTTCAAATATAAACCATACTTGGCAAAACCGACGCTAAAAACCCTGTCGGCCACGATAGCGCAAGAGGCGATACCGTTATCTGCGTTCAGTCCGCTCGGCACGTCTGCGGAAAAAACGATCTTCCCCGACGCGTTTATGCGTTCTATCAAACGCTTCGCTTCATCGTTGAGTTCGCCATGAAAACCAATGCCGTACAAACAGTCAACGATTAAATCATAATCGGAAAAATCAATATCTTTGTATCCATAGATACATTTAACGCCTTTCTTGACACATTCCTGATAATACTTTATTCCCGAGTCGGAATACTTCCCAAACGGAATCCAAAGGGTTATTTCTTTATTTTTATCTAGCAAAACAGATGCTGCGGCGTACCCGTCGCCGGCATTATTACCCGTTCCGCAAAGAAACAGAATGCGTTCGTACTCTGCAAGATTTTTTGCCAATAATCGGCCGACAACGCCCATGAGTTCATAAGGCGTTGTCCCGTTTTTAAAAATATTCTTTTCCGCCTGTCTGGTTTGTTCTACCGTCGCGACTTTTTTCATTATTTTGTTAAAGTATTGGCTAGATGCACACCCATAACGGAGGACATCATTAAGCCGCGCGTCCAACCGCTCGAATCGCCCAGGCAATAAAGATTTTCAACCGTCGTTTTCAATTTATCGTCCATAACGATACGGTTGCTGTAAAACTTGATTTCCGGAGCGTACAGAAGCGTTTCGCTTCCACCGAAACCGGGGAAAATCTTGTCTACTTGAGAAATAAACTCCAATATGGAAATCATCGTTCTGTACGGCATCGCGCTGGTTATATCTCCGGCGACAGCGTCGACCAGAGTCGGACGGACGTTACCCATCGCCAATTCTTTTTGCCACGTCCTCTTCCCACAACGTATATCGCCCAATCTTTGAACGAGAATGTGTCCGTCGCCAAGCATATTCAATAGCTGTCCCACTTTCTGAGCGTACAGGATAGGTTGATTGAAAGGCGTGGAAAAATGATGAGAACAAAGAATCGCAAGGTTCGTATTTTGGGATTTAACTTCCTTAAATGCGTGACCGTTGACAAGCGCCAGGTTATCTTCGTAATTTTCCTGCGCAACAAATCCACCCGGGTTTTGACAGAAAGTTCTGACTTTGTTAAAAAACGGCTTTGGATATCCAATCAGTTTCGACTCGTACAAAGCCTTATTGACCTCTTCCATGATCTCGTTTCTTAGTTCTACCCTGACGCCGATATCGACGTTTCCGGATTCAGAAGCGATTTTGTGCACGCGACACATCTGATCGAGCCAATCGGCGCCTCTTCTGCCCGTTGCAACAACCGTTATGTCGGAATAATACTCTTTATCGCCGACAACGACGCCTTTACATACGTTGTCTTTTATTATCAGATTCGTCACGAGCGACTCCGAAAAGAGACTTACTCCGTTATCCGTTAAATAATGCTGTAATTTAAGATAGAGCGCATGGGCTTTTTCAGTGCCAAGATGCCGAATCGGGCAATCGACTAACTTCAAATCGGCAACGATCGCACGACGTCTGATCTCTTTGATCTTTTCGATATCTTCAACGCCTTCAACGTGTTCGTCCGCTCCGAACTTTAAATAAATCTTATCCGTATAATCGATAAGATCCTGGGCATGGTCCGCACCGATAAGATCGGGCAAGTCGCCGCCGACTTCCCTGCTGAGCGACAACTTTCCGTCGCTGAACGCACCCGCGCCGGCAAATCCTGCCGTAATATTGCAACACGGTTTGCATTGCACGCATTTTTTAGTGACGTTTTTCGGACATGAACGTTTTTCAAGCGTTTTTCCTTCTTCAAAAATGGCAATCTTGCCCGAAAAACCATTTTCAAGCAGTTGATATGCGGTAAAAATACCTGCCGGACCGGCTCCTACGATGATCACGTCAAACATAATATTCACACTCCGTTTTTATTTCTCTCGACGTATTGATTATAAAACGTCGTTACTGTTTATTCATCAGCCATTCCGCCTGGTCGGGCCGATTGAAGCTTTCTCTCAAAGCCCAAACGACGGATTCTTTTATTTCTTCACGTCGCATAAAGGGTTTTTCTCGTCCGTATGCGGCGAAGGTCGTATCGTTAAACAGACATACCGTTTCATCCGACCGATCATCCTCGGCGCGAAGAGCCTGTGATATCATACCACCGACGAGCCTATTTGTCAAAATAATATCTTCACTATTACTCTCGATACGGCTCTGAAATAAATAATCGGGTAGCGATTCATATCGAATCCGTACGTTCAAGTAATCCTGTGCAACGTCCTGCGTAACAAAACGCCATAGTTTCCCTGTTTCGAGAACGTCCGCGCAATCGACGGAAACTATGCCCTTGTTATACTTTTCGGCCCATTCGAAAGCAACTCTTACCGTTTTTTCGACTTCCAGCTCCGGGTATCGAAGAAGGTCGTAGGCCTCCCGGCCCGCGTCGCCTCTTTTGATTCCGTTTTCCGCGCTCTTCACGTATGCGTCCGTGAAGAGATTACGATGGAAAAGTCGCGCCACAGTATGGAACCGAAGATCCTTTGCCAGACGAAAAGCGTTTTCTTTGCAAAACAGCACTGCACCGGCGCTTTTGCATTTTTCGACGTCGTTTTCGGAAATCAAACGGTATTCGTCAAATCCGGCGAGAATACTTTTCGCAAATTCAAATGCGTCTTTATTATCCGCACCTTTGTAAAAGGCAATCTCTTTCATCTTTATTGCAAAAGTTTGTTACATGCGTTAACGTAAGCCAGGATACTTGCTTCCACCGTATCGGTAGATACGCCTCGTCCGGTGACCTGTTTGCCGTTCAGTTCCAGACGCAACGTGGCGGCGCCCAAAGCGTCTTCGCCTTCCGTAATGGCGCTTGAAGACCAATCAAGCAATAAAAAGTCCTTTCCGATAATACGATTGATCGTTTTAAAGGCAGCGTCCAAAGGACCGTCTCCCACGCCTTCGCCGACCTTAACGCCATCGCTTGTTCTGAGTTTCAGCATAGCCACGGCAGAACTCCCCATAATGGTCGCAATGCTATAACTGTCGACATTATACGTGCGCGTCGTTTTTACGTTGTGCCCGTGCGACAATAAGTACATAATATCTTTATAGGTAACGACTTTCTTTTTATCCGCAAGTTCTTTAAAACGCTCAAAAAGCTCGTTCATCTCACTTGGAGACATCTTTATATCCATACTTTCCAAAAACTCTGTCAGAGCATGCTTTCCGCTGTGTTTACCCAGAACGATATTGTTTTGAACGATACCGAGTTCGGCCGGATCCAATATTTCGTAGGTGCATCTGTTTTGGAGTACGCCGTGCTGATGAATGCCGCTTTCGTGCAAAAATACGTTTTTGCCGACGATCGGCTTATTCGGCGGGATCTTCATACCCGTAATGGCAGAAAGCATTTGCGACGTCGGACAGATCTGACGAAGCACGATATCCGTCTCCGCACCGAAGTGGTCGCGACGAGTGTGTAAAGCAAGAATAACCTCTTCCAAAGAAGTATTACCTGCTCTCTCTCCGATACCGTTGACAGTACAATCGATCTGCATTGCGCCTGCTTCGATTGCGGCGAGCGTATTCGCGACTGCCAAGCCGAGATCGTTATGACAATGCGCCGAAAAAACAACGTTGGGGTATGCTGCGACGACTTCGGAAAACATCGCCTTGATTTCTTCCGGATAAGAGTAACCGACGGTATCCGGTAAGCCGATGATGGTAGCGCCCGCTTTTATGGCGACGCCGATGGCTTTCAACAAAAACGCTCTGTCGCTTCGCGTCGCGTCTTCGCAAGAAAACTGAACTTCTTTGAAAAGCGACCGAGCGTAGCCGACGCTTTCTTCAATCTTTTTCAGGACCTCTTCTTCCGCCATCTGTAATTTGTATTTTATATGTAAAGGACTGGTCGCCAAAAATAAATGGATCCTGGCGTGCGCGGCATTTTTCAACGCGTTATACGCAATATCGATATCTTCTTTTTTGCAACGGGACAAAGAACATACGGTAGCATTCTTTACCACTCCGGCAATTTGCTTAACCGATTCGGCGTCATCAATACTGGCCGCTGCAAAACCAGCTTCAATGACGTTAACGCCCAGCTTTTCGAGCTGAAGCGCCATCTCTGTCTTCTCGTAAGCGAGCATGCTGTTCCCGGGCGCCTGTTCTCCGTCGCGTAAAGTGGTGTCCAAAACAAATATTTTTTTCATTTGAAGCTAACCTATCTTGTAATCTGATTCTTTTTATAGTATAATTAAAAAAAAATTCAATGTCAACGTTAATGAACGGCTGAACACAAAGGTGAATTATGAAATTCTTGGTTATTCCCGATTCTTTTAAAGGAAGCATCAGTTCTGAAGAATTCTGCGAAATTGCAAAAAGATCGCTTCGATCCGACGAAAACGACGAAGTCGAATGTTATCCGATCTGCGACGGCGGCGAAGGAAGTATCGACTGTCTGACAAAAATTTTCGACGGAAAAATCGTTGCCGCGCCGGCAACGGACGGAAACCTCCTTAAACGCAAAGCAATCTACGGCTATGACAAAACGAAGGCCTTTATTGCCGTTGCGGAAACGTCCGGTCTTGCCAAGACGCTCATCAAAGATCCGTTTGTGACGACCACGATGGGCATGGGCGAACAAATTTTGCAAGCCAGGCATCTCGGAAAAAAAGAAATCATTCTCTGTCTCGGCGGTAGCTCTACCAACGACGGCGGCGCCGGACTTGTTTACGCTTTGGGCGGAAAATTTTATAACCATAACGGCGAGAACTTTTTGCCGACAGGCGGAAACTTATCCGAAATCTTTTCGATAGATCTGACCGATTTTTATAAAAACATCGCCGGTCTGCATTTTACCGCTATGTGCGACGTAACCAATCCGCTCCTCGGAGAAAACGGCTGTTCTTACGTTTATGCCCCGCAAAAAGGCGCAAAAAATGCAAACGAAGTTACCCGATTAGAACAAAACATGAAAGATTTTGCCCAAAAAACGTCTTTCCTCGGCATCGATCCGTCCACTCCGGGCACCGGAGCGGCAGGAGGCCTCGGTTATTGCGTTCTCGCCTTTCTGAAAGGTAAACTTATACGCGGAATAGACTATATACTCGATTCAATAAACTTTAAAACAAAAGCGGCGTCCTCCGACGCCATTATTACGGGCGAAGGGAAGTACGACGCGTCCACCTCTTACGGCAAAGCCGTGCGCGGTATCATGGACAGAGCAAAAGCCGTCGGTAAAAACGTTTACGTATTCTGCGGTAAAAACGAAGTTCCCGACGATAAGCGCGTCCATGAACTGAACGACCCTCTTTTATCATTGCAAGATAATATGGATATGACCGCCAGGCACCTGGAAACGGCTCTGAAACAATTTCGCGCCTCGTTCCGAACGCCCCAATAAAACGGATACGTTCAGCCTGAAAAATAATTATCAATTAATACCATAATTCTGTTGCCAAACAGAAAAAAAAGATGTATAATAGGTTTCGCTTTTAAACAAGTCGACCTATTATTTGTGGAGAGATGTCCGAGAGGTCGAAGGAGCACGACTGGAAATCGTGTGTACTGCGAACCAGTACCATGGGTTCGAATCCCATTCTCTCCGCCACAAAAAAACTATACGCACCCTAACGATAAAAAGTTTAGGTGCGTATATTACTTTTCTCACGAATATTTCGGGATAATTATCAACAGATGAATACATACGCAGCACATTGCCGGGCGAATACAATTGGGGTGCGCCCCAACTTCGCGGTTCTTTTCGTTATGACAATCATCGTTGAATCATTACTTTAATAACGCTTCGCAATAATAGCAACGGAGCCCAGACTTGCCGTTCACAGCGTACGGCTTTAAATCTTCACGACAGGTAATGCAGTGCGGATTGGTACAACGCTTATCGGTAAGCACTTTAACTCTTTCGGGCGTGGCGACGCCTTTTTCAGCGTCGTCAATCAATTCGAGAATCAGCGCCATACGCATATATTTTCCGAAAGCGACCTGATCGAAATAAGCGGCGCGCGGATCGTTATCAACGTCGAAGTCAATCTCGTTAACGCGCGGCAACGGATGAAGAATGCTCATTGAATGTTTTGCGGTCCGTAACTTATCCGTCGTCAGGATGTAGCAATCTTTTAGGCGTTCGTATTCGGCTCTGGTATCAAAACGTTCCTGCTGCACCCTGGTCATATACAAAACGTCAAGATCGGCCATATACTCTTCCATACTGTCCGTAATACTATATTCTGTATTGTTTTCGTCCATCAGTTGCAGAATATAATCAGGAAGGCAGAGTTCTTTGGGGCTGATACAGACGAAACGAACGTTGTCATACCGGATCAGAGCGCGAATCAAAGAATGAACTGTCCTTCCATACTTCAAGTCTCCGCATAAGCCAATGGTCAGATCATTCAGTCTGCCTTGTTTTTTATGAATGGTCAGCACGTCGGCAAGAGTCTGCGTCGGGTGATTGTGTCCGCCGTCCCCTGCGTTAATTACCGGGACTTCCGTCCGCTGGATAGCCGCATAGGGCGCGCCGTCGTTGGGGTGACGCATAACAATCACGTCGGCATATTGAGAAACCGTTCGTACGGTATCTCCTACCGTTTCGCCTTTTGTCGTAGAACTGGAAGTACCCGCTTCGAAGCCAATCACAGCTCCGCCCAATTCAAGCATGGCCGCCTCAAAACTGAGTCTCGTACGCGTACTCGGCTCGTAAAACAGCGTGGCGAGTTTTTTGTACCGACAAGCGTCCCTGTACAACTTCGGATGATCGATGATATCTTCCGCCCTTACAAGTAAAGCATTAATCTCTTCTTTCGATAAATCGACGATGTCCAAAACGTGTCTCATCTCTTCTCCTTATTATGCTCCGATCCAACTTTCATCGGAAGGATTATCCCGGAATTGCAATATGGCTTTATGTTGTTTCTCTGTAATAACACCCTCTTCTTCCGCGACCATACACAGCGCGTCGAGATTACTCAGACTGTAATTGATGACGTTTTTTTCGGCAAGTCTGATCAAACCTTTTTTCATACCATAAGTAAAGATACTGACGACTCCAAGGACCTCGGCTCCTTCTTCTCTGAGCGCGTCGACGACCTCTATGACGCTACCGCCTGTACTGATCAAATCTTCCACAACGACTACTTTCTGACCCTTTTCCAGTTTACCCTCGATGCGGTTGGTTCTCCCGTGATCTTTCGCCGAAGAACGAACATAACCCATCGGCAATCCGGACAGATACCCGACGATCGCGGCATGAGCGATCCCTGCCGTGCTGGTACCCATCAGCACTTCCGCTTCCGGGAAGTGGGCCTTTACGAGCTCCAATAATCCTTTTTCCACATCGTCTCTGACAGCCGGATCGGACAACGTAAGTCTGTTGTCGCAATAGATAGGACTCTTAATACCGCTAGCCCAGGTAAAAGGCTGATCGGGGCGCAAAAACACTGCTTTGATTTGCAAAAGATCTTTGGCAATTTTCTTTTCCATTTTCTCAATATCTCCTTTTATTATGGTTATCCCAAGAAGTCGGCACAGGCTCTTTCGTATGCGGCAACAGGATCTACGGCTTGCGTGATCGGTCTTCCAACAACAATATAATCGGATCCCAAACTGCGTGCAATCGCCGGCGTCGTAACGCGCACCTGGTCTCCTTTTTCTCCATCGGCAAAGCGAATACCGGGCGTGACCGTCAAAAACGCGCTACCGCATTTTTCTTTTACTTTACCCGCTTCGAGCGGCGAACAGACGACGCCGTCCAAACCGCTTTTTGCCGCAAGCATAGCGTATTCTTCCACCGTTTTTTCAAGTGAAAGACTCCCTTTCAATTCCTCTTTCAATCTGTCTTCACCAATACTGGTAAGAAGAGTTACGGCGATCAGGAGCGGTCTTGTTCCGTCTGCTCTTGTTAAGCCTTCAACGGCGTATTTCATCATTTCTGAGCCGCCGGATGCATGTAAATTACAGATATCAACGTCCAATTTTGACAAAGCAGCCATCGCTTTTTTGACGGTGTTGGGAATATCGTGCAGTTTCAGATCGAGGAATATCTTATGTCCTCTCTTCTT
Organism: Clostridia bacterium; assembly: GCA_016297005.1. Classification (GTDB taxonomy): domain Bacteria; phylum Bacillota; class Clostridia; order Christensenellales; family DTU072; genus CAG-1782. The sequence goes on from JAEDHK010000003.1 coordinate 177,180, forward strand.
GATCTCTCTGACGATATCCGGTCCCTCGGCATAAAACAGTTCCATGCCGATCTTGACAAAGGGTTTTTTACCCGTAAACTTATCCAAAAACGCAAGCGTGTCTTCTTTATTTTTAAAGTCCAACGCAACGATTACGTCCTTAGCCATTTTTTGCACCTCCGATTATTTTTTTTAATGATGTAATACCATATCGTTCCATGACGGAAGGCAGGTCTTCCACAATTTTTTTGCAGACAAACGGGTCGACAAGGTTTGCCGCCCCCACTTCAACTGCCGTTGCGCCGGCAAGCATCAGTTCGATCACGTCTTCGGCGCTTTCAACGCCGCCCATGCCCACTACAGGTATGCTGACGGCCGAGGAGGCCTGATAGACCATTCTGACGGCTATCGGAAAGATAGCGCCGCCCGATAACCCTCCCGTTACGTTTTTCAAAACGGGAGCGCGCTTTTTCAGGTCAATGCGCATACCAATAAGCGTATTGATAAGGCTAATACCGTCCGCGCCTCCGTCTTCGCATGCTTTCGCCATCCCGGCGATATCGGTAACGTTCGGCGATAACTTGACGATAAGGGGCTTCTTTACTTTTTTCTTGACCGCTTCCGTAACTGTACGAACGCTTTCGCAACTTGTTCCGAAACTCATTCCGCCGCCGTGCACGTTGGGACAACTTACGTTGAGTTCTATCCAGCCGACCTGTTCGCAAGCAGAAAGCCTCTCGGATACCTCTACGTACTCTTCAACCGAAAAACCGCTCACGTTCGCCATAACAGGTTTATGAAATACTTTTTTCAAAAGGGTAAGTTCTTCCGAGATCACTTTTTCTACGCCCGGATTTTGAAGGCCGACGGCGTTGAGCATTCCTGATTTACATTCTGCGATACGTGGAGTCGGATTGCCGAAACGCGGTTCGCGCGTCGTTCCTTTAAAAGAAAACGTTCCGAGAATATTGATATCGTACAACTCGGCAAATTCGTATCCGTAACCGAACGTCCCGCTTGCCGGGATAACGGGGTTATCCAACGTAATTCCGCACAGATCAACTTTCGTGTTTACCATAAAATTTCCTCCTTATAGAGAACGGGACCGTCTTTGCATATTCTTTTATAGCCGGTAATCGTCTTACACGAGCAACCCATGCAAGCGCCGAAGCCGCATCCCATTCTTTCTTCAAAGCTGAACTGTCCGCTCGTTTTCGACGCATGGTACACCGCTTTCAACATCGGTTCCGGACCGCAAGCATAGACATAGGAATAATCGAGATCTTTTATAGCGTCGGTCACAAAACCTCTGACGCCTGCGCTTCCGTCCGCCGTCGCAATCACAACCTTCGCTCCCGTTTTCAAAAACTCTTCCTCAAAAAAGATTTCTTTTTTCGTATTGAATCCGAGTATGACGGTGGGCTTTTTTTTCTCGGCAATCAATCTCTTTGCGAGCATATACATAGGGGGTGTTCCGACGCCGCCGCCGACTAGCAACGGTTTTTCGCCGCTCATCTTTGTGTCGTAACCGTTCCCCAGATCGGAAAGGACGTCTAATTTTTTACCGACTTTCAATTCAGAAAAAGCTTTCGTCCCCTCTCCGACTACTTTATAGATCACGGTAACAGAATTCTCGTCAGAATCGCACACAGACAATGGACGGCGAAGGAAAAAACCGTCAATCTTAATATTAACAAACCGACCGGGCACGATAACTCCCGCGTTATGACCTGTCAGCACCGCTTTATAGACGTTTTCCGTCAAAGGAATGTTTTCCGATAGTATTACTGTGGTATTCTTCATGATTTACGCGTCAATAGTGGATATTTTAAGAGTTGTTTCGTCCAGAACGTCCAACAAGACGCGAACGGTGTCCAGCGAAGTAAACATCGTAACGTTGTTTTCCGTCGCGCACTTTCTGATCTTGTAGCCGTCGCTGATCGTACCTGCCGAATTGATATCGCGTGTATTGACGATGTAAGCAAGATGTCCGCTACGTATGGCTTCCGTGATCTCGTCGCTTCCATCTTTCAGTTTTTTCAGTACGTGCGTACGAATACCGTTGGCCTTCAAAAATTCAGCCGTTCCTTTGGTCGCCTGGATATTGAAACCAAGATCGTAAAAACGACGTATCAAGGGCAGCGCTTCTTGCTTGTCGGCGTCACTGATGGTAGCAAAGACCGTGCCGTAGTTTTGTAACTTCATGCCCGACGCTTGCAAAGCCTTGTACAATGCGCGGTTCAACTTGTCGTCGTATCCTATCGCTTCTCCCGTGGACTTCATTTCAGGAGACAGGTAGGCGTCGAGTCCGCGAATCTTGTTAAAAGAGAAAACGGGGACCTTAACGTACCATCTCTTTTTCTCTGTGGGATAGATATCAAATATGCCCTGTTCTTTGAGCGACTTACCTAAAATGACCTCCGTTGCAATGTCGGCCAGGCTATATCCGGTTGCCTTCGAAAGGAACGGTACGGTACGGGAAGAACGAGGGTTTACCTCAATAATAAAGACCTTATCGTCCTTATCGACAATAAACTGAATGTTAAATAAACCTTTAATACCGATACCCAATCCAAGCTTTTTGGCATACTGAAGAATGGTTCCTTTAACTTTGTCCGGAATACTGAAAGACGGGTATACGCTAATGGAATCGCCGGAATGAATCCCCGTTCTTTCAACGAGTTCCATAATGCCGGGCACAAAGACGTCTCTGCCGTCGCAGATGGCGTCCACTTCCACTTCTTTACCCTGAATATACTTGTCTACAAGAACCGGCTTATCTTCGTCGATCTCAACGGCGGTTTTCAGATAGTGCCTTAATTGTTCCTGATTCGCGACAATCTGCATTGCTCTCCCTCCGAGAACAAAGCTGGGACGGACAAGCACGGGATAACCGATCTCTTCCGCCACTCTTAAACCGTCTTCGATCTTGGTAACGGCGCATCCTTTCGGTTGCGGGATGTCCAGCTTTTCAAGAATCTTCTCAAAAGCGTCGCGGTTTTCCGCCCGTTCGATCGCTTCGCAATCGGTACCGATTATTTTTACGCCCATCTTCATAAGAGGCTCCGCCAGGTTGATTGCGGTCTGCCCGCCAAGGGAGGCAATAACGCCCTGCGGCTTTTCGAAGTCGATAATGTTCATAACGTCTTCGGGCGTCAGGGGCTCGAAGTATAGTTTGTCGGCCGTCGTGTAGTCCGTAGAAACGGTCTCCGGATTATTATTGATTATAATGGCTTCATAGCCGGACTTCTTGATCGTGGAAACAGCGTGAACTGTGGAATAGTCGAATTCAACGCCCTGTCCGATACGTATGGGTCCCGCACCCAAAGCGACCGTTTTCGTTTTGTTTGTCAAAATCGAATCGTTTTTACCCGTATACGAAGAATAAAAATAAGGAATATAAGCTCCCGCATGTAAAGTATCTACCATGCGGAACACGGGAACGATATCGTTTTCTTTACGAAAATTTCTTACCTCGATCTCTTTCTTATTCCAGAGTTTCGCAACGTAAGCGTCCGAAAAACCGATTATCTTGGCTCCGAGAAGAGCCTTCGCGTCCATGGGTTTTTCTTTCAATATGTTTTCCATGTCCACCACTATTCTCTTCACGCATTCGAGGAACAGAGGCGTAATCATCGTTACCTTAAACACTTCGTCGATGGTTGCGCCCACTCTGAAAAGTTGAGCGATGGCAAAAATATTATCCGAGCGGAATTCTTTTACGTAATCCAGAAGTTCTTCTTTACTCTTTCCATCGAATTTTGCCATATAAAGATGGTTAACGCCGATCTCCAGACTACGAACCGATTTCAACATACATTCGTCAAGATTGGATCCGATCCCCATGACTTCGCCCGTCGCTTTCATTTGCGTTCCGAGTAGGTTGGGAGCGTCGGTAAACTTATCAAACGGGAACCGGGGGAATTTTGCCACAACGTAGTCAAGCGAAGGTTCTTTTGCGGCGGTGGTACCTGCAAGGGGTATTTCGTCCAAGGTCATACCGACGGCGATCTTTGCCGTAACTCTCGCAATGGGATATCCGCTTGCCTTGCTGGCCAGCGCCGAAGAACGTGATACGCGCGGATTTACCTCGATCAAAAAGTATTCGCTCGAATTAGGATTGAGCGCGAATTGCACGTTGCACCCGCCCTCGATCTTTAAAGCTCTGATGATCTTTATCGCGCTGTCGTTGAGCATTTTCAGATCGTGATCGTTCAGCGACATGATGGGGGCGACAACGATGGAGTCTCCCGTATGCACGCCGACCGGATCGACGTTTTCCATACCGCAGATGGTAATGGCCTTGTCGGTGGAGTCGCGCATAACTTCAAACTCGATCTCTTTATATCCCTTCACGCTCTTTTCGACGAGTACCTGATGTACGGGAGAGAGCTTAAAGCCGTTCATTCCGATCTTAATTAATTCTTCTTCATTTTCGGCAAAGCCGCCACCCGTTCCGCCCAAAGTAAAGGCCGGTCTCAAAACAACGGGGTACCCTATCCTTTTTGCGGCGTTTTTAGCTTCTTCGATGCTATACGTTATTTCGGAAGGAATGACCGGCTCCCCGATTTTTTGACACAGCTCTTTAAACAGTTCTCTGTCTTCGGCCTGTTCGATACTCTTACTGCTCGTCCCGAGCAATTCGACCTCGCATTCCTTTAATACACCCTTCTTATCCAGTTGCATCGCAAGGTTCAACCCGGTCTGTCCGCCGATACCCGGGACAATGGCGTCCGGACGCTCGTAACGAAGGATTTTTGCGATATATTCCAACGTGAGAGGCTCCATATATACTTTATCGGCGATTACCGTATCCGTCATTATGGTCGCGGGGTTAGAGTTAACCAGAACGACCTCGTATCCTTCTTCTCTGAGAGCAAGACACGCTTGGGTGCCGGCATAATCGAATTCTGCCGCCTGTCCGATGACGATGGGTCCAGAACCGATAATCAAAATCTTTTTAAGATCCTTTCTTTTTGTCATAACTGCCTCCGTATTTATATTCCCGGTTTGTCTTCCGGATTGTTTTTTATTATTTATCCTGCCAAACGATCTTACCGTTAAAGACCGTAAATTTATTTTTCCCGAACACCGTTCTCCCTGCAAAAGGCGTGCTTCTTCCTTTCGATAAAAAGTCCTCGGGATCGATAACGTATTTTTCTTTGAGATCATATACGCAAAAGTCTGCCGGACTTCCGACGGAAAGCCCTGATTGCAGGCCGAACCTGCGCGCAGGAGCGGAAGTCATCGTTTCCAGAAGCCTCTCCAAAGAAACAAGGTTCTTTTTGACAAGTTCCGTATACAAAATAGGAAAGGCCGTTTCCAATCCGACCACACCCATCAGACTCTTTTCCAATCCTTTGGATTTTTCTTCTTGTGAATGGGGAGCGTGATCGGTCGCTATCATATCGATCGTACCGTCCTGAATCCCATCGATAAGGGCTTGTCTGTCTTCCGAAGAGCGAAGGGGTGGATTCATCTTGAATCTTCCTTCTTCCTGCAAGTCATTTTCGTCCAGCACAAGATAATGGGGCGCGGTCTCGCACGTGACGTCCGCTCCTCTTTTTTTGGCTTGTCTTATGATCTCCACGCTTTCTTTGGTAGATACGTGGCAAACGTGATAGGGGCAACCGATTTTTTCGGCTAAGGCGACGTCTCGTTCGATCTGTTTCCATTCGCTTGCGGAACAGATCCCCCTGTGTCCGCGGCTTGCCGCATACGTTCCGTCGTGGATGTATCCGCCGCGCAATAAAGAGTTGTCTTCGCAATGCGCGCATATTACTTTTTTCAGCGATTTTGCCTTTTTCATGGCTTCCGCCATCATCTCTTCGCTTTGAATGCCGCGACCGTCGTCTGAAAAAGCGCAAACAAGATCCGCAATCTCTTCCATATCGCTGAGCTCTTCGCCTTTTTCTCCCTTAGTGATAGCTCCGTACGGAATCACGCGTATTACCGCGTCGCGTTCGATAATATTTTGTTGAACGGCCAGATGAACGCTATTATCCGGACAAGGATCAAGGTTCGGCATGGAAAACACGGTAGTATACCCACCGCGAGCCGCGGCCGATGTTCCGCTACTGATCGTCTCTTTATAAAAAAAACCCGGTTCCCTCAAATGCGTATGCACATCGATGAAACCGGGAAAAATAAAATATCCGCTAACGTCGGTAACCTCTTCTCCGACGACTAAATCCGGAGCTAATGAAATAATCCTGCCTTGTTCTGTTCTTACGTTCGTTTTCTGAAATTTTCCGTCGACAAAAACGTCGCCTCCGGTAAAGAGCATCTCTTTTCCTCCGAAATTTTTTCTATTATATCACACGCACATTTTTCTTAGCAAGCGAAAAATACAATTCCGTAAAAATACTTTTGTTTTTTTACTGATCTTTCAACGGCGCGGCTTTCGGTAATATTTTATGAGAACTATAGTTTTGTCCTTATCATAAGAATCAATAATAACATTTACATTGCATTCGCCCGATCAAAGTGATATATTAAATACCGTCAGGAAAAACAAATGGAAAACCTCTGTCAATTATGCCCCCATCGTTGCAAAGTAAACAGAAAGATTTCTTTCGGTCGTTGTCGCGCGGGGATCGAAATGAAGATCTGCCGTATCGGCGCACATTTTTATGAAGAGCCGGAGATCAGCGGGACAAATGGGAGCGGAACCGTCTTTTTCAGCGGCTGTTCATTGAATTGCGAGTTTTGCCAAAATTATCAGATCAGCAAAAGCTACGTCGGAAAGACCTACACACCTGCTGATCTTGCCGAAGAATTTAAAAAAATCGAACAAGCAGGAATGCATAATATCAATCTTGTCACGCCCACTCATTTTTCAGATAAAATACGCCTTGCCCTCGATATCTACCGCCCTTCCATCCCAATCGTTTATAACACGTCCGGCTATGAACTCCCGGAGGTTATCGAACGGATGAATGATTACGTGGACGTGTATTTAACCGACTTCAAATACGCCGATAACCGGACGGCATACCGTTTTTCCGGGATCAATGACTATTTCGATTATTGTCTCGAAGCAACGAAGACCATGGTAAAAAGTAAACCTCTCGTATATAAAGACGGCTTACTGAAACAAGGCGTGATCATCCGACACCTGATTCTTCCCGGTCAACTGGACAACACGTATGCCGTCATCGACGCGTATAAAAAATATTTTCACCCCGCCGCAAAACTCAGCGTTATGTCGCAGTTTACGCCCGCCTATCGTTCTACGATACAAAGAACGTTGAAGCCCCTCGAAAATAAACTCGTTATCAATTATTTATTAAAAAACGGCGTCGACGACTGTTACGTTCAGGAACTCTCGTCCGTCGGCGAACAATACGTCCCGCCCTTTCAGACGGACTGATCCTTCTTTTCGGCCAAAATTTTCAACAAGGCGAGCACGTCGTTCCCGCCGAATTCTCTGATCGACTCGGTGCCGGACGTTTCGGACGTTTTGCCTCCGTTTCTTCCCGAAAGCATGGTCAATGCGAGAAGCGTCATCGGATCAACGGCCGAAGACTGCTTTTTCAATACTTCCGTCAGCACGCCGGTCATATCTCCCTTTCCGTTCATCAGAAACGGAAGAAGCAATAACAGCATATTGTTATTCATTTTACCTCTTTAATTGCATAATGATATTTCTCATCTTTTCCTTTTGTTCCGGCGTCAGATAAGGTTCCGCATTGCGATAAAAAGAGTCCAGTTCTTCGTTGCTTACGCCCGAAGAATTTGCCACGCGAAATAATTCTTGCATAAGTTGTTCTTCACTCATGGATGTATATTTCCCCAGATCGATCTCTTGCGCCGCTTTTTTATTGTTTTTTTCCCGTTCTTTTCTTCTTATATATTCCCCAACGTCCATATTTCCCTCCCGGTATGCCATTTATATGCGATCTTCTTTGGTTGCGTTCACGTTGCGACATATTCTTTTAAAAGCGTAGTAAACGTAAAAAACCTGCAAGATGTTATTGTTTCTTCCGAAACTGATACGTATCGCGCCCTCCGGCAAGGTTCCTAGTTTTTTATGCATGAGGGGCGCGCAGTGCAATCCGCTCCTTACGTATATGCCGTAATTTTGTGAAAGCAAGTCCGCGACCTCGCTCGCTTGCCTTCCTTTTACGTTGCACAAAACAATACCGTTCTGACAGGAATAGACGACGACTGTCTTTTCTTTCGATAGTAAATTACATAATAGATATGCACATCTGTTTTCTTTCGCCGCGAACCGATTTTTGCGCCGAAAAACGTATTCGATCGCTTTGCCCAGAGCGATAATTCCCGGTCCGTTCAACGTACCGGCTTCCATTCCCTCGGGGATATCGTTCGGCACGTCTATCTCCGGGCCGGAGCTTCCCGTTCCTCCGGTCGTCAACGGTTCGAGAACTATCCCTCTTCTTACGATCAAAAAACCTGTTCCCTGTACGCCGAGAAGAGACTTGTGACCGCTGGTTGCGAACATATCCGCGTTCTTTAAGTCGATATCCGTTTTGCCCGCGCTCTGCGCACCGTCCACAACGATCAGCGCGTCCGACTTTTTACGCACGACGGAGCATATCTCTTCGACCGGATTTTTCTTTCCCGTTACGTTCGATACGGATCCTATAACGACCATTCCCGTTCCCTGATCTACCGCTTTTGAAATCGCTTCGACGCTCGGATCGACAATAACCAGATCGATCTTTCCTTGCATGGACATACGCTTCAAGGGGCGCAAAACAGAATTATGCTCCGCGGTCGTGGTAACGACTTTTTTATGCTTTAATCTGGCGTTAAAAGCAAGGTTTAACGCCTCCGTGCAGTTCTTGGTAAAAACGACGTCCCCATCCATGAAACGTTCACGGATGACGTTCCGCACTTCTTCGATCTTCAATGCGGCGGCCATCGCAGCGCGGTGTCCGGCTCTTCCGGGGTTTGCAGCCAGCATCGTTTCTTTCCATAACGCAAAGTATACGCAAAGCGGTTTTCTTCTTGACGTCGCGGCGTTATCCAAATATATCATATATCCTCCTCCGGAAACGTTTTCGATTCTTTACGAATATATTGTATTAGCCATAAAACGCATTTATTCAAAGGAGAAACATGAATACAATCGCCGTATTTAAGTCCAGAACGCAAGCATTATCAGTCTATCGCTATCTTCAATCGAAAAAAATCGCCTGTATAACGATCAATACTCCCTCGAGACTACGTCTCGGTTGCGGTATAAGCATACTGTTCTCTTCCGCATATATAAACGAAGTCAAAACAATCGTTAAAGCGCTCGGAGCAACCAGTTTTTTGGGCTTTTATAATAAATAAGTTCAAAATTATTTGACATAATTAAGCATTTCTGTATAATAATACTTATTATGCAGTCTGATTTGCTCCATGCTTCCAAGTTGAACGCGGAATGCTTGTCGGGTGGCGCCTATTATTTGAAAGGAACCGATTCTTATTGGTTGCCTTACGCTGAAAGAATTATTCGTTCCCTTCTTCCGGACGATAGTCTTTCTTTACGTGTTTTGGAAAAAATCAGCGACGTCTCGGAAATCATTTCCGCCTTTGACACGATTTGTTTTACCGACGACAGAACGGTGGTGTTCGTCAAAGACCCCGACTTTGTTCCGACGGATAAAGAACATGCCGCGTTGCAATCTTTTTTGACCTATCCTTTTGATCAGAACATTCTTTGCTTTTGCGGCTCTTCTTTTCTGAACAATGCTGAAATCAAGTTATGCCGCGTCGTGGACTGTTCTCCTCTCGATAAGTTTTCTTGCGGGGATTATGTGGAAAAGCTTTTCCCTGCCGGGATCGAAAAACAAGCGGTGCGATTGCTTGTAGATATGACCGGTTGCGATATGGCAAGGATCAATAATGAAGCGAAAAAGCTCAACGCTTATTGCGAAAATACGCTTGTTTCTGCCGAGGACGTTGAACTGTGCGTCTCCGAAGACGTGGAAACAACCGTTTTCCTTTTTGCAAACAGTATTGTCGAAGGTCGTCTTCAAACTGCCGAAAAACAACTAGAAAAACTTTTGAGACAGGGCGAAAAGCCGGCTCTTCTGCTTTCCATTCTGGCCAATCAGTTCAGACGGATGCTTTATTGCTCGATCACGCCGTATGACAATAAACAAATGGCCAATCTGCTCGGAATAAAAGAATTTGCCGTGGAAAAAACAAGAAGAATTAAGGGCTATTCCCAGTCCAGACTGAAAAACTGCGTCGCTATGCTGACCGATTACGAATACAAGTTCAAAAACGGAACGCTTTCCGACGAAACGGCCTTTAACCTGGCCGTATCGAATCTATTGACCAAGGAGGCAGTATGAAATCTTTATTATCCGATTCTCTCGTAGCAAAGTTCCGCGTCCTGCCGGAGATCGTTTGGTTCCTGATCTCGGCCGTCGCCGTTTTTTTTGCCAACGCCTATTACTATGTTACTTCGTCAGCCGACGCGATCGGACTGATCATGGAAAACGTCTCTGCTATGGAAGTTGAACTGAGTATTAACGCACTTGCCTTCATCATTATATCCTGTGTTTTCCTCGCAATATTCAGCGCGCTTATTTTCGAGTTGATAAATCATATCGTTTCCGGCGTCCTGCTTGCTCGTTTCAGTGCCAAAACAAATCGTTCGGACATAAAATTCCGTTTGCGTTTGTGTTATATCTATTCCAATCTGTTGATCGGCCTTATCGGCGTCAGCTACTTTTTTACCCAAACGACGAACGGCGCCTACACCGGCGTTTTTTCGCCCGACAATTTCAATAACGACGTAGAATTGATCCTTTCTTCTATCGTTCCGTTTTCTTCCCTTACTTTCTTCCTGTACGTCTTTTACGAAGATTTCAGGGTGCGTTTTCTGCCGCAAAGGAATCATCCGAGAGCTTTACTCTTTATCGGCAGACTGTATTTCGGCATTTATTTAGTAATCACTTTGATCGAGGCCTTACGCGCGGTTGTTTTTTATTCCGGCGTTCTTTCCGTCGTAGCGATGGTTGCTTGTTGGTTAGATTTCGGCATTGTCGCGATATGGGCATTTCTGGCTTACTTATACTATCAGAAATTGAAAAAGAACCCTTATGATAACGACGATCATGGCCCGAAAGAAACGATTACCATTATCAACGAACCGAAACAACGCAATATATACGACGACTTCGGATTTTAAACGGGAGATGCAACTATGGAATTAGCAGGAAAAATCATTTCTTTGTGCATTGCGGCACTCTTATCGATTTTTATCGTGATCTTCTTTGCAAAAAGAAAATCGCCGACCTTGCTTTGCTTATACTTAACCATTTTTTTCGTCTATCTGGCAACGCATATTATTGAATGGTTTGATATAAAAGGTTTGGAAACGGCACAACAACTCATGTTCCTTGTGTGCGTATTTTTCTGTATTGCCTGCATTATTGTGTATGAAAACGACATCAAAACGCTCTTTGCTCGTGTAAGGCGACTTCATCTGAAAACGGAACAAAAAAACATTACCGACGAAGAAGTGCGCACCTCTTTAAAAGCGATCGTTTCTGCCTGTCAATCTCTTTCAAAATCCAGGACCGGCGCATTGATCGTCATCGTTCGCGAGAAGATCGACAATTATATTATCGAATCGGGCGTCAGATTAGACGCGGAGATATCCGCTCCCCTACTTGAAAGCATCTTCAATACGAAGAGTCCCATGCACGACGGAGCCGTCATAATCAAGGACTATCGTATCGTTACGGCAGGTTCCTTCTTGCCCCTTACGAAGTCTTTGGACGTCGATAAAACGCTAGGCACAAGACACCGCGCCGGCATCGGCGTGACCGAATCGGAAGTCAACGACGTTATCAGCATTATTATCAGCGAAGAAACCGGTATCATCTCCACAGTCAGAAAAGGCATTCTCAGAAGATATCTTACACCGGAACGTCTTTTCGATATGTTGTATGATCCGTTGCGCGACGACATTGAAAAAGGAAAAAAATAACTATACAATTACGGAAGATAAAACAGAATGAAACTTTTTGGAAGACAACCAATTCTTTTACCCAAGAAATGCGACTTGTCCAAATGGGCGGTTATCGCTTGCGACCAGTATACGTCCAATATGAAATATTGGCAGGAATTATACGACTACATCGGCGACGCGCCGAGTACCCTTCATATCACCTTTCCGGAGATATTTTTAAAAGACGCCGACATACAGGCGCGTATCGATAAAATCAATGACGAAATGCGCCGATATACAGAAAGCGGCTTTTTTAAGGAAATTCCCGGCATGATCCTTGTCGAAAGAACTCTCCCCTCCGGAAAAAAGCGCGTCGGTCTCGTCATGAGCATTGACCTTGAACAATACGACTATCATAAGGTAGAAGTGCCGATCCGCGCGACCGAAGCAACCATTCTGGAACGCCTGCCCGTTCGTATGCGCATTAAGGAAAACGCCTCCATCGAATTGCCGCACATTATCCTCTTATACGACGACAGAAAAAAGGAGATCGTCGAGCCGATCTACGAAAACAGAGATAAGCTGGAAAAGTTATATGACTTTACGTTGAATCAACACGGCGGTTCAGTATGCGCATATCACTTACCGGACACGGAAGAACTCGAGAAAAAGTTCCTTGCCCTGCTGGACGAAAAAACGCAGATCGAAAAATACGGCGTCAACGCAAAAATGCTATTTGCCGTCGGCGACGGAAATCACAGTATGGCTTCCGCAAAAGAACATTGGAACATTCTGAAACAATCACTCTCCGAAAGCGAACGGAAAAATCATCCGGCAAGATATATCTTAGTGGAGGCGGTCAATCTCTATCAGGATTCTATGGACTTCGAGCCCATCCACAGAGTCGTCAGGTGTAAAGAACCGATAAATTTTATCAATAACTTAAAAACAGTTTTGTCAGGTCCCAAAACGATAACGATCGTATACGACGGAAAAGATATTCTCGTTCCCTGTCCTGACGACAGCGCTGAAACGATCAAAGCCGTTCAGGAGTTGTTGACAAAATGCAAAAACGATAATACTATCGAAATCGAGTACGAGCATTCGCCCTCGCAAGTACGGGCGCTTGCCGAACAAAAAAATACAGTCGGCGTCTTGATGCCAACGTTTGATAAAGCGACGTTATTTAACTACGTCATTCATAACGGAAACTTGCCGCAAAAGGCTTTTTCCATAGGAACGGAAGACACAAAAAAATATTATATCGAGGCAAAGGGGATAAAATAATGAACATTAAAGTAGCAAAATTTGGCGGAACTTCCATGGCCAACAAAGAGGCTATACTGAAAGTTAAAGACATTATTCAAAGCGATCCTGAAAGACGCTTTATTGTAGTCAGCGCACCCGGAAAAAGATTCAAAGGCGACGAAAAGATCACCGATTTACTGCTCGCTTCTTACGAAGAAAAAAATAACAGCGGCGACTGCCATATCTATTTTTCCAAGATCAGAGAACGCTTTACTGAGATCGTGCGGGATTTTAATCTGACGCTCGACATCAATAAGTATCTGGACGAAGTAGAAGACAATATCAATAAGTCGACTTCTCCCGATTATGCGGCAAGCCGCGGCGAATACCTTTCCGCGCTCGTCATGAGCGAGATTTTGGGATTTGAATTCGTTGACTCCGCCGAAATCATCAAATTTAACAAAAAAGGAAATTTTGACGCCTCTTATACCAACGATCTCGTTTCAAAACGTCTCTCTATCGTCAATGGAGCCGTTATCCCCGGTTTTTACGGCACATTACCCGACGGCTCGATAAAAACCTTCACGCGCGGCGGGAGCGATTTTACGGGCTCTATTATTGCTCGCGGCGTTCAAGCTGACGTTTATGAAAACTGGACGGACGTAGACGGCTTCATGACTGCCGATCCGAGGATCGTCGATACTCCGCATATTATTGACTTTTTGAGTTACGAGGAACTCCGAGAACTGTCCTATATGGGGGCGAGCGTATTGCATCCGGCGTCCATTTTCCCGTTGCAATCCACAAACATCCCCATTAACGTTCGCAACACCTTTAATCCGTCTGCCGTAGGAACGTTTATTCTTCACGATACTTCGGACAAAAAGACCTCTCTTATTACCGGTATCGCCGGAAGAACGGGATTTACTACCTTCTTCGTGCGCAAAGCGCTCATGAACAACGAGGTCGGTTTCTGCCGCAAAATTCTGTCCATCTTCGAGTATTATGATATCAGCATCGAACATATGCCGACCGGCATTGACACGATGAGCTTGATCGTCCCGAACGACCACCTTACCGATGGTCTCGAATTCAGCATCATCGAAAAGATCCGCGGCGAGGTCAATCCCGACTTGATCTTCGTTTATAAAAATATCGCCCTTATCGCTATCGTCGGACACGGTATGAGCAATCAGACCGGTACTGCCGCGCGTGTTTTCACTGCGCTCGCAAACGCGAATATCAATATCAAAATGATCGACCAAGGCAGCAGCGAGATCAATATTATTGTCGGCGTCAACGGAGACGATCTGCACCGCGCCATTGCCGCAATCTACCATGAATTCTTCTAATCCGTAACGTATAGTAAAAAGACTTCGGTTTTATTACCGAAGTCTTTTTTTTTGTCATTTTACAAGCAAAACTCAGAACGGATCTTTTTCTTCTCCGATATCCGTATCGAAACCTTGCAGTTCCCTCAACGTATCGTCAATTTCTCCCGTTTCTTTATACTTGCGATAGGCGCGAAGATATTGCTCGATATAATCGTTTTTGTACGCTTTGTAATACTCGTTAAAGTAATCTTTTTCCTTTGGGACTTCCGGGGCCGACTCTGCTACAGGAAAAACAGTCTCGTTCTCGGTATCAGGCACCTGCGGAATGTCTTGTTTTTTTCTTTTCTTGCACATCGTTTGCCTCCAAATCAAATGGTTATTACAAGTATATCACAGATATTTTTTTTCTGCAATACGAAAACAAAAATTCGCTCAATATAAAGCCTTTCCGGTCATCTCAACGGGTTGCTCAATGCCCATCATCTTGAGCATCGTCGGCGCAACGTCGGCAAGAACGCCGCCTTCGCGCAGATCGAATTGACCATCTTTAACGACAACGAGCGGAACCGGATTGGTACTGTGGGCAGTAAACGGTTTTGTCGAACCGTCCTCGTACATCTTATCGGCATTACCGTGATCTGCAGTAACGATAGCCTCGCCGCCAACGGATAGTATAGCCTCGATTACCGTTTTCAAACATTCGTCCACAGCCTTGACTGCTTTGACCGCCGCATCGAAAATGCCGGTATGGCCGACCATATCGCAATTGGCAAAATTAAGAATCATAGCGTCGTACTTGCCCGATCTGATCTGCTCTGCGGCTTTTTCTGCCACTTCATATGCGCTCATTTCCGGTTTAAGATCGTAAGTCGCGACTTTCGGGGACGGGATCAGAATACGATCCTCGTTCTCGTTCGGCTTTTCAACTCCGCCGTTAAAGAAGAAAGTAACGTGCGCGTACTTTTCGGTTTCCGCAATGCGAAGCTGCTTTAAATTATGCTCCGCAAATACTTCCCCCAACGTATGAGTCAGTTTTTGCGGTTTGAAAGCGGTATCAAGATAAGGAGCGAAGGTCGCGTCGTACTGCGTCATTCCTACGTAAACGGGATGTAAAAATCCGCATTTACGCTCAAAAGCGGAAAAATCCTCCATAATAAAAGCTCTGGTGATCTCTCTTGCTCTGTCGGGACGGAAATTGAAGAAGAAAACGCTATCCCCTTCTTCTACGCAAGCGACCGGCTTGCCGCCCTCCATAACGACCTTCGGCGTAACGAATTCGTCCGTAACACCCTCTTCATAGCTTTTTCTGACAGCGGCTACGGGATCGATGACCTGTTCGCCCTCTCCGAGCGTCAGCATGTTGAAAGCCTTTTCCACTCTGTCCCAACGATTGTCTCTGTCCATTGCATAGAAACGCCCGGTCACAGAAGCGATTTTTCCGAATTTCTCTTCTTTCAAGAATTCTTGCAGACGAGCGATAAAATCGGCCCCGCTTGCCGGCGGAACGTCTCTTCCGTCCAAAAAGCAATGAATATATATGTTATCCAACTTCTCTTTCTTCGCCATTTTGACGATAGCGCAAAGATGCTCGAAATGCGAATGAACGCCGCCGTCGCTTAACAGACCCCACGTATGAAACTTTTTACCATTATCGCGCGCGCTATGCATAGCGTTAAGAATAGCTTCGTTCTCAAAAAAATCGCCGTCGGATATAGACTTTGTGATTCTCGTAAGCTCTTGATAAACGACTCTGCCCGCACCCATGTTCAAGTGACCGACTTCGCTGTTACCCATTTGTCCGTTCGGTAAGCCTACGTCCATACCGGAAGCGCCAATCTGCGTATGGGGGTATTTTTTCAGCAAACTGTTAAAATATGGAGTGCCGGCCGTCTTGATCGCATTACCTTCGTCTCGTTGATTGATACCGAAGCCGTCCAAAATAATAAGACCAGTAAATTTACTCATAATTGCTCCTTGCAAAAAACGCCGGAAACTCTCAGCTTCCGGCGTTTAATCAGTTTAACGATTAATAGTTGACGACCTTAGCGAATTTTTCCGCGGTCAAACTTGCTCCGCCGATAAGTCCGCCGTCGATCTGAGGCATAGCCATGAGTTCGGTTGCGTTCTGCGGGTTCATACTGCCGCCGTATTGAATACGAATGGAAGAAGCGCTGGCTCTGCCATAGAGCTTACGAACGGTTTTACGAATGATCTTAATGGTATCGTTGGCGTCCTGAGCGGTAGCGGTCTTGCCCGTTCCGATAGCCCAAACGGGTTCGTACGCAATAACGATGGACTTCAATTCGGTCTTGGTAATGTCTTTCAGAGCGCCGATCGTTTGACGAGTAACAACTTCGGCGGTTTTTCCGCTTTCTCTTTCAGAGAGGAGTTCGCCTACGCAAACGATAACTTTAAGTCCGGCGGCGAGAGCGGCCTTCGTGCGAAGATTGACGGTTTCGTCGGTTTCGCCGAAATACTGTCTTCTTTCACTGTGTCCGGTAATTACGTATTGAACTTTCAGCTCTTTGAGCATTTGGGCACTGATTTCGCCGGTAAAAGCTCCTTTTTCAGCCCAATGTACGTTCTGAGCGCCGATTTGAATATTGCTGCCTCTTGCCGCTTTACGAGCGGTAACGATATCGGTAAAAGGTACGCAACATACGACTTCGCACTTTGCGTCTTTTACGAGGGGCTTCAATTCTTCAATGAGTTGCTTGGTCTCCTCATTGGTCTTATTCATTTTCCAGTTTCCCGCAATAATATTCTTTTTCATGATTTTTCTCCTTTCGTTAAATATAATTGTTATTGTTTTTCGTTCAAGCAAGCGATACCGGGGAGAATCTTGCCTTCGAACAGTTCGAGCGAAGCGCCGCCGCCGGTGGAAATATGAGACATCTTATCAGCATAACCGAGTTGAGCGACCGCAGCCGCGCTGTCTCCGCCGCCGATAATGGTCGTAGCCCCCGTAGCGTCGGCAAGGGCCTTTGCAACGGCGTTGGTACCTTTGGCGAGAGTCGGGTTTTCGAATACGCCCATAGGTCCGTTCCAAATAACGGTCTTGGCACTCTTAACGACGTCGGCATAAAGCTTTTGAGTTTTTTCGCCGATATCGCAGGCCATCATATCGGCAGGGATGCTGTCGATGTCGACCATTTTGGATTCAATCGGTTGATCAATCGGGTTAGGAAACTCTTTAACGACAACGGCGTCGATGGGCAAATAAAGCTTTTTGCCGAGATCTTTTGCTTTTTGGATCATTTTCAAGCAGTATTCGATTTTTTCATCGTCCACCAAAGAAGTGCCTACTTCATAGCCCTGCGCCTTCATAAAGGTATAGGACATACCGCCGCCGATGATAAGAGTATCGCACTTGTTGAGAAGATTATCAATAACGTTGAGTTTATCGGCAATCTTCGCGCCGCCAAGGATAGCAACGAAAGGACGAACGGGGTTCTCCAAAGCGTCGGCCATGACGGATAATTCTTTTTCGATCAGGAAGCCGCAAACGGCAACCTTTGCAAAACCATACTCGACGATAGCCGCGGTAGAAGCGTGGGAACGGTGTGCGGTACCGAAAGCGTCGTTAACAAAAATATCGCAAAATTCGGAAAGTTTTTTGCAAAACGCTTCATCTCTGCCCTCTTCGCCGGCGTCGAAACGAGTATTTTCAAGCAAAACGCATTCGCCGTCTTTCAAAGCGGCAACTTTCGCTTTTGCGTCTTCTCCGACGATGTCGGTAGCAAAAGTAACTTTACCGTCCAGAAGTTCGTTCAGTCTGTCGGCAACCGGTTTGAGCGTGAACTTCTTCGGATCGGATTTAAGAGCCTTGGCGATAGCTTCTTCCTTAGCCTGTTTTTGTTCGGCTTCGGGCAGAGCTTCGATAGCTTTCTTTTCTTTTTTGTTCAATTTAAAACCGGGCGTAAAGATATTGTGCGGTTTGCCCATATGAGAGCAAAGCACTACCTTCGCGCCATGTTCCATTAAATACTTAATGGTCGGCAAAGCGCCTTTGATTCGATTTTCATCGGTAATAACGCCGTCTTTCATCGGAACGTTGAAGTCGCAACGAACGAGACATTTTTTACCTTTTACGTCGACGTCACGAATAGTCATTTTATTCATAAAAGCCTCCAAAAGGATTTATTTGTTGGTGGTATTATATCATTAAATGACACTTTTTGCAATCATTTATGCTTAAAAACGTAATTTTACTTATTTTTCTACGATAAAAAGCGTTATGATTCAATAACCACGACGGATTCTTGTCCTTTTTTAAGATTATGTACAGATAACGTTGATTCTATTTGAAAGATTTCATTTTCTTTTTGTTCGATGATCCTTTTATTTATAAAATAAATACAATCGGAAAACACAAATAGAGTAGGCACGGGAATGAGCGTTTTGTAAGCGAGCATTAAACCGTAGTCTTCTTTCGCGAGCGGTTTGGCGGTAGCGCATACGATCGTCTCTGCCTCGCCGCGAAGAAGTTCGCACGTAAACGGGCTCTTACAGTCTTCTCCTACGCACAAACCGATCTTTTTATATACCTTTCTTCGTTTCGCACCCTCTTCAACGCTTTCGGCCACACAGGCGATCATGCCTTTGTTGAAAACAAAGAACCCGGATAACGCTTTATCCAGAACGACCTCGGCAAACAGCAATACAACGGTATTGTGATTTAACGAATAATCCGAGAAATAACGAAACGGAAGAGGGTAAAAACTCTTCCGTATAACGATAGGATCTTTATAATATGCAATCAAACGTTCTTCGCCGTTATATCTGACGCTTGTCACGGAAAACTTATCGCAATAACAAACGCGGTACAACATATTCACAGAATATGTCGGGGAAAAATCATTTGTTCATCTTTTTTCTTTTATAAAGCAATATGATGACCACAGAACTGATCAGGAGTCCGACCATTGCCGCGGCGATAATGACGGCTATTTTCTGGTCATAGGTCAACGTATCGGTAAGTTCGCTCGTCTTTACAAAGTACTGTTCGCCGTTATACTCTACGATGGAATAATCTCCGTAATCAACGTTCGTCTTCAATAAAGCGACGTTTTCGCCGTCGGACAGTTCAAGCACGGGATCCTCGGTCACAATCTTATATAAACCGACTTTTTTCCCCATTTGCGTGGGAGACACTTTTACCATTTTGATATTTTCCATCGAGGCGTTTCCGGTAAAATACAACGAGTCGTACGTTACGTACCCTTCGACGGAATTGATATACGATACTTTTTGCCACGTGCGTCCGTCCGCCCCGACAAAAGACTCCCCCACAACGACCACGTTTTCATTCTGAGCACAAAAGTGCAAGACGTCGGCGTCCAAAGAGGCTTCCGCATAAATGGGTGTGACCGGAAGAAGAATCCACGCCGCAGCATTATTGGCAGGGGCAGACGCACCCGCAAACAACGCTAACAGGCATACGGAACAAATACAAACGGCTATCAGTATTTTTTTCATTTATCGTCTTTCAATAGATTCTTTATTCTTTCGGAACTGGACAACAAATCGGCCACCGATTTATTTTGATTGCAGAAAGCGATGATATATGCGATGTACTTACTCAAATCCGCTTCCACAAACCACTCTTTCTTCTTTAATTCAGGATTCAGATAGGTAAGATTCGTGCTGAGAACGGCGGTAAACAGGCCTTCTTCATAAGCCTTCTGGAACTTTTCGATGCCTTCGGTAAAGAGCGCAAACGTAGCGTTCAGGAAGATATTGTTGGCGCCGTCTTCTTTCAGATGACGACAGAGTTTTAAGACGGAATCGCCGGTGGCAATGATATCGTCCGCAACGAATACGTCCTTTCCTTTAACGCTGGTACCGATATAGTCGTGGCTGACGATGGGATTTCTGCCGTTTACGACGGTGGTATAGTCTCTTCTCTTATAAAACATACCGAGATCGACGCCGAGTACGGACGCATAATAGATGTTACGGTTCATAGCGCCCTCGTCAGGAGATACGATCATAAAATGATCTTTATCGATCTTCTGATCAGGAAACACCTTTTTAAGAGCTTTCATAATCTGATAAGTAGCAAAGAAGTTATCGAATCCCATGAGCGGAACGGAGTTCTGAACGCGGGGATCGTGCGCGTCGAACGTAATGATCTCTTTGACGCCCATTCCGTACAGTTCCTGTAACATCTGAGCGCAATCGAGCGATTCTCTTGCGTTTCTTCTGTGCTGACGTCCGCCATACAGGATAGGCATAACGACGGTAATCCGTTCCGCCTTACCGCCGCAAGCGGAAATAAGACGTTTCAGATCGGCGTAATGATCATCCGGCGACATGTGATTTTTATGTCCGAGAAGATCATACTCGATACTATAATTACCGACGTCGCAAAGGATATAAAGATCCATACCGCGAACGCTATCATAAATGATACCCTTACCGTCGCCGGAAGTGAAACGCGGACAATCGGATTTCAGAATAAAGGTATCGTGCGGTTCGGCGTCCAGATGGTGATTAATCACGTCTCTATTAAACCATTTCGTCAAATACCCATCAACCTTCTCGCCCATCTCTTTTGCTCCGGGCATTACGATCAACCCGAGAGGCGCAAGTGAAGATCTTTCAAAAATATCATTTATAATTGCTGCCATACTATCTTGTACTCCTTCGTCTACTGCTTTGGTGTGCTGTCATTATATCATAACGTTTTTTCTTTTTCAACAAAAAAGGGCCGCACCTTTACTTTTGATACGACCCTTTTTCGATTACGTTTGAATGAACCCGGTGGAATCTGACTGCGGCTCCTCTTTTTGTCCTTGGAACTGCGACAGGTACAAGTCTCGATAGAACCCGCCTTTGGCCATCAAGAACTCGTGATTCCCCTGCTCTACGACGTCGCCGTGGTTCATGACAAGGATTACTTCTGCATGTTTTATGGTAGAAAGTCTGTGCGCGATAACAAAACTCGTCTTACCTTCCATCATTGCAAGCATAGCGCTCTGTACGTACTTTTCGGTACGAGTATCGACCGAGCTCGTCGCTTCGTCCAAAATGATGATTTTCGGATCGGCGAGAATGGCGCGCGCAATGGTAAGAAGTTGCTTCTGTCCCTGCGAGATGTTACTTGCGTCGTCATTAAGAACGGTATCGTACCCGTGTTCCATGCTTTCAATAAATTCATGCGCGTGCGCCTTCTTTGCGGCGGCAATGATCTCCTCTCTTGTGGCAAATTCATTACCGTACGCAATATTCTCGGCAACGGTGCCTTTATACAGCCAGGTTTCCTGCAAAACCATACCAAACAGACTTCTGAGGTCGTCACGGTGCATAGCTCTGATGTCGTGTCCGTCGATCAATATCTGCCCTTTATTGATCTCATAAAAACGCATAAGCAGGTTAACAAGCGTCGTCTTTCCTGCGCCGGTAGGCCCTACGATGGCGATACTGTCGCAAGCGTTAACGTGCAGGTTCATATCGGTAATAAGCGGCTTATCTTCGGTATAACTGAACGCCACGTGCTTAAAGTCGACTTCGCCGGTAAAGTTGCTGACGTCGCAACGTTCGGTCTCCTGATCCTGTTCGGCAAGGTCAAACATCTTAAAGACGCGTTCCGCACTTGCAATAGAAGACTGAATGGTACTCGCGATATTACTGATGTTTTCGACAGGCTGCGCAAATTGCTTGGTATACTGGATGCAGGCCTGAATATCGCCGATACTGATCAACCCGAGACCGGCCCGATACCCGCCCAGCACGCAGATACTGACGTAGGTTATATTATTGATAAGTTTAATAAGCGGCAGAATGATACCGGCAAGGAATTGCGCCTTTCTGGTCGCTTTTAAAAGCTGCTTATTTAAAATTTCAAACTCTTTGATACTGTCTTCCTGATGGTTATAAAGAAGAACAACTCTGTGTCCCGCGTACATTTCTTCGATGTGACCGTTCAGTTTACCAATCAATTGTTGCTGACGCGCAAATTCTTTTTGACTCTTTTTGATAACCAGACTGCTGACAACAAGCAATATTGGCACGCTGCAAATGGTCACGATCGCCATTAACCAGTCAAGACGAGCCATCATGAAGATAACGCCGGAAACGGTGGTAACAACGGTAATAACCTGGTTGATCGAGTCCTGCAACGTAACGGAAACAAGTTCGACGTCGTTGGTCAAACGGGACAGTATTTCGCCCGTGGTCGTCGCGTCATAATAAGAAATCGGCACTTTGTCGAGTTTGATTTTAATATCGTAACGCATACGCCGCACAACGTGCTGTGCCATACTTGCCGCTACAAGGCCGCTGACGAATTGAAACACGGCGTTCAAGCAATACAGACCGGCCGCAATAAGACAGACTCTCGCAATATAGCCGTCGTTCAATAACGTATCCGTCTTAAAATACTGAATGCTGTCGACCATCGCGTTGGTGACTTTCTTCAAGATATCCGGAACCCATACGGCAAACCATGCGCCAAGAGCGCTGAGAAGGATCATGACGATCAGAGCCAGCATTTCCGGCCTCATGTACTTGATCAGACGAACGACCGTTTTACCGAAGTTTTCGGCACCTTTTACCTTTTCTACGTTAATGGAGCTGGCGCCGAACGCACCGGACATATCCATCTTACCGACGGACGACGTGCGCTCTTGTTCCGCTTTTACAACAACTTCTTCGTTCTCGTTCATAATCCAAGCTCCTCTGCGCTCATCTGGCTCATCGCGATATCGCGATACAGCTGACAATTCCTGATGAGTTCTTCATGTTTTCCTTTACCGACCATTCTGCCGTCATCCATAACGATGATCTCGTCCGCACCCATGATCGTACCGATACGCTGGGCGACGATAATGACGATACTCTCTTTCGTGACTTCCTCCAAAGCCGCGCGCAATCTCTTATCGGTCTTAAAGTCGAGCGCGCTGAAACTGTCGTCGAAAATATAGATCTCCGGCTGACGTGTGATGGCGCGCGCAATAGACAATCTTTGCTTTTGTCCGCCGCTGAAATTTTGGCCTCCCTGTTCAACCATGTAGTCGAGCATACCCTCTTTCTCACGCACGAACGTATCGCTCTGCGCAATGGCAAGCGCTTTCCACATTTCTTCTTCCGTGGCGTCCTTCTTACCGTATCTGAGGTTTTCCGCAATGGTACCGCTGAACAGAATAGAACGCTGCGGTACAAAACCGATTTTCTTTCGTAATTCTTCCTGCGGGTACGTACGGACCTCTTGTCCGTCGATCAGAATACTACCGCCCGTTATATCATAGAACCGGGGTATCAAGTTGATAATAGTGGACTTACCGCTACCCGTACCGCCGACGATAGCCGTTGTTTTGCCCTTCTCGCATTTGAAATTAATATCTTCCAAAATATTCTTCTCGGCTTCGCTGCTGTACTTAAAGTTAACGTGTCTGAATTCAATAGTGCCGCTTCCGTCTCCGCTGTTCCGGCATCCGGGTTCGTCTTGAACCTTCGGATCGGTTTCCAAAACCTGCAACAAGCGCTCCGCACTGGCGACCGCTCTCGGATAAATAACGACCGCGCTCGCAATAAAGACCATTGCCATAGCGATCTGGGTTATGTACTGCGATACTTCGAGCATGCTGGCAACGTCGTCAAGCGACTCTCCCGCAACCCCTGCGACCTGTTGCGCCGCACGCCAATAAATACCGACCGAACAACAGTTCAGGCAGATATTGATAAGCGGAACAAGAGCAGCGCAATAACGTTGCAATACGACGGCCGTCTTCGACGCGCTTTCATTGACAATATCAAAACGCTTCTTTTCATGTTCCTGCTTATTAAACGCACGAACGACGCGGATACCCGTGATACCTTCGCGCATGATAAGGGTAAGCTGGTCGACTTTACGCTGTATGACCTTAAAGTACGGCTGACAGATGATGGCCGCGACCGCCGCCGCCGCAAACAGAATGGGCAGGACGTAAATAAGAACCATCGTCATATAGACGTTCGTTCTGAACGAGAAAATAAAGCCGCCTATGATGGTAACGGGCGCGGAAAGCGTCGTACGAAGAATAACGAGGAAGACGTTTTGTATCTGGTTTATATCGTTTGTCGAACGAGTAACCAGACTGGCCGTACTGAACTTATCGAATTCGGCCAAAGAGTAGCTTTCTACCTTGGTAAAGACCAGGCTACGCAAGATCATACTGAAATATGCGGCAATCTTACTACTCATCAGCATAGCGAAGATCGTACATGCGGACGAGAAGAAAGTGATCGCGAACATGAAAAGTCCCTTTTTCAGAATAAACGGCAGATTGCTCGCCTGGATGGTAATACCATCGGCGACCTTCCATTCGTCTTCCGTTTTCTCGATCTTCATACTGAGATCAGCCGTTGTTGAGCCCGTTTCACTCAAAGAAAGGATCTTGCCGAACTCAACGAAACGAGCCTTGATCTTCCCTAAGAAAGAGTTGTCGACCACGGTGTATTTCGCCACCGTTTTCTGAATGTCGTCGTCGGACATACCGAGCTTATTTTTGTACCATTTCGTTTCGTCGACGTATTTATAAGCATAGCCGCCTACGTCGTTACAGAGGACAATCTCGTAATCGAGGAAAGGTTCTATACGTTCCGTATCTTTATTATAGATGTAAGCGACCTGGCTTGCATCGATAGGCTCGCCGAAAGAATCGACGGAGAGACGAATGTTCTGACCGAATTCGTCCGTAATCTTATTATAATTTCCGTTCTTATCTTCAACGGCATAACCTTTCTCGTCTTTTTCGGCGGCGACCGGAACGGGAAGCAAGTTGCCGAAGCGGCTATGCTTCATATTCATGACGCAGGAAGTAAGGAGACGCTTTGCGTTCGGATCGTCCCACACGGTACTCTCCTCTCCGCCATTGTCATCCTCCTCAAACATATCCAGGAACGTCTCGATATGAATGGCATACGCCGATTTGCCCGCCGATAAGAATCCCGGCGTTCCGGCAAGAATACTGTCATAATCGATCAGCAACTCGAACGCGTCTCTGACTATCTTTTGTTCTTCCGGAGAATATTGACTGTATTGCGTGTGTCCCGTCTCTTTAAAAGATACCTTTTCCAGGGCGTTCATAAACGGTATAAGTACCTGATTAAAAAGTTGTTCGCTGTCCGAAACGGGAATATCTTTAAAATTAAAGGATAAAGTAACTTCGTTAAACTCTTTATTCCAAGTCGACTTGATGTCTGTCGTGGAAAAACCGTCTTTCATTTCGAAAACGGGAATATATCCTTCGTTATAGACTTTACTGTCAAACTCGATATCGATATCGCCGAAAGGATTTTCCATTTCAAGATGGACGTAGGCAGGTTCGTAATCCAAATAGATCCCATCGTTGATGATGTCGGCCATCAACCCCGGCAAGAATAATTCCGCCATAGCGCCCGCCGCAAGAAGCAACACGACTACGACGAAATATTTCAGCATTGGTTTTAAATGTTTAAGTAATTTACCCATAGCCCGTACCCGTATATCAATTTTTTATTACGACTGCAAGAAACTTGCTTCCGCCCTCAGACGCGGCAATCATGCCGTGGGGGATTGAAGAATCGAGAATAATACTGTCTCCGGCAGAAAGATACTCCGTTTTGTTGCCGATCACATATTTGAGCGTACCTTCCAGAACATAGTCGAACTCTTGTCCCGTGTGCGTATTGGTATCAATCGGTTTTTCAAGCGCTTCTTTGCTGTACGGAACGCAAACGTAAAGAGGAACGACCCGTTGATTGGCAAAACGGCTCGCAAGATGAAGATACTGGAAATCCTTTCTTCTGTCGACTCTGAGTCCGCAACCCTTACGCTCGATCGCATACGTTTTTAAATAGGAAGTGACGCTCCCCGTCATTAATGCGGAAATATCCACACCGAAACGAACCGCGCATCTGTTCAGAAAACTAAACGTAAAATCCACGCTGCCGTTTTCTAATTCTTTATACCTTTCCGGGGTCATTTCGCACAAAGACGCCATTTCTTCAACTGTTATTTCAAGATCTTCACGAATGCACTTAATACGTTCGGCGATCAGCTTAATATCCATATCGTTAATATCCATATACCTTCCTTCCGTATAGTCAAAAGAGCAGACTTTGACTTATAGTGTTATTATAATACATATATTATAAAAAAGCAATAACTAATTTTTAATAAATATCCATAATTAAAAGCCGATAAAACGAAGAACCTTAACAAAAGAACGGGCGGAACTCTGGAATAAAAGAAATCGGCGCGCTCCAATAGGAAGCGCGCCGAAGAAGATTATTGTTATTCCGTCAAAGGATTATTGAACTTGCGCCTTGGTCAACTTGTAGCCGGCGTATACGACGAGACTGAAGTCTACGTTGTCGGCCGGATTGAATTCAAATCGGCAAGCCTCGTCCAGGAACCAACCGGCAAATTCATATGTGTAAAGATATTTTAAAGTGGCTCCGGCTTTTATCTCTTCGCTGTTTTCCGGACCGAACCCGGTTTGTTTACCTTCAAGCGTGCTGTCGGGCTTATTGGTCCTCCACCATTTGCCGTCTTCGCCACTGTCGGACGCGATCTCGTCTTCAAAACTTGCGCCGGACTTCATGGTGAAAGTCTTCAATTCTTTGTAGGTCATCTTCTGGACGTTGGTTCCGGTCTTTACCTCTTCGATAAGAGCGGGGATATCGCCATAGTAACCTACGTTATAGACAGCCTCGTTGCTCTCGGTCTTATATCCTTGGGTTGGCTTTTGGAATTCGACCTGGGACTTCGCCGCCATATACAAAAGAATGCTTTCGTAGTCGCTGGCAA
>JAEDHK010000022.1 GCA_016297005.1 Clostridia bacterium
AAAACAAAAAGGAGAATCAATAATCAATGAATACTTTACTTGCAGCAACTACCCTCGACGACAGTTTGCAGGGTATCGTCACCAAATTGCAGTCGCTCATGGACAGCTTTTGGATTTACATCGTTATGGCGCTTGCCGCCGTGGTCGTCATTTGGGGCGCATACGTCGGTATCAAAATCGCAATCGCACATAAGAACGAGGAAAAAATCAATGCCCGCGATATGGTCAAGAACCTTATCATCGGTATCATTATCATCTTCGTAATCGCTATGGGCGCACCCCTTCTCATCAACGGCTTGTCCGCTTGGGTGGGTTAAAAAATAAAAGGAGGATAAAAGGAATATGAATACTTTACTTGCAGCAACTCTCAACGACAATCTTGCGGAAATCGTAGGAAAACTGCAATCTCTTATGGATTCGTTCTGGATCTACATCGTTATGGCTCTTGCGGCGGTGGTCGTCGTATGGGGCGCGTTTGTCGGTATCAAAATCGCAATCGCACATAAGAACGAGGAAAAAATCAATGCCCGCGATATGGTCAAGAACCTTATCATCGGTATCATTATCATCTTCGTCGTAGCGATGGGCGCACCGCTTCTCATCAACGGTCTTTCCGCTTGGGTGGGCGCATAATCGGCACATAGCCGTAACAAAAACGGGGGCGGCAGATTTTTTTGCCGCCCTGATTTTTATAAAAAAGCGAGGGTAAAGAATGAATTTAGAAAACAACAAAAATAAAACAACGCCCCTCGTTCTTGTAATACTGCTCGTATTATTTGCTTTCGTATTCGGTGGAGGGACTGTTGTTGCAAATGCGGAAGCAGTCGCGGAAACTACATCGGTACAGGAAGTTATCGACAACAGCATATTTGTAACGTTCAGAAAAGGGGATAACGAAAGCCGAGGGAAATACATGGTGGCTTGCTATTTTGTGCCTATGGAATACTACGATTCGAGTTATACATACGGAGCCGTGATTTTTCCCAAAGACTACGGTATCAAGCACGGATTAGTAAGCGATTATCTGCGCGTTGCAGAGGAAAACGGCGTCGTGGTAATCAATATAGTAGCGATTAAAGGCATTACCGAACCGAACGGATACGGTTTGAATTTCGGGATTACGAATATTTACGAGTCGAACTTATCACGCACGTTTACCTTTATATTTTATGCAAAGGACGCAGACGGAAATATAGCGTATGCAGATCCGCAGTTTGCGGATTACAGCAGTTTACAAGCAGGAGAGATGACAACGGAAGAATTGATTCAAAAAGCAGAACAAGCCAATGACGTGCAAAGCAGTTTTCGTTCAATCGTTCTGAAACTCCAAGAACTTATAGATTCGGTTTGGATATACGTTGTAATAGCGTTTTCTTCCGTTGTCGCAGTATGGGGCGCATATATAGGAATCAGAGTAACCGTTGCAAAGAAGAACGAAGAAAAAATCAATGCAAGAGGTATGGTAAAGCAACTTGCGGTAGGCATAATCATTATGTTTGTTTTGGCAATGGGAACTCCGCTTGTGATAAACGGACTCTCGCATTGGGTAACTTGGTAGGAGGAGCAAAATGCTTATATTTTTTCAAGAATTATGCTTACTTCTTTTTCTGTGGCTGTTAAAACTCGTTGACGGACTGATGGAGATTTTCTCTGCGATTGCAGGCGTTACGGACGTAACCTATCGCGGCGAGAGAGTGAATATCATCGAATTTCTCGCAGGCGACAATACGGTAAACACGATTTTTTGGTGCATATTCATTTTGGCGATCGGATTGACTTGCATCTTCACGATTGCCGCGCTTATCAAGAATATGATAACGAGCCAAAGAAACGTATCGACAATCGTCGGGAAATTCTTTCTCGCTCTGCTCGGCACAATGGCAATGCTCGCCGTTGTGTTCCTGATTATTCTGATTTCCAATTCGCTTTTGGTTCTCGTGTCCGAGATATTCCAAATCGGCAATACGACGAAATTATCGAGCGCGCTGTTCAACGCTTGCGCGGGAGAATGGATCAACGGCTATTCGGTATCGGAGTTTGATATATCACGGCTCGGAGTGAGAGAGATTTTCGGGGACTACACGACAGGTTTCGTATTCCCTGACGAATGGCGTTACAACGGCATGGTAAATCCCGACGCGTTCTTGTATCTGCCGTCGCTGATAGCGGGTATCGCGCTTGCGATTTCTCTTATCGTGGCGATATTGAACCTTGCAAAGCGCGTGTACGAAATTATCTTTATGTACTTTGTAATGCCGCTTTCGATGTCAACGCTTTCGCTTGACGACGGCGCGAGGTTCAAGGTTTGGAGAGAAACGTTCATTACGAAAATCGTCCTTGCCTACGGCACGGTGTTCTCGGTCAATATCTTCGTTTTGCTTTTGCCGATGATAACCAAAATGCACATCGACGGAGTGAGCGGATTCGGGAACGCAATGTTCTTAATCTTTATGATCGTGGGCGGTGCAATGGTAATCCCGGCAGGGCAAGCGTTATTTGCAAAACTGTTCGGACAAGCGGACGATATGCACGCGGGCGGAAATTTCCTGCGCTCGGCGTTCTACGGTTCGCGCATGGTCGGTGCGGCAACGTTCGGGTTGGCGCACAAGATTATTCACGGCGGCGTCGGAATCGGGAAAACGATAGCAGGTCACAAAAAAGGAAAAGGCGGGGGCGACAGTTCGGATAAATATTCCGAAGAAAAGTCATCGACCGGAACAAGCGAAGAAACAACGGAAAATTCGGATAGCGGAGGTGAAAGCACAGAATGAGAATTATTCCGAAGAAAATCAAAGTAAAAAACACGGTATGGAAATGCTATTCGATGGCGGACGTAATCGTTGCGCTCGTCGTGCTTGCAATCATCTTCGTGGCAATCACGTCGGGAAGTTATGCGTTTGCGGTCATTATGGGGCTGATAGCCGTCGTAATGTTTATGCCTACGCAGGACGGCATCTTCTATTCGTGTATTTTAGAGAACATAAAATTCCTGTTTGCAAAAAAGGTCTATACCGAAAATGCAAGCAAGGCAAAAGAACGGGTTGACGCGATTATCGACCTGAAAGACATAAAAGAAAACGGACTGATCGAATACGGGGGCGGTTATTTCGGCAGAGTCGTTAAAGTGGGACAAAAGAACTTCGGCATCGAGGACGTCGAACAGCAGAATATCGACATAGGGTATCTTGCAAACGCCCTGAAAATGCTTGACGGAACGCAAATAGCGGACGTCGTAAAGATTGACCGTCCCGTAAATCTTGACTGTTTCGCGCAGGACTTGTTCGCGCGGCTCGGCAGTATTAAGGAGAGCGTGGACGAGAACGGCGTGAAAGAAATAAAGGAGAATATTTTACAGGAGCGCATCGACCGTATCGACAAGATGAATAACATCCGCAAGCAGTATCTTTCGGATTACTACATAGTCGTGTACGGCAAGAACGAACTTGACCTTGAAAACACGACGATAAACGTGGCGAGCGAGATAAACAAATGCGGTTTGAATACCAAACTTCTCGGAAAACGGGAAACGGCGGTGTTCCTGAAATACAGCTTCTCCCGCAACTTTGACGAAAGGGAGATAAAGGAAGTCGCGGACGGCGACCTTCTCGCTTGGGTGAAACCGAAAAAAGTGGAGTTTAAGGCGAACTCGTACACGGTGGACGGAACGCAAGCGGCGGTTTTCGCCATAGCGGATTATCCGTTGCGCGTAAAAAACGCTTGGGGCGCAGACCTTTATAACATTCCGAATACGAAAGTCGTTCTGCACGTTAAGCCCGTGGACAAGTTTAAGGCAATCAAACGTATCGACAAGTGTATCGGGGAAATGGAAACCAAACAGATTATGTCCGAAAAAGCAAGCGAAGCGAACAGCGCGGAAACCCACAGGGAAACGATGCACGCGCTTCTCGACAGTCTGCAAACGGAAAACGAATCGCTTTTGGACGTTACGCTGACCATTACGGCGTACAACTATCTTGACGACGAGAATTACAAGAAATCGGTGCGCAGAAATATTATGACGGGCAATTTCAAGCCGTCTAATCTTTACGGTTTACAGATAGAAGGGTTCAAGTCGTCGGCAATCTCTCCCGTTTCCACCTTAAAAACATACGAGCGCGGCATCAACAGCTCCAGCTTGGCGGCGGTATTTCCGTTCGTGAGAACGTTCGTTATGGACGAGGGCGGCATTATGCTCGGAGAGAACAAAGCGAACGGCTATCCGTTCATCTTCAATATGTGGAAACGCGGCAACCTGTATCAGAACTCAAACGGTATGATTATCGGTAAGTCCGGTTCGGGCAAATCGTTCTTCTTAAAGTCGCTCATCGCAAACGAGTGGGCGAACGATACGAGGGTAATCATTCTCGATCCCGAAGCCGAGTACCTGACCTTGACAAAAAATCTGTCGGGTAATCTGATAGACGTCGGCAACGCGAAAGAAGGCAGAATCAATCCTTTCCATATCTATAAGATACTGACGGAGGACGGAACGCCCGCCGAGCCTGCGGTTACGTTCAACACGCACCTGAAAATGCTTGAAAGTTTCTTCAAAATCGTGCTTGTGGGCGCGAGCGCGGACGTTATCGAACTCATCAATAATCTCGTCGTGGAAGCGTATGAGAGAAAAGGCATCACCGAAACGACCGATTGCACGAACTTCAAAGCAGAGGACTTTCCTTTGTTTTCCGACTTGCTTGCAGTATTGCAGGAGAAGAACAAGGAGGAAATGGACAATCTGACCTTGCGCGATATGCGCACGGCGGAACTGTACTTGCAGAAATTCGTAAACGGCAGATATTCGGACATTTGGAACGCGCCGTCCACGCTCGAAGTCAACGCAGATCTGATCGACTTCAATTTTCAAAGTCTGTTTGCGAACAAGAATAACGTGGTGGCAAACGCGCAGATGTTGCTTGTTTTCCGTTTCATTGAACAGGAAGTCATCAACGCGCGAGAAGCGAACAAGAGCGGAAGGAACTTGCGGACGCTCATTATCGCCGACGAAGCGCATTTGTTCATCGACGCGAAATTTCCGATTGCTTTGGACTTTTTCTTCTCGATGAGTAAGCGTATCAGAAAATATAACGGAGGCTTCATTCCCGCCACGCAAAACATTGCGGACTGGAACGCAAACGAGGAACTCAGGAGCA
>JAEDHK010000023.1 GCA_016297005.1 Clostridia bacterium
GCGCATGGTTCGGGACCATGAGGCCATGGGTTCAAATCCCGTCACTCCGACCATATCGAGTGTTCATAACGGATTTCAGTTATGAACACTCGATTTCTTTATATCAAATGGTTACACGTCAAAAATCAAAACCGTGTCCGGATGGCCACAAAAAATTTACATTTTTTGTTCGCTTTCGTAATTATTTTTGTTGCAAAAATCATAATATGAAGTATAATATAAACGAACATTCAGCATTTGAAAGAGGGTGATCGGACATGAGAACAGTCAACGAAGAATTACGTAGAAAAAAGAAAATAGATCTGATGGAGCACTGTTTCGAGTGCTATGCGGAATTTGGCTTGAACAACGTAGGTATAAAGGGGATTTCCGAGGCGTGCGGCGTTTCGCCTGCAAACCTGTACGGTTATTTCAATGACCTTGACGACCTTATTATCCAAGCCACCGAGCATAGTATGAGCAAGGTTGAGTGCGACTTTATGTCTCTTGCTCCGAACAGTGCGGACGATCTGGAACGTTTTATCAGCGAAGTCCCCTATTGGACGGCAAAACAGCACGGTAAACAATACAGATTGATGTATCAGATCTATACTAATCCCAAATATCGGGAATACGGAAAGAAATTTTTTGAGGGCGTCAATCAACGATATTCCGACTATGCCGACAGCCTTACGGATATCCTGAAGATCCCGGCTTACATTCTCCGACCGATGATCTTCGTTTTTGTCCGCGCTTGCGTGCATTACGCTTTATATGAGGACGAATTCTACCTGCAGGAACAACTCCGGTTTCTGAAGCAAAGCATCGCTCTCTTTTATGAAAAATTGAAATCTCAAGAATAAACTAAATAAGATGGCAAAATTCCCAAACGCACATTGAATACTGCCACGTTTAATACCGGAAAAACCAATACTTGTTTTAAACGGCTTTAGCCGTTGCAAATACTTTATTACTGAAATGTTCAGGAGGAAATTTTATGAAAGCCAAACGAAAACTGATCCTGTCTATTTTGTCTCTGTTGTTACTGCTTTGTTGCTCGATGGTTTTCGTTGCCTGTGACAACGAAAACGGAGGCGAGAGCAAAGTCGAGAGCGAAAGCGAAGGCAACCATTCATTCACGGTTTCCTTCAAAGTGGGCGGTCGCAATTACGACGTTGTCCTCGTGGAAGGAGATAACGCCGTATCGTTCCCGAGCTTCCCCGAACAGAGCGGATACAAATTTGACGGCTGGTATCTGACCGAAGATTTTTCGGGCGAAAAGGTGACGGAGATCGCGAAAGGAAAGACGGGCGACCTTACCCTGTATGCGAAATTCACGCCAATCGTCTATACGATTACATACAACGTAGATGGTGGCACAAATCCCAATACGATAACCTCGTTTACGGTAGAGGACAAGGTCGTCCTTGCGGATGCGCAAAAATCCGGCTATCTCTTCAAGGGCTGGAAAAACGGCGACGAATATATGACCGCTATTCCGAAAGGAACGACGGAAAATATCGCCCTGACCGCAGTCTTTGAAAAGAACGGCTATACCATTTTCTATGAAAATGTTGACGGCGCATACCATTCTAATCAGAAAGTTTACAGCGTAGACGATGAAACCTTTGAAATCGAACCGGCAAATAAGGTTGGCTACAATTTTGACGGTTGGTATATGACCGAAGACTTTTCTGGCGAAAGGGTAACTGAAATTCCGAAAGGCACGACGGGGAATCTGACGCTATACGCCAAGTTCGATCTTATGGTATATACGATTGCGTACGAAAATACCAAGGGTGCCGAAAACCGCAATGAGAACTATTATACGACGTATTCGGTGGAATATCCCGTATATTCGTTTTTTGGTCTTACAAAGGAAGGTTACGTTTTCGATGGCTGGTATCACGGAGACACGCCCGTCACCCAACTGACGGGCTTGGAATGGTACGGCGACGTAACGCTTACCGCAAAGTGGACGCCGATCATCTATTCGATCACATACGAAAACGAAAAAGGTCGGACAAACGACAATCCACTCTCTTATACCGTTGACAGCGGAATTTTGGAATTTTCGGATCTGCCCGACACGATCGATTACAGATTTAAGGGCTGGTCGTTTATGAACGGAAACGCGCCGACGACTTCTCTTGACGCAAGCATACTCAGCGGCGATATTATCCTTACGGCAATGTGGGAGCAAAAATCAGAATATAAAGGACTCGATTACTATCTTTCGCCAGACGAGAGCAGCATCGTCATCATGGGTGTTACGGACACGTCGATTACCGAGATCGTGATCCCCGATACGACTGTCATGGTTTTAAACGGAGCGTTTAAGGATTGCTCGTCCCTCACTTCGCTTACGATTCCGTTTTTCGGCTTCAAGCGCGGCGCCACCGAAAACACGACGATACGTTACTATTTCGGCGATACCGTTCCCGCTACCTTAAAGGAAGTGACCGTTAAAGATACCAACGTTCCGGACGAAGCCTTCAAAGACTGCACGAGCATTAAAACCATCAATCTGCAAGGTAATATCGGCACGCTCGGGAAAAGCGCGTTTGAAAATTGCAGCGGAATTTTCTACGTAAATTTCAACGACGTAACCCTTACGTCGATTGGGGAAAGGGCTTTTTATGAGTGTAGTAATCTTTTAACCCTTCGTTTGCCTGAAGGTCTTACCGAAATTGGCAGATATGCTTTTTATAAATGCGGTACGATGTACAGCGTCACGATGCCCACAAGCATAACGAATATGTCGCAAATCGGCTCTGCTGCTTTTTGGGATTGCAACAGCCTGTATGAGATCTATAATCTGGGCAACTTAGAACTTACGATAGGCGAATATTCGGATACCGATCTCGGATATAGAGCGAAAGACGTATATACGTCTCTTGACGCCGCGAGCAGATTCAGCACCGATATCAAGGGAAATATTTTCTACGACGACGCAACCGACGGGCTGACGCTTATCCGGTATATATCCACGGAAACCACCTATGCCATTCCCGACGACGTGACGACGATCCAGAAAGCCGCTTTCAAAGACAGAAACGATATGGCGGAAATTACTCTTAACTCCGGTCTCAAAAAGATCGGCGACGAAGCCTTTATGAACGCCACCGGTTTCGATCATTTGCGTATTACCCAAGAAGGACTTGTTGTCGGAGAAAGCGCTTTCAATGGTTGTTCCACCATAACGAGCTTGGAAATTCTGGCAGACGGCGTGAATCTCGGATCGAATTGCTTTTCGAATTGCTCCAATCTCGTTTCGATCAATATCGATGCGGATAACTTAAATATCTCTGACGCTTTCAGGTCTTTGACTTTGCCGCAGACATTTCGCATAAAAACTTCCGGTTCCCGCTTTACTCTGACGTTCAGCGGATGTTCCGGAATCAAGGAATTTATCTTAGACGGAGATAACAATACGATCTACTACGCTTTCCCGAAAGCGTCGGTCGAAAGCGTGACCATTAACGGAAACAATACCAGCATCGAGCAAATGGCTTTTGAGAAATGCCTTTCTTTGAAAACTTTCACCGTGAACGGCGGGAATTGTGCTCTGGGAGCCGCTATTTTCAGGGATTGTACCAATCTGGAAACGATTACCGTCACCGGCGGTATCTCGTCGGAAATCGGAGGCAGTGCGTTCAGCGGATGTTCTTCTCTGAAAGAATTTAACTATTTCGGTTCTCTTCAGGTTGTCGGTCAGTTCGCGTTTAAAAACTGCACGTCGCTCAAGAACGTTGAATTCGGCGCGTCCTTAACGTCTATAGGAAAAGAAGCGTTCAGGGGATGTACCTCTCTGGAAACGGTCGTCTTTGACGAAAGCAGTACGCCGAGCATCGAGGAGAAGGCATTTATGGGCTGTACTCTGCTCGAATCCGTTATTTTTCCCGCCGGGACGACGAAAATCGGGGCAAGCGCGTTTATGGACTGTTCGCGCCTGTACCACGTGGAGTTGCCGGATAACGCCGGAGTAAGTTCGGATATGTTTAACGGTTGCAAGATTTCCGTTATCGCTCTTCCCGCCTCCATTACGAAGTACGTCGGCAATACCATATTTAAAAACTGTAACGGGGATAATCTCACGACGGTATTTTACTTCGGTACGCCCGAACAGTTGGATAGAGCTCATTATATCGGGTTTAAGTATGGTTCTTCTC
>JAEDHK010000004.1 GCA_016297005.1 Clostridia bacterium
CATGGCGCAATCCAAACTAAAACAAATAGAAAAACTGGGAGCTATGGGCAACGCCCCAAGTCCCTTTGACGACAAAACGTTTCATTCCGGGTTCCAACCGCTGACAGAATCGGTCCGAAAGACGCTGATTGTCGATAAACTTGTCTTCGGTTACGATAAGCGGCTCGGCACACTTTCTTTTACGTTGGAACGCGGCCAAAAACTGGGCGTGATCGGCGCAAACGGGTGCGGAAAGTCTACTTTTATCCGCACGCTTATGAATAAGATACCCGCACTTTCGGGCAACTTTCAGTTCGGCCTGCATGCGGAGATCGGATACTTCGATCAGACGGCGACGCAGTCTTCTTCCGAACAGACAGTTTTCGATCACTTCCACGACGCGTTTCCTCTTTTGACGGATACGGAAGTACGCACGGCTCTCGGCGCGTTTTTACTGTCCGGCGAAGACGTCTTCAAGCGCGTCTGCGACC
Source organism: Clostridia bacterium (assembly GCA_016297005.1). Classification (GTDB taxonomy): domain Bacteria; phylum Bacillota; class Clostridia; order Christensenellales; family DTU072; genus CAG-1782. Next base: position 471 of record JAEDHK010000004.1, read on the forward strand.
TGTCCGGTGGCGAAAAAGTCCGACTTGCGTTGTGCATGATCTTAAAAACGCGTCCCAACGTCCTGATTTTAGACGAACCGACCAACCATATGGACATCGTTGGCAAAGAGACTTTCGAGACAATGCTTCGCGCTTATACGGGCACGGTGATCGTCGTGTCGCACGACAGATATCTTATTAACCAGGTGTGCGACCGCATCCTCGCCTTTAAGGACGGCGGCGCCGTTTACTTCGAGGGCGGATATGAAGAGTACGAAATAAAGTGTTCTTTTCCGGAAGAGGAAAAGCCGGGCGCGGCTACGCTCGTCAAAACCAAAAACAACGACTACAAAAACAGTCCGCAAAAGGAAGCCGAACGCAGGGCGCGACGCATAGCGACGCTGGAAAAAAAGATCACAGAGAACGAAGCCTCCATCGCGGAAAAACAAACTTTGCTTTCTTCCCCGGAAGTATTCAGCAACTACAAAAAGATTATGGATATCCAAACTGAAATCGATAAATTGACGGAGGAGAACGAGACGCTCATGACGGAGTGGGCGACCCTTTCCGAATAAAAAGGAGGGCGGTATGAAAAGACACCGATAGCGGGCGCAGAGCGGAACACGAATCTGAAAGCTCTGCTCGGGAAGTTCATACGCGGCATAAAAAGCCGAAATTCTTTTTTGCCATCCTGCACGGTCTGATTCAAGACGGAAAAATAAGCGTCCTTTACAAAAAAAATCCGGATCGTTACGACCCGGAAAAATCAGACTCCGGACAAATAAAATAAACCGGACGGTCATTCGCGTGTCTGCCAATAAAGATTCGTTCACTCCGCGAGTTGAATAAAAATATCCTTTCCCGTTAAAGAATAATCGGATCCGAACGGAACGTTCGACGTTACGAAATATGTGTAATTATTATAAGTTAAGGTTGCCTTACTTCCGGAAACGGCAGCCGAAACAATCTCTTTCGCTTTATTCGAAAAGCGCAAAGCGAGCGTAACGCCGTCGGAAACAACGCGTACTCCCTCCGGCGAACACGTAAGCGTTATATCCCCCGCTTGCGTGCCGAGAACGTGCAGGCGCACCGACTCTTTTTCTTCTTCGTATACGACGTCTTTACAGGTCAGTTCTTTCCCGTCTTTCCTGAAATAAAGACCGGCCAAAACGCCGTTGCCGCTGAATCGAACGCCGTCGACAAGGGGCAAATTGTCATAATAAAGATCGTTTGTTTTACAGACGTTACCGAGATATCTCTCTTGATACCGGTCGCGGAACAAATAGCAGTCTCGAATGCGAAAGCCGTTTTTATCCGCATAAAAATTAAGACGATAATTTTTGCAATCGTACCAATAAGAGCGTCTGCCCTCCCCTTTCCAGTCGTTTTCTGCCACAATAGTCGACGGAGGCGTCACGGGAAAAGTCTCGCAAAACCACTTTCCCGTCTGACCGATGGTTTCCACTTCTATCTTGCCTTCTTTCCTCAGTTTGTCAAACAGCGGGTATTGGTACTTAATTCCTCTTTTCGTCTGCGCCCAGGGAAAGCTGTTTTCCTGACCTGCCTGCGCATAAGCAAACGTCAGACATTTTCCGCAATAATTCTCTTTCATGAACCAATCGACCCAACGTTTATTGCCGCCACCGCCGTCTTGAACGTACGCCGGTTCCAAGGTAATAACGCCCTGTTTTTTAAGACCTTGATCCGGGTCGAATTTGTAATCGTATTGCAAGACGGGATCAGAGCCGAGCATACGGAACATAGGCACGGAAATCTGATTTTCTTTTTTGGTCGCCGGAGCGAACGCATTGTTTACGTTCGGATAATAGGCCTGTCCGTAATAGCCGCCCCAAAGGTTGTAACCGTCCGTACCCCACTGATCTTTACAGTTGCAAAATGCGTCCATGCCGTACTTCTCGGCGACGTACCGTAAACTATGCGCATCGATGGCCCACGCGCCGAGAACGCGCGGATAAAAACCGAAGACGGAATGAAATTTCGCGAAGATGGCGTCGATCAGCTTTTCTCTTTCTTCTTCGGTATATCCGACCGTCATCGAACAATGTGCGTTCCAGTCCCACACGTACCGTCCCGTCCAGTTCAGCCCTGCGGCTTCGACGTGCGGCTTATTCATTTCCATCCATACGCCGAGCTCGAATCTGTCGCCCGACTTCCTGATCTCTTGAATAAAGTCGTCGCGAATAAGCGCGTCGTACTGAAACAAAAACGTTGCGGGCAGATCGCACTTTTTCAATAGTTTAATTTGCTTTTTCAGCGGTCGGAGCAGATTAACATTCGAGCGAGGTTCCGCTCCGCGCAAAAACGTGACTATGTTCAGTATCTGTCTTTTCATACTTCTCCAAAAAATATTATTGTTTCGTTTCTTCGATATCAACCGTATTCGTGTCGTTTCCGTCGGCGTCGGTAAATCCGTTCTTATACATATCGGCGTTGCGCACTTCGGGGATACTGATGGCGACGTTGTTGTAACGGAATGTATCGTTCAGGATGATAGCGCCCGCCTGCTCTGCCTTAACGGCGTAATTGCGGTGATTGCTGAACAAAGTACGCTGGACGTTGATATCGTTATAACCGGAACGAATATGAATTCCGGTGCCGTTGTTATTGAACGTGCTGTCCGTCACTTCCAGATTACCGCTGACAAGAAGGATCGCCGTCGTCAGACCTTCGAATCTTGTTCCGTCGCCGATATTGATCTTATCCTTATAGTTGACGGACGTATAGATACCCGTCGTATTGCTATAAATGCCGTTACTGCTGACGGTAAAGGCGCATTCGCTGATACGGATGGTGCTGGCGTTATTGCCCACGATCAAGCCGTAAGCGCCGTTGGAAGCAAGACGCACTTCGATGATACGCATCGTCAATGTACCCCTCTTAACCTCGATACCGGAAAGAATGGTCTCTATCTCCTTAGTGTCGGCGTTGTAATAACCGACCAACGTCAGGTTGATATCCTTATCGATGGTAATGGCGTTATACGGAAGGATCTCGCCGGTGTTGGAACGCTTGGGCGAGAGATACAACACCGCCGTGTCGCCGTCGGACATCGAGTTGATCTTTTCCGCCAACTCCGCGTCTCCGTTTATGCCGATCGCTCCGTCTTCGGTGGTAATTACGTAAGCGGACGAAACCTTGACGTAAATGTTATAGTTGCTGAACATCCGAATAATGGACGCATACTTTTCGCTGTCGTGATAGAGCGAGCCTTCTTCGTTGGTCCCCAACAAGTTAACCTTAACGTAATCGCCGTAAAGCTGTCTGTTAGTCGCTTCTTGCGCGGTCAGGTTCCCGGTATGGAGTGCCGCATAAGAAGAACCCAGGCTCGTATACGGGACGTCGCTTCCGTTCAACGCGATGCCGCCGATAAGCGCGGAATAAACGCCGACGGGATAGTGCGATCTGACTTCGGTAGACAGGATCAGGTCGCCGAGATCGGCTATCTTTTCTCCACCGAGCAGGTTGGTCAGATTATGCGTAACAAGATACCCTACTTTGCTGTTCGGGCAATAAACGCGATAGGTCCTGGTTCCTCCCCCTTCCGAAACGAGTTCTACCACGGCGGCTTCCGCCTTACCGAGGTTGCGATTGAATACGCAAGTGTTACAGTAGCATCTGGCCGTCATGTGCGTAAACTCCGCTTCGATCTTGACGCCGCAATTCGGGCAAACCAAACGATATCTGCCGTAAGAAACCTCGTCGGTCTCGAAACGATTTAAGGCGGCGCCGCAGTTTTCACAGACGCACTCGTCGGAACCGCTATGGATACGGACGTACCGGCTGAGATCGGCAACGCCGGCAAGGTAGTAGGATTCGATGTCGTCCAATTCGATAAAGATATCGGACGCAAGAATACCGACCGTCGCTTCGATCTCGCTCGCGCCGCCGTAATTGCTGTCGTTCGTGCTGATGAAGTTGGCTCCGCCGTCCACCGTGATCCTGACGTTATAAATGCCGACGTCTCTGACGCCTGCATAGGTCGAAGAAGAAGTGCTGTTGGCTCTGTCGATTCTGGCGCCGTCCGACGTCCTGATTACGGTAAGGATCGTTCCGTCGAGGAAAGAATACCGATAGGTCACGGTAACGCCGGGGACGATATTTCCTCTCTCGTCCGTCACGGGAGAAACGTTCGGGTTCTGGACGGTGCCGTTATACATCATGGCAGGACTACTCACTTCGTATTCGATCGAAGTATCCTGTGCGATATTCAACGTACGGACCTCGTAACCGACGCCGTTCTTGGCGTCCGACGTGGAGTAGACGAGCGTTCCGTCAGAAATATAGTTGCCGTAATTGCCGTCCGCGGGAACGATACTGATCTCCACCTGATATCCACCCGCATAAACGTCGATCGGAGCATCGTCCAATAAGACGCCGTCGCGTTTGTATTCGATATGAAGTTTTACTTCGCAAATAATCATAACCTCGGGGAAGAAATTGGTGTATACGTACGCGCATATCTCGGAGTCGCTTGCCGAAGCAGGCAACATATTCCGGGCTTCTTCGTACCATCCGATGATGACGTCCTTTGCCGCGTTGTTGACGCGGTTATACATGTCGCCGTACGCTATGGCCTTGGCCTCGGTTTCATTATAATGGATACCGTTATGCTCGTTTTCTCCGTTTCCGTTCATATACTTACGGAACAGTTCGTCTTTTTCGCGTTCGCCGAACCAGTTATCGACGGTAACGTAAGGCAAGACGGGATCGATCAACGTATTGTTGAATACGTATGCGCGTTTGCGTATGGTTTTCTTCTCTTCGGTGTAATCGGGCCATTGACTGTTTTTAGAAGAAAGTTCTTTCTCCGCTTCGATAAGTTTCTGTTCGAGATAGGCTTGTTCTCTTCCGCTCGAACGCTCGTAAATCTTCCTGAACACGTCCGCTTTCGCGGCGGATTCTTCGTCTTCGGCGCCGGCGACGTCGAGCAAGGACGCGTTATACATCTCCTCTCTTTCGGTGTTGGTCCTGAACCATGGGATATAACGAACGTTCTGTCTCTCTCCGCTATAAATTGTTTCGATCGATCTGTCCTGCGTTTGGTTCAGGAAACCGATGTTGCCGATGTTTACTACGTACGGCTCGATCACGAGCGAGAAGGTCAGATAGTCTCTTTCTTCCCCATTCAGATCCTCGTGTTTCAGCAGATAGTTATAGTCGTCCATCATGATGCGGATATAGTATTCTCCCACGTTGATGGGATAATTTGTCGAGCTCCAACTTTCTTCTGCCGCAGAAGCCAATCTGTACTCAACTCTCAGATTCTCGGCCGGAATTCTTCCGTAACTGCCGTCAGAACGCAAGAAAGTGATCGTATCCGAGTCGAAATCCAGCTTGAAGTACTTGGCGTCGTACACCTTGCCGATATAAATGCCGTGATTGCCGTTGATCTGATGAATAAAGGTATTCGTCACATCCTCTTTATCGATATAGATGGTCAATTCTTTATAGAACCATCTGTTATTGGAAGCAAAGTAGTACCCTTTGACGGTATACCCGACGCTTGTGGCCAGATTGACGTTCACGTCGGAAAGGTCCCAATAGAAATCAAACGTGAAACCGGTATCGACCGTACGGCCCTTAGGCAGATCGGACGCTTTCATTTCTTTGCCGAGCGGCCATACGATAGCGTCCGTAGCCGCTCTGTCGGTCGCCCAGGACCATTCGGAAGAATTCTCGTCTTTGTCGAATATGACGTTGCTGGCAGTCTGTACGATCTCCGTATTCAGGTAGGTCTTGAGCGGAACTTTGATTTCCATGCTGTACTTGGCCGTGCCCTTATCGTCAAAAGCCAGACGCGCGTCGGTGCCGCTTGACATATCGTACAGAACGGTCACGTACGCAACGTTATTCATAAAGTCGTAACGAATACTGTCTTCCTGTATCTCGAAACGCACCTCGCTGTCCGAATCGGTCGTGAAGTACCCTCCGAGGCTGGGCGGCGCGTCAATAACGGAAGTCTGCAATGCATTGTTCGCGTCGTGCGCATAGCAGTAATAATCGTACTCAATAAAATCGTTAATCTTATCTTCCAACGTCGCGAACAACTTGGGATCGATGACTTCGATAGTGAAGACGATATTGTTACCGATAAAGCCGGATTCAGACATGCCGAGTATGCCTCTGACACCTTTTCCGTCGTTACCGTTATACACTTTGAGGCTGTCCGCGGTAACGTCGTTCATCGCAAGATACAAAGGCGCTTTTCTCCATTCCGGTTTTTCTGCCGTGCCGAAATTGAAGTATACGTAAGAATAGTTCTGTTCAACCTGGGACGCGGCCGAGTCTTGCTTATAGACAAGATAGATTGTGCCGCCGTTGATATAAGAACCGGATTCGGCCAGGTCGTTCAGATCAATGTTGGAGTACACCCCGAACCGGACTCTTACTTCGTATCCCATATACGTAAAGGACGCAATAAACCCATTGTCCGGCGATTCGGTGCCGATAACGATCTCTCTGAGTAATTCTTCGTTCTCCACTTTCCAATCGGATTGCTTCAAATTGACGGTCACGTACGACTCGTTTTTGAAAACGATCCTCATTTCTTCCGGATACTCGGGATACAATTGATTGATCTTATAACCGATACAGTCGATGGCACCGATGTTCGTGGGCACGACGGATTCGTTGATGACGGTCCCGTACGTCGTATCTCCGTCGCCGCTCTGCAAAGAGGTAATTTGCATGTCTTCAACAAAAATGACCGTCTTCCAGTCGATCGTGCCGGACAAAGCGAAGCGCACCTTGTCGCCTATCTGCTCGTTGGACGAAGAATACTGCGTCAACGTAATGCCAAGCTCGTTATAATCGTACTCCACAATATAATATCCGTCTTCGACGTCCAGTCGATAGGAGAGAATACGAGTCGCAATATCCGCTTTGGTGCCGGATAAAGAGTAGTTTACGCCGGAGTCATCCCACTTGATATCGGTATAGAACTTGACGTCTCCGTTACCGTACACGACGTATAATTCGCTCGGATAGATATAACCGGTATGATCGACGCGTAGTAAAGAATCGGACGTGGGCATGATATAAATAACGTTCTTATCCTTGTTTTCTTCATACAACTTATAGTAATCGGAAAACTCGTTTTCGCCTTGCAACGCATTTTTGCTGTAATCGGAAGTAAGCGCATACAGACACTCGATACTTCTGTTCAGATATTGAACGTTCAATTGCACGCTATACGTTCTGCCGCCGTCTCCGGGTACGACGATATAGTATGCCGGGTCTCCGGATACGATACGACTGAATTCCGTCGTCGAAGTCAAAGGATCGACGTCGAACGGCAACGTATAAAATTCTTCGGAGTACGAGAAAGCGTTGATGTATCCGAGGTCGGCCGCAAGAGATTCTCCCACATAACCATAAGCGTGCACGCGAGAAGGAAGGACCGGATTTAAGACGTCGATTACGATGGTGTTTTCCGACGAAGCCCCCTCGAACCAGACGTGAATGCCCGTCAGGTCTCTCAGCTTATATGACACGGCGTCGCTATGATATCCGTTCGAGAACGTCACGGACGTATTGGTAAGATTTTTGTTTTCAATAACGATATACTCGGTGTATTCTGTCAGATAATTCGCAATATACTCGTTATAATAACGGATATCGAGCACTTCTATTTTTTCGATCGTCTTGCGCGAGTTGGCGATATAAATACGCGCGTTGGTCAACGTCGCGTCGGCAACTGTACCACTTGTCGGATCGAATTCAGCCCAACCGGCGCTTCTGCCCGCGTCGAAATAGACTACGTGGCGCAGTTCTTCTTCGTCGCTGGCGACAGTCAGATGATCGCCGGAATAGAAGGTCATCAGCACCGTACGCTTTTGATAAAGAGCTTTGATCGCGCCTTCATATCCCTCGGTACCGACGTATTCGCGAATAAAGTGCGCAAGCGTCAACTGTCCGGGCACGTTCGGATTCTCGCCGCTGATACCGGTCGCTTCCGCGCCCTTAGGTACGCCGGCGATTTGCATATAAACGCGATCGACGTATTCTTTCAGCGGGTTGATTTCTCCAAGGCGCATCTCCACGTATGCGGAGGTATGACTGAGGACGTCCAGAATGTTCAGCATATATCTGTCGAAAATAGCGTAAGCTTCCGGCTTTTCCTCTTTATCTCCCAAAAATCCGACTTCGGTAAGAGACTTTTTGAGAATATCGAGCGGCAAGCCGCTTTCCGTAAGATTGGACGCCTCGTTGAAGAGGTCGGCTATATTTTCCAGTATATTCTCATACAGACTTGCGAAAGTGGATTGCATGAAGGAGAGCGAATTGATCGTTTGCCCGTTCTTGATGATGCCGCCCATAAAGTCGACGTTGTTCAGCAGTAAGTCAATCAAGAAGTACTTGTAGTCGATCGTTACTTCGGAATAGTCGTTGTACAGTATGTTATCCTTCGTCAAATAACCTCTGTCAATCTCATCCCGATCGGAATAATTGCCGACGCCGTCCCGGTATTCTGCAACTCTTTCCAAAAATCTGTAGATCGTCTGCGGTACGGTGGCACCGGCCAGTTCCGCGTCGCCGCCGCATCCGTAATACTGTTGCATATAAACGGCGCTTATCAATGATTTTTCAAGATCGGACAAAACGACGGGCCTGCCGAGATACTCGCTCAAAGCCTCTGTAAAGCGATAACCGCTCCACCAGTTTGCGCCGAACGAGGTCGCGAAATCTCTCTTCAATCTGTCGGGCTGACAAACGTATTCTTCCATTATCTCCGTACTTTCGGCGATTTCCGAAGTCAGATAATAATAGACAGCGTTACCGAATTGTTCTTGCGAGAGCGTCAGAATGGATAACGAGTCGTAAATATCCTGATAGACCGATTTTTCGATGCCCTTTTCTACCGCCGCATAGAATTGCGTCAGTTTTTCGCCGACAAGGTTTTCTTGCATGGCGTCGAAAATGTCGCGATAGTATTCCGTCATGACGGGATAATTCGCCGTTTTGCCCGTTCCCGTTGCGCGTAAGATATCTTTTACCCTCTTATATCTTGCTTCGTTCTCGTAATAGGTAAACGGAACGAACACGTTATCGGAGCTGGCGGGCGTACCGCTGACCGATACTTTCCGGATGGTGTAATACGTCTGTCCGATACGGAACTTATCGTCCGTCGTCACTCTGTATATCTGTTTCGTCGCGTCGTATACGTAATAGACGTCCTGAATGACCGTACCGGTTGCGACGGTCGCCGCGCTGAATCGATAGTAATTTCCGTCGGGAAGGTAGGTCAGGAGTCCCGTCTTCACAACGTTCTGATATGCGGTCTCCACGCCCGGATGCACGATGAATTCCAAAATGGAATCCAGTCGTTCTCCGTATGCGCCTTGATAGTAAATATCGTACGCAAGATCGACGAAAGAGGCTTTCAGGCGTTCGTCTGCGGCGGAGAGTAATCCATTGACGCTGCCTTCCGCCAGATCGAAAACGTATTTATACAGTTCGGCTCTGTAATAGCGGTGCGCCATACCTTCGACAAATTCGCCGGTTTGCGCGTCCGTATAGCCATATAAATAATCGTTCGTCAGATTATTGAACTCCGTCGAATTTACGGACAGTATCTTTTCCGCATACTGCGTGACTCTCTCTTTGGCCGCGACGAACATATCGTTCGATTCGGTAATGGGAGAATGTTCTACCGCAAAGCCGAGCATCTTATACCCTTCTTCCAGATAGAATGCGTAATAAGAGTTATAGAGATTGTCGCGGAATCCGGCGCCCAGATCGTGTCGGCCAAGAAGCGCGACGAAGAAGTCGCCGGAAACGGAATTTTCTTTTTCCAATGAAGAAGCGATACAGCTTGCTTCGTCAAAGGTCGGACCGACGTATATCTTCGCCACTTCTTCCACGATGGCTCTTTGATGAGCGTCGGCGACGTTGTGATAATAGTACAGGATCGAGCGGAGGGCATAATCTTTCAAGAATCTTTCCACAATATTGTACCTGACCGACTCGAACGTCTTGCCGCTGAACAGACTGTTGCGATAACGGTTATAGATCGTCTCCGCTTCCGCCGCAAAGTAATCTTCACAAGAAAGCAGATCTCCCGCAACTTCCGAATATGTTATTGCGTGGAACTTTTTCGGATAATACAGCGTCTCCATACCCTCCTGAGAAAGGGTGGACGCAAGCGTATACGCAACGGCGTCGCCCGTGTCCCGCAGGAACAATCTGTAAAAACGGGTAAAGATATACATATCGTCGTTATAATTACTACCGTACGAAACGACGCTCGTCTTATTGCAGAGCGCGTCAAGAATATCTTTTGCCGCCGTATAGCGTAAACTATCGGCATAGCCTTGACTACGCGTCTCATAATCCTCGTTGAACACGCCGGCAGTCCTTTCTTCTTCTCTGGCCATCAAATAAACGAACGCGAGAGATGCAAGACAGCAATCGGCGGAATTCCCATTATAAGAGAACTCACTCGGATCGCGGAAGAAGCTCTCCATGACTTCCGTCACGCCATTGTTTCTGGACTTGTTATTCTCGATCAGCTTGGCGATCGCAAGCGCTTTGATCTTTCTGCACGAGTCGAACGCTAATTGTTCCAATCTGTACGTAAACGTGAGATTATTGGAAACAGATTGCTCGAAGCGGAGATAATAATAGTACTTTGCGAAAGCGTCTAAGATCTCGTCGCGCGTAAAACCGTACTTCGAAAAAACGTTCAGTCCCGTACCGGGATCGGCGTTGTATTCGGCCCAATCGTACATAGAGATCAGATTGCCGCCGGAAACGGTCAGTCCGTTTACGTTGACGAGGGATTGTGCGTAAACCAGAAAAGCCTTGTTGGTCTTGACCCATTCTTTTCCATTTTCGATATCCGCGGAAGAATACCCGAAGATATCGGCGTTTTCGACCAGAGCGTCATACGGCGTCTTGCCCTTTACATAATAGGTCTTGCCTTCCGCAAATACGGAGTCTGTCGTCTGATGATATCTGTAATACCGATATCCGGCAGCGCCGTACTCCAATGCCGTACGTTCATAATAGACGCTTCCCTGAACGGCCGCGCCCGCTTTCACGGTCGCCGGATAATAGCTGTTGGCGACGTAGTTGACCAAGAAATCGAACATAACGTTGGCCACGGAAACGAGAGGCGTGTACGTATCGTTTGCGGTAACAAGGGAGTTATGCGTTTTTCTGGTTTTCGTCCAGCTCTCCATGTTCGCGTCGGATAAAAAGGAGGAATACGCATAGCAATAGCTATTATGATCTTCCGGGTCCGACCCGGCGCCGAGGTCGGCGTCGTTATAATAACTCTCCCACAAAGAAAGGAGATCGACCACGCCGAGATCGTTCAAAGAAGAATACATATCGGCGAAAGCCATCGAAGCCGAGTACTGGTTATCGTCGCCGGTGTACTGTTTATGGACTTCCGCAAAAACGCTGCCCTTGCCATCCCAGATCATATTATCGGCAATAGCGGCGTATGCCTTTTCCGTATTCTCTTCATCCGCATAAATCTCGTCCAACGTCCTGATTGCGGGATAATTTTCACGGATAAAAGACTTCAATTGCGGGAGGAGTCCCGGATAATTGCTTCCGCCGTGAAGTACTTCTTTCAGTCTGTCCATTTCGGCCGCCACCGCTTCGTAATAACGCGCGTATTCTTCGTCGCCGTCGCTGGCGGAGAAGCCGGAAGCCAAAGCATAGACGTTTCTTAAATTATCCCATTGCGTTTGATCTACGGAAGACTCGTTATGAATGTTCGCCTTGTAATAGCGCAAGGAGTATTCGAGGTAGTATTCGTGCAGATTGTTCCATAATTCGGCGTTGATCTTATAATAGTTCTTCAATCCCGCGTTACGGAGTATCCCTTCTCTGTTCGCACGTAAAGTATCGTTCATGTTCGAACCGGACGGCATGAGATAATCGTACAGTTCCTTCATCGTCCAGAGCGACGGATCGGCGTTCGTATCTATGGTCTGCACGAGGCTACGCAAAGCGTTAAGGTAGTTCTGGTAAGTAAAGGTAATCGAAGAACCTCCCGAAAGCAGAACGGTAAAGGTCAATTCTATCGTCGTGGTAGTATCTCCGTTGTTCGTGGTCGGCGCAATAGAATCAATGCCCTCTTCCGTCAGGACGTTGACCAGCTCTTTCAAAGAAGCCAAAGAATAATCGCGACGATACTGAGAAGTAACGCTGTCTTCCGCCTCGTTGACGCGGTTGAGATAGATATTGCTGTAATCGAGATGGAACTCGATAATAAAGTCACTCTCGATCGACTTGAAGTCAAAGGGATTGAAATAAATGACGGCGGCGTCGGTATAGTAGGTGTTCGCCTGCCATACGTTGCTTTCGTTGGGCACGTACACATATTCTTCGCTACCGGGGGCAGTCTCCTGCTTGATATAATAATTCTTATACGTATCGTTCCAGTCGGACGGACGATTTGCCAAAGGAAGTTTATCGATCATGCGGCTGTATTCCAACACGGGGATAGTGATATGCGCCTCGGCTTTCTCCCCTTTGATACCCTCGATCTCTTTGCTTTCTATAAGTCGTTTCAGAGCGACCGCCTTTACGTATGCGTCGCTTCCGCTCAATCCGCTGAGAATACTCGTCATGACGCTCTTTTCGGTAATGGAAGCGTATTCGTAAATGCTGTTCCAGACGTCTCGCATGACGCAATCGGACAACTTGTTACGATACCTCGTCTCGTACGAACGATTGACTTTCCGTTCGTTGGTGGAAAAGTTGTTATTCGCCTCGTCTGCAAGCATAGCGTAGTAAAAAGCTTTCAATCGTATATAATCGTTGAAAACGTTTTCGATATCGTTATTATCCATATCCGGCTGATAGGGTTGTGTCCGGAAAGAGTCGACGTTGCTCTTCCAGTCTTCATAAATCTGCGGGCGACCGGCTTTTGCCGATTCGGGACTGCCCTTCGACGTCCATTCGTCGTACGACTCTTTTAACTTATCGTACATGTACAGGATGATCGTGCGCTTGTTCTGCGGTGCGATCTCGCTCGTACCGAATAACTCGAAGTTAAGTTCATATAAATACCCTTGCGTGATATAAGAATAATACTCCTGTTGCGTGGTATTGTCTCCGCCGACGCTGACGGAATAAGTGCCGCACAAAATATCGTACGCCTTAACGACGATATCCTTTTCCATCTCATCGCGTGCGGCGTTGATCTTGTTCTGCGTTCCGCTCGAATAATCGCCGGTGGTCACGACGTCCCACATCCAGGCGTTTATAAGCGTCTCATACTGCTCCGAAATCAGGGAGAGATAGTGCTTGTACAGATTGCGCAAATTATAGTCGTCCGCATATACGTTTCCGTAAATCTGCCCGTCGTATCCGGTCAGAGATACGCTCTTGAAGTCGTATTCTTTGCCTTCATACTCCCAGGACTCGTTCCAGACAATGGTGGGTACGATCGGCGCGTTGCCGTTATTGTATCCGTACATCGAGTTTTCGCGAACGTTATAAGAAACGCCGTCTTGCTCGAAGTCGAGATAATAGCTATCGTACAAAACGAACATATTTTCGCCCATCATGGTAGGAATATCGCTGAGAAGTCCCGCCACCGGATCGTCGTAATCGTACGCGAGCGAATATTGTTGCTCAAGTTCTTCGCTGATGCGTAAAGAACGGTTCAGCACGACGATCAGAATATCGAAGTACTGATTTTCGTTGCCGACCGAGATATAACCGCGGACCCGATACGTAGCCCCGTTATAGTCGTCTTTTTGCGGCATGAAATAACCGTAATAGGAGCCGGAAGAAGACGGAACCTCATAGAAGCGCGTGTCGCCTGCCGACGTGAAGTAAGAAATGTGTTTTTCTTCGCTGACCAACGCTCTGTCGGTCGTATAACGAACGAACTCCGTTCCCTGATTGGTCTTTACGTCATAGGTCTCCCAACCGCGGATGGCATAATTTTTATATTCGTCCGTCGTGGTGAACTTGATGGTGACTTCGGTCGGCAGACGGAAAGTAGCCGAGTTATACGGGTCGATATAATACACGGGCATGACAGTGCTGTCGTTACCGTTCGTCGCCGTCGCTTCCGCATGATAATTGACACCCTCGAATCCGTCGAAGTACACGTAACGGCTACCGCCGCTTGCCACAGAACCGGACGGACGGAAGATATAATACGTAGACTTCTTAAAGGTAAGATCCGTCGTCGGTTCGTATCTGCCCGCGACGTACGTATAATACTCTTCTTCCAGACGATATCCGGGCGTGGCCGTTATTTTTACCAAAGAATAGTATTTTTCGTTGTCGTCATAGCTGTACCTCTGCTCAAAACGGTTCTGTTTGCTGTTCTTGACGAAATACGACGTAACGTTACCTTCTCTCACGCCGCTTGCAAGAACGGCATAATAGTAGTCGACGTTGTTTTCGAACAGAGTATAGTCTTTGCCCTTCTCGAAATAATTTCTTCCGCGAATGGTTGTCCCTTCGGTAAGGTTCAGACTCTCAAAGGTATAGTAGGTAACGCCGGGCGCGAATTCTCCGATCGCTTCCGTAAAATACTCGCCGGACGAACGAACGTAATAAGCGCCCTCCCGGATCATTTGTCCGACGACCACCGTCGCTTCGGTATATTGATAGTATTTTTTGCCGGGCAGCGCATAATCGTCTTCGGTCACGGAATACGCCCCGCGGGAAGAAACGACGGGTAAGAACACGTCCATCGCACGATAAATGCCGTCTTCGACGTCATTGCCCGGGGTAATCGTGATGCTGACGGCTATCGTCGAGCCGCTTGCGCTCCGCACGTAATATCCGTACTCATAGTCGTACGTATACGCATTGCCGACCGCGCCGGGATCGGACGTCAGCATATAATACGCGACGCCGGAAAGGTATTCTTTCTCTTCGGGACGATACAGAATGGTGTATCTACGATAATAATCGGCCGAGACGGGTTGTCCCTCCGTCGTGGACGCCTTCGTCAGTTCATAATACTTCTTCCCCGCTTCGACGGTTGTCGTCTCTTCGTAATATCTCGCTTTACGATACAGTACTTCGGCGTTCAAGCTTTCCGAACGATAATAATAGGTCGTATTACGATCGAAATAGATATCGCTCGTCAATACGTATCTGCCTTCGGAATATACGTAATAGCTGTTTTCCGTAACGATCTGTCCGGCGTTGACGTCCGCTTTAATAAAGGAATACGTCGCGATATCCTGCGCAACGTCCATACCTTCGCGATATACGTTGTTATAAACGCGGGAGCTCTCTATGATACGAGACAGAATAGTCACGCTGACGCCTACGCCGTTACCGAGCTTGGTTCCGTCTCCGAGATATATATTCATCTTCAAAAAGACAGTATTCGGATTATCGGCGAGCACAGCGTATTGCGGGCCGAGTTCGGCCATTTTATGCCCGTTCTGATCGTAAGTGATCTTTTGGCAAATCTTATCCTTTACGTCTCTGAATTCGTATTCGAGATTGGAGAAGGTATACCGCACGATCGAACCGGTCGAAGACCCGGCATACCGACTGCGGAACAGCACGGTAACGTAAGCGGGAAGATTGTATTCTCCGTCAAAACTGCTTTCGTACGGATCGATCTCAATGTCGTTGAGGAGGGATTCTCCCGGTTCTTTACTCTCGACGACGTTGACGCCTTCTACGTTTTCCACACCGTAATAGGTAAGTTGCGCTACGTTGACGTACAGGCGGATCGTGTTGTCTCTCGCTTCATACGTTCTCGTAGAACTGTTATATACGGAATAGCAATCGTAATTGAAACTGGCTATACAGAAGTATCCTCCGCTCAAAAACAGCGAGGAGTCGAGCAAATACCGTCCGCTCGTCGGATCAACGTAATTAAAGTTCCAATTGACTTCGTACGAGTCGATCGCGGTAGAGGTATAGACGTTCTCAGCGCCTTGGTGAATCTGTGCGGCGGAAGTGACGTTGGCCGTGATCGTCGTCGGGATGCGGCTCTCGTTAATGCAATACTTGCCCTGCAACCTGTCGTAATAAAGGAACAGGAATGGGTTATCAATCTTCAAAACGCCGTCTTTGACAACGTATAAATCGTCGCCTGCGGAATAGCCCGTTTCTCCCATGTCCTTTTGCGGAATACGGACGGATAATTGGTATTTTTCTCCCGAACAGGGCAACGTATACGAGAACGCATAAGTCGCGCCGTCGATCACGTTGATATACTGACGATTGATGTTTTTCAGCGGGCGATTGCCGAGGACGGAAGTGCCGGCCGCAGAAACGTCCCATTGCGGAATGCCGTACCGAACGGTATAAGACAGCGCGCTGTCCGTCGTATAAACGACTTCTTCGTAAACGGGGAGCGCGTATCCGTCTTCGCCGTACACCATCGTGAGATTTCTGTTGAACGGTTCTATGGTCACTTCGCTGCTGATCACGCCGTAAGTGGCCAAAGCCGCCTTGACGACGATCAGACTGCGCGAAACGACGGAGCCTTGCGAGAATTTATTCAGCTCAATAAAACTGTAACTGTAACGGATACCGTCTTCGGTCACGAGCGTACTCTCTTCCAGACAGAGTACGGAACGGTTAAAGTACTCGATCACTTTCTCCTGAGCGTCTTCTTTGGTCATATCGACGTAAGAAGTTTCGAACAGGCTCAATTGATCTCCGGCGACGGCAGTCTTCTCCATGCCTCCGCGGAAAACGACGGTCAGGTTATCAAACAGATACCGGAAGTACTCGTACGGCGTACAGAAATAACCTTCGCTGTTATTGCTCAGGCCATAGGCCTTTTCGAGCGAGAAGTAAATGACGTTTTCGTAACGGTTGGGCGAGTACGCGTCCGCGGGATCGTTACTGCCGATATATCTCAGGTATTCGTCCGCAAAGTTATAGTCCTGATCGGCGACTTTCGTCATCTCGTCCTTTTCCAGACGATTATTGCCGTTTTCGTCGTTGACGACGATATAAACTCCTTGATCGGTCATATAAGGCGCAACGTTCAGGCGCACCGAACTGAGCACGGACTCCACAACGGAGAACGGCAGACGCAATTCCTGCTCGTTGATCGTATCGGCGCAGATCTTCCCTATCAGGAAAATTCCTCCCTGCTGTTTTTCCGACTCGGTCAGCGAGGACGCCCCGCGAAGCACTTCTATCATCCTGTTGATCAATTCGACGTCCCAGGTAACGGGCAGGCTGTACAGGTCGGAGACAGAGTCGAAACGCACGCCCACGTACACCTTTTTGCCGGCGAGTTGAGCGTCGCGCATCAGAATCAGGCGATTCATCAGCGCGGTACTGCTTTTATCGTAACGATCGACGTCCAAAAATCCTCCGACGGCCTTGCCAGAATAGATACCTGCGGAAACGTTACTGTTACCCGTTCCGGTCAGGTAAGGATCGTCGTTGTTATATACGTCGATATAGTTGACTTGTTTGCCGTAATTATTCGTCGTCTTATACAAAGCGCGGGAACGGACGATCAGGTTGATTACCGCTTCGTTGGATATTTCTCCGTTACCGACGACGTAGCACTTCAAACCGATATTGCCGACGTCCCATGGGAAAATGAGCTTTCCGTTTTCGTCGTACCGTTTGTTATACTCGGCGGTGGGTTGTAAAAATTTCCCGGCGCGGATGATCGGATATTCTTCGTTTCCGATCACGGCGTACCATGTCAGGCCGACCTTATTGCCCTCATCGTCGAGATCCTCGCTCGTGACCGTCGCGCCGCTCCCCAATACCGCGACAAAGCGTTTCGGGAGGATTTCGTCGTAATCGGCGTACGGATCGACGTACAGGACGTCTTCGTCGGGCAATATCACTTTTTCCACGTATAAATAATAGTTCTTGCCGTTCGTAAAGTATCTGTCCTCGGTACGGCCGTAGCCGTTTTCGATCAGCTCGTAACATTGTTCGCCGACAAGCGACTGATTGGCAATCAGGGGGCGAACGGAATAGACGTATTCTCTCTTATAATACTCTTTTCCGCTCTTAAATACGCTGTCATCCGTCACCACGTATACGCCGTCGGACAAGACGTAATAGGTGCCGCTGATACTGCTATTGACGACGACGTTCTGTTTCGTGTAGATGACTTCGCGGCGATAGTAGGTCTTGCCGGCGACCGCACGTTCGTCTTCCGTCTGAGCATATCCGCTCTTGATATACTCATAATATTTTTTGTCCGCCGGGATCTCCATACCGTACGCAACCGTCTGTTTTTCATGAGAATAAGCGTAAAACTTGATGTCGCGCAGTTCGCTATGCAGGTTCCGGACGATCATCGTTACCCAGATGATACCGTTACCGTCGCCGACGCATCCGTATACGGCCAGATCTCGTTGTTGCGTGGACGGATAAGCCAGAACGTACCTTTCTCCGCTCTGCTTGATGATATTCAGTTCCGTTCCTTCGGTGGAATTATCGGTGGTTTGCCAGTTGACGGCGTACTCTTTCCATTCTTTGGTCGTGCTGTCTTTATTGACGTACAACCATATTGTAGAAGGCAGCGACGCCGTAAAGTCGTATGGGTTGATCTCAAACGGCGCAAAACTTTCGTCATTGAGGCGGAATTTGGCATTACTGACAGAGACTTGTCCGTAAACGGGCGTTACCACCGTCTTTTCTCCCTCAGTCGTCACCGTGTATTGTTTGACCAGATAGAAGTTCTCTTCTCCCGATTGAGTTCGTCCGGGTTGTAGGACGTTCAGTTTGACTTTCTGCATGCCGACGCCCAAGTTTCCGCCGAAATAAGCCGACGTTTCGGAAGTGGCGTTCTGTCCGACGCCGAATAAAGAAGACGTTCCTTCTCTCGTAATACGCGTTGAAAGAGTCTCCGTCCCCGCCCAGTTGAGGGAACCGAGGATATAACCGGAATAAAACTCTTCGTCGCTCAACGTCCCGAGACGGGTCGCAAGTAAGTTACGACTGCTACCGTCGCCAAAAATGACTTTAACCGTGTGTTCGTTGTCGCCCGTAGTGGGAATATCGTAAGTGGAACGGATCAGATAATCGATAGTGTATCTGCTGTTGGTCTCCGAGTCGATACGGACTTCGGTCACTTCTTTCCGTTGTACGTCGATACGAATGGCAATGGGGATGCTATATCCGTTCTCGTCGCCGAAGGTCGCGGTTGCATAGAACACGCCGCCTTGCCAGGTAATAAGCGAGTAATCAAAATCCCAATTGCGGATCCTGTCCGATAAGTATATATAATTATATCCTTCCTTATTATAATACTTGTTGTATTTTATCTCGACCGCCGTCTTTTCGTCTTTCTCAAGTTCGGTACCGTAGAAGCCGTAGAAGAAGATACGCATCCTTTCGTCGTTGATGCCGCTTCCGATCAGATCGTACGTTCCTTCGGCCGACTTCTTCATTGCATACGTATAAGGATCGACGGAAATACGACCGACAACGGGTACGTTTTTACCGGAGATGACCGTCACTTGCTCATTACCCTCTTTGACTTCTCTGCCCATGACGCTTTCGGCCGCTTTGACGTTATTTATGTAGGCGACGTTGTCTCCCGTAACGTCCGTTTCATTGGTCTTGATCGCCACGACGTTCCTGTTCAGAACGGCGATATACACGGGGAAGGTATAGGAAACGATACTGTTATTGCCTATTTTCAAAGAATAGATCTCGATATCGTCCGAATAGTCGCCGGCAAGCAGAGACATATTATATCCGTCTCTCGTAATATTGCTCTCCAAAAATCCTTCGATAGAACAATTTACAGTCCCAAGTTCAAAGTTTTCGTACCGGACGTCCACTCTTGTAGGCAGTTTTTTAGTGTAAGCGGGATCGATCACAAGCATATGTTCCGGGCGATTACCGTCAGAATAGTCGACCGCTACCATGCTATAATCATAACCCATGTTCAGCACTTCTCGCCCGGTCAAAAGTTCGGTAATCAGGTAGGTCCCCTCGGGATCGAGAATGGAAAGTCGATAAGAGATCTCTTTGCCGAACAAGAAAGCGGTCGGATGATAAACGCTTTGTCCCGTCTTTACTTCCACGCTGTCCTTGAGATAACTGAGATACATCTCCGATTCTCCGCCGCTGATATAGACTTTGATCGTCTCCTTCCAGTTGCTGTCATCCGAATAAATACTGTGAACTGACACGTTCTCCGGCACTTCGATATAAGGTTCGGAATAATCGCGCGCCGTCACGGAAGAAAGATCGATCCGATCGAACGACATCTTTATGCGTAGGATGGAGTGGGTATCCGAGATACCGATCATCTCTTCCACGGGATCCTTCTTGTCGTTGGTCATAATGCTTACGACGTATCGATTATCTCGAATATAGGTTTCGCTATTGCCGCCGAGCGTAGTCATCAGTCCGAGCAGGATGGCCATGTTAGAATCGGATAAGAACAGATTGTCCTCGCCCGTTACCTTCTCCATTTCTTCTTTGACCGAAGCGGCCGAAATGCGATATTTAATATTGCTGTTAACCGTCGACTTTCCTACCGGCATATAATAACCGATCAGCAGTTCTCCCGCGTCAGTCGGATTGCTGATGATCGTCATAAGAAGCGTTTCCTGAGACGGAGTCTTCCTGTAACAAGAAAGGTTCACGGTAGTGACGGTAATCTTTTCTCCGGCGGAGTTAACGTTATAGGACTCGCTGACCTTACCGCGTATGGTAAGACTTTCTTCGGAACTTATGACGCAAGGAGTATTTTTTCCCGTTCCGTCGCCGAGGAAAACGCCGAAAAACCGGCTTGCGTCCACCGATTCGGTATGATACGGCGTAATCGTTACGTCATAATCGAGAGTAATGACCTCCGGCTCGGAGAACAGCGTATAATATAAATCGTTCAGGTCGCCGGGAAGCGTGATCTTACTGAACGGAACTCGATAAAACACGCCGTTAAAGTACTCCACGCGGTTATAAACGCCTTGCAGAATGATCTGATCCTGGCTGTTCTCCACAAACTTATAGGACAGGAAAATCGTCAAAAGCTGGAAGAAGTCGTTGGGAATAACGTTCTGTAAGGACTCGTCTTTCCCTGTCAACCATCTGCTGACAAGGGTCGTTAACGAGGTTTCGTCGCCGCGGATGTTCTTGATCAGTTCTTCCGTTACTTCTACCCGGAAAGTATTGAGATCCGGAGACGACATGGCTTCGAGAAGCGAGTTATACAGCGTTTTATTCAGTATCGATTCCGTTCTGAACGAAGGATCGGCCAGGACGTTGAGAATACGTATCAGATAGCTATAACCTACCTGTAATGCGGAACAGACGTCGAGATCGGGGAGATAAACTTTCGGCAGGTGCAGACTTTCCAGCTCTATCGGCGTTCCTATGACGTCGCATAAGCCTTCGGCATTAACGTACATGACCTCGTTCGTATAGTAAATGCTCAAAAATTCGCTGATATTGGCATACTTATCTTTGATCTCCGACTGTGTGCTCTTTTGATCGTAGATACGGAACGTAAACGTATTATTTGCGTTAACTTTGGCGTCCAGATCATAGTCGAGAGAGACGAGATACGCTTCTTCTCTGATGGTAGGGAAGGTAATCTGCCCTTCGAAAGAACCGGTATCGGGCGTAAGCGCGTCATAGTCGTATTTGACTTTCATCTCTTCGCCGTCGGAAAGCGTCTTTAACGACGGATCGTACTTATAAGAGCAGAGCACAAAGTAGCTGCTGCCGTCGAGCATTCTTCCTTCGATAGAAGAGCCGATCTGATATACTCTGCCGTCGTTCAGTAAAAACTGAAATTCTTCGACGTTGATGGAATTAAAAGAGTACTCTATGAATTTGCTCAGGCAAAAACCGAGCATATTATTGGTAATGGCGTCGAAACTCTGCCCGATGCCCTCGGTCAGACCGTCGATGCGAGCGTTAATGGTGGACATCAATACGGAGAAGTCTCCGTCGCGCAGATAGAGTGCCTCGCCGGTGTTCCCGACCGCGTTATACGAGCAGTTTTTGGCCTCGAAAGCGTTGGTAAGAAGAGAACCTCTTTTGAAGTAAGTCTGCATGAACTCGCCGAAGAAGAAGTTATAGAGGTCCAATTTCGCCATGGATTGGTTAAAAAGAGTATACAGAAGAAGAGAATTGAATCCGGCGATTTTATATCTGCCCCTATCGGAGAAAATATAGAGATCGGTACTGTCGTAATAAAGAGATACGCGGGTAATATGGTTAACGTTGTCGAAAAGGCGGACGTAATATTTGTTCTTTTCGGCATTGGCACCGTAAACGGCGTCAAAATTCAGCGTGTAGTTCTCCACGTCCGTCCGAACGGTGTATTCGCTTTGTACGGCATACTCTTTCAGAGGATCGTTCGGATCTTCCTTCCATGCAACCGTCTTTTCCAGACCGCTATTTACCTTTGCAAGATAGTAGTTTACGTCGTAACTCGTTCCCGGAGTCGGCGGCTCGTCCGGTTGGCCTTCCTCGCCGCCGCTTCGGTCAGAACAAGCGACCATGCCGAGCACGGCTGCCAGTAGCAACGTAAGCGCAAGTAAACAAAGTAATAATCTCTTCTTCATATATACCTCCCGACCTGACTTATCTTCGTAAAGTCATAGCCAGTAACGTTGACGTGAATTTATAGACGTTTCCGTCTACGGTAATAGTAAACTCGGACGACATCATCAAGCCGGTCTGCTGATTATACGTCCAGTAGACGTTGTCGACCGCGACCATGCGACAATTGATTCCGGCGACGCTGACCGGAGCAAATTCGCCCTTCTTGATCTTGGCCGTATGCACGAATTGCAACAGTTTATACATCGAATCTCCGATGTTATCGTAAGGCGCATTCTTACCGTGTGCGGTATAGACGTCCTCCGTTCCATCCCAATAAGTCGCCGGTACGGCGATAAAGACGGAGTTCGTCTTCAAACGGTAGTAGGTCTTGCCCATCATAAAGACGCTATCGCCGGTTAAGACGTAACCGCCCTGCTTATACTCGAAATAAGTATTCTGCGGAATGGGCTTTTTGTTCATCGAGTTGGTAACCGTAACCGTCTCGTAATGGGTGTTGTTATCGATCGCCGCCAGATACTCCGTATAAGACGCGTACAAGCTGTCGTACTGATAGTACCCGAGCGGATTGTAATCGGAGAAGATGACCTTGACCGAGAGCGACTGCGTATAGACGCTCGTACTTCCGTCCACCATGATGAGAACGGTAACGATCACGTCCGTATCTCCGCCGCCGCCCAATCGTACCGGGTTCTGCGTAAAGTCGTACCGCTCGAAAATGGCAAGCAGGTTATACGCGTCGTTGGTTGCATCCTGATCGGTATAGGCGTCTTTCAGATACGAGTTGATGTTGCGATAGTACTCTTTTGCAAGGGCAATAACGTCTTTCTGCTCGTTCTTGCTCATGTTCGGCCAGTTGACAAGAAGGTTTATCGCAAACAGTTCTCTTGCCGAAGCGTCGACGTCCGGATACATCTGGCTTACGAAGGACTTCAAATTAGAAACCACCGCGTCGTAATTCTGATTCCACAGCAATCTGACTTTCAATTCCGAAGGATCGTACTTAACGTTGTTTTCGAGCAAGGTTACCAGACCCGTATTGGGATAGTAGGAGTCGACGTCCATGATCAGATTGATCTGACCGCTCTTTCCGGCCAATTCGCCTTTGATCTCCTCAAAGAGGTCGCATTGACACCCGGTACCCGCACAACGACAGGTTTGCTCGACGGGATTATACGCGAGTATATGTTCGTACAAAGCGCACGTCGGTTCCGTACAACGGATAACGTAAACCGCTCCGTCGCGCGTAACGCTCAGATCGTGTCCGTTCGAGCAGGTCCCCGAGGCCATATCCGTCACGACAAAGCTTGCGTCGTAATAAGCCATTGTGAACGTATAGACGGAATGTCCGTCCGCGTCTATATCCTTACCGACGGAAATATTGTTCGGCATAACCTGCAACGTAGATATATTCATACTTTCGTAAGAGTACGTTACTTCTACCGGCGTCGTCGTGTCGTCCGCAGCTCTCAATCTGGAAAGCGTAAACGAGCCGATCTCTTCGTTACCGAAAGACATAAACCCGGTGCGAGTCGCATGTCTGTTGTCGCTGAGTAAGCTTCCGAGCGTCGTTTCATCCCAATAGAGGAGATACTTCTTACGGTCCTGAACCGCTTGCATGGTCGAGTCGTCCGTACCGTATTCGAGCAGACGGCTGGTACTGTTCGAGGAGGAAGAACCGGAATAGGGATAGAACAGCTTCTTGATAAATTGCGTGCCCCCCGCGTTCGGATCGGAATAACTTACCGTACCGTAATTGCCGCCCTCCGTCTTCGTCAAAGAGACGCCGGCCACCGTACCGTCTTCTTGCAGGATCCTGATCGAGAAATCCGCAAGATAGCAATCGACGGACGAATTCGTGCCGTAGTTGCTGAAATAGCAGGCGATCGGGTTGAGATACACAAAGTATCTTTCGCTTCCGTCGACCACGTAAGTGACGTCGGTTGCACGTGTAGTCGGTTGATACAGACCGGCGTAGTTCCAGGAAGCGACGTACAGTGACAACTTGATCTCCTGTCCCTTTTCGCTGACGATATGCCCGGTCACGGTGGGGGACTCGGCGGACAGATTACCGGTGGGCAGAATAGAAACGCTTTGCCACAGAATATCAAGGTACGCGTCGCCGACTTTGACCACGGAAGGCAAATCGGACTGTTTAAATTCGAACGGGTTGAACACGGAGACTGCCTGATTGGTCAACTTGCCCGTATCGGGATCGACCGTATTCGAGAAGCGATAGGACAGGTATCCTTCGCTGTCGTATCCGTCCATCGTTGATAAATAATATTGTCCGGTTACGTTGTTGGTTTCCATCCTCAGACGGAAGACGTTGCCGTCCGACCTTCTGGTAACGATGACCGTCTCCCCTTCGCCGAGTTCCAAAACGTATCCCGTGGTATCCGGTTCGGGATAGGCGGACGCGTTCTTTGAATGCAAATAGAACGCCAGTCCGAGTTCTCCGATCGGATCACGGACGACGAGATCCTCTTCATCGAGGACGTGTCCTGTCATCTCCAACTTCTGATTGAGCGTCTGAACGTCGCCGGTCATGCCGCCGCGGAGAGTCGCATACAGGTCGGAGTTGCCGCCCAGATAACCGGCGTTTCCGCTCACGGTATCTCCCGCCCACGCTATTGCACTGCGATAGGACGGACCGCCCGTCGCTTCGTCAAAGGTTACGTTATACACGGTCGGTAAAACGTTGTATAAGAAGTAAGAATCAGTCTTATATAAAGTCGCGTATACGTAAGCGGCGGATTGTTCGATCTCTTTACAATATTCATAACCGCGCAGTTTCTCCCAAGTGGCGATTAATTCGCCTGCCACGTAGTCGCGATTAGAACCGGGCTGGAGCAACAATTTCGCATAATAGCTATGACCTGCCGTAAAGTTCGTGTCTTTGGTCAAATAGTATTTGCCGTCCGATCTTCTTTCGTAATATTCGTACGTCACAGAGGAGGCGTCCTTATACGTCCCCGTCTCTTCGTCGTATATTCTCGGATAATATCCGATACTTGCGATCGAAGAACCGACTCTCGCCGCCACCGTTTCCGGTCTGCTGACCACATAAACGTTCTTGCGCAAATAATACTTCGTGCCGGGTATCATTATGCCGCTGCTATTCGGTATGTATTGATCGTCGACAGCGTTGTATTCGTAATAGGTCTCCGACAAGCCGTATTCGGTCGTCTCGACGAACAGATAATAAGCGTCGGACGCATTGAAATTCGTATCGGTCGTGCGGTAATAATAGTTGCTGCCGTTGTGGTATTTATAGTATTTTTTACCCACGGATAAAGCGCTGCCGGCCGCCGCGACTTCTTCCTGAGAGTCGCTTATCAGTTTGACTTCGATAAAGCGATAATACTTACTTCCGCTGAAAACGAGCTCGGTCGAAACTCCGTAGACCGACTCGGTCAGGAGCGACCCGTTCAACGCGATAGAATCGCCGTAATAATAATAGGTCTTTTCCGGAGCGAAGATAGTATCCGAGGTCAGCTCGTACCGCCCGTTCGTCTTATTGTATTCATAATAAGAATTTTCGGGAATGTCCGATCCGGCGAGGACGTTCAGCGCGGTAAGGTTGCTCGCGCCGGCCTGCACGTTGACGGTCAGATATCTTTCGTCCGAATCCATCTTAACAAAGCGATAATAGTTCTTAGTCCGATCGTAATCGGTATCTCTCGTTTCGTAGTAGTAAGAATTTTCGTCCTGCTCGTAGACCGTTTCGGAAATAAAGTCCTCCATCGTTGCTTTTTCCACGGTATAGTAGGCGGTAAAGCTCTTATACTTCGACTCTGTGGGCAACATAAACACGGCGTCTCTGTCCAGATTAAGAGAGCGCGCCCGGCGGATGGCAGAAACGCACATCTGCTCTACGTATACGGATTGCATAAAGTTATCGACAGCCTTATTTACGAGCGTGGTAAGCGTCGTCGTGCAATCGGTTCCGTTAATGAGACTTCTTCTGATGGTAAAGACAGAAGCGTCGTAACGGCTGATGGACGTATAACTGTAATTAATGATATACGACGGCAAGTTCAGGAAATCGGTAAGAAGAACGGTATCCCTTTCCGTAAAGTCGAACCATCTTTCCACAACGGCGTTGATGGCCGCGCGCATTTCCCGACTGTCGCATCCGCTCTTTGCCGTCAGAATATATCCGTCGAGCGTAACGTCCGCCGTCATCTTGAACGAAGAAGCAGCATATACGCCGCTTGCGATAAGCGGCGAACATTCGACGCTCGAAGTACGGACGTAATATTTTACGCCGCCAACTACCAATCCGGTCGCGCGGATCAGGAATCCGTTGTTATCCGACACGTACACTTCGGCGGACGAAGGCAACTCGTACCCCGCCGTCACAACGTTGAAATAATAAGTTTTTTCATTACTGAACGTAAGATCGTGCGTCCTCTCGTAGGCGCCGCTTACCAATTCGTAATAGAGCGCGTTGCCGTTACTGTCCTTGGGAACGGGACTGTTTCTTCGTACTTTCAATTCGTTCAATTCTTCGTAAGGCGTACTTTCCGGAACGATATTGACTTCCAGATAAGAGACGTACGGACTGTAAGAATCATAAGCGCTCTTAATTCCCATTCTCGCGAAGAGCGTCTCCAACACCGTCTGACGGATAGCGATCAGATCCGCATTGCCCGCCTTGTTGAACGTATTATCGCTACGCAAACCGTATTTTTCGTCGGTCGCAAAGACGGCTTGATAAATCCTTTCTATCATAAGCGCTCTGTACAGATCGTTGATCGTAAAGGAGTTTGCGTTGAACCAACCGTAAGCCTTGGCATAGGTAAGATCAAACTGCTTTTCGTATAGTGCTAAGGCGGTGCCGCTATCGCCCTTCTCGAGCAATCTGCGGAGTTTTCGGACGTCGTTGAGCAGTCCTTCCGTATCGAAAGCGCCTTCGACGTCGTTTTTATAGCCAATCGAATAATTTAACTTATCCCGATCGACTTCGGAAGACATATACTTGCTGAACAACGTGGAGAATTCAGACTCCATATATTCGCGGATCATGTTGTTATAGGCAGCCTCGGCATAAGCTTTCACGTATTGCGTGCGCATCTTATCGATATTATTCAACTTGGCGGTATTGGAAAGCGACTTGCTGATTTCGTTCGAGATCAACTTTCCGTAATCGGCGGATATCGCTTCGGCCTCTTTCCTCAGATAATAAAGCGCGAAGTTATAACATTGCGTCCGGCTCCACGCCCTCGTCTTCGGCAACGTATTCATACTCGAAACAAAGCTATTGGGAACGGTGGGGATGGCGCCGTACAACATACTGGCAATAACGGACGCGCCCGAAGCTCCGAGGAGCGTTCCGGCAAGAGGTATCTTCGTATTGACGATATCGCTTTGTAACTTTTGCGCCTGATCCATAATTAATTCCAGATTGTACTTGATCCTCTTGATATTTACTTCGTCGAGAAGCTCGTTTTCTTTGGCCATCGTATCGTCTCCCAATACTTCGGCTATCTTCTTACGCGCGTTGGCGTCCGACACGGTCAACACCGCTTCCGTCAGATACGCTTCTTTATTATAGAAATAGAACGTAACGCTGAGCGGCTGTCTGGTCTTTCCTTTACCGATCACGGCGTACAAATTGAGCGAACGAGTACTGGTTATCCTCGTACCGTTCATTTCTGCACCGGAAGCGGTCATGCGTTCTATATCGATACCTTTAAGATTGTAGAATATCCTGGACACAAAGGTATCGGCGCCGTACAGATAGGTCACGTTGCTAAACAAGAACGGTTCTTGCCCGCCGACGGTATACGCCGGGAATTCGGTCGGCAGCACGAAGGTCTTGTTGGTATCGACCGCCGAAGATCCGAGGCTGTTATAAGGATCGACGTATACGACGTAACGCTTATTGCTCCCTTCCAGATAAACGTCGGTATCGAGAGCAATCTTGTCTTCCGACCAAGGAAGCGTCTCTATCTCGGCGGAAGCGATCTTGATCCTGACGACCAGACGGATCTGCCCTTGTACCGCCGCGAGCGCACCCGATCGATATCCGAGGATGTATGCCTCGGCAAAGAGCTTGCTCTCGTTTCTGGTCCCGCGATAATCCATCGTATCGTAGCTGTTATTGATCCATTCGTTGGTCAGGATGCTCCACGCGACGTTGTTGATGGTAATACGGCGACCATTGATGGTAACGACAATTGATTTCGGCAAGTAGTTTGCCGTGGCAAAGTACTCGTCCAGGCCTTTGTCATTATCGTATTCGTAGATGTTATCCACCGTAATCATACCGTCTCTTATTACGAACAGGTCGGAGGCGTTACCGGACGCGCTGCTGAACTCGTCCGACGTCTGACTGTCGATGTAGTCGGGCAATACTTCTATCTCGAAACGTCTCGTGATATAGAAGCCTTCTTTCGTGACGGCGGCCATCGTAGCGGCTCCGCCCGACTCCGGTCCGGTACGATAGATGGACTCCGCCGGGATATAGCTGATAACGCTACCCGCAGTCACGCCGACAATATCGCTTTCTATGACGTACCAGTAGCTGAGTTTTTCCCGGCTGCCGATACCGTATTCGAATTTCTCATCCGTTCCCAGATTATAGATGCCGCCGGAAGGCGTCTTGACCCCGGACAACGTCATTTGCACGTTATCTCCCAGATTGTAACCGGAAGCATAAACGGCTCCGCCCGACAAATCGTACGGCTGAATGAGAATGGTCTCCTGTCCTACCCCTCCGACCGCATTGTTAGCGTCGTAATAGAAGCCTCCGCGGAAGACGATAACGGCGTCCATATCGAACGAGCCAGCTCCGGTACCGAGAGAAAGGAGATACTTGCCCAATCCGAACTTTTCCGTCTCCATCTGACGCGCGAGACCGTTGTCGGTATAAGCGATCATATCGTTGACGTTAAGGATGCTGGACAAGTTCCGTATGGCGGCGGACTTATCCGTGATCCTGATCGTGGTATCGGAGACGTAAACGTTATTACGCAGGTAGTTCAGACGATAATCGAGCTCTTCGCGCGTGTACGTTACGAGATTGTCGTTTTCGTCGCGCAGAGTTATCGACAGATAGTTCGTTCCGAAATCTCTGTCCGGCACGAAAGCGGAAAGAACGTTGTCGAACGTTCTGTTTTCGCTGCCGTCCGCTTTTGTAACGTATTCCACGCGGTAATTGCCGATATCCGTTTTCAGACTGTTTGCCACTACCATGGAGATGAGATCGGTAAAGGCGATCTGATTGGTAATCGCACCGCTCGTATCGACGACTTTGACCATGCCGTTTTCAACGTTGATACAATACATTCCGATTAAACGGTCGAGATTGAACGTGACCTTATTCTTCTGCTTATCGTAGCTGACGAACTTCGGCGTCAGCGAAGATATGTTAACGTATGCAAGACTGCTCTTATCGTCCGGGTTATCCTCGTCGTAGAGATACATCTCAACGCGGGAATAAGGCAAACTGTAATCGAATTCGGCCTCTTTCAACGTAATATCGGCCTTGTTATAGACCTCGCTGATGAATTCTTGCACCGTCTTTACGCCGGCGGAACGATATACGTATTCGCCACCGCTCATGCTCCGCATGAACAGACCGATCTTCGCGATCTCGACGCCGTTGTCGAGAGAGCTGCCGTTACTGATAACGACGTAGCCTTTTCTGCCGCCGTTTACATAGTACAATCCCACCTTATTCGGTTCGCCCCTGTTCCATTGAATGAGGTCGGAGACTTTGACGTACTTTCTGACGCCCTCCTCGTCGACAAGTACGTATCTTTCGTAAATGCTGTCCGAACGGGTGCTCTCGGAAGGCATCACGAATCTCTCCAATTCGTAGTTATCAACCACGATATCCAGATAGACGGCAAGGTCGACCTTGCGATAGAGAGTCAATCTGTCGCAATCGCCGAAGTTGAACACAAGTCCGACCGTTGAGAAGATGCATTGCGACAAGAAGTTCACGCCAAGCATCCTCTCGCTGGAAAAAGAACCGCTGTATACGGTACCGATCAGCCATCCGTCAAAGGCGGTCCGGATTTCGTCTTGCGTCATCTTTGACAAAGCCGAATAAGTCAGCGTCTGCCACTCGCGGATATCCGAAACGAGATGAATGGTCGTTCCGGGTTTATACACAATCGGTTCTCCGGTGGTAGTCACCCAGTTCACGTCGTCGTAACGGTTTGTGTGGCTGGTAAACCTCGCTTCGATATATCCGGGCAGGACGATACCGGTAAAGGTGTTGGCATAATAGGTGTAGTACGCCTCCGTAGAGCCGTTTTTGTTGCCAAAAGAGGTGTTGACGTCGTGTTGCTCGACGTTATATTCCGTCTTCTTGGTATTGTCGCGGTAAAAGTCGATACCGATCGGGTTTTTGCTCAACATACGGAGCGCGACCGTGATGTACTTATAACCGCTGGTCGCGTTACCGATACGGGTCATTATCTTCGTCGTGGTCGTTTCTTCAAACGGAATGACGACGAGATAGGTGCCGTCCGGTTGCTTTTCCACAATGGTGGTACCGGAACGATTGGCACTGTATCCGATGCCCGTGCTTTCATCGTAATAGGCGTACCATTCGAGATTGGTAAAGGTATGTCCCAATCCTCCCTCGAAATAGACGGTAATGGAAGAAGGCAGTACCGCCGTTGAATCGAGCAACGGGTCAACGCTGTAATAACCGCGTTGATAATAGAGCAAATCTTCCGAACCGACCGAAACGTCGGAGGCATAGAAGACGCCGAAGTTATCGAGTTGATCGACTATCTCTTCCGACAAGACGAGCGGATCCTGCTTGGGACACTCGACGAGAACGGAGACCGTAACCGAGGGGAACTCGGTCTTGGACGCGGCGCCCGGATATTCGTTTTCTATGATCTCTCCGTCTACGACGCTGAGAGCTACCACGTTGTATTGGATGGAAGAATACAACCGGAATAAAGAGTAGAAGTTGACGGTAGCTATCGAGGTCTCGTAAGAATTCTCCGAATTCAAAGAGATATCGACTCTCTTATACGCATAAGCGCTCGGCGTATTATGAACGGCCTCTTCATCATAATAGTAGATCCTTTCGCCGGAAGCGGTCGTCTCTTCTCTCAGACGGTCAAAAGGCAGATAGGTGGGGAACGCCGTTCCGGCCTGGTTGACGATATAATCGTTCTTTTGTTCGTCCGAAAGGAGATCGTACGTCACGAATCCGGAGGCGTCGGAGTAGATCTCGTATTCATATATATACTCGTTGCCGATATACACAGCCTTTTTCGAGTTAGTATAATCGGCGTAATAGACGTAGAAAGGTCTGTTGATGGCTTTCTTCTTATCCGAACGAACGGAAAGCGCTCCGGTAGCGTCCTTTTTGAACAGGGGCGCGTTGCCGACGCCGTATTCGACCCAAAGTCTCTCTTCTTTCAAATATTCGGTCAAAGAAACGACAGCTCTGTCGCGCATCATAACGTAACCTTGCGGATTGCTCTTATAAAGCTTGCCTTCCGTTTCTTCGGGACGGATATAGGCGCGCGAAGAGATCATGTCCGCCGAGAAGGTGCCCATATGCGCAAAGGCGGTGCCGCCGACGGTAAAGACGTCCCATTCTTCGGTATAGAAACCGCCGAGACGGAGTTGCGCGTTATGCGTAATACTCTCGCCGAAAATGCCCGAACGCTTTTCCTTCGCCGTCAGAGCGGAGTACTGAACGGTACTTGCCGCCAGGATCAGATCGATTCTTTCCGTTCCGGCCTCTTTGACTCTGCGGATCTCGGTAAGGATCTGCGGACGACGGACCTCGGCAACGCCGCCGTCTCCCTCGCGGAACAAATAGTCCTGTCCGGAAAACGCATAATAGGTAAGACCGAGTTTAAAGTCGTAAGCTCCGCTTCCGGGCACGGAAGAGATCGTTTTTACCGTCTTATTCTTCAAAGCGTCGGACAATGAAGTATAACTTTGTTGCGCGCCGCCGACGGTAAAGGTCGTCCATTCGTCGGTAAAATAGCTACCCGCCGCTATGAACAGCGCGCCGTCGCGATCGGCGGCGAACAGGTCGTTCCCTTTCTCGCCTTCGCTGAGGTCGTCATAATTCACGGTCGCCCCTCCGATCTCCAGAAGTACGGTATCCGACAGTCCGTTGTTAACCCGGAACAAATCTACCGTATAGTCTTTCTTCCTGACGACGACCCTCTGATCTCTCATCTGAGCGGACAGTCTGTCCAAAGAATCGAACGTCGCCCCTCTCATCGAAAATTCTTCCCATTCGTT
Source organism: Clostridia bacterium (assembly GCA_016297005.1). Taxonomy (GTDB): domain Bacteria; phylum Bacillota; class Clostridia; order Christensenellales; family DTU072; genus CAG-1782. Next base: position 33,180 of record JAEDHK010000004.1, read on the forward strand.
CTCGGTATACCAGTAACCGAGACGGATCGCCGCTCTGCCGCCTGCTATCTCTACGATATAAGGTTGTTCGTCCTTTTCTCCGCTTACCGTGACCGTCTTGCTGAGTTCGTCCGTGGTAAAGTAAGTGGTGTTGCGTAAAACGATGGCTCCGTTTAACACAAGGGGCAGATAGTAGTCGTCCGAACCATCGGCACGATACACGGTTGCCTTTCTGATCTCCACTTTACCCGTTTGCTGATTAAAGCGGAACAAATCGCCCTCGTACATATCGGTATAGACCATGATCTCTTCTTCCAGGTCGATAGAAGAATTCTTGCTGAACGTATAGCGAACAAGCGTTTCGTATCTGGGCAGATAATGGTCGATTTTGAGCACGCGAGCGTACCCCTCGGGGCCGCGAGCGTACAGTTCTTTTTCTTCCGTTTCTCCCGTTACGGTCACTTTTTGCGCTTTCATGCCGGCATTCAGTCTGTCGTAATAAACGCGTTCTCCGTCTATCATAAACGCTTCTCTCTCGTTTTTGTATTCGACGGCAAGCGTCTCGGCATAGCCGTTGGCGTCTCTGTACAAAGCGACGGTCGAACCGTTTACGTCCACTTCCTGTGCCTTTTCGGCCTCCGTCAGGTCGTTATAAGAAACGAACGAAGAAACGATGTCCGCATAGTTGCGGAAGGCGGGCATGGTATACTTTACGTACTTGACGCCGTATTCCACCGCTTTTCTGATCTCCGCATGACCATCGACGTTGATATATAAATCTCCGCTTCCGCTTACGGTGGCGACCATCCGGCGTTTCTGATCGTCGGACAGGCTCTTATACGGCACGAGTTCGCCCTGATACGTCGTCACGGGGACGAATAACGTATCGTGATAAATAACGGCTTCCAATATCTCGGCAAAACCGTCTCTGTCGGTATCGGCATATAACTTTTTGTTAAAGCCGTCTACCGTGACTTCCTGTTGTTTTTGTTTTTCTGTCAACGCAAGATCGCTGCCCGTATCCGAATAATACACGGACATATCCGTCAACAGGAGCGAGTAGTTATCCGAGCTCATAGGCATCGTGCCGAATTTATAGAAAGTAGTGTAGTACTCTTCATATTCTTCACTCGTACGAACGTAGGCGTAACCGCCCTGATTGGAATAAAGATACTGCTTTTCGACTTCGCCCACGACAAATTCTTTTTGGTCTTTCATCTCTTGCGTCAAAGAAGAGTATGCGATCGGTTCTCCCGTATAAGTCACAAGCGGGATCCATTCAGTTCCGTAACGCGCGGTCGCAAGAACGTCCGCATATCCGTCTCCGTCGATATCTTTATAAAGATCATAATAACGGCCGCCGACGAACTTCCTCGGGACGCTTCCGTTCAGGCTCCCGATCAGCTCTTCATAATCGGTCTTGACCGACGTAAGCGTAAGAGTATCCTCGGTCGGACTGTCTGCCGCATACAACGCCGAATAGACGTATTCGAGGAAGTAAGAACCTTCGGCACCGACGTTCGTGATGATGGGATTACTCCAAGACAATTCGTAAGAAGGGTTGACAAGATAGTTGTTACCACCGCTGAGTCCGGAGACGTAAGACATATCGAAGCGGATCTCGTGTTCCAGCCCTTTATCGTCCAGGAAAACGAACGTCGGCTTTGTCCCGATGACGTAACTGCTCGAATCGTAATAGTTGGCGGTATACTTACCTTGAATATTTTTTCCCTCATAATCGTCCGGATCGAAAGTATCCTCATGTAACAAGTTACCCTCGGTGTCGTACACATTGAACTTGACGTGGCTGAACTTCCGGACGCCGACGTTCAGGCGAAGAGCGATCAGTTGTCCATGGAAGCGGGTGTGAATATACACGGTACCGCCCGCGGGCTTGACCAGTTTTTCCTGATTATCGCCGTACTTATAGGTATCGAACGCCCATTCAAAGCGGGTTATCGTGGTCTTGCCGTCCTCGTCCGTAGACGCGTTGCTGTACTTCCTGGCGATATAATCGTTCTGCACGGCAAGCTGATACAAGACGCTTCTTTCCCATGCGAACACGATATCGAAAACGTATTGAGCGAAGTAATCGGAAATAAACCGATCTTCCGCCTTATGATATTCCTCGTAGAAACGCTCCTTCGTAGCGTATCCGGCGGGGTTAAAGTTATTGGTATCGGACAAATAATCGTACTTTGCGAGTAAGTATTCATACGGGTCGATATCGATCTCGTCCACAACGGGCACGTTGGCTTCGTAATATTGCATTTCGTAATAAACGGTGCCTTCCATGAACTTCGCGTCGGTAGTAAGAACGTACTTGTCGCCGGAAAGAACGTAGAACGTATTGGCCGGGACAATCTGCCCGGGAACCGCCACGGAAGAATCCGCCTGACGATAAACGTAGTTGTCCTTATCGTAAACGACGGCGTATTCCGTTGTATCGATCTCTCTGTTGGTGACTATAATACGACAGGGGAACGTCGTCTGACCCATCATGCCCTCGGCAACGATGATCTCCGTCACGACGAAATAACCTCTTAAAGTTACCTTTTCCCAATCGATAACAAAACGACAGGGGAAGGTTGTCCATTCGCTCTGATACCACTTACTTCGGACGTGCGGGGTTTCGTTCTCGGGCGTCCAGGTCTCGATGCCGGTCGTACGAGTCGGGTCGGTACAGACGTTGAACTGATAAGAATTAATAAGCGGTTCTGCCGGTTCCATCACAAACAACGCGATGGGATCATAGTACATATCGATTAATCTTCCATCGTCGTCGTAAACGGATACGACGTTGTATTCGTCCTCGGTGGTATAGTATTGAGGCGGCCAGCTCGTATTCGTATCGTAATATACGCTGTGCAAAGCTCCCAGTTCGGCCGATACTCTGGACGTAAGCGTAAGATAATACCGTCTGGTAACGCCCATAAAGCTGCCGTTGGTACGAGGCGAATACTGCGTTTTGCAATAAGCGGTCACTTCTACCGAGTCGGGATCGTACTCGAATAAGAGTTTTCGATACTCCGCCGTATAGATATACACGTAATCGCCCGCCACGTGATCTTCGCCGTCCTCTTCGTATTTGAGCGCTTTCTCCATATCAAAATAGTAATAAGACTCCCCCGAGTCGTAGAAAACGACTTCCCGAAGTCCTTGCCAGTAGATATAGACGGTGTTGTCCGCCCCTTGCTCGACGTACTCGCCGGCCACTTCGCGGCGCACGTTGTAATAGGTGTTGTAATAATACTTGTTCTGTTCCTGCGTCACGAGACCGGACAACGTTTGAAGAGAGAACTTAACCAGCGAAATATCCTGGTTTTCCGGTCCTTCCACTTCATAGAAAGAGTTGGCGGCGACTTCGATCGGTTGTCTCGTTATGCTCTTTTTCGCCCCTAGCTCGAAGACCATGATAGTACCTTCTTTGATCAACTTTCCGTAAACGGTCCCATCGTCGACGTGAACGTCCTCCGGATAGACGTAGAAATCATAATCGAGCGGCTCGTACTCGTCGCGGAAATCCTGATAGAAATGCGTACGAAGAGTGTCGTGCAAGGAGGTAGTATAGGGATTGACGCCCGTAATGTCCTTGAACGAGCCGACCTGGTACATATAGTACTTGTCCTTGATACCCTGCAACCCTTTGACGCGGTATGTAAATCCGGCGTTGACCTTGATATTACCGATCAAGCCTTTAACGCGGAACAAACTCTGCAACGTATCGTTACTGGAAGTGATTTCCATTTGTTCCGGCTCGGGAACGACGTACGCGTCTTTACACAAAGCGGAAATGATGCTGGTAAGAGAAAGGTTAAAGTCGTTATCGGCAAAAGAGGACACGTTGTCCGAAATGGACGTCTCGCCGTTCATATATGCGGACATCGACGCCATAAAGACGTCTTCGCGAATCTTCATCTTCGGGATGGCTTGCTGTCCGTTTTTATAGACGCATTCGATGCTGACCCAGATATAGCCCATCGCATGCTCGGCTTCGCTTTTTTCTTTCTCGTCGGCACTGCTCAACTTCTTATACATCTCGTTATTGAAGCTGACGTCGTCCGAACTCAATCGGATAATGACCGTGTCCGTACCCATGATCCTTAGCGTCAAATCGAACGCGCTTCTGCCCTCTCTCTTCCAGACGCCGGTCGGATCTCCCTCGGGCACTTTTATTCCGTCGTCGTTGACGTAATTATCCGTAACGAACTGATCGTAAATAAGCTCGAACGACAAGCCGGTATTGTTATCGAGGACGTAGGGCGTGTTAAGACCGGAACTTTCGCCGATGGTAGCGGAAAGGAGTTTGCTCAGGTCGACCGTTTCTTGCGAGCTGAATACGAAATTACCGTCCAGCGTGCCGGAGTAAGTGTATATCTCTCCGAGCGGTTTAAACCTACTGAAATCGATATTGGCAATGGGCACCGCTTCGCCGAAGTGCGTCGGAGTGAGCTCCAATTTCCACATCATATTCGACGGCTCTCCCGGTTCGATGCCGAGGTTGGTATACATGATCATGGTCATCAGATTGGTATCGACGTCGAGCGTCAGCGTAAAATACGTCTTTTCGACCATCAGTTCCGCGCTGGGGATACCGAGCATGATGGCGAGTTGGTCGAGGGTGTACGGCAATACGGAGTCGATGATATTAATAAGTTGTCTGGTGGTAAAAGTACCCGCGCCCGTTTCTTCCAACATCTGCTTAATAAGCTCTATATCGACAAGCAAGGTTTCGGTATTTGCCGAGAAAAGGCTCTCCTGCTTTTTCAGGAGGACGGCGTTATAAATGTATTCTTCTATATACTCGCGGATATAGTTTTCGTCGTACTGTCCACTCATGGACTGGCGTATTTCTTCCACGGCCTGACTATTCATCAGTTGTTCCCGATAAGCCGCCTCGTCCTCCGTCGTAAATTCTATTTTTTCGGTAATGGACGTCTTGGCCATAATGTATTCGAGAGCTTTGTTCTTTTTATCGCTCGTCGCCGGGTCCAGAATGCTGTCGACAATACTGACGATGACGTTATTAATCAAAATATTAAATCGCTTCAACGCGTACGCCAGATCCAGGTGCTCGTCGTACACCTGCGGGAAGCCGAGATACGCAAGGTCGATCCACCCGTACAGATATTCCAATCCGGTAATATCGAGATAAGAGCGTTCGTTCTTATAATAGATACCGAACGCGAGCTCGCCGTTGGCGATATCGCGGAATTCGATAAAGACGTTATTGGTCGTATTGTCGACCGGGTTCATATCCGTCCTGATCAGAGCGTCGAACTGAGAGTCCCACGCCGGTACGTATAACTTGCCTTTGAATTCGTAATTACCGTAATCGAATTCTTTATACCAATCTTTGTTGTCCACTTCCAATCCCGACTCCGGATAAACCCATCCGTAATCGAATGTAACGTGACAGGTGTACGTATACGGCGTATTATTCTGACTTCGCGTAACGCCGGTAAAGTCGAATATGGCGTTCGTCAGAACGTTTTCAACGTTTTCTTTATCCGGCGATATCCTTGAATCCATATCGGCGAGGATGGTACTGATCGTCGCGTTTGCAACGGCGGAGAACCGGAAGCCGAGGTACTTATAAGTCAGAGGGTCCCACTTTCTGCCGAAAGGCCCGAACAACTTGTACAGTAAAGGCGTTACCTTATCGCTGACGCTGGTAAGGTTCATGGCCGGGAAGAAAATACCGATGATGTCGTCGTTGACGGTACGCTTATGTTCGTTAACGATAATGTTGAGGTATGTTCTGATATCGTTGGTACCGGCGTCGCTCCCCAATCCCAAAGAAGTAAGAAGACCTTCGACGGACAGACTGACGAGCAAACGGATCATCTGTTGATAAAGCACGGTGTCGCCGAATTCGGGAAAGCTGCGTCGCGCCCCTTGTATATCGACGTACAGGATGTTGCCGGGGTCGTCGCTGTTGCTGTTCAGACCGTCGAAATACAGTCCGATCATGACCTCGTTGGTGGCGCCGTTATACCACTCTATGGAAATATCGCTCTTCTTGATGGCTTCGTTATGAATCTCCAACGCGTTGACGAGAGTACGGGTGCCTTCGGCGTTGTTTTCGTCGTAATAGTTTCCGTTCTCATAATACTTATAGATCGGATTGCCGTCCTCGTCCTCGTACGGATAGGTGTAAAGATAGGCGTTGACGCGAAGTTCAAAGTTACCGGCGGTCTGGTTTTCTTCGTCGATCAGATCGATGGCGTAATTGACGCCCATATAATAACCGGTATCCACGAAAGAAGTGCCGTCGAGATAGGTGCGGAGAGAGTTGATGGAATCAACGAATTCGTCGATCGCTTGTTCTTTGGTGGTGTGATCTTTGTAATACTCGTTCAGAGTGCCTTGACGAATGTAATACGTCTGTTGCCGTACAGGCTCTTCGATGTTGATCAGCTTGTCTTCCGAATCGGAAGAACAACCCGTCAATAACATCGCGAACATCAGCGCAAAGATAACGCATGATAAAAACTGTTTCGCTATTCGTCTCATACTCATATAACTTTTCTCCGCTAAGTCAAGCGCGCGAGCGCACGCCGCTTTTAGTATTATTAATTATATATTTATAGCGCGCGGTTGTCAATACCTGTTTCCGCCGATCTTTTTTTTAAAGGGTAAATTAAGAAGCCCCAATCACGTTCTTTTTTTCATTTTGGTCTGAATTCGTTTGCAAAAACGGAAAAATAATGCTATATTGACCCCAATGAAAATTTTGGAAGCACGTAACGTTTCTTACTCCTACAAAACGGACGAAGAAGAAACGATCGGCGTAAAAAACATAACGTTGAGCGTGGAGCGGGGAGAATTTTTAGTTCTCCTCGGTCATAACGGTTGCGGAAAAAGCACGTTGGCCAAGCTGACCAACGGTCTTCTTATGCCCGACGAAGGCACGATCACGGTCGCCGGCATTCCCACTTCGGACGAAGATCGTATTTACGAAGTGCGCAGTAAGGTGGGTATGGTTTTTCAGAATCCGGACAATCAGATGGTAGCTACCGTCATCGAAGACGACGTAGCTTTCGGTCCGGAAAACCTGGGCGTCGAGCGGTCCGAGATCATAAAGAGAGTGGATTGGGCCTTGAAGTCCGTCGGCATGGAAAAGCATCGGAAAGGCACGCCTTTTAAGCTGAGTGGCGGACAAAAACAGCGCGTCGCCATCGCCGCCGTCCTCGCCATGAAGCCGGAGATACTCATTTTAGACGAGAGCACGGCCATGCTCGATCCGGCCGGTCGCGAAGAAGTGCTTTCCGTCGTAAAACGACTCAATAAAGAAGAAGGCATGACGGTCATTCTCATCACTCACTACATGGACGAGGCCACCGACGCCGATCGCGTCGTGGTCATGAGTGAAGGAGAGATCGTCGCAACAGGCACGCCGATCGAAATTTTTTCCGATCTGCAACTTATCAAGCGTTGTCGTCTTCAAGCTCCCGTTTGTTGCGGCGCTATGCATAAACTGAGCGCTTTGGGATTCCGCGTAAATCCGGTACTGACAGACGAAGAAGCGGCGGAGGAAATATGTCGATTGAAATAAAAAACCTCTCCTGCGTTTACGGCGTTCGTACCCCTTATGAGAAAAAAGCGCTCGATAACGTCTCTTTTACCGTAAACGAGGGCGAAAGCGTCGGGTTGATCGGCATGACGGGCAGCGGAAAAAGCACCCTTTTACAACATCTGAACGGACTTATTAAACTTAAGTCCGGCTCCGTCAAAGTTTTCGATATAGATCTGACAAAGCGTCGTCCCGACCTGATGAAACTGCGCAAGCACGTCGGCATGCTCTTTCAATATCCGGAATATCAGCTTTTTGCGGATACCGTCAAAGACGATATCATGTTCGGACCGCTCAATTTCGGCATGAAAAAACCGGATGCCGAACAGGCGGCCGCCCGTGCGGCGGAATTGACCGGTCTTAATTGGGAAGAAATAAAAGACAGATCCCCTCTCGAACTGAGCGGCGGACAAAAACGGCGGGTGGCAATCGCCGGCATTCTGGCCTACTCTCCCGACATCCTCGTTCTCGACGAACCGACGGCGGGACTGGATCCCCTCGGCAAAAAAGAGATGCTCGATCTGATCGCTTCTTTAAGAAAAACCACGGTATCCACCGTCATTACCGTCAGCCACAATATGGACGAAATCGCCGAGTATTGCGATCGCGTAATCGTACTTTCCGACGGCAAATTACTCTACGATACCACGCCGACGCAACTCTTTTACGAAGAAGATCTTACCCCTCTCCATCTGCAACCGCCCCATGCCGTTCGTATCGTCCGTTTGCTGGAAGAAAAAGGAATAAAGCTCCCCCTTAGTATCCTCACCGAAGATCAACTCGTATCCGCGGTCAAAGATTATTTTTCCGGAGGCGATCATGCGTAACGTAGCTTTCGGACAATACTATCCCACCGGTTCTTTCATCCATAGACTGGACCCGAGAACAAAGCTTTTTGCCGGTATCGTCTTTATTGCGGCAGCTTTCGTCGCCGACTCATACTGGGCATATCTTGCTTGTTACGCGTTCCTGACTTTTGTTATTTTAGTATCCAAAATTCCGATTTTTCAGGTCCTGAAATCAATAAAGTCGATTTTCTTTATCATACTTCTTTCCGTTGTGCTGAACCTGTTTTTTCATCACGAAGGAAAAGTGCTCGTATCCTGGTGGAAGATAGTGATAACCGTGGACGGATTGCTCTACTCCGGGCAGATCATTCTACGACTCATGTTCCTGGTTCTGTCGACCTCTCTCATAACGCTTACGTCCACGCCGACCGAACTGACGGACGGATTGGAAAAAATAATGAGCCCATTAAAGCGCCTCCGTTTCCCCGTGCACGACGTCGCCGTAATTATGTCCATAGCCCTCCGCTTCATTCCGACGCTGATGGAAGAAACGGATAAGATTACTATGGCGCAAAAAGCGCGTGGTGCAAAATTTGACACGGGCGGCCCCTTTGCCCGGGCCAAGGCCCTTTTGCCCGTTCTCATTCCTTTGTTCGTTTCTGCTTTTCGACGCGCGGACGAGCTTGCGTTCGCTCTCGACGCCCGCTGCTATAACGCGACGGACGCGCGAACGAAGATGAAGATACTCCGTTTCGGGTGGAAAGATCTGACCGCCTTTTTGTTTCTCGCCCTTTTCCTGACCGTGATTGCATTTTTCCGATCGGGCTTTTTCGGACTGTTATGAAGCGAATCCTTTTGACCGTCGAATACAAAGGCACCCGGTACGCCGGTTGGCAACGACAAGAGAACGCGCTTGCCGTTCAACAGGTGCTGGAAGAAGCTTTGGAAAAAATGTTGCAACAAAAAGTCGTCCTGATAGCCAGCGGCAGAACGGACGCAGGCGTGCATGCTCTCGGTCAGAAAGTCCACTTCGATTATGACGGGGACTTTCCGCTCGATAAAATTCCTTTGGCTTCTCAAAGTCTTCTGCCCGAAGATATCGCCATTCTTCACGCGGAGGAGGTCTCTCCCGAATTGCACGCTCAGTACTCGGCCAAAAAGAAGACCTACCGCTATCAGACCTATCTTTCGCGAGAAAACCATCCCCTGCTCAACGACGTTTATGCTCCCGTACCTTATGCGGAAAGTTATTTTGACTTTTCCAAAGTGGAGATGGCCGCAAAGGATCTTATCGGAACCCACGACTTTGCGGGATTTGCCAACAAAGGCAGTCAGGTCCGCTCTACAATACGGACAATCTACGACGTGAAAGTCAGAAAAGAAGGGATGTTTATTACCTTCGACGTGACGGGCAACGGATTCTTATATAACATGGTGCGCATTATCGCCGGCACATTGATCTATATAGGCCTCGGAAAGCGCAATACGGATTCTATAAAAAGAATTTTAGAAACCCAAAACCGCAATTTGGCGGGAAAAACATTCCCGCCGCAAGGACTTTGTTTATTGAGCGTCGAATACGACGTTTAGTTCTTTATTTTCGTCTCCTCTTCTATTTCTTGATAGACGGCATCGGATAAGGCGTCGAACAACCGACCGCCTTTTCGTCCGCACGGCTTTTTATCGCACTCGACGACGCGTTGACACGGATAACCCGCGCTCGTAACGATGATCTCATCCGCTCTCATCATTTCTTCGGGCGAGAAACGCCGTTCCACCACCGGGATCGACAGTCTTTCGCAAGCGGAAATAAGGTGTCTTCTTCCGATCCCGTCCAGCGTACAATAGCATGGGGGCGGAGACAAAAGTATGCCGCCGGTCAGAATATGCACGTTGCTGTGCGCGCATTCGGTTACTTCGCCGTCGCGCACGAATATCGCTTCGTCGCAACCCATCCCCTCCGCTTCCTGCGCGGCGAGAACGTTCGGCATGAGGTTGAGCGTTTTTACGTCGCATAGGGCGTAACGCGTATCAGAAACGGTACACACCCGCAAAGTTTTTTCCCGAGGCGCGATTTTTTTCGGATAGATCATGATAAGGAGATTACCTGCTCCGCCTCTGTCCGCATGATATCTGACGGAAGTTCCGCATGAAGCCTGAAAATAGACGAACAGATCGTCCTCGTCGCACAGACCGATCCCGGTCCGCAAAAAAGACGTTACTTCTTCCCGGGTGTACGGCAGACGTATTCCTATCTTTTCAAGGCCGTGAAAAAACCTCGTTACGTGCTCGTTTTCGGCAAAAACAATCTTATTTTTCGTGTACGCGGCATCGTAGATGCCGTCGCCGAAATAAAAAGCTCTGTCAAGCGCGGGTACAAACAGTTTTTCGAGCGGTTCCCACCTTCCGTTATAGAATCCGACGTTTTTCATATGTCATAAACCTATGCGCAGATCCGATAAATAATAACCTTATTTATTAATTTTTTACTCTCAGAAAATTGTTTCGTTGCAAAAAACGGTTTTCTTTACGGATAATTTATGGTATATATGTTATAATAATCGTTCTGTGAAAAGCAGGAGGTAACCATATGAGTATTCTGGAAGTAAAAAACGTCTCGAAGACGTACAAAGGTCGTCGCAGCCGCTCTCCTATAGAAGCGGTAAAAGACTTTTCTTTTACGGTGGACGCCGGCGAAATCGTCGGCTTCGTCGGGCCCAACGGCGCCGGAAAGTCGACTATGTTGAAGATGATCACGGGGCTGGCCAACCCCACCTCGGGACAGATTCTTATTGATGGACACGATATCTCCAAAGAACGCATAAAAGCCCTTTCTTCGGTAGGAACCATCATCGAGAACCCGGACTTATATCTCGATTGGACGGGCGAAAATAACCTCAGATATCTTTTCGATCTGCAAAATGCGACCAAAGCAAGCAAAGCCGAGCGAGAAGCAATCATCGAAAAAGCGTTGAAGCTGGTCGGACTGTACGACCGCCGACAGGACGTTGCGCGGAAGTACTCTTTGGGCATGAAACAGCGTCTTGGTATTGCGCAGGCACTTCTCAATAAACCTTCTCTTCTCATCTTAGACGAACCGACCAACGGTCTCGACCCCGAGGGAATCAAAGGAATAAGAGATATTCTGATTCATCTTGCCACAACTTATCACATGGCCATTCTCGTATCCAGCCATCTTTTAGCGGAAATGCAACTGATGTGCAACCGCTTTATCATCATCGACAAAGGCCGGAAGATATCGGATATGACAGCCGATGAGATAGGAAAGACGGCCGGTCCCGTCATGGTTCTCTCTACCGACAACGTCGCCCTGGCCATCGGCGTGCTTTCCGAAAAATTCAATATCAAAGCCAAAGCCGCAGATGGAAAGTTGGAGTTCTCTACCGATCTCCCGTCCGGAGAGATCATGAAAGAATTGATCCTGTCCGGCGTCACCGTCAACGAATTGACCGTTAAAAAGAATTCTTTGGAAGACGTGTTCATCCGTTCTACCCACGGCCGAGACGGTATGAAAGAAATTTTCCCCGATCTTGCACAAAAGGAGGAAGAGTAAAATGTTAGGAAGAATTTATGCAGGCGAGCTGAGAAAAATCGTACGTCCGAAATCCATGATCGTTCTGACCGTCGTTCTGGCCCTCTTCTTATTCGTTTATGCGATCGTATATAACTTTATCGGCAATCTGAGCCAGATCGTCGCTTCTACCGTTGATCCCGACCAAACGACGGATCAGGCGACGGAAGAATCCGATTGGCAAGGTATCTCGGACGAAAACGTCGATTACGTCATTCAGATGTTACAACAGAATATCGACGAATTAGAAAAAGAATATAAAGGAAAGTTCGGATACCGCTATTACGCTTCCGTCTTTTCTGCCAAAGCGCAACTGAAAGCGGTTGAATTTATGAAAGAGAACCGTCTGTACGACATAAAAGTGCTGGGATACAATTACTCGCTCAACTCGTTTATGTCGGAAACGACAGCGGACGGTTTTGCGCAGGACTACATGAGCGTCGTTGCTTCAGTCATCGCCATCTACGCCGTCGTATTGGGCGCGGGACTGCTCGCCGACGAATATCGTAACGGTACCGTCAAGTTGTTGCTGACCCGTCCGATCACAAAAAATCAATTGATCACGGCAAAGTTACTCGCGGCGCTCACCGTGTGCGGCGCCTTTATGGGCATCTTTTCCCTGATTGGATATATTTACGGTCTGATCGCCTTTAAATCGGTCGCCACGGAAAGCATATATCTCGTATTCAACGCAAGATCGGTCATTAAATCTTCCGTCGGCGCTTATTTGTTCGGCGATTTCGTCATGCAGTTGGTGCAAATTGCCACTATGCTGATGATTGCCTACTTCCTCGGTACGCTCGCAAGAAAAAAGACGACGGGTATTATCGTTACGCTGCTGATAGAACTCGGTATCGTTTCGAGCATCCTCGGTCTTCTGCCCATTCAGATCGGTCTGCTCGTTCCCAACCTGTCCCTGATGGATTATTTTGACGCGAGCGCAACCGTACCCACGTACGGAAACTTCTTTATTTCTCTTGCCGTCGATCTCGTCTATATCGCGGCGGTAACCTTCGGGTTGTACTACTCTGTCAACAAACGCGACGTGATCTGATGAACGATCTACGCATTATCGCAAAAATAAGAAACGGATATACCGGGAAATTCGGTATTCCGCGTCAAAGCGGATTGGACGGCGGCGATCTGTCCGAGATCGTATTCGAAAAACCATATCGTGATCCGTCCGCCCTGAAAGGAATAGAAGGTTTCAGCCATCTGTGGCTGATCTGGTATTTTTCCGAAGGCGAAGAAAAGGACGTGTGGTCGCCTACCGTCCGTCCTCCCCGCCTGGGTGGAAATACGCGCGTCGGCGTTTTCGCTACCCGCTCGCCCAACCGCCCCAACCGTATCGGTTTGTCATGCGTTCAACTGGACGGCGTTCAAGACACCGAAAAGGACGGCCGCGTTCTTTTAGTGCGCGGAGCCGATCTGATGAACGGCACGCCCATTCTCGACGTCAAACCTTATCTGTCTTTCTGCGACTGTTATCCGGAGGCAAAAAACGGATTTGCAGAAGCCGTCAAAGATAAAAAGTTAATTGTTACCGACCCGAACGGTCTAATGAATAATCTTCCGAAGGAAGAACAAAACGTAATCGTTTCTATCCTCGAACAAGATCCCAGACCATCCTATCATAACGATCCGGAAAGAGTATACGCTTTCGAGAAGTCGGGTTTCAGAATACGGTTTTCGACCGATGGAAAGATACTCTCCGTTATTGAATTAATAAAGTTGTAGTAATTATGAATTGTGAAAAATTGGCTTCCTTATTGCCTGATATAGTACCCCTGATACGTAATTATAAGACGGTCCCTTCTACCAATATCGTAGCTAAGGATTATGCCGGACGCGGCGAAAAAGAAGGTATCTTCATCGCGGAAACGCAAACTGCCGGAAAGGGCAGAATGGGCCGAAGCTTTTTCTCTCCGGCGGGATGCGGATTATATATCAGCTTTTTATTTCGCCCCGACATCCCTGCGGAAAACGTATATCTTCTGACCACAACGGCGGCCGTGGCCGTCTGCGAGACAGTCGAACGGTTTAGCGGGAAAGAAGCGTCCATTAAGTGGGTCAACGACGTTCTTGTAGCCGATAAAAAGGTCTGTGGCATATTGACCGAGGGGGCTTTCAACGAAAACGGGGCATTGTCCTACGCCGTCGTCGGTATCGGCATTAATCTTTTTCCGCCGGAGGGCGGCTTCCCTGCGGACCTCGAATCCAAGGCCGGAGCGGTCTTCACAACGAAGAAAGACTGTCTCGAAGAACTGACGGCAGACCTTATCCTGCGCTTTTTGCGGCTTCTTAAAGAAGATTGCTACGACAGATACGTTATGCGTTCGATTATACGGGGGCGTACGATATCTCTTTTGCGAGACGGACAAGAAAGACAAGCGGTCGTTCTCGGTCTGGACGACAAGTGTCGTCTGCTTGTCCGATATCAGAACGGCGAGCAGGAATTGATCGAATGCGGCGAGGTTTCGGTAGACGGGCTTTATTGATTTCGCGCGCGCTTATTATTTTTTAAAAATAGATTGATTTTCTTGTAAAGATAGTTTATAATACTACTGTTTATTCTATTATAATCGGAGAGGTTTATGAAAAACAGTAAAAAAATCGTACTTATCCTCGCTTTGGTCCTGATGGTATGTTGTCTCTTGGCGGCATGTACGGAAAATACAAAGTGGGACGCCGTTCAAACGGATACGACGTACACCCAAGTCACTTCCAACGGTGGCGTAGCGGTTCAGTACGGGAATTATTTGTATTTTATCAACGGTTATGCCGGCGAAGCCGCGCTTAACACTTTCGGCGACGTTATTACGGGAGCCGTGTGCCGCGTCGAGATCAAAAAAGGTCAGGACGGACTTGCGCTCGATTACGACACCTTCCAGGTCGTCGTTCCCAAAAACGTTTACGGCGCCGATACGACCAACGGCGGCATTTATATCGCGAACGACTATATTTATTACCACACCACCAGCGTTGACAAAAACAGTAAGCGCGAATATAAGACAAACGAAGGCGTTCTTATGCGCACGAAGATCGATGGCACGGGAACGGAGACCTTGAAGAATTTTTCCGATAACTCCACCGTTTTCCGCGTTTCCGGCAACTATCTCGTTTACACTTCCAAAGACGCGGAAAGCAATACCGTATTAAAAGCGATCAAGCTCGACGATATGTCCGAAATTACCATAGAAAGCAAACATGCCATTGCCTATCAATTCTCGGACAACTATCTCGTTTATACCACCTATAACTACGATCGAACGACGAACTCTTCTTCCGATTATCTGGTCAAGCTGTTCGACTTCCGAACCGGAAAGATCTCCCTTCTGCTGTCCTCCGATATCTATAACGTAAACGGCCTCCTCTTCACGACGACCATCAAGGCGATCCGCGAGAACGAAAATACCATCTATCTGTTCTACACCAAAGACGATAACAGCGTCAATAATCTTGAAAACGGATATTATTTTTGCTGTTTCCCCAAGGCCAATCCCGTTTATGACGTTAAATTCGAATATCGTATGACTTCTGAGACCGAGACGACCACGTACGACAACTTCTATCTGCTGAATAACGGCTGGATCCTTGCTTATCACGAAAAGAAATTCGATATCTATAATGATTTTGTAAAAGGCTCCGGCACTTACGGAACGGCCAAACGCATGGCAAGCGCTAATTCCGAGGAGGACGGTATGTTCACTTCTTACACTCTTACCGGTGCAACCGCGATCGTGGACGTGTACGAGAACGAGAACGAAGTATACGCTTACTTCACCACCTCGCCCTCCATCGACAGCAAGACTTATACGGCGCTCAACTACGTTAAGCTTTTCAATAAAGTAAACGACACATATACGATCGCCATCGAAAACGTGGCCGTGTTCTACTACTTCAATTATAACTCGTCCTACACTACTTACGAGGTAAGCGATCTGTACTATTACGAAGCAACCGGCTCCACCGCCGCGAAGGCCATCCTCTACCTCAACTCCGATGTCGGAGAAGGCGCGCTCGCCTATTATCATATTTTGCAGAGCGACAACGATAAAGAAAACGCTGAAAAGAAAGCCGGCGGCAGACTCATCGGCAAGATCGACAGTGAAAAATTAGTTGATCTGATCTCTTCCGGCAAGGTGGAAAAATAACGTAAGTTTTGATAATATAAAGAGTAGCAAAATTTTTGCTACTCTTTATTTTTTTGTCTTACATGCAAGTATAGTGGGTTATGCTTTTTAAAATTTCTCCACAAAATTTTTCTGCTCGGCAAATTGATATTTATCGAAAAAGAGCACTGCGCCTGACAGGATTTACTGCTCCGTCTCGATATTTGGTTAGAAAAGTTGTCCCGGAAGTTTCAGCTTCTCTTTGCGGGGAAAGGATTTGTCAAATTCTTCGGCTTCTTCTTCGCTAACGGCGTATCCTTTTGGCGTGCTATATTCTCCTGTTATACCGTCAAGGTATCCGGGAATCAGCTCCTTGCAAAGAAAAAACGATGAATCCGCGCCATCAGGCAAACCGTGATAACGGATCCCAAAATCTTTGGCAAAAGTAAAACCGCTTTTTCCATAAAAATTGATGTCGCCCTCAAAACACAAAGCGCCGCAACCGAGTTTCGTTGCCTTTTCCAAAGAATAATCCAAGAGAATTTTACCATAACCTTTTCTTTTATATTCGGGAAGAATACTGATAGGGCCCATTGTCATAATAGGAACGTCTTTGCCGTCATCCGCTTTAATTATTGCTCTCATAAAAATATTTTGTCCAATCAACTTTCCGTCCTTTTCCATAACAAAGTCAAGTTCCGGAACAAACGCTTCGTCATTTCTTAGTTGGTTGAGCACATAGTGTTCTAAACAACCCGGGCGATAAACGTTCCAGAATGCCTCCCGGACAAGGTTTTCTACCATTCTGAATTCCTCTTTTCTTTCCAAACGGATTACTATGTCTTTTTTATTCAAATTTCCCCTCCTGACGACTTCGGTCGTTTTCTTCAAAGCAACTTTACTGAAAGTCTTATAATCAAGCCTCTCTGCGGATTTTCTTGATAAAAAGTTCTTATTTGCGATAAATCTATTATATCAAAAAAGCCGATTTGTGCAAGCGATTACGTGCGGACAAAAGAAAACCCGACTTTAAAAAGTCGAGTTCTATACATCCCCCATGGGTATAGCGATAAAGCGGTAAGTCTTTTTTGACTTTTATATTTTAAAAAACTCTCTATTCCACTTCATACGCGACAGCCTCATACGGGCGCAAAACGTAGGAAGAAAGAGCGACGGGCGCGTCGTCATAGTTATTCAAAACAAGCTTACTGTTTTTAAAAGAATATCCTTTCGGCAACTTGAACGAAACGCTTTTATCGGAGAAACTCGCAACGATAAAGAGTCTCTTTCCGTTGTAGTTTCTTTCATAACAAAAGATCTTGTTGCTCTTCGGATAATACTCTTCAAAAGTACCGTAACGGATGACGTCGTTGCCTTTTCTGTAAGCGATTATTTTTTTGTAGAAATTCAAAATGGAATCAGGATCGCCCTGTTGCTGTTCGACGTTGACTTCGGTGTAGTTGGGATTGACCATCATCCATGGCTTACCTGTGCTAAAACCGGCATTCTCGGCGGCGGACCACTGCATCGGCGTACGCGCGTTATCTCGGGCGCGTTTTCTCAATGCCCAACGAACGATAGGAATCAGGGGCGGGAAAATCTTTTTGGCAAGGTCGTAGACGTTGATAGATACGATATCTTTATAGTCATCTCTATCCAGCCCTTCGATATTGGACATACCGATCTCTTCGCCCTGATAAACGTACGGCGTTCCTTTCTGGCACTGCATAACGACGGCCAACATCTTCGCTACTTGCTTACGATATTCCACCTTTCCGAAACGAGGCATAGAGCGGGAATAGTCGTGATTCTCCAAGAAAAGGCTGTTCCAGCAGTTGTCGGGCAGTTGTTGCCAGTTGTTCAGAATTTTCTTTAATCTCGACAGCTTAAACGGACGAGGTACGGCGGTCAGTACGGCGTCGCATTCCTGATGCTCGAAAGTAAAGATGCAATCCAGTTCTTCTCTGTCTTCGGCGACCATACTCTCCGCGTCTTTACGCTTGATCCCCTGTCCCTCGCCTACCGTCATACAGTCGTACCTGGACCAACTCTTTTCGTACAATTCGTGGATGTATTCGTGGTAGTGAGGCCCGATTACAAAGTGCTCGTCGCCGCAAAGCATGGGATTAAACTTCCCATTGGGCAAGCCCTCTTCTTTGGAGATATAAATAATAACGTCGCAACGGAAACCGTCGACGCCTTTTTCGAACCAATAGTTGCAGATGTCGGCGACTTCCTGACGCACCTTCGGATTATCCCAGTTGAGGTCAGGCTGCTTTTTACTGAACAGGTGCAGATAATATTCTCCCGTCGTCTCGTCATATTCCCAGGCTGAACCGGAAAAACGAGAGGACCAGTTATTCGGCGGTTTCTTTCCGTCTTTGGCTCTACCCTTTCTCCAAATATAATAATCACGGTACGGATTATCTTTCGACGAGCGGGATTGCTTAAACCATTCGTGCTCGTCACTGGTATGATTGACAACAAGGTCCATCACAAGTTTGATGCCGCGGGCATGCATTCCGTCCACCATCTCCTGCCAGTCTTCCAGCGTGCCGAATTCGTCCATGATATCACGATAATCGCTGATATCGTAGCCGTTATCGTCGTTAGGCGACTTATAGCACGGAGACAGCCATACGCAGGTCACTCCGAGCTCTTTCAGATAATCCAACTTGCTGATGATACCGCGGATATCGCCGATACCGTCGCCGTTACTGTCGCAAAAACTTCGCGGGTAAATCTGATAAATTACCGCGTCCTTATACCAACGTGTTCTTTCCATCTGGTTTCTCCTTTGGCTTTATACGTATATTTTAATATAAAACCTTGTATTTTGCAATAATGAAATCTTCCCTGAAACTATCCGCAAATGGTCTTTTTTATTCCTTCGCATATAATCGCAAGACCGCGCTCGAGTTCTTCTCTCTCGATGACGAGCGACGGCAATAATTTAAGAACGCTCGCTCCCTTACCTGCGGTTTCTATCACAAGGCCGCGTAAAAAACACTCTTCACGAACTCGTCGGGCGACGTCGTCGCCGATTGCGGAAAAATCGAAACCATGAATGAGCCCGATTCCGCGACGAGAAATACGTTCGTCGATCGTAGCGATCCGTTCGTAAAAAAACTGCTCGATAAAGGCGCCGTCGTCGCGCACTTTTTTCATCAGGGCATCGGTTTTGTAATATTCAAGAGCCGTTGTTGCGGCGACCAAAGAAAGCTGATTTGCGCGGAAAGTGCCGTTATGCTCTCCCGGCTTCCAGACGTCCGCTTCGGGCTTAACAAGAAGAATCGACAACGGCAAACCGTATCCGCCGACCGACTTAGCCAAAACCACGATATCGGGGACGATCTCCGCCCGCTCGAACGAAAAAAAGTTGCCCGTCCGACCGCATCCGACTTGCACGTCGTCTACAATAAGAAGAACGCCGTATTCCTTGCATAAAGAGGCTAAATCACGAAGCCACTCTCTGCCCGAAACTATTACTCCGCCCTCTGCCTGCACCGTTTCCAAAATAACCGCCGCAGGAAGCTCTTTTCCGGATTTGTCATCCGAGAACATCTTTTTAAGGAACCCAATTGAACCAAATTCATCATTCCGACAGAGCGGATACGGCGCAAAAGTCACGTCGAAATTCGCGCCGAAAAGTTGTTTATGACGAGAATAACTGACGGACATGCTCCCGGCGGTCATGCCGTGAAAGGATCCGTAAAAAGCAACGACGCCGGTTCTTCCCGTGACCTTTCTGGCAAGTTTCAGCGCGGCCTCAACGGCATTGGTACCCGTCGGTCCGCAAAACATAATCTTATAGTCCAAGCCGCGCGGCTGAAAAATAATTTCGGAAAAAGAACGTAAAAAGCTTCCCGTTACGACGGTGTCCATATCGAGCGATTGTACGATCCCGTCGTTTTCAATATACTCGATTATTTTTTGTTTGATAAAATCGTTATTATGGCCGTAATTGAGCGCGCCTGCGCCGGAAAAGAAGTCGAGATACTCTTTGTCTTCCGTATACAAACGACTTCCCTTCGCCCGAACGAATCGCGCGGGGAACTCGCGACAATAATATCTTACGTTGGATTCTATACGCTCTTCCGTCGTCATTTTCCGCTCCGAAAAGATTATTCTTAAAAAAGATGGAATTTAAACTTCAACAAAAGCACAACGATCGTCGCAACAACCGCAACGACCGCCAAAAGAACGACGCATCCCAAAGAACATCCGGCGTTACCGATCTTAATGCCCAGACACCCTTCCAACTCGCTTGCGCCGTTTCTTACGCCGTCCCGACGTCCGAAAAATCCTTTTGGCATATCGCACCTCCGTTTTTCATAATCATATCACGCATAACATCTCCTGTCAATTTCTTTCATTTTAAATAAGAAATTCTTCCTGAAAGAGAGATAAAACTCGAAGCTACATGAAAGATTATACCGGGAAAAACGCACGGCGGCGTTTTGGCTTTTTACGGTAAATATCAAAGGAATGAAAACGCTTTTTTACTTATGGACATAATTGACCTCGGAATATGAATCGGGAATCCTATAATAAATAAAGGAAGGAACTTTTGAAAAGTTCCTTCCTCGAAAAAATATGTTGCGTTTTACCTGTCTTTTTACTTGCCGAGCGACTTAAGATAGTCGATACAACGTTTCACTTCGGAAATGCCGTCCGGCTTTTGGGTTTCGCTCTCTACGACGATACCGAATCCGAGCTCGATGGCCTTATTGAGCACGGCTTCGACGGGTGCTT
This sequence comes from Clostridia bacterium, assembly GCA_016297005.1. Classification (GTDB taxonomy): domain Bacteria; phylum Bacillota; class Clostridia; order Christensenellales; family DTU072; genus CAG-1782. The sequence goes on from JAEDHK010000004.1 coordinate 53,982, forward strand.
CTCCCGAGCCAAGGCTCATACCCTGCGCCGGTTTAAATAACTTTCTCTTAAAACCGTCTTTCAAGTGGATCAGACGAATGCGTGAGGCATACTTTTCGATATGCGCAACGGGATCGATTCCGGCGTTGAACGCCCAGAAAGTATCCACTTCGAGTCCACAGGAGGTTTCGTTCGTCAGACGCGGATAAAAAACGGGCGTAAAGCACTTTTTGGCAAACTCATGAGAGTGGTTATGGAAAGACAACGTAAGTCCCTCTTTGGCCAGAATGGGTTGCACGATATTGATACGCGCAAGCGTTGCGTTCTGTTGCGTTTTGTTGCCGATCGGAGCGCCGGGAATAACGACGTTCTTATTGCCGATCTCTTTCATATATTCGATGGTGGCGCCGATTTTCTCGTCGGTCAGTTCTCCGAGAACGGTGTGCGTACCGAATACTTTCAGACCATTATCGTCCAAAATTTTCTTGATTTCTTTGGCAGAGTAGTCGAAAAACCCTGCGAATTCCACACCCGCATAACCGAGCTCCGCCACCTTTTTCATCGTGCCGGGCAGGTCTTTTTTCATTGCGTCGCGGACGCTGTACAGTTGTAAGCCGTATTCTTGCATGTTGCCTCCTTAAAACTCCGGAAGTTCGATTTCCACTTCTTTACCGAGTTTTGCGCTGCGTACGATACCGTCGATGATCGCCTGGTTGTAAATAATCTGTTCCGGCGGAGCGGAAACGTCGGTATTGTTACGAACGGCGTCGACAAAGCCGCGGATTTTCAGATAGAAGACGTTCGGGCTGGAAAACTTCTTGACCTTTTTCTTGGTAATCAGTCCGGTCGTCTGATTGACGTGAGACAGTTCCATCGGTTTAGGAATACTCCCGTTCCAGCAGGGCGTCGAGGGCACGCGAAGGGCCTTTTTCGTGCCGAAAAACAGGGTGTCGCCGGGGGTGTTGAGGTTCATCGCCCACGCAATACGGAAATCGAGGCAAATGCCGCCTTCCAAACGAATAAAGCCGGCCGCAAAATCGTCTACGCCGAACTTCTCCGCATACTCGGGATGTCCGACATAGGTTTTGGGATCCTTGCCGAAACTGTCGTTCAGGTATCCGCTGACGGTAAGCGGCTTCGGATACCCGAGCGCATTCAGAACAAGGTCGAGAGAATAGCACCCGATATCGCCCACCGCGCCGATGCCGGCCGTATCGCCTTCGATAAAAGAAGTGCCGAAAGGCGTCGGAATACCGTTGGTACGTCCGCCGCCCGTCTGAACGTAGTACACTTTGCCCAGTTCTCCGCTTTGGACGACCTTTTTGAGCTCTTGGAAGTTGGGATCCATACGCGGTTGGAAACCGATGGACAACTTCTTGCCCGATTCTTTTGCCGCTTTGGTCATGGCGATGGCTTCTTCGATGGTAACGCACATCGGCTTTTCGCACATAACGTTAACGCCGGCGTTCAATGCGTAAATAGAGCACTCCGCGTGCGTCTTGTTATAGGTACAAACGCTGACGATATCCAGCTTTTCGTTATCGATCAGCTCTTTATGGCTACGATAGACGCGACAAGTAAGACCGTACTTTTTAGCAAATTTTTCCGCTTTGCCTTCAACAAGGTCCGCCACGGCGACGATCTCCACGTCGTTCATTTTTTTATATTCGGCAACGTGACTGCCGGCGATCCACCCGCAACCGATAATACCTACTTTTAACTTTTCCCCGGTAAACGGCTTTTCTTTCTTCTTAAAAAGTCTTGCGAAAAAAGATTGTTTATCCCCGCCCGGAACTGCTAAATCATTAGCCATAAAAACCTCCCATATTAATTGAAACTAAGAATACAAATATTATAAAATGAGCGGGACTAAAAGTCAATATAAAACATTTCTTAAAAACGACTGTTTCATTTGACTTTTTTTCCCGCGCATGCTACTATAAATTAAATCTAAAAACAATAGGAGAAAATGCACCATGAGAAAATGGAGATGCTCCGTTTGCGGAGAAATAGTAGAATCGGACGTCCGTCCGGACAAGTGCCCCAGATGCTTCGTCCCCGGGGATAAATTCGTCGAAGTGATCGAAGAAGGTTTGAATTGGGCTGCCGAACACGCTGTCGGTATCGCAAAAGACGTACCCGAAGACATCAAAGACGATCTTCGCGCCAACTTCAACGGCGAATGCAGCGAAGTCGGCATGTACCTCGCCATGAGCAGAGTAGCCTATCGCGAAGGTTATCCCGAAATCGGCGCTTATTGGGAGAAAGCCGCCTATGAAGAAGCCGAACACGCCGCCAAGTTTGCCGAACTCCTCGGCGAAGTCCTGACCGACAGCACCAAGAAGAACCTTGAAATGCGCGTATCCGCCGAAAACGGCGCCACCGCCGGCAAGACCGACCTTGCTAAGCGCGCTAAGGCTCTCAATCTCGACGCCATCCACGACACCGTGCACGAAATGGCTCGCGACGAAGCCCGCCACGGAAAAGCGTTCCTCGGTCTTCTCAATCGCTACTTCGGCAAATAATTTACTCTTTTCATTAGAAAACAATAAAAACAGAGGTTGGCATATACCTCTGTTTTTATTTGTTGTCAAATTTGACAATGGAGCGGACAATCTGTCTATACAAAATATGGAGAGATTATATGGTTGTTTTTAAGCGCAAAGATAATCATTGAGGCTATAAAGTCTTAAGTTCCGTAAAAGTTTTTTGCATTGCTCTCCAAATACCGTTCTTGTCTACTCTTCTTCATATAACGTATAGTCTTCTAAGGAAGGTACTTGAACATTGAAATAATATTCAATTTAGTCAAGTGTTTTTCGCAGCAAAAACGCTGCTTTTCATAGCATGCAGATAATCCGGCCAACACCGCAAAACAAAAAGCGCGCTCACGTTATACTTCGTGAGCGCGTTTTTTTATCCTACTTTTCCATCAATAAAGAGCGGGATAATTTTGCAGTCCGATGATCGCTAACGTAACGAAGACGGCGTGCGCGGCAATAAATACCGTGCTGAGGATCCTGACCCAGTTGTTTTCCGCATGGGCAGAGATGAAATACATCAAAGCGCCGATTGCGGCGACTATAAGGGTAGGAATAAAAAGAGTGGACGTAGAGGTGCCTACTCCAATGAAATAGAGTGCGATCGCAACGACGCTGGTAATTAGTCCAATGACGAAGCAAGCCGTACTCGTACTTTTCCTTTTAATCAATCCGTATTGTTCCATGTCCTTAGTATGGAACGGCCGAAAAAAAATTATGCACGACTTATTCTTTCGACGTCCGCATAACCGGATTCTTTGCGTACGAATGCGTATTGACGGAGAAAACGGACGATGATATAATCAGTATTGAGCAAAACCGGAAGCGGAGGTCAGAAAAAGGAATGCTTTTTACGGCGCACAGCGGAGCCAATAAGACGAGACCGAACTCCCTCGACTATTTCGAAGCGATGAAGCGCGTCAACGCCGACGTTCTCGAAGTGGACATCCGCAAAGTAGACGGCGAACTGCTACTAACGCACAATCGTCCATACTTTTGGCAAAAAAAGAACCTTTTGCCCCTGTCATACGCTTTTGAATTTATTAAAAATTACGATTTTTTGCTGAACTGCGACCTGAAAAAAGACGGCTGTGTGCCGGACCTGATGAATCTTGCGGAAAAATACGGCGTACAAGACAGGATCATCATCACCGGATCGGCGGGGACGGAAACGGACAGAAAAGCCATTCGATTCGGCGACTGGTACGTTAATTCGGAATACCTGCCGGAACTCTTTCCGCAAAACGCAGGTAAGATACGGAGTCTTCTCGAAGAATTCGGTCCCCGTGCGAAAGGGATCAACGTCGGCTATAAAAAGATCTCCGACGAATTTTTGTCGGCGTGCGAAAAAGAAAAGATATCGGTGTCGATCTTTACCGTCAACGACGCGGACCTGATCAAAAAATACGCCGCCTTTCCGGCGGTCGTAAATATAACGACGCAACTTGCCGACGAAGGACTGTCGGCTCTTGGTAAGGAGATCAGAAAATGAAAAAATACGATACGCTTGTGATCGGACATCCCTCTTTCGATTTTAATATCGATTGGCAGGATAATCTTATTACGGAACTGGGCGGAGCCGTCTTTTACTCCGCCGCTTCCGCTTATGCCGGCGGAAACAAGGTAGGCGTGGTTACCAAGCTCGCCGAAAAGGACAAAGACGCTCTAAAACAGTTTGTTGTACCGCAGGAAGATATCTTTTATATCCCGTCGAAAAAATCCACCTCCATTCGCAATAAGTATTTTACGGCGGACAAGGAGCGTCGGGAATGCACTTGCATCTCCCAGGCCGATCCTTTCACGATACGGGACATTCCCGACGTGGAGAGCGATATTTATCACTTTGCGGGGCTCATTTACGGCGACTATGCGGACGGGCTGATCGAAGAACTGTCCAATCGGGGGAAAGTTGCCGTGGACGTACAAGGTTTTCTGCGCCATGCGAGCGGAGACAACACCAAAATGTATTTTGAGAACTGGGCGGACAGAGAACGCCTGATCCCTTATATTACCTATCTGAAGACGGACGCCGCCGAAGCGGAGATTCTGACGGGCGAAAAAGACCGGACAAAAGCCGCCGAGATTCTTTACGGGATGGGCGCGAAAGAAGTCATTATCACACATAACACGGAAGTACTTGCTTACGACGGAAAAAGGGTTTGCACTTGTCCCATCAAGGCGCGAAGTCTGATCGGGCGATCGGGCAGAGGCGACACCACTTTTGCGGCCTATATTACTGAAAGAAAGCGCGCTTCGGTCGAAGAATCTCTTCTCTTCGCCACCGCCTGCGTTTCATCCAAAATGGAAAAATTAGGTCCGTACAGAGGCACGCGCGAGGATATTTTAGAGTATATAAGAATGTTTTATTAAAAAGACAGGCCGTCCGTAAACAAAGCACGACCCGAAAGTCCGGCGCTTTTGCCCTGATTGCCGAAGACGATTTTTGATAGAATCAGAATCGTTCTTCACGGATACTATAATAATTATTTAGGTATCCCATATTCTCATATAATACAATTTAGTTGTATACACGACCCGGGTTATTCTGGCGTTGTTTTTTGTTCCTGCTTTGCAAAAACTTATCCGATTTTAACCGTGTTCTCCGGCATATGAACGGCGACCGCCATCCGCAAATCGCCGTTCTGAATCTTGCGTTGCTCGTTGCAAACTGAGCTCACGTTTGCGTAAGCTTTACGTTGACTTCCAAGCCGATATCCGACAGAGGGACGTCCTTCACGTCCATCCTGCAATGGGATAAAAAGCCCTCCTTAAAACCGAAGACGTCGGCGTCCTTACGTTGCATCTCGGCATAGAACGAAGTTATGACGTCGGCAAGATCGCTTTCAAAGCGCCGTTCTTCCCTCTCCGTAACGAATAATCGGTCTACGTGCGCGTTATCCGCGGAATAGTCGACGATCTCTTTGACGAGAGCCTGGATCTTTAAATTAGCCTTTACCGTCATCTTATCCCGGTCGTACGATAACTTGCAATCGTTCTTCAATACGTACCAATTTATTTTTTCTCCGTGTTCTCCTATCGTTTCAAGTTGCCCCTTGCTGATCTTATTGAGCAGGCAGTTGACGGCAAGGGCCCCCGGCGCCTCCCACACGCCGATAAATCGATTTTTTACAAGAACAGCCACCCTATTCATCTCGAACAGATAGTTTTCTTCCTCGCTGCTCCCGCCGCTCTCTCCGCCCGAAGAAGGGGGCGTTTCTTTCGGTATTTTTTCCCGCGTGACAAACGGAAGCCAATTGGCTTGGCCTGTCCGGTGATAATCGACTATGAATTCGCGCAGTTTTTTGCCCGTGATATCGCCGAATCTATCGTACATACCGATGATCTCACGCATGTACACGCTCGCGTTATCGCCAAAGCCGATGGGCGAGGACAAAAGATCGTACGCCGATCCCTTGCAAGAGACGATGCAGGCGTTATCGCTCAGATATCCGTTGCAGATAAGGTAGTTGAGCACGGCGTATACGGAAGTGCTTTTCAGCAAGCTTTCGCCGAGAACCACGACGTTACAATGGGTCAGCGAGACGGCAAGACCGGTGTCGCGGCTGATCTTATAGGCGGCCTCTCCGAGAGTGGCGCCCTCGGCGCTGATAACCTGCGTATTGCTACCCGATTGCTGTTTCGATCCGCTGCCCGTCAATATCTGCAAGTGGACGGAGACACTCTCCTTGTCCGTCAGATCAATACCGAATCCGACCGCCATCGCCTTACTTTTTAACGGCTCTTCGGGTAAATACTGTCCGCAAAAAAAGAACAGACAGATCGCCGCCAAAGTAAAGATCCATTTACGACTTCGGCGCATACGTTCCTCCTTTCTTTGCCGCAAGAAGTGATAAAAGAACAATCGGAACGGCGATCTCTATACCGAATACGGCGTACTGAATACCGCTTGTCACCATCAAAAAAACCTCGCGCATATTTACGAACGCTTTTAACAGAACGAGGCCGAGCGCGACGCAAAAAGTCCCGATGCTGACCGGCCTTTTTACTTTCAGTCCCGTTCCGATTTCGGCCACGGCGTTCAATTTGAGCGACAGATTCAGCACCGCCGTCGTAATCCACAGGATACTGCTGATCCAGTCCAGACTACCCACTTCGCTGATGACCGTATCGAAAGAAGCAAGACGGGCAAACGCGCAGTCGATCAAAAAACTGGCCCTGCCGTATCGGCAATAAAAAATCATATAGCAACCCATCAGCACAGCCACGCTGAGTAAAGAAAAAAGACCGATCCTGCCCTTTCTTTTAATTTTTATCTTGCAAAAAAGAAGAGGAGAAAAATCGAACGTATAAATAAGATACTTTGCGGCGGAACGAAGTATGTCCGATCCACCGTTCGGAAAAACGGAAAGTAAACAATCGCCGTGCAGATCGGTCTCGCCAAAGGCGAGCCCGGCAACGACGATCACGGGGAGTAGCCAGATCGTCGTTTCGAATACGCGCGCCACTGTCCGCGCTCCCTTATAAGCGAAATAATAACAGATCAATAACAGCGTTATGACGATGGGCGCGTCGATAATATTATAAAAAAGAAAGGTGGAAACGTAATTTACTATCTCAGCAACAAAGAGTATACTCTTTATGAATATTACGAAAAGAAGGGGGCAAGAGACGACAAAGTATACGACGTCGCCGCATTTTTTCCGCAATGCTTCCATTCCCCCTTTTTCACACGCGAACAGCACCGCCCAAAGCTGAATGAATTCGACGGCGGCAAAGATGCCGACGATAATATATCCGTCCACACCCGCCGTCTCGTACAGATAGGCCGGGAGCATCGACATCTTAAAAACAAACGGAATAAAAAATATCATAACGGACAGTTGTTTTCCGCTGATCTCGTTCATACGTTCCTCCTGTTTTTTAGTTTCGTTCTGTTATTAAGGCGTTGAGAAAAGGGACGAAGCGGATTGTCCGAGACGTTCAGTTTTATCAATGCGTCTTTGATATCATTCTGATCAATAGGTGCAAACGGAGACAGATACGGGATCCCAAACGACGACATATCGCTCAGATACGCCAGTATTGCCAACGAGTACAGAAGCAAACCGTAAATACCGAGCAATCCCGCCGCCACGACCAAAAACATTCTGAGCGTCGAAATAACGCTCACCTGATCCGGCACCGTATAGATACCAATCCCGCTCATTGCCACGATCAGAACGGTAATACTGCTGAGAAACCCGGCCTCTACCGCCGTTTGTCCGAGAACGATGGCTCCGACCACGCTCAGCGCCATACCGACGTGCCTGGGCATCCGAATACTCGCTTCGGACAGTATCTCGAACAGTAAGAGCGCTATGATCATCTCCAACGTCGGACTGAACGGAATGCCTCCGGTCGAATTCAGTATGGTAATCATAAGTTGAAGCGGAAGGATCTGGTATTGATGCGACTGAACCGCGACGAACGCCGCGGGAAGAAAAAGAGCAAAAAATACGCCGAACAGTCGAACCAGACGAGAAAAAGTGACGAGCGACGGCTTTTTATACCGATCCTGACTATCCTCGAAATCTTCGATCAAAAGAAACGGAACGGTCAGAACAATAGGAGAACCGTCCACAAGAATAGCCACTCTTCCGTCCAGCAACTTTGACGCAATCACGTCGGCTTTTTCGCTGTTACCAATCTGCCGAAATAAAGAATAGGGCCTTTTTTCGATCATTTTTGCCACGTAAGAAGAATCGGGAACGCCGTCAATCTCGATATCGGAAAGACGCTCCTTGACAGTGTTAACGACGGATAAGGGCGCGACGCCGTCCACGTACGCAAGAATGACCGTCGTTGCCGTAATCTTCCCCATCGTCAGCCTTTTGAACACTAACTTGTTGCTCCGTATTTTTCTCCGAAGCAAAGTCATGTTCGTCTTGACGTCTTCGACGAATCCCTCTCTCGGACCTTTGACGATAGGCGTTGTGGGCGGTTCCGTAACCGAACGGGAATTGGCCTTGCGGGTAGAAAGAAGATAATACGTATCGCCGACGAGCAGCACGGCGTCCCCTGCCGCCACCCCCTCGACGGCTTCTTGTTCCGTCGCCGTTTTGATTGTGCCGGAAAACGAGATGGAGGAAAGCAGCCGTTCTTTATCCGTGACAAAGGCTTGTCCTGTGGCGATAAGCGGCTTGATTACCTCCTCTTCCAATCGGGTTACGTCCGTCATGCCGTCCAGGTAAAAAAGACAAGCGTCCGACTTTTTCCCTTTCAACGGCCGTACGATCAGGTCGTCCGTTAAAAATGCGCCTGATAATCTCTTCTTTTTTTCTTCATCCATACGGACGAGTATTGACTAAATGGAAAATTATAAACGAAAAAAACGACAACGTATTGCTTTTCGTTGGAGTAAAATTTTATTGGGTTTGAGATAAATTCCTTATTATACGCATATGCGAAAACTGTCGCATAATAGCCTTGTTATTCTTTGGGCGATTGGAGCGCGGCGAGTTTGTCTCTTTTTTTGACCAATCCGTTGACGTATTCGGTCAGAACAATCATAACAATACCGAAAACGCCGACGTAGAGGGGCAGCAATTTAATGGTGGTGTACTGAGCGATGACGCCGAACAAGGGAGCCATAAAAGTATTGCCGAGGTAGGCGAATGCCATTTGGACGCCGATGACCGACTGCGTATGACGTTTCCCAAAGTTTTCGGGCGTGGAATGAACGATTGACGGATAAACGGGCGCGCAACCGAGGCCCATCAACACGAAGGCGCCGACGGCGACGTAATGAGTGCCGAATGGGATAGCGACAAGAATGCACGAAAAGAGGATGACGGCCGCGCCGATACGAATGAGGCGACGATCGCCCGCTTTGTCGGCAATAAAACCGCATAATCCTCTGCCGACCATGATGCCGATAAAAAAGAGAGATCCGAGGTTGGCGGCTACGTCGTCGTCCAAGGCGTAGACGTCGGAAAAATAACTGCTCGCCCACAGCGAGGGGGTTTGCTCCAACGCCATATACGCGAAAAACGCGACGAACATCGGCACGGCGCCGGGCAACTTAAAAACCTGTAAGACGGAGATATGGACGGTCTCTTCTTCCTTTTCTTTTTCTTGCTCGCCGCCGACTTTTTTCCAAAGAGGGAAAGACAAGAACATTACGGCGGTCAGACCGAACTGGATAAAGGACACGATTCGATATCCGCCCGTCCAGCCGAAAGAACCGGCGAGCGCGGCGCCCATGATATAGGGACTGATTGTAGCGCCGACTGCCCAGAAACAGTGAAGCCAACTCATGTGTCGGGAGGAATAATGAAGGGCGACAAAGTTGTTGAGGCAGGCGTCTATGGCCCCGGCGCCGAGACCGTAGGGTACGGCTATCACGCACAGTTGCCAAAAAGCGGTGGAAAAAGAAAACAGGAGCATAGAACTCGCGGTAAGCAAAACGCTGAGCGCAATGACCCACCTTGCGCCGATCTTTCTCGTTACGACGTCCGCGCAAAGAGAAGAAAGAATGGTAGACCCCGCGACGATCATAGTAATGGCCCCGGCGGCTGATAACGGCGCGTTCATATCGACGTGCATGACCGGCCACCCCGATCCGAGCAGTGAGTCGGGCAATCCGAGGCTGATAAAGGCGAGATAGATGACGGCAAGAAGTAACGAAACCATGATTATTATTTTTCTCCGGCGTTCAGTATACCATAGGCGGCACACTTTTGCAATTTTTTTTAAAATTATGTTCCCATCCGCAAGACTGTCCGCAAAAAAAGTGTTATAATGCGTAACCGGTAGCAAAAAAATGAAAAAAACGGCGAGAAAACATAATTTTAACATGACTGAAGGCTCCGTCTGGAAAGGCCTGCTTCTTTTCAGCGTTCCGCTGGTCATTTCTCAGGTGTTACAGGTTCTTTTTAATATGGCCGACCTTGCCGTGGTGGGGCGTTATTCCGGCTCGGCCGATCTCGGATCGGTCGGTTCTACGACCATTCTCGTCGTACTCTTTACCGGTTTTCTGATCGGTATGGGGAGCGGCGTCAACGTACGCGTGGCCGTCCACCTCGGCGAAAAAAACGACAGGGACGTCACCGAAGCGGTACATACCTCGCTCCTCCTTTGTACGGCGGCGGGCATAATCATTTTGCTCATTTGTCTTTTCGGCGCGACTTTGCTTTTATCCGTTCTGAACACGAAAGAAGAACTGATGGCGGGAGCGGTCCGTTATTTCCGTCTGTACGCGATCGGTATGCCGGCGCTCGGCATTTTTAATTTCGGCAACGGCGTCCTCAGTGCGGAAGGCGATACGCGCAGGCCGCTTGCCTACCTGACGGCGGCGGGGATACTCAACATCGGACTCAATCTTGTTTTCGTGCTCGTCTGCAAGATGTCCGTTGCGGGGGTGGCTCTTGCCAGCGTTATTTCGCAATATCTTTCGGCGGTGCTGATCCTCGTTCGACTTTTCAAAGAAAAAGGCCCCTGCGGGCTTCGGCTCAAAAAAATTCGTTTATACAAAGGGAAGTGCTCAAAGATACTGACCATCGGCGTTTTTTCCGGCTTGCAAAACGCCATCTTCCAACTGGCGAACCTTTTTATTCAGGCTTCCGTCAATTCTTTCGACGCAGTCATGGTCGAGGGTAACTCCGCCGCCGCCAACGCCGACGCGCTGGTCTATAACGTCATGGCGGCCTTTTATACCGGTTGTTCTACGTTTATGGGACAGAACCTCGGCGCGGGCAACCGCAAGCGCACGTTAAAAAGCTATTACGTCGGGCTGACTTATTCTTTCGGCGTAGCCGTACTGCTCGGAGCCCTTCTTATCCTCTTCGGCGACGACTTTTTATACCTGTTCACAAAGGACGCGGAAGTTGTGGAAGCAGGCCTGACGCGCCTGCGGATCATGGCCTTTTCTTATGCGATATCGGCCTTTATGGACTGCACGATTGCGGCCAGTCGCGGCATTAACAAGACGGCGGTGCCTACCGTACTGGTCATTCTCGGCTCCTGCGTCTTCCGCGTGATCTGGGTCTACACCGTTTTCGCCCACTTCCGCACAATTTTTTCGCTGTACCTGTTGTATGCCTTCTCGTGGACGATAACTTCCGTCGCGGAAATCGTCTATTTTATATTCGCTTTCAGAAAGGTAAAATTTATCTCGCCGGAAAAAACGGAACCGCTTACGCAAACCGCCGCTTAAAAATTTCTTTTTACAGTCCGAAATAATGGGACAAAATAACCCAGACGCCGAGTAAGATCAGTACGCACCCACCAATAACGACGGTAATTTCGTATTTTCCTTTGAAAAGTTTAACCACGGCGCCGCCGAGGAGCGTACCCACTAACGAAAGACCGAACGTGACCGCCATAATGATAACGACATGAAGCCAGATGGTAACGGCTGTAGATATGCCCGCATGCAAAGACACGCCCACGGCCATCGCGTCGATCGCCGTAGCCACGCCCATAATAAGCACCTCTTTATAAGAAAAATTTTTGGGTTCCCGCTTTTCGGACGATCTAAGGTCCTTTACCCCTTCCGAAAGCATTTTCCCTCCGATAAAAATAAGAAGTGCGAACGACGTCCATGCAACGACGGCGGTAAAAATCTGTTCGGCACGGTCGCTTCCTTCCTCGCCAACAAGAAAAGAGATCAGCTCAATGACGAAAAAGCCGATAAGCGGCATAATCGCCTGCATAATACCAAAATCGGCGGCGATAAACAAGGCTTTTTTCTTATTCATGTCGCGGTAAATCAGACCGTCTGTTACCGAAACGGCGAATGCGTCCATAGCAAGAGCTATTCCGAAAAGAAAGATCTGAATAATAATTTGTACCGTCATAAAAAACTATTTACCTTCCGTTTCGGGCAACGCGGCCCGGATATATTCTTCTTTGATCGATCCTGCGATGTCCGCAACGTCGGGATCAGAACATGTTCCCGAGTCGTTCATGCAGAAGTCCCGCTTCCGGTCCGCGCTATGGCATAGGCGGCTTTTTCTCATTTTTCATTCGCCGGATCTTCTTACGTGCTCATCTTAGCACAGAGCGTTTTTTTAGTCAAACCATTCAAGCGATTACGACAATCAACAAGCAAGGAGATAGCAGTGATTTTATAACCCAAACGGCTACCGCTTCGCAATTAATCAAGATAGTAATTCATCCAAAAAACGAGACCGATACGATCATAGAGCTAAAAGAAAAGACCGCTTGCTATCATGCGAGCGGTCCTTTATGTTATTTCTTATTTATATTACAGAATGTAATATTTTTGGTTATTGAGTCCGACGCCTCCCAAAATCGTTGTATCGACATTTTTCGGTGCGGAATAGTCAGAAGCCGTATCGAGGTTTTCGTTTACCACCAACGCGACCGTGTTTTTCAGTGTAATGCGAGAGTCGATATAAGTACCGCCCGTAGGTGTGTACTTTATCTCAATATCGGCATTGAAAGAAACGAGCGCGCCGTTTTTGACCGTTGCCGTAAAATCGGCGGAAACGATCTTATAATCCTCGTTGTTAAAATAGTTTTCTACCGGAACAACGCCTTCGGCGGTATTGGAATTGATAAGATCGGCAATCTTCTGTTGCAATGCGTACGTGGCGTTATTCTTAGTAAAGAACGTATACGTTACGCTTCCGTCCGCGTTCGTCTTTTGCAAAACGAAATTAACGTCGCTTGCCGTCAACGTCATCATGCTCGTCATGATGGCGAATCGGTCCTCAATCGTAACGCCGGGCAACTCGGTTTGGGTATTTTTTCCCTTTCTACCTATTTCATAAACGGAGCCGTCCTGGATATTTCCGACGGTATAAGCATACCCTTCTTGTCCGTCTTCTTCCGTGTGCGCTTTATATTTATACGAATGGTTAAAATCCGTTCTGCCGTCGTTGACGTTTTTATACATTCTGCCAATATATTTATCCACGATAGTCCTACGGTTCCAACCTGCGTCAAAATCGTTTACGGCGGTCATATCCAAAGAATAAGTATCGGCGTTTTTTACCGAGTTGATCGCGGACGTAACGCGATTGACTGCGGCAGTTATACTCCCGTCGTCGGAAACATATGCCGAAACGTTCGGCATATCGATCGTCGTCGAAGAGGCCGTTTGCGTATACGTGATTTTCAACTTTACCGAAGTGGACGATACCGGAAATGAAATCTCGAAATCATAAGAAAAATCGGTAATGACCCCCTCGTCGTTCACGTTAAACAGAAGCGTAATTCCGTTTTGCGGATTACTGAACGTTACGTTCTTTATCGTGATATTTTCACCGAGCTTCGATACGGCGGACAATAGTTTATTTACCGGAGAAAAACCGCTTGAAATATGTATTGACGTCTTGAATTTATAAGCGCCGGAAGTATTTTTTACGATCGCATTCATGTTATCGGTCCCCAGGGCATGCACAAGTTTGATAAAAGGTAAATTGAGCATGTTCAATTCGTCGTCCGTTTTCGGTGCGAGTTCGACTTTCTTTACCTGTCCTTCCGTTGTCGTTTTGACTTTCAAACGGGTGTCGCCTTTCGTGCAGATGTATTCGTCGGCGTTCATCAGAAGCTTACCGCTTGTCCTGCGGAAAAACTGCAGACTATTCGAAGAAGAATCGTATCTGTACTTACCGGCGTATTGTGCGTCTGCGGATCCGGAATAACCTAATAAAGAAACGTTCCCTACAGCGCCGATATTGAAATCGTAAGCTTGACTTGCAGAATTCTTTACCACGTTAATACCATCGGCAACCACGGCTGCTGTGGGAATGAGACTGGGAATAATTTCTTTTTTCGTCGCCCCGCACGAACAGGTTGCCGTTGTTTCTCCATCCGCATTATACGTCGCCGTTTTCGTAGTTACGGCTGTGCCGTAACTATGCGTATGCGGTGGCTCCGTCGGAACTTGTTCTCCGGAACCTTCTTCATTATTGCCGGGATTCTGATCGTTCCCGTTGCTTTTTTCACTACACGCGGCAAAAGACAGTATAAGTGCTAAAACAAGCAAAAATAACATGATTTTTATGTAGTTCTTCATTTTTTCCTCCTATATTTTGTTTTCATTTATATTTTTTTTCAAGGCAAAAGGGTATACGAACGGACTGAGCAACATACCGAGCGCCGTTGCGCACAACATGGCGATAATGGCGATTGCGATCTCAATGATCCACAAAACGATTTTTAACGCAAACCCGATCAACAGTCCGTCTAAACTGAACTCCATGATAACGCCCGGCATATTGACAAAGCCCCAATCGGCAATCGCCAGCCACATATCCGGAATAAAATTATTGTCCAAAAAAAGACACCCGACAAAAGTAAAAACAAGAACCGTCGCCACCAAAAAGAATCCGCCTGCATTCTTGCTATCCCTTACAAAACAAATAATACCCACAATCAAAGAGATCAACGCAAAAAACGTTCCCCAAATAAACGCGCGTTTCCTTCTTGTCATCAAATCGGCCTTACGTCTCTTTTTTTGCTCCTTTTCCTTGCTGCTTTCAGCAATCTCATATCTGGCGTTGCACTCGGTACACAGGGTCTTATTCTCCGTAATTTTTCCTTGCCTGACTTTTACATGATGAATATCGTCCTCGTTATAAAGCGCTTTTTTGCATTCATCACACATCGCGAGCAATCTGGGCGCCTCTTTAACGATTATTTTTTCTACAATCTTTTCTTCCGGTACGACAGGAGATCTCAAGGGTGCTTCTTCAACGGGCATTTCCGATTCTTTTTCTATCCCGAACAAATCGTCCAGCGTGCAGTTGAGTATCTTCGTCATATCGAGCAAGCAGTCAAAAGAAGGCTCGGCAGCGTCATTCTCCCAGCGCGATACCGCCTGATACGTCACGTGTAAACGATCTGCAAGATCCTTTTGCGTCAAACCGTTTTTACATCTGTACTCTTTAATTTTGGTTCCGATTTTCACCATTGCCCCCAATTATTTTTGGTCGGTTTTATTGTAACACAAGAAATCAGATTCCCTTGTAAACGATGCGTTGAAATCGCTCAATTTTTCGTTGAATTTGTTAAAAGAATCGTTCTTTTGCCCTCTGATCGGACTAAAAACTTTTCTCCCATATAAGAACAAACGAATCCCTCTCTATGTAAGAGTATATACGCCTGGTAGGCGTATGTCAAGCATAAAAACGCCCTATGGTTGTAAACTCAATAGTATGGTAACGACTCAACAAATACAAAAAAATATTGCGAAAGCAATCAAGCAAAGCGGTCTGTCTCAAACGGAAATCGGTAAAAGGACGGGGATATCGCAACAGTCGGTTTCTCATTACGTGAAGGGAGACAAGATGCCGTCTTTGGATACTTTTGCCAATCTTTGCATTGCCCTCGATATCAGCCCGAACGAAATACTATCGGAGAAATTTTTTTGATAATAAAATAAGCCTCGGAAATTGAAGCGCTTACCAAATCTCCGAGGCTTATTTATTCTTTTTTCTTTTTAAATAACGTAATCGTTTCCGCCGCCTTCGTTTGACGTCAGATCGGCAATCGAAACGCTGTCGAAAAAGTTATTGATCATTTCGTACAGCTTTTTCCACATGGGGAGCGTTTTACACTCTTGCGCGCGCTCGCATACGTCGGCTTCCTTTCCAAGACAGGCAATGGGGGCGAGATCACCTTCGGTAATACGCAAGATCTCTCCGACGGCATATTCTTCGGGGGCGCGGTTCAATCTGTATCCGCCCCCTTTGCCGTGTTGTCCGTCCACAAGTCCCGCTTTGGATAAGTCGGTCATGATCCCTTCCAGATACTTTTGAGATATATCTTCTCTGGCTACGATATCTTTAAGCGGAATAAAAAGTCCGTTGTTATGTTCGGCCAAATCGACCATCACGCGCAACGCGTATCTGCCTCTTGTTGAAATCTTCATGTACTCTCCTTACGTCTATTATACTTCGGCTATGGCTTCCAGCTCTACGAGGGACCTTTTAGGAAGCGCCATCGCTTCGATCAGACTCCTGGCCGGTTTCTCTGTAAAATATTTTCCGTACGTCTCGTTAAACGCCGCAAAGTCTTTGATATCGGCAAGAAAGCAAGTCGTTTTAATAACTTTTTTTAAGCTGCTTCCCGCGGCGAGCAGTATTTCGGACAGGTTCTTGATCGCGTTTTCCGTTTGCTCTACTATATTCTTGCCGAGATTCCCGTCTTTGTCAATCCCCAGTTGCCCCGAGACGAAAATAAGATTTCCGCTGACGATCGCTTGAGAATAAGGTCCCGCCGCTTCCGGCGCTTTATCCGCAGATATGATTTCCATGCATTCCTCTTTCTTGTCGCTACATCACGATCTCAAATCCGCGAGATACGACTTGTTTGCGTTTAGTCCTGGAACAGGGGAGTGGACAGGTATCTGTCGCCGGTGTCCGGCAGAAGAACGACGATATTTTTACCCGCGTTTTCGGGACGCTTGGCAAGCTCGATAGCCGCCCAGGTAGCCGCGCCGGAAGAAATACCGACGAGCACGCCCTCTTTCTTCCCGATGAGCTTTCCGGTAGCGAAAGCGTCTTCGTTGGCAACCGGGATGATCTCGTCGTACACATTGGTGTTAAGAACGTCCGGCACGAAGCCTGCTCCGATACCCTGGATCTTATGCGGTCCGGCTACGCCCGTGGAAAGGACGGCACTCGTTTTCGGCTCGACGGCAACGACTTTTACGCTCGGCTTTTTGCTCTTTAAATATTCGCCCGTGCCGGTGATGGTACCGCCCGTACCTACGCCGGCGACAAAGAAGTCCACCTGACCGTCGGTGTCTTCATAGATTTCCGGTCCCGTGGTCTCGCGATGAACCTGCGGATTGGCCGGGTTGACGAACTGTCCGGGGATGAAGCTGTTCGGCGTTTCCGCGGCGATTTCGTCTGCTTTTGCAATAGCGCCTTTCATACCCTTGGTACCGTCGCTCAGAACAAGCTCTGCGCCATAGGCTTTCATAAGTTGTCGGCGTTCGACCGACATTGTCTCCGGCATGACGATGACGATACGGTACCCCTTGGCCGCGGCGATGGCGGCAAGACCGATACCGGTGTTACCCGAAGTGGGTTCGATGATAACCGAGCCGGGCCTTAGAAGACCTTTTGCTTCGGCGTCCTCGATCATCGCCTTGGCAATACGGTCTTTGACCGAGCCGGCCGGGTTAAAATATTCGAGTTTAGCAAAAATTTTCGCTTTCAGATTCAATTCTTTTTCGATATGCGTCAATTCCAGAAGAGGGGTTTTCCCTACCAGTTGATCTGCGGATGTATAGATATTAGCCATTTTTACAGTCTCCTTAACGATTGATTATTATACCATAATTCTTATTTAATTGCACGAAATCCCTCTTCGAGATCGGCGATGATGTCGTCGATATGTTCGGTACCGATGGACAAACGGACGGTGTTGGGCTTGATACCGGCGTGCAACAGTTCTTCTTCGGAAAGTTGCGAATGCGTGGTGGACGCCGGATGAATGACAAGGGACTTAACGTCGGCAACGTTGGCGAGCAGACTGAACAGTTTCAGGCTCTCGGTAAACTTCCGGGCTTCCTTGGCTCCGCCTTTTACTTCGAAGGTAAAGATGGACGCCGCGCCGTTGGGGAAGTAACGATCGTAAAGTTCTTTTTGCTTACCCGTTTCAAGCGAGGGATGGTTGACCTTTTCGACCTGCGGGTGGTTCTTTAAAAATTCCACTACCTTCAACGCGTTGTCGACGTGCCTTTCCAAACGGAGAGACAACGTTTCTAACCCTTGCAAAAGAAGAAAAGAGTTGAACGGCGAGATGGCCGCGCCCTGGTCTCTCAGAAGAGTGGTGCGCAATTTGATAATGTAAGCAAGGTTGCCGGCGGCCTGCGTAAACACAACGCCGTGATAAGAGGGATTGGGCTTACTGAGTCCCGGGAACTTATCGTTTTGCGCCCAGTCGAACTTTCCTCCGTCGACGACCACGCCGCCCATGACGGTCCCGTGTCCGCCGATGAACTTGGTCGCGGAGTGTACGACGATATCGGCTCCGCGTTCGATGGGACGAAGATAATAGGGCGTTGCAAAAGTGTTGTCCACGATCAGAGGAACGCCGTTTTTGTGTGCGACGGAAGAAATCGCCTCGACGTCGATAACGTCGGAGTTGGGATTTCCCAGCGTTTCGGCATAGAAGAGTTTGGTATTGGGTTGAACGGCTTTTGCAAAGTTTTCAGGATCTGAAGGATCGACAAAGGTTACCGAAAGTCCTTGTTCTTTTAACGTGTTCGCAAGCAAGTTATAAGAACCGCCATAAAGATTTGTCGAAGCGACGACGTGATCTCCGACCGTTGCTATATTCTGGATGGCGTAAGTGATAGCGGCTGATCCGGACGCGGTAGCAAGCGCCGCGGCACCGCCTTCAAGCGCAGCGATCCTCTTCTCGAAGACGTCGCTCGTAGGGTTCATGAGTCTGGTATAGATGTTTCCGCTCTCGGTCAGACCGAAACGGGCGGCTGCCTGCGCTGAGTCCTTAAAGACGTACGAAGTGGTCGCATAGATGGGTACGGCTCTTGCGTCCGTAGCAGGATCGGGCTGTTCTTGTCCGACGTGTATTTGAAGCGTTTCGAATTTATAGTTTGCCATAATAAAAAATCCCCTTTAATAATATTTTTTTGAACGTGTCTGACCTTATCTTTTACATCGATCGCACATTCGGCCGAATCGAAAGTTCTTTCTCACAAGTCGTATCAAGAGGTTCATCATTTTATCGTCTCCTTTTTGCCTACTTACCTTGTAGGTTGATATGATTATAGCGCGGGAAATAACCATTGTCAAGGGTTTTTACTACTTTTTTAAAAAAATAAGAGGTCGCTTTCCGGCCTCTTATCGCTTTCTTTTGGCATTTCCCGCTCTACTCTGTTTCGTGACAACACTCTGCTTCGCGGAAGGTCTCTTCATCGTACGGGAGGCCTTTCCTTTTATAGTAATCGAGGATGGCGCGCTTTATGGCCTCTTCGGCAAGGACGGAGCAGTGCATCTTGTGCGCCGGCAACCCGTCCAACGCCTCGGCAACGGCTTTATTTGTCAAAGCAAGCGCGTCTTTCAGGGGTTTGCCTTTGATCATTTCCGTCGCCATGGAGCTTGAAGCGATCGCCGAGCCGCACCCAAACGTCTCAAACCTGACGTCTTTTACGATGTCGTCTTCTATTTTCAGGTATATCTTCATAATGTCGCCGCACTTGGCATTTCCGACCTCTCCGATGCCGTTGGCGTCTTCGAGTATGCCGACGTTACGTGGATTGCGGAAGTGATCCATTACTTTTTCACTATATAAAGCCATAATTCTTTTCTCCTTATTATAATATAAACGGTTTTTTTCCGCTCACTTTATCTCGCCAGATGGGGGACATAGCGCGAAGTCTTTCCACAACGTTACGAACGACTTCGATAGCGTAGTCGATCTCCTTTTCCGTCGTGTATTCGGACAAAGTAAGTCGAAGCGATCCATGCGCGATCTCATGCGGATGCCCGATGGCAAGTAAAACGTGACTGGGATCGAGAGAACCGGACGTGCAGGCCGACCCGGAAGATCCCTCGACGCCGTATTCATCCAACAAAAGAAGAAGACTTTCTCCTTCTATCCCCTCGAAGCAGAAATGCACGTTGCCGGGAAGACGGCTGTTTTTGTCGCCGTTCAAAACGGAATGCGGAATAGGCAAAAGTCCGGCAATCAATCTGTCGCGGAGTGCGGAAATTTTTTTCATATTAACTTCCAATCCCTCCGTTGCCTCTTTCAGCGCCGCGGCGAGGCCTACGACGCCGGCAACGTTTTCCGTCCCGGCTCGTTTTCCTCTCTCCTGTGCGCCGCCTTCGATGATATTGCTCAGAACGACGCCTTTTTTCGCGTAAAGTACGCCCACGCCCTTCGGCCCGTGAAATTTGTGAGCCGAAAGCGACAACATGTCGATATTCATCTCGTCAACGTTCACGGGAATATGTCCCACGCCTTGAACGGCGTCGGTATGGAAAAGCACTTTTTTCTCCCGACACACTTTTCCGATCTCCGCGATCGGCAGTATCGATCCGATTTCGTTGTTTGCGATCATGGTCGTAACCAAGCAGGTATCTTCCCGAATGGCCGCCTCCACTTGCTTGGCCGTAATATTCCCCGCTCTCCCGACGGGCAGGTATTCGACCTCGAAACCTTCTTGTTCCAATTTCTTTAACGTATGAAGCACGGCGTGATGCTCGAAAGCGGTGGTTATAATATGTTTTTTCCCCTTTCTCGCGCCGATCTTACCCGCAGACACAATGGCTTGATTGTCAGCTTCGCTTCCACCCGAAGTAAAATAAATCTCGTTCGCGTTCGCACCGAGGCACTTTGCCACCGTTGCGCGCGCTTCTTCCAATACTTCTTTTGCCCGCTGTCCCATCGTGTGAAGACTGGACGGATTTCCATAAACCTCTTCAAAAACGGGCGTCATCGCCGCGATAGCGGCTTTACTCATCTTCGTCGTTGACGCATTATCCAAATAAACCTGCATAAAAATGCCTCTGCTTCTTTTGATGGTCATAGTATAACATTTTCAACCTACCTTGTCAATAGGTTGATTGCGCTATATAAAAATTTATAAAAAAGGCGGTCCTATCGACCGCAATGTATAATTTTGTACGATGCGACTCCGAATCCTGTCCTGAAATGCCCTCTGTTCTCGCTGTTTTATTTTCCTTTTTAAGATCGGTCGGAACGAACTTCGCAATAGCGGTAATTTGTATTTGAAAAAGCATTATCCTATCTCGCAACCGCGAAGAAACCGCGCGAGAATGTTATCCGCACTGCCCGCATAGCAAAATCTTTCTACCGTCTCCACAGGCGAAAGGGGCGCGAACTCATCGGAAAGGCCGTCTATCACCAATGCGTCGAAGGCGTAGCCTTTTTCCAGACTTCCCGTTTTTCCGAACAGAGATCCGCCCTGTTTTGTCGCCATAAAAAATGCCTGCGCAAAAGAAACAACCTTGTTTTCCGGTTCGTAAAACGACTTGATCTTCGATAATTGCACCGACTTCGCCGCCTGGCTGAAAATTCCGAGGCTCTGTCCTGCCGCAACGTCGCTTCCCAATCCCAGTTTTACGCCGCGTTCGGACAGTAACGCCGTCGGCATAATGCCGGCAATGACGTTGACCGTTGCTTCCGGACACTGTACGGCATAGCCGGAATACCTGTTCAATAGACGGATATCCTCTTCCGATGGAAAAATAAAATGCGCCCCGACGAGCGGTCCGTGACCGAACAGTCCCGCCTTTTCATATACCTCGGTATCGCAAGAACAGTCCGGGAACAGTCGGAGAGTTTCTTTCTTCTCCCATAAAGATTCCACCAAATGCGTCTGCATTCCCACGTCGTACTTTTTTGCGAGCTTACCCAGTCCGGTAAGCAGCTCCCCGCTGCAAGTAGGAGCAAACCGCGGTGTAAGGATAGGCTTTGCCCTGCGATTGGCACAATACTTTTCCAAAAACCGCTCCGTAACGGATAAAGAATCTTCCTTCCTCTCGCAAAGATACTCCGGACCGTTTTCGTCCATATTGACTTTGCCGACGTAAGCGTCGATACCTTTTTTTTCCAGTTTTTCGATCAACATTCCCGTCGCCTGCTCATGGATCGTGCCGAATGTTACGACGTGCATGGTCCCGCGTCTTATCATATCGCCAATAAAAGCGTCGTACACGGCGTCGGCAAATTCCGGATCGGAAAACCGTCCTTCCAGCGGGAAAGTATACTTCTCCAACCACTCTTTCAACAACGCGTCCGTCTTGACTCCTCTTTGCGGGTACTGCGGCGCGTGCGTATGCAGATCGGAAAACGCGGGAATCATTACGCCGCTGTCGAAATCTCTCACAGGCACTCCGCAAAAACGATCCGGAACCCTCTCGTATATTCCCTCCACGACTCCTCTTTCCACGACGATATAACCGTTCCGATACTCGGCCAGTTCCTTTTCCGTCTTGGAAAAAACGATATTGCCATGATAAATACCTATTTCGCCCACGCGTTCTTCTCCTCGTTACAGTGCCGCTGATTTATTTCTTTTTCGGCGTAGGCAAGTCTTCGCACATCGCCGCCACCAACTGCCGCAAAAACTCTTTATTCTCAACGTCTTCAACCAAAAGCATTTCTTTGCCTCCCTTGTAGGGTAGCTCTTTTTCTGCCTCCGGCATCAAAGCAAGCGCCGACTTGGTCGGCTTGACCAAAAAACGATCGTCGTACACCCCGCCGAACACTTTTCCGCGATAGTACAATACGTACTCGCCCATCATTGCCCGACAGGCTACCCCGTTCAGTAACGACAGTTGTTCCAAAATGTATTCCGCATATTCTTTACTCGACGCCATTCTTTTATTCCTTCTTTATATATCGCTTTTATTTCCTACAAAGTATAATACCATATCGGACTTTCAAAAGCCATTACCCGGAAGAGAAATAACGTATAATAAAGAAAAATTTTTTTCGTCCTTAAAAACCGACGGATTCCACAAAAGCCTTAAATATCTTTCCGGCACGTTCGTCCGTCTTCCGGCAGAATTCCGGATGCCATTGAACCGCCCACAAGAAGCGACAATCTGGTTTATTGACAGCCTCGACAAGGCCGTCGGAAGAAAAAGCCATCGCTTTCAATCCGGGAGCGAGATCTTTTACTGCCTGATGGTGGTAGCTGTTAACGGACATTTTGCCCACTCCCAGACATTTATATAGCGGAGAATCCTCTACGATCTCCACCTCGTGCACGGGAACGTCGTACGGCGCGTGCTGACAGTGTTCCGTTGCGGTAGAAAACTGCGAAGGGATATCCTGGTATAAAGTTCCTCCGAAAAAGACGTTAATAAACTGTATTCCGCGGCATATTCCGAGAATAGACTTATCTGCGGCAACTGCCTTTTCGAGCACCGTTTTTTCCATTAAGTCGCGTTTTTCACAGCAAACTGTACCGACTATCGGCTTTTCGTGGTACAGCCACGGAGAAACGTCCTGTCCGCCGGTAAAAAGAAATCCGTCGCAAAGGTCGACAAGCCTGGCCATTTCTTTTTCGTCCGTTGAAAGAGGAAATATCACGGGGACCCCGCCGGCCTGCTCGATCCCCTCCAAATACCCGGGCAACATCCATATGCTTTCTTTTTCATCGTCCCATAACGGCATCACTCCAATAATCGGTTTCATACGAAAATTCCTCCTTCTATTTTAAATCGTCAAGCCAGATTTGTTGAGAGGCGTCGCTCGGCATACGCCAGTCTCCGCGGGGAGATAGCGTAACGGAACCGACTTTCGGACCGTCCGGAAGACAACTCCTTTTGAACTGTTGTTTGAAAAAACGGGTAAAGAAGCGTCCTGCCGCGGAAAGAATCTCTTGCCGGTCTACTTCCGGATAAGCGCGCATGGCGTAGGCGGCCGTGCGAGCGGGCTCGAATCCATAACGGAGGGTATAAAACAAGAAAAAATCGTTCAGATCGTATTTGCCGATCTTTTCTTCCGTTCTTTGCGCGATTGTTCCGTTCTTATTCGGCACAAGTTCCGGCGTAATCGGCGTGTCGCAAATAGAAAAAAGCACTTCCGCAAGGTCCTTTTGTCCGCAGGTCTCGGCGTAAGCGTGACAAATGTATTTTACGAGCGTTTTGGGAATGGATGCGTTGACGGCGTACATCGACATATGGTCGCCGTTATACGTACACCAACCGAGAGCCAGTTCTGAAAGATCCCCCGTGCCGACGACCAGTCCGTTTTTCATATTGGCGACGTCCATCAGAATATAGGTGCGCATTCTTGCCTGCGCGTTTTCGTACGTCGTATCCCCCTCGCCCTGATAATCGAGGCCATGACCGATATCCTTTAAATGAAGACGGACGCCTTCGGCAATCGGCACTTCTTGCGATTCATCCGCAATAAGAGCCATCAGTTTATTCGCATTATCATGCGTCAGGTCAGACGTATTTCCTTGATTGGGCATCGTATAAGCGACTATTCGGACGCCGGAAACGAGCTTTCTTGCTTCCGCACAGACAAGAAGCGCCAGTGTAGAATCCAGACCGCCTGAAATACCGATGACGAGGTTTTTTATCTTCGTCGCCCTGATGCGAGTCGCAAGACCTTGCGCCTGCATATTTAATATCTGCCGACATCTTTCTCCAAGCTCCCGATCGTCTGTGGGAATAAAGGGGTTGCGCTCGACGCGGTAAGAAACGTCG
Source organism: Clostridia bacterium (assembly GCA_016297005.1). Lineage (GTDB taxonomy): Bacteria > Bacillota > Clostridia > Christensenellales > DTU072 > CAG-1782. Next base: position 78,640 of record JAEDHK010000004.1, read on the forward strand.
TCTAATACGTCCGCCAGCTCATAAGCGGACACGTCCGGTTTGCCCACGGTCCGCACCCTGATCTTAACTCTTCGATAGCCGCCCAGCATGCTTCCGAAAGTGTTCTGCTTCCGCCTGTCATACGCGATCTTAGAAAGGTCGATCACGGCGGCGTCGACGTACGGACGCTCGGGGAAGACGTTATTCGTAAGGAGCGTCCCGCTCTGCGCGATCATCGTATGTCCGGAAAAAACAAGGTCGGTACTGCTCTCGTCGGGACCTGCCGACGAATAAACGTACGCGCAATAGCAAGAGCCGCTTTGCTGCGTTACAAGCTGTTTTCTGTATTCCCGCTTTCCGATCAGCTCGTCCGACGCCGACAGATTGACGATAACTGTAGCCCCGGCAAGGCACATATGAGAACTCGGCTTGTCCGGCACCCACAGGTCTTCACATATCTCCGCGCCCAGTACGACTCCGCTTTCGGTGTCTTCCATAAGGATGTCCGGGCCAAAAGGTATTTCCGTGCCTTTCAGTCTGATCGTACCGCCTGCTATTCCTTTACCGGATGCAAACCACCGCCCCTCGTAAAACTCGGAATAGTCAGGCACGTACTGCTTGGGGATCAGTGCGCAAACCTTACCTTCGGAAAGGACCGCCGCGCAATTATATAAATTATTTCCGTATCGTATCGGCACGCCGACCACAGCCGTTTGTCCTTTCGTTTTCGCCGTCGCCCCGGCTATAAAAAACAACCCTTCTTCGGCTTTATTCAACAGTAGCTCGCTCATAAAAAGATCGGCGCAGGTGTACCCCGTAACGCATAGTTCCGGAAAAACAAGCACGCCGCATTCACTGTGCTTTTTGATCAGTTCGACGATTCGTTCCGTATTATAATCGACGTCCGCAACCCGTAACGATGGCACCGCCGCCCCCACGTAAATCAGTCTGTTCTTCATATTGCACCTTCATAAAAAGAAAAAGACGCCCTTTGTCAGGCGCCTTTGTCTGGATGTTCTTATTATAGTCCCGAAAAAAATGCTATGTCAATGGTTTTCGGGCGTAATTTCTTGCTTTTTCGTCCCTTTCGTTTCCGCTTGCGTAACGGAAGAAGCCGTTTCCAACGCCTTTTCCGCAGTCTTTTCTTCCGTTAAATCTTTTTTTTCGCCCGCCGCCGATTCTCTTTTAACGTCTTCTCCGATTGTCGTTTCGCGCCCGGCTTCCGCTCCTTCTTTGATATCAGAAGCGTATTCTATCTGCTCGTTCTCCCTCTCTTCCTCTTCGTTTTTCCGTTCTTTGATCTTTTCGATATCGACTTTATATTTCGCCTCGATCTTCTTTACGTGGAAATCGATGGCATAAAACTTAAATCCGAGCGTACCCAGGAACGCTTCTTCCAGGATAGCGCGGAGCAGTTCTTCCGTGTCCTTTATATCGCGACCCTTAACGGAAATCCAGACTTTCAGCCGGACGCCGTATTCTCCTGCAAGAACCTTGCATCTGCGATACGTAACCCCCTCGACGCTCCTGACGTTCTCTTTAGCAATCTTTCTCGCTACGGAGACGGAAGACTTTGCCGTGCCGCCCTTTTCATAGTGCAAAAGAATCTCTCTTATTACGTCGTTGTCAGAATACAAAAATATCATCCCGACGACGGTCGAAGCAAAGAACACTCCGCCCAGCGCCAGGCAAAGCGTCTTGACGACGCCATTATCAAACTCTTCCGGCGCAATCTTTCCGAAGACGGTCATCAATAAAAACACAACAAAAAATAACGAAATCAACGCCGAAATCGCAGCAAGAACTCGCATCGTGATCTTTCTCATATACACCCCTTTCATCTTATTATGAACAAGAGGCAATTTTTTATCACGTCAATCTTTCTTTTTTACATATTCTTTATGATTCGTTTTTTATCGTTACCGATATAATAATTTTCTTGAACGGCCGCAAAAGTCGCGACCAGGCACACGACCGACGCGCTGAAAACGGGATCTATCACAAAAAGCGTCAACGGAAAAATAAAGAGAACGCCCCCGGTTACCTTATTCATAACCGAGTGCACGGCCACAAATTTTTTTTGCGTAACGTACCCTAAAATCGCATTGATCGACTTTATGTCCGCGATCACGGCGATCCAAGCGTATAGCCATGCCGGAATGGAAAGCGCGGGAAGTAATTTAATAAGACAAGCGGCCACAAACACAAAATCGGCCGCGGTATCTAATCGGGAGCCAAATTCGCTTTCGGTATGCGTTATCCTTGCCACCGTTCCGTCGATCATATCCGTAAATCCCGCACTGAGATAAAAAGCAAAGAACGCCGACGACGGTATCGGACAAAACAACAACCCGACGCTGAAAACGATTCTTAAAGCGGTGATCAGATTCGCCATGTCTTTATTAACATTCTCCTCTATGCACAGTTCAGACTAAAAGCGCAAACTTCATCGCCGAAAACAACTTCGTTTCTTCCGAAAATTCCACTCGCCCTTCGTCGAACTCAGTCGTCAAAACGGCGTTTGAGAACAACGAGCGTCTCCACGTGCTTGGTCTGTGGAAACATATCGTATAGCGTAACTTTTTCGATATCGTATTTTTCGGAAAGGAGTTTAACGTCGCGAGTGAGCGTGGCCGGATTACAACTGATATAAAACAGTCTGACCGGACAGTCGAGACCGTTTAAGGCGGCGGCAACTTCGGAAGAAATGCCCTTTCGAGGAGGATCAAGAATAATATAAATTTGATCTTTGACGTTAATATCTGTTAAAAGCTTCGGCAAAAGAACGGCGGCGTCGCCATTAACGTTGGTAACAAGGTCTTTCAAACCGTTTTGTTCTGCCAGAACATCGCCGTCGACGGTCGCCTCGGGCACGATCTCTATATTATATACGCGTGCGCCGCGCTTAGCGAGGGTAGCTCCGATAATGCCTACGCCGGCATAGGCGTCGATCACAGTGCTATCGTCCGGAATCTGCGCCGCCACGGCGGTATAAATAAGATCGCGTACGTCGTTGTTAAGTTGCAAAAAGGAAAACGGGTTCAGCGACGCTTTCACTCCCAAAACGTCGATAATAAAAGGCGACTCTTTGACGGGGACGACGGTCCGACCCATGATCACGTTGTTGTGCTCTTCTTTGGGAGAATAATATAAAGAAAAATCCTCGCCGATCTTCTCTTGCAGCATAACGATAAGATCGGACGCGTGCGGGAGGCGACAATTGTTCGTGACGACAACGATACAGTATTTGTTGTCTATAAAACGTGCGACCAGGTGCCTCAACACGCCCGTACGGGATCCTTCATCGTACGGTTTAACATTATACTTCTCTGCATATTCCAAAAAAACGGTAATTAATTTTTCTACCCATTCGCCGTGCAAAAAGCATTTGGTAATGGATACGATCTTATGGCTGTTTTCCCGGAAGAATCCGACGGCCGTTTTACCGTTAACCGAACCGAACGGGAGTTGAATTTTATTGCGATATGCAAGTTGCCTGGGAGAAGGCACAACCTCGTCCACCGTTATGTCCATGCCGGCGTTCTTACGAAAAAGCGTCTCCACGTTCTCTTTTTTGATGCGAAGTTGCTCCTGATAAGATATATGCAAAAGGTCGCAACCGCCGCACCGAGGAAAACGGTTACAGTCGTACGTTACGCGTTCTTTCGACGAGCGTAACACCTCTTTCAGCGCGCAAAAAACAAGATTCTTTTTGACGTACGTTACTTTGGCTCGCACTTGTTCGCCCTTCATGGCAAACGGGACGAATATGACGTAATTATCTGCGTGGGCGACGCCTTCGCCGTCCATTCCGTAACCGTTTATCGTTAATACCAAAACGTCGTCTTGCTTTAATTTTTCCATATTACGCTCGCTTCTTGTTGTTACCGTATAAAAAATATTGCCCCGAGAGGCAATACCTTATTTCACGAAGATTTTCGTACAAGGGACCAACCCTTCTAATATTTCGTGGATTTTGTACTGACTGTTGGCTATGAATACCGTCGTTCCGTTCTTCAGCGGCTCTTTGATGTATTTTAATTTGGCTCTTGCGCCGTGCGCGCCCGACCGACTGGCTCCGTCACAAAAAGTACGATAATACTCCACCGCTTCCAACAACTCAGGAATATCTTTGCCGCATATCTCTTTGATAAGCGTACTCTTATCGTCCTTATCCTTATAAATACCGTCTACGCCCGTCATAATAAGAAGGTTTTTCGGCTTCACGAGACAGGCGATCTGACTTGCCGTTTCGTCGTTATCGACGCATTCGACGGCCGATCCGCGAGAAGCAAGTAAGGAGCGGATTTCTAACTTCCGCACTTCTTCGTCGCTGACGGGGTCGTTATAGTTGACGATGGGAACGGCTCCTTGCGCCGGACAACGGAGAAGAACCTCTTTTAAGTGATTCTTCTTCGCTACGTCGTTAAAATGCTGATGTTCTACAAGAATCTGACGCAAGCTGTACCGACTATCCGAAAACTGACGATACTGCGTCATAAGAATGCTTTGCCCTTGCGCCGCATAGTCGGCTTTAACCTCTTCCTCATTGCCGGAAAGCTCTTTGCCGGTTCTTTTGATATAGTCCAACCGCCCGATCTCAGCCGCGCCACTCGTGACCCAGATCATTCCGGGACGGAGAGAACGACTGATACGCGCGATGATATTATAGTCGATATCGTCGTGATCCCTGTTGATCAGAGCCATGCTGCCCACTTTACCGACCAGTTCGATATCAAACGTCGTCATTATCTTTTACTTTCCTTTTCGATATCCTTAATCAGGCTCTTATAGTTTTTATCGTTCTTTACCGTTGCGGAATTGATGGTCTCTTCTTCGAAAGAAGCCTGCCAGGCCGAGTACTCGGAAGAGATCTTCGCCTCCTCCAAACCTTCTCTGATCTTAGCGGCTTGCGTGTCTCCGGCAAGGTTATAAGCCATGTCCATCGGAAGAGCGTAGCACTTTTCTCCGTCGATATTGATCTCCATCAGTTTGACGCGATAGTAAGGAGCGAACGTGACCATCATGTAGTGCAATCCATAATAGGTCATGCCTTCGCCGAATACGTTTGCGACAGCCTCGTTGGGATTAACCCCACCCGCAAGCAAATTATAATAAATCTCTCTTGCGCCGTTCGGGAAGTCGGCCATGGCCCAACTGTCCTTTACGTCTCCCGAGGTGATCAGATAGCCGGGTTCATTCAACTTGCCGCTGTCATCGTTATACATAGCCATATATTTTTTGAAGACTTCAAGGATCTCGTCGTGGTTTTTACCGTTGATCGCATTTTTAATTTCATCAATGATCGTGCGAACAAACTTTTTCTCCTTGCCGTATAACTGATCGATCTCGGTAACCTCTTCTTGAAGAGTACCGTCTTCGGTTATCTGCGCACGGGTTTCAAGTTGATCAACGAGTTTATTCAATAGTTCGACTTGCTTTTCTTCGCTGAGATCGCTGTATCCGGCAACGGAAACCAACTTGCCGTTGTCAATCTTGACGGCGTTATTGATATCTTCGTCATTACCGAAGCTGAAAAGCAGCGCTCCGACGAAGAAAGCGTTAATGGTATAAGTACCGTCGCCGTTCTCGTAAATATACTTCATAGTATATTTTCCGTCCGTCGTCTTCGTAACGTAGGTGCTGTTATAGTTGGAAACGGTCTTGTCAGGGTTGAATGTGAAGAGAGCTTTGTAAGACTTATCGTTAGGATCGATCTCATAAGTCAACTCGGAAAGCGCCTTCATCGGCACGTAATAAACGCCGTCGATGGAAGTCGTGTTGGAGAAAAATTTATCGATCTGATCGGCATAGCTGAGCGAATCGTATTTCGCCTTATCCTGGCTGACTTTGGCAACGTAAGATAACAAAACCTCGTTATCGGATACTTTTTTAGCAGGATCGTTCTTGACGGCAAGGCCGATCTCGTATTTCACGGCGTCGAGAGAAACGCTCCTGAATTGTTCGTTATAGTAGTCGTAAATGCCGCTGTAATACTTATAGCTGGCGTATTCCGCGCTGTTTTTATCGGCGGGTTCGCTTTCCACAAAGCCGATACCGGCCGAGGAAAGGGTGTTACGAAGTTGGCGATATCCGTCCTTGACGTTCTTATCGTCGCCGGAATAGGTCATGGTAAAAGGCGCGGTATACAAAGAAGCAAGACCTTTATAAAGTTCTTTCTTCTTGTCATCCAACGCGGCGTAATTATCGTTATTTTCGGTAACGAGTTCTTTCTTCTCGCTGTCGTAGTTCCCTTCTTTCGCGATATATGTGTAAAACTCGTTCCAGGTATCTTTGATCGCATAGCGGACTTCTTTTTTCTCGAGATAATCTATCTCTTCGGCCTTTTCTTCCAACGCGTTACGCGGGAATGCCACTTTATATTCAACGGCGTCGGACGTAAACGTTTTGCTGGTGTAGCCGCTGTCGTTGTCCTCCGTTTTTTCCGCATAGACTCTGCCCGAATAAGAAACGGTCACGCTTCTGGTGCGAATGTATTTACCGGCGAAATCGGCGTCGGTCACGCGGGCAATGGATAAAGAGGCTTCCGAAGCCGGACGCGGGACGTACACGACGTCTCCGCCGTTTTTCTTTGTCATTTCGATTGCGGCGTATACTTCGTTATAGTCGAGCTCGGACGAGGCGGGCGCGTCGGTCGCGCTATCGTCGGAATCAACCTTGCCGGTCAGTACGACGCCCTTGTCGCCGACGTACAGTCCGCTGACGTACTTCTCGCCGTCTTCATCGTAAACGACGACTTTTCCCTTTTCTTCAGCGGCGTTTTTAAAGGCTTCTGTTGCTTCTTCTCCCTCTTCGAGGTCTACGTTCTTAACCAAATAGACGTCGCTGACGAAATAGCCTTGTTCATAATATTCGGAAATCTTGTTGTCGGCGGCGCTGATGCGATCGTTACGAACGCCGTCTTCCTTGCTTTCGACGTATCCGTCGAGCATGGTCTGCAAAGTTGAATTTACGGAACCCACCGCGCTGTACCACTCCGACATGGTCAGAACGCCCTCTACGCTGAGCTTATTGCCGTAAACGGCTTTGTAGTCGTCCGGACGACAGAACATATACATGGATTGAAGACGTTCGGTGGAGCTGTTATTCAAAAGATATTCGATCGCGCGAAGAACGTAATAGTTGTTCGCAACCAAAGAATCGAGCGTATCGCCGAGAACGGTTTTGAAATCATAGTTATAGGTCATCGAATATTGCTCGTAAAGAGAAGCCATGCTGTTAATGGAATAATTTGTGGAAGAAAGCAATTCTCTACGATTGATCTCGCCGCCGACGGAAAAATCGGTAATGCCGATCTTCGCTAACATTTCTGCGGCCTCTTGACTGGTAACGTTTACCTCGTAAGATACGGTCGCCATAACGCGACCGGCCTGACGATCGCTGTTCAATTTGACGAGGGTACACCCGGACAAAGCGATCGAACCGATCATGACAACAAGCAATAAAAGTACGATTAAGCCTTTCTTTTTCATAAATGATTATCTCCTTACGGAACGGTAATTATTTTCACGACACGTCTTTTTGCGGACAATATCTCATAAGAGTATACATCTTTCCGTCCTCGAAATCAAGCGTTTATAGAAAATTAAGATAATATATATTATTATCTACATCTTTTACAATGCCGATAAGAACAAAAGAATCATATTGATTTTTTGATTCATTGTAAGTTGTCCGCACGAGAAAGTAACCGACGGCGGATTAGACGGGTTCAGCAGCGCCCGCGTTTTATACTTTTCCATCGCCTCGAAAAGGCGTTCCGACGTCAGGCAGGAACCGTTATAAAACCTGATATCGCATATCTTTTGTCCGATCCTCACTTCTTTGACGCACGCTCTTTGCGCAAGGTTTTTCATAATGGATATCTTTATGATGCCTTCCGTATTGGCCGGCGGCCGGCCATAACACTCTTTCAGATGGCGGAAGTACGCCCTGCCTTCTTCCACGCTCGATAACGTTGCCACCGTTTTATAGAAAGCGACCCGCGACTTCTGGTCGGGAATAAAATCTTCGTCCAGCGCAAAGTTGCCGTCTATGCGCAGGGTCGCTTCTTTTTCCGGATCGATAGCCTTGCCCTGCATCTCGTCTATTCCCTCTTTGACCAGCTTTAAATACATCTCGTATCCGACCTTTTCCATCTGCCCGTGCTGTTGTTTGCCGAGCACGTTGCCGGCGCCTCTGATTTCAAGGTCGCGCATGGCGATACCGAAGCCGCTCCCGAGTTGCGTATTATCCATGACGGCCTCAAGCCTCTTTATGGCGTTGGACGTCAATATTTTACCTTCGGGAACGGTAAAATAGGCGTATGCAAGAACGTTTCTCCGGCCGACTCTTCCTCGAAGCTGATACATCTGCGACAAGCCCAACCGATCGGCGTCAAGTACGAAAATGGTATTGGCATTGGGCAAGTCCACGCCGTTTTCGATGATAGTCGTAGAAACGAGCACGCGGGCTTTTCCCTCGTAAAAATCTCTTATTCGGTCTTCCAGAACGTTTTCGTCCATGCGTCCGTGCGCATAGGTAACGGAGACGTCGCCGAGCAGGTCGCAAACGCGGGCATAGTATCTTTCTATTCCGTCGACGTGGTTATAGAGGATAAAGACCTGTCCGTCGCGAGCCAGTTCTTTATTGACGGCGTCTTTTAGAAGTTCGTCACTGTACTCCGTCACGTACGTCTCAACCGGGATCCGCTCTTTCGGGGGCGTTTCCAGAACGGAAATGTCGCGGATACCGGACAAAGCCATATGAAGGGTTCGCGGAATGGGCGTCGCCGACAGACTGAGAATATTGACGGTGTTTCGGAACAGCTTCATCTTTTCTTTTTGTTCCACCCCGAAACGCTGTTCTTCGTCCAGCACAAGCAATCCCAGATCGTGGAATACTACGTCGTCTCCAAGGAGACGGTGCGTGGCAACCACAACGGAAACATCGCCCGAGGCGATCATTTTTAACGATTTTTTCTGCTCTGCAGAAGAAACGAATCGGGACAGCAAAGCGATTTTTATTTTATATTTATTGAAACGGGCGCATAGCAGATTATAATGTTGTTGCGCAAGAATGGTCGTCGGCGCAAGAAAGGCCGCCTGTTTGTTTTCGATTACCGTTTTGAATATGGCGCGAACGGCGACTTCCGTTTTTCCATAGCCCACGTCGCCGCACAAGAGTCGATCCATGATCCTGCCGCTTTCCATGTCCGCTTTGATATCGCGGATCGCCGCGAGCTGATCATCGGTCTCGGTAAACTCGAAATCGTCTTCCATCTCCTTTTGCCATACGGTATCCGGTTGATAGACGTGCCCTTCTTTGTTGTGTCTTGCCCGATACAGTTTCAGAAGGTCGAAGGCCATCTCGTGAACGCTCTCGCGGATACGTTTTTTGACTTTCTCGAACTCCGCGCTACCCAGACGATGGAGCGTCGGCTTGTCGGATCCGGAATACTTTTCCACCGTATTCAATTGCTCCGCGGGCAAATAGAGCCTGTCTCCGTCGCGATACAGAATGACGTAAAAATCCTTTTCTCCCGATGACGTCGCCACCCTTTGCATTCCTTCGCTGATACCGATACCGTATCGTTCGTGCACAACGTAATCGCCCTTTTCCGGAAGCTCGAAAACGACTCTCTTCCGGGCGGCGCTCTTATTGGAAGCGACGGTCTTTCTCGATACGTCGTTAACGCCGACGCACATCAGCCTGTCGGCAGGATAAGAAAAACCGTATGCAACCTGTCCCACGATCAAACTTAACAGAGCGTCTTCGGTATTTTCCTGCACGCCGATGTCGTGCGCGATAAAAGCCTCTCTCAAAGCCGCCTCCGCGCCTTCCGACGCAACGTAAATACGCGTTTTGACGCCGCTGATCGTCTGCTGGCGGACGCGCTCGAAAAAACCCTCCATATCGTTGTAAAAAGCGGGAAGAGCAAGGGCGTGCAAATGATAAATCTCCTGCGGACGATACATTGCCGTTCTTCCGGTCAATCGGTCGAAGCCGAGCACCTGGCGCGGAAAGTCGTATAAGGAGCTTGCCGGCCACACGGCCTCGGTATGTACGGACAAAAGCCTGTTCTTTTGCATCGCCTCCACGCGGGCGCAGAAAGAATTACGTACCAATTTCAATTTATCTTCGATTTGTCTGGAATCGTCCAGAATAATCATTCCGTCCGCGGGAAGATGATCGTAGATTCTATCGAAATACTCGTCGCAAAAGGGCAAAAAATAGGTGTTGAGCGGCGAAGGCGGATTTTGTAGCAGTCTTTCAATCCCCTCGTTTAACACTTTGATCGCTTCCGGCTCGGCGCCTTTTTTGGCGCGCGTCGCCGCCAGGGCCACCTTTTTCGCGTTTTCCGCGGAAAGAAACATATCCGTCGCCGGGTAAAAAACAACCTCTTCTCCGGTGCCCTCGCTCAGCATCGTGTCGGGCGCAAGCACGCGTATCTGTTCCACCTCGCTGTCGAAAAGCATGATCCTTACCGGCTTATCGCTCCCAACGTCCCAAACGTCTACCGTATCGCCGCGAATGCCGAACGTAGCCCGCTCCGACGCGCCCACGTTTTCGTATCCGGCCGACACCAGTCTTTCGGCAAGTTCGTACGTGTCCAGTTTGTCTCCAACTCTGATTTTTATTATATGGGATTCCAAAAGCTCTTTCTTCGGATACTTTTGTAAAAGAGAATCAACGGTAACAATCAAAGATAATTTTCCGGCGGAAAGCCCTTCCAGGCAGGATAACCGCTCGTATAAGAGGCCGTAATCGGTAGCCTTACGCGCGATTAATACATCCTCTCTTTCGGGCAGAAGAGCCACCGCGCCGTCTCCGTATTCGCGTATCCGGTCATAGGCTTTCCGCGCCGCGACAAGATCGGAAACGATATAAATAAAAGGCTTCCCGCAGAACGAAGCGACGTGATAGCGAGCGTTTTCACACCCGCAAAAAACACAGACGTTTTTTCCGCTTTCAACGCCCTGTTTAATATTCGATAATTCTCCGTTCCGCGGAGAAAAAACTTCATCCAACATTATTTGATATTGTTGCCGTCCCTCATCAATTTTTCTTTATCGCCGTCGCGGAGATAGCTGTCGATAACGTCGGCCGCTTTCAAGAACACCTCGTCAAAACGAGGTTTATCGGCGGCGGAAATACGACCCAGAACGTAATCTTTGAGATCGTGTTCGTTTCTGCCGATGCCGATGCGAATCCGCACGAACTGCTCCGTACCCGCCTTTTCCACCACGCTCCTCATTCCGTTATGCGTTCCTGCGCTCCCGGACAGACGAACGCGTACCGAGTAACGCGGGATGTCTATATCGTCGTACACTACGATCATCTCTTGCGGTTTCATGCCGTACCTGGACAAAAGTCCTTTGACCGCCTCGCCGCTGTTATTCATATAAGTCAGCGGTTTGGCAAGCACTACCTTTTGTCCTCCGATCTGCGTAACGCACGTGAGCGCGGAACACTCGATTTTCGACGGTTTCTTGCCCACTTTTTCCGCCAGAGCGTCAAGCACGCGAAAGCCGCAATTATGAAAGGTATCTTCGTATTCTTTGCCCGGATTTCCCAGTCCCACTATTAACATTTGTTTCTCCTTTCTGCGAAAAAGTCTTTCATCAGTTTTTCGCATTCTTCTTTATTTACTCCCGCCTCGTACGGCACGCGATGATTCATTCTGCCGTCCGAAACAAGATCGTATAAGCTTCCGCAACATCCTGTTTTGGGTTCCTTTGTTCCGTAAACAAGTTTCCCTACTCTTGCATTTATTATCGCCCCCGCGCACATAGCGCACGGCTCTACGGTGACGTACAAGGTGCAATCGTAAAGATATTTTGTGCCTAATTTTTTCTGCGCTTTTTTTATTGCCTTTATTTCCGCATGCGCAAGAGAATCGTTATCCCCGATTTTGGAGTTGCGCGTTCTTACCACGATCTCATCTCCGCGTGCAATAACGCACCCGATCGGAACTTCTCCTTTTTTATAAGCGATTTTTGCCTGCAATAAGGCCTCTTTCATCATTTTCTCGTGCAATTTTTCCTCCGATCTCTTCCAACAGCCGGATGCTGCCTCTGTGCTTTGCGATCAGTTCTTTCAGTTTGCTCTCCGGACAAGGATGACCCCATTCCGACTTACCGACTTCCACAGTCAGACCGAGTCCTGAAAAGTTTTGGCAGTACCAGTCTTTCAATCCACCCGCCGAACCGAAGCTCTTTTTTAGCGGATATCCGATCGTCGACGCGTATGCCTCGGCTTCTTTTTTATGGTAGTAATTGTTCCCGAACCCCCAATAGACTTCTTCTCCGAGGGTGTGATAGCTGACTGCCACCGAGTATTTCTTTTTTCGGATCAGGTCACAGACCGCCTTCGTCTCCGGCTCGCTCTCGGGATAAGGACCGATATAGTTTTCGGGACCGGGCACGATAACATTATGCTCCCCCGTTCCCCATCCGGCGTCGAAATTCACGTTCAGATCGACGCCGAAGGCATTCGCCTTCCATAGCCTCGCGTTACCGCCAAAAGGGATCCTCGGACTTTCCTCCCCGCGCACGATGGCTCTTCCGTCCGGGTTAAGGCAGGGTATACAATCCGTGTTTTCTCCTTCTTCCTCCCAAAGTGCGTACGTAAGATCGCACGTAATATGCTCTCTCGCGTGGATACCGCCGATAATAAGCACGGCGGCGTCCCCTCTTCCCGACCGGAAAAGGGGTATCTCCCGTCCCAAACGGGAATAACCAATAATTGTTTTTTGCATACTTTACCTTATGTAAAAAACCTATTATTTGTGATAGGGGGTGTGATGAAGGATAGTAAAGGCGCGGTATATCTGTTCACACAGAATAACGCGCATCATACGGTGCGGAAAAGTCACTCTTCCGAAAGAAATTTTTTCTTCGGCAAGACTTTTTACTTCCGCGCTGAGTCCTTCGCTTCCTCCTATCAAAAAAGTGAGCTCGCTCTTGCCCGCGCTTGCTTTTTTATCGATCAGATCGGCCAAGTCTTCCGAAGAAATCAGTTTTCCTTGCACGTCGCACGCGACGACGCACCCGGATAACTTTTTTCTGATCTCAACGCCCTCGGACTCGGGCGATCTGCCGTCGGGAATCTCTATTACCCGACATTCGCAGTATTTATCTAACCACTTCGTATATTCTTTTACGGCCTCTTCCCAAAACTTTTCTTTCAGTCTGCCGACGGCGACGATATTGATCTTTATCATTTATCTGCCGACTCCCCATGCAAAAGAAATGATTGTAGATACGATCATCACAATCGCCGCGCCGTACAGAGGGGCGTATTCGTACCATTTAACGCCCGCTTTGAACGTTTCGCGTACGATCGTAAGGTCGCCGAATATATCGTCGACGTATTGCGTTTTGTTCGGATAATAGTATTCGTCTTCTTTCTCTTTACGTACTTCTTCCGATTGAGAAAATTTATTGACCAACCACAATAATACGACGAGCGCAACGCAAAGAATGGCGACGTAAATAAACAGCGCGAAGATGTTTTTGAAAAACACCGAATAGACACTTTCGCGGAAGCCGTAAAAAATACCCGTTCCTTGCGATGAAAAATCAGACAAAACGGAAACGGCATTATTAACGAAATGAATGATCATTCCGGGCACAACGCTACGCGTTTTTATGATCAGATAGGAAAATACCAGTCCGAAAGCAAAAGCATATCCGGTCTGTTCGATAAACTGATGACCGAATCCGAATAAAAGCGCCATCAAAACGATTTTTAGTCTGTCGTCCTCCACTTCCGAAAACATCTGCATTCCGAGTCCGCGATAATTGATCTCCTCGAATATCGCCGGCAGGATCGCAGTTGTCAATAATTGCATAAAGAGCAGAAGCCAAGCCATATCGCCGAGCGGATAAACGGTCCCGACGCCATTCGCCGGCGTATAACCGAGCATACGTAAAATCATAACCCAGATGCTTGACAATGCCGGCACGATAAAGCTGGCCAGTATTCCGATGCAGACTGCAAAAACGTAAATGATGGGACGGATTTTCCTTTTTAAATAAAAGCCCTCGAACGGATCCTCTTTGACCCAGAAACGATACATTAAGAACGGGATACAACCCATTCCGATCGCCTGAACGATAAAAGAAAACAACCAGTCTTCCCAATAATCCCCGATATTAACGTACGACAAAAGAATGCGTGAAAGCGTCAGCCACACCGTCGTCAAAAAAAAGATCATGCTCGTTTTAAACGTTTTCGACATATTATCTCCGTTCGTTTCTCTTTAAGAATTGAAACCGGCCGTTACCGTTATCGTCCACATGACGCCTAAAATAGCCAACAGGATTACGGTATACGCCTCTACTTTCCCGCCGTTTCGTTTAACGGCGTTCGTCTTCTTCATGGTCAGAGCCAACCCCGTTGCAAGCAGTATCGCTCCGACGGCAAGCGTCACGCCCAGAACGACCGGGCTGTTCCAATCCACCACGCCTTTCGTCCACCTTTCCAAAAAGATTGCCAATAAATTGTTCAGAAAGTGTACGATCATCGTAAGCGTGATATTCTTCGTCCTCACGTACAGGAAACACAATACGCTGCCAAGGAAAAACTGATGAACGGTCTGCGCCAGGTTCAAATGGCTCAAACTGAAAAACAATCCCCCAAGCACGACGATTACCCATTCATTATTCCCTTCCATTCCTTCGCAAAACATCTTGCGAAACATCATTTCTTCTCCGATTGCCGGCAAGATACATACAATGAGAACCGTTAAGAACCTCTCTCCCGCGTTTCCCAAAGGAGGCAAAAGAACGGTGCTACTGCTTCCGGACATGGATATTGCTTTTCCCAAATAGTAATTCGGAAGCAACGCAAAGAAAAAGAGCCCGATCGCAATCAAAACCGTAAACGCGTACGGAAGAGGCTTAACGTTTTTTAACCGAAAAAATTCCCCCGCAGGCATCTTCCTGATCACGGCGAATACCGTCAACACGCCCAGATAGGAAATTTGCGGAACGAGATAGCATCCGTATATATAAGCGGCATCGCCGATCTGTTCTGCACGATAGATCGCTTCGAGTAAAAAGGTCAGCACGAAACAGACTGTCATTGCGATCAGATAGCAAATAAGAGTATATATTTGCTGAATACTTCCCTTTCTGTTCATGAAAGCAATACCGTATCCCTTTGCGTTGCCACGCGCAACGTCACTTCTTTGCCCGCTCCGCATTTTTCGAGATAAGAACGCGTCGTCCAATAGGCAAGTTCGCTTAAATTATTGTTCTCGCTCAAATGCGCCAATAAGACCTTTTTGGTTCCGTTTTTCGCAAGATCTACGCACGTCAGAGCGCTTTCTTCGTTGCATAAATGTCCCGTATCGGACAAAATACGTCTTTTCAGGTACTCCGGATAGGCACCGCGAATCAACATTTCTTTATCGTGATTACTCTCCAATACGACCTTATTACAGCCGAGCGCCATACGCATCATACCTTTACTGATATATCCCGTGTCGGTCATATAGCATACCGAGTCGTCTTCGTCCTTTATTGCGAACCCGAGCGGATACGCGGCGTCGTGACTGACTCGGAAAGGCGTTATATCCATGGAACCGAGACGAAAGCCTTTTTCATCCACTTCCATCGTCTGCTTATAGGGCAAGGCGACGATCTTTCCGATTGCGTCCAACGTCTCGGTATGACTGTACACCGGAACGACGGCGGCAATTTCCGCAATGGAGCGGATATGGTCGGAATGCTCGTGCGTTACCAGAACGGCGTCAAGTTCGTGCGGCAAGATCCCTATCTGCGATAACTTTGTCATCGTCGTCCTCGGACTCAACCCGGCGTCGATCAGGACGCTGTTCCTTCCGTTAGTAACCACCATAGAATTCCCCTTGGAGCCGCTACCCAGGGAATATACTTTCATCATATCTCTTACAGCAGCGGTATCGTTCCTAAATACGTAACGTCCGTTCGGTCTTTTGCGGCGCCTTCCGCCAGAACAAAAGCCTTGCAGACGATTTCGCCTCCGGCGATCTCCACCAACTTTTCCAAAGAGGCAAGGCTGCCGCCCGTCGAAATAACGTCGTCAACGATCGCCACTCTCTTTCCTTTGATCAGCTTCTCGTCGTGAGCGGAAAGATACAGCGTTTGTTGTCCGGCCGTGGTAATGGATTGCGTTACCGTAGAAATACCGTCCTGCATGTACAGTTTTTTGCTCTTACGGGCAACGGCATAAAATTCATGGCCTAATTCTCTCGCAACAACGTGCGACAATTGAAGGCCCTTGCTCTCGGCCGTCAAAACGACGTCCGGCTTCCTGTCCTTTATACGTTCGGCTATCTTTTTACCGCAATACTCGGTCAGTTCTTGCGCGCCGTGTAAGTTAAAAAATGCGATAGAGAGGTTTTCTCCGATCTGATATACGGGCAATTCGACTTTTTTACCCACAATATCTACCGTATGTGTTCTCATTTAATTTTCCTCCGTAATATTGATCCTGTTTGCAATATCTTCATAGTATTCGATTTCCGAATCAACGATAACTTTAATGCCGGGCGTAACCGTCACGTCGTCGTCGATCGCCGTGATACGTCTGCCCAGAACGGTCGCACCCCGCAAGTCGAGATCCTCTGTCCCGGTATAAGAAACCAGCGTCCAACTGCCGCCCTTTTCCGCTCTTCCCCGAAGAACGAAGTCATGGTAAGAGATCACCGTCTCCAACGCCAGCACAGAGTCGTCTACCGATACGATGGCCTTTCCTGCAAAGTAGCAATCGAGCGACGTTATTTCGGCGTCTCCGCGATATTGGAGCAGTTTATAAGCGGCGTTCTCTTCCTGCACGAGATAATCTCCGTACAGCATGGTATCCGCGGCGAACGAGAAATAATCGCCCGTTCCGACCACCCAGTTATTGGTAAAGTTAATAACGTACACCGCCGGAACGATAATACGCAGACCGCCTTTTACGTTCATGCCCGCCTGATAGAAGACGCTGCTTCCGTAAACGGTGGTCGTTGCGCCGATGGGGTAATTAAAGAGCGCTCTGATACGAGCCAGCGAAGTACAACCGTAGAAAGAACCGTTTCCGATAATACCGCCGTTTTCGGTAATGGTCTCGTCTTTTCCCGTCGGTTCTCCGATCGTCTTCGGCAACGTAATTTCTTCCAAAGCAGAACAGTTATGGAATAAGTAAGCCGATAAGTAGGTCATGTATTGCGGCAAGTGGATGTCGGTAAGGGACGTGCAATTCTCGAAAGCGTGCTCGCCGATTTCCACTTCCGAAGCCGCCTGATAGCTCCCGACGTCTGCCCCGGGCAAACGGATTTCTCTCAAAGCAGTACACCCGGCAAAGGCGTATTTTCCGATGTTATATACGTGAGAAGTAGGCTTAAAAACAACCTTTTCGAGCGTAGGCGTGCCGAAGTAGGCGGCGATCGCCGTTACCCAATACGTCGTGCCGCCCAAAACGATGGAGTCGGGGATCACAAGGTCTTTTTCCGTTCCGCGATAGGCCGTAAGCGTGACCGTACCCGAAATGACGTTACCACTCGCCTCCCCGTTTATTTCATATGCGAAATCTCCGTAGAACCGACGGGAAACAACTTGTTTCTGGTTCCACCCTTCCTTCGTCTTATACTTCTCTACCGACGTAAAAGGAACGTATATCTTGGTATTGCTGGTACGGATACCGTCGAACACCGTCCGGTACGTGATGGTTCCGTCAGAATACCCGTTTTGTCCCGGTTCGCGGAAGAGATAAACGGCAAGCAGCTCCTGGCATTCCGCAAAAGCATACCCTTCGACCACCGTTACCGTCTCCGGCAACATGATCTCGGCAATCGCCGTTTTTCTGAATGCGTACGTGCCGACCTTGGACAGTTTGACGTCCTGTTCTCCCAGGACTTCTCCGGTATCAAGATAAAAACTGTCGCCATAGCGTACTTCGGTCAGATTGATACACCCGCTGAAACAGTACGCGCCGATGGTAAGAAGTTGCGCCGGCATACGGAAACGAGTCATCCCCGTACAATCGGCAAAAGCGCTTTCGTTAAAGGTCAGAGCGACCGTTTCGCCATCCTCAACGTAAAAACCGCTCTGATCGCTCGTATCATAGCCGTTCAGCTGAGTGCAGGAAGCAAAGGCGTACGTATCGATCAACGCAAGAGAGGCAGGTAAACGCACGTTTCTGAGCGCGGAACATCCGTAAAACGCGTACGACTCGATCGTCGTCAGACCGACGCCGCTCACTTCGACTTCAATAAGCCCCGCACACCCTCTGAATGCGTCCACGCCGATAACGGTTACCGATCCGGGGATAACGACGGACGTCACTTTATCGGAGACAACGTTCCCATTCGAGTTACCCGCTTCCGCCAGGTTCTCTCTCCCGACGCGGACGACGTTATAAAAAGTCCCGCGAATATTCACCGTTGACGGGAACGTGACCTCCGTATCGCGCCCTAAATAGCTCAATGCCGTTACCGTCTTTTTCGACGGGTCTACAATGGCATAAGAAAAATCGTTGACAACGTATTCTTTCGCAACGAGTTTATTAATCGCCGAAGTCACGACGTTATAACCGTCGGTGCCGGAACCCCACTTCTCTTTATATCTCTTCAAATCGTTCGAGGAAGGAAGAACGACGGATAACTTATCGCAATTTTCAAAAATCTTTTGCGCGCCGTCGGGCACTTCCGTCACCAGATAGTCGACGGCTTTTGTCGGCTCGTGGTTAAGATACAAGGATGTCATGGTAGAGCAATCGGAAAATGCGCCTTCGCCGAGATAAGCGAGATAACAGTTAAATTCGATTGACAACAGCTCGCTATTCTTAGCAAACGCATATTCTTCGACGGTGACGCTCATTCCCTCGGTGCCGGGAATATCGTTATGCTCGAAAATAACCGAGTTCAGGTTCATCGTCTTTCCTTCGTCGCAGGAAAAAGCGTATCTGCCGATAGCGCGAAGGCTCTTCGGGAAGACGAACGAGGTAATGCCGGTGCAATTATAGAACGCATGATCGTCGATTTCTTCGAGCGAATAGGCCTCTTTCAACAAGAAATACTTATTGATCGAAGAATAAGCTTCGGTCGCAGGCAGGTATTCTCCCCCCTCGTAGACGTAAAAGTCGCCGTACCGTTCGGCCCACTCGCCACGGTTAAAATATGTTTTCGCTTCTCCGTCGGCAGACACGTAAACTTCGTTCCGGACGGTCACGGAACTCAACTTATCCAAATCGGCAAAAGCGTAAGATCCGATGGTTACAAGAGAAGAAGGCAAGACGATCGAGCGCAAATTGACGGCGTACGTGAATGCGTTCGCGTCGATGGTCGTAACGCCGATGTTTATTACGATACTCTCGACAAAAGAGGCAAAAGCGTTTTCTCCGACGGCGGTCACGACGACGTTTTCGGCAACGTCCGTTTTCAAATTGACGTGACTCTCGTTACCGATATACGCAACCAGGCGATACTCGTTTCCTTCTATGGGTTCCAATACGTAATTTTTGAATTCCGTAGCCCCTGCCTCGTCGTAAATATAGTCGGCGGATAGGATTTTTTCTATATGATTTCTCCACTTACTGTCCACGCTATAAGCGTTCAGCGCTTTGCCGGGGACGAAGAAGAAAATGCCGTCCGGTACGGCCACGAAGGTCTTATCTTCGATTGCAGGCACGCTTTCGGACAGACAACGGATATAAACCATGTTGTCGCAGTTGCGGAACAAATAATTGCCGAGCGTAGTAACCGTCGACGGGAATACGGCGGAAAGTAAAGATTCGCAGTCTTCAAAAGCGTTATTCTTCACTTCTAAAAGTCCCTCTTCAAAGGTCACGGAAGTCAACTTTGCGTCATCCGAAAAAGCGTAAGAACCGATCACTTCCAGACGTTTGGGCAGATTCACGCTTTCCAGGCTCGCGCACCCGGCAAAAGCATAGTTGCCGATACTGACGACGCTGCTGTTTTCATCAAACAAAATGTTTTTCAGACTCGTACAGCCGTCGAACGCATAGTTCTTGATGCCCGTCACGTTTTCGCCAATCACAACCGTTTCTAATGCGGTACATCCGCGGAAAGCGCCGTTGGATACCGTCTTGATACCGGAAGAAAGAACGACGGATCGAAGCGACTTATTGTTTCTGAACGCGTCCTTGGCAACGCCCGTAATTTCATAATACGATCCGCCGCCGGTCATACTGCCGGGAATGACGAGATCGATCTCGGAGCCGAGATAGGCCGAAACGTAATACTTGCCGGAATTCTGAGCCGTCAATACAAAACCGTTTAAGTTAACGCTATACGCTTGCACGTCGGAAACGCCCCACTCGTTTTTGTACAAAGAAACAAGGTTGGACGCAACGTAAATAACGACGTTGCCCGTTTCTTCCAGGCTCCTGCTGCCGAGCGTCACGACGTTGCTGCCGTTATAGCGGATCAAAACGCCCGTCAGATACTCGTTCCCATAAAAAGCGTAATCGCCGATAGAACGAACCGACTCGGGAAGTTCCGCCACGGCTCCCGTCTTGCCCGCCGGATAAAACACGATCTCCGTTTCGTCTTTGTTATAGAGCACGTTGTCGCGGATAGTATAATTGCCGGTTCCCGTTTCGGTTACGTTAAAGTCTTCCAACTCGGTCGCATTATACGCAAAACCCGTACCAAGGGTCATTGCGCTCGCATTCAGCGTGAAATGGCGCAAGGAAGAACAATCGCCGAACGCAAAATCGCCGAACGTAAGCGCGCCTGTCGCAACGACGTACGCCGTATCGAGAGCGGCGCAAGACAAGAAGGAGTTTTCGCCCACGGTCAGATCGCCGTTATTATATACGACCAAAGACGTCAATGCGGACTTGCAAAAAGCGTATTCTTCGATTTTGTCGACCACAAGAATGGCGTCGGCAGGGAACGAAACACCCGTTCTGTTGGCGATGCGCACTACGCCGCTGTTATAAAAAGCATAGCCGCCGATCTCCGTGACTCCGCCGCCGATAAAGACGTCGGTCATATTCTTATCGTTGCGGAAAGTTCCCGCGGGGAGAACGTCGAACTTACCGTCGATGACGGCCGAATTCAAAGAAGAGATATCGCAAAAAGCGTTTTCTCCCATGAAGCGAACTCTTCCGTTGATATCAACGTGGGTCAGCCGCGTTTCGGAGAAGGCATAATCGCCTATTTCCAATTCGTAATAAGTAACGTATCTGTCGTCGACGCACACGTAATAGGTTTCGTCTTCGCTGCCGGACACCGTAGATTCCGCAAAAGAGAAGTATTCCACGCTCTGCTCGTACTTTTGAGCGAGATTCAGCACGTATCTGCACACGTACGTGCCCTCGCAAGAAGCCCCCTCCGTCGGCGCCGATACCGGCGTTACCGAGTAGTAATCGACGTTCATCTGATACGTCCCGGTCGCAGGCACGTAAGCGTCCGCCTCCGGACGGTACACGAACAATTCCCGATCGATGTCGCCGTTCAGCGTCCATCCCGTGTATAAAGTAAGGGTATAATACGTTTCCGCTCGACGGTAAGTACCGGTGGCGGCAAAAAAGTTCTTAACGTATACGTCTCTGAGGATGTTCGCGCCCGGTACATAGTCGTCCAACTTCGTCTTCTTGTAGTGCGTGTCAGTATAGAAGAAATCCGACAGATTTTCCGAGCGATAAAAAGCGTAATCGCCGATGGAAACGCAGTTATCCGGGAGTTCGACGACCGTCAGATTGACGGCTTCTGCAAAAGCATAGTCGCCGATCGTAAGCGGGTAAAGTCCTTCTTCAAAAGAAATCTCATATAAACAAGTACCGTAATAGGCTCTCGTTCCGATCTCCGTAACATACCCGGGAACGGTCAAAGAATCCAATCTAGCGTCTCCCAAAAACGCTTCTTCGGGGATAACCAACGTCTCCGCCACCGTGAGCTCGTCCGGGAAGTAGAAATACTTTAATCTCGTATTGTTGGAAAAAACGCCCTCTCCCAAACTGACGACGTTGGCCGGCAACGAAATTTCGTAAAGGAAGTGGATGCCGGACAAAGCGCGTCCGTCTAGCGTCAACCCGCGACTGCCTTCGGTAAATAAAACGCGTTCGACGTTGTAGCAATTTCTGAAAGCGTTTTCTCCCAGATAGATCAGACGCGCAGGCAACGTGACTTCTTGCAGAAAGGTGTCGTCCTCAAAGACGGAATTCCCCAAAGAAAGGGTGTTATCCAATCCCGCCACGGTATCTGTGAAGTCGATATCTGACAAAGAGAAGCAAGACGCAAACGCGCCGGCGCCGATGGACGTGACGCGGTTTGCCACGACGATCGATTCGAGCGTGGTATGGAAAAATGCATAATCGCCGATGGTAATAGAGTTATCGCCCGACGTCCCCGTGACGTACTCGATACCGTCTATTTTGTCGCCGTTACGATAATAATCGCGGCTGATCTCCAAAGACGAAAGCGCACAGTTCTCGAACGCGTGCGCGCCTACGGTCTGTACGCGGGAAGAAAGAGTCACTTCGGTTAAGCCGCTGTCGGCGAAGGCATAATCGCCGATCGTGACGAGTACCATCGTTACTTTGGTATCAACGGACGCGTTGTCGATAAAGGTAAGCTTCGTCAGCGTCGCCCCGTAAAATGCATAATCCTGAATAACCGCTACGCTGCTCGGTATCTCTACCGGGCCGCCCATTTTTGCCGTCGGAAAAGCATACAGATTGGATAGATCACGATAATAGACGACTCCCCCTTCGGTCAATAATTCGTTCTCGTTTCCATTAGGAAAACTGAACTCCGAAAGAGAGGTACAACCGAAAAACGGGTTTTTTACAAAGCCTTTCCCTTCCGTTTTCAGTCCCAAAGAAGACGGAAGAGCCAGCGCGTGATCTCTGCCCAAAGAAGTACAACCGTAAAAGCTATTTTCTCCGAAAGTATGGAGAGAAGTATTGGTGGGATTGTCGTAAGTTATATTCCGGAGCGAGGTGCAGCCGAAAAACGCTTTTGCGCTGATCGCCTGCAAATTTTCCGGGATGGAAATTTCGGTTACGGAAGCACATCCGGAAAAGGCCCCTTCCCCCAGCGTCAACAGGGAAGACGGGAGCAATTTAGAAATGCCCACGCCGCCGAGAAGCGATCTGCATCCGGCAAAAGCATAATCGCCGATAGACTCGATCGTCTGACGAGAGTCCTCCATACGGGCGTTAAAATTAACGGATTTCAATGCGGTGCAACCGTATAAAGCATAGTCGCCGATCGTCTTGATATTGTACGTAAAACTGATTCCCGTCAACGCCGTACAGCCGTACAAAAATCCTTCCGGCACTTCCGAATAGACGTTTACCGGAGAAAAACTGAAATTCTTTAAAGACGTACAGTCGGCAAAAGCGTATTTTCCCAGCGTATAGTTCTTGCCGTATAAAGAAAAGGCTTTTTCGGCGGAAACGAGCTTGCCGCGGAGAGTGAATTCCATGATAGACGTATTACAGAACGCCCTTTCGCCCAGACACTCGAGAGAAGACAGGTCGTTGGTCGTCAACTCCATCTTCATCTTTTTCGTCAGGCCGCAAAACGCATAATCGCCGATAAACTTTAACGTATCGGGCAAATAGACGGACCCGAGTTCCGTACAGTCGCAAAACGCATAGTCGCCGATGGATACCAAAGCGGTTTCGTTGACGTTCAGTCCGAATTCATACAAAGAAGAACACCCGTAGAATGCGTACTTTCCGATCGAAGCCGTGCTTTCGGGCAGAGTAATGCTTCTGAGCGACTTGCACCCATAAAACGCATAATCGCCGATAGCGGTCACGTTCTTCCCCGCAAAATTCAGCTCGGTAAGCGCAACGTCGTTTTCAAACGCTCTGTCAGAAAAGTTGATTAATTGCTTCGGGAAAGTAACGGTTTGTATCTTTTGGCAATCGGCGAAGGCTCCGCTGAGGACGTTTGCCAAAGAGGACTCTTCTCCGAAAGTAACGTTTTCCAACGCATCGCACCCTCGGAAGCAATCTCTGCCTATCGTCACAACGGAGTCGGAGAAAGAAACGGAAACCAGGTTCTTGTTCCCACGGAAAGCGTTATCGGAAATCTGCGCAACGCCCGCGGGAATGACAAAAGTATCCTTTCCGCAAAGAGGATAATAATAGAGAATCCTGCCGTTTGAAGAATAAACGGCGCCGTCGACGGCATTGAAGTTCCCGCCGGCATACACGCGGATATCGGTCAGACCGCTTTCCGCAAAAGATAGATAATTAATGCCCGTCATCACGGACGGAAGAAGCAACCGCTGCAAGTCTTTGCAACGGAAAAACCCGTAAGAACCAATCTCCGACAAAACGGAACCGGAACCGACCGAAAAGTCGGATAACGCCATATCGGTCTCGTACCACGCTTCGGTTTGCCAAAGCGAAGGAAGACTCGCTTTTACGTCGTTTCCGATCTTCGCGTTCGTCTTCCGTAACGTCAGACCGGAAAAAGCATAATCGTCCACAACCGTAACGCGATCGGTCAGATTAAACGAAGTAAGCGCGGTACATCCGGCAAAAGCGCCCCTGCCGATATAGGACAGATCGGACCCGCGACTGACGACTTTTTCCAATGCGGTACAATCGGAAAACGCCCACGCGCCGATCGTTCTCAACCCTTTCGGCAGGTATACGGCCGTCAACACCGTCGACTTAAAGACGCGCAAAGAAGAAACGCTTCTTTCGCCGTGATCCGCATAGCCGATAGCGGTAACGTTTTTGCCGCCGATCCGCTCGGGAATACCGATCTCCTGTTGATACATTCCTTCGGTAGTCAATCCGGTAATCACGACGCTCGTGACGCCGCCCTGCGTTTCTTCACGGTAAATAAGATAATTCGTGCTGTCCGGAACAGAACGGAACTGCGCATAATACTTGACGTCGGAAGATGATATTTTGTCGGGTAAAGAAGCGACGATGTCGCCCCCTTCTCTTATACTCCAACCGACAAAATAGGCGTCCTCCGCCGGAGTCGGGTCATCCGGTTGTCCGATAGCGGTCCCCACCGCTCCGCTGTAATATGCGTAGCGATTTCCCATTACGATGTATTCCACCGAAAAGGTATCCGGATCAACGTCAACGGAAGATCTCTTTTTCGCCTGAATCGCCAAGCCTCTCGTTACGGAAAAAGTTTCGTATTCCCAATAATATTCGGGGTATTCTTCCAGCGAGGGATAATCCGCCGCGGTGATCATATCGCCCAGATAACATTTTTTATTGAGAAGCGTTCTGCTTTCGACGCGGAAAGAAATGGTATAATAAATTTCTTCCCAACCGGCGTAAAAAGTGGTGTTTTCGGTGGGATATTTATCTTTCGGTAAAGGATTAGGAACGGCTTGCGTCAAAGCTTCATCGAAAAACCAGCCTATGAAGTCGTAATTTTCTCTCGTCGTCTTGGGCAGATCGATCGATTCCGCCTCCTGATCGAGCGTGATCGTCTTACACTTGGTACCGCCCTGCGCGTCAAAAGTAATCTTGACTTCCTGATTTCCGTTACAGGATACGAGCATGGCAAAAAGCATCGTTATCACACAGATAAAAAAGAATGTTTTTTTCTTCATGCCCGATCTCCTCACTCCACGCGCATACGCGTGAAAACATTTATTCATAGTATATAATACTATGCGATCGCGTTTTTGTCAATACGGCTTATATGTTTAAGCTTGTGTACATGTAGAATTGCCAGAAAGGTTCCGCAATATCATTGACGGTAAAACCGGAATAATATTATAATATCGTCGGCCGAAACGTTCGGTTGCTCATTATGGAGGTAAATATGAAAATCGTCATCGCGCACTCGGAAGAGGAATTCGGCAAGTTGGCTTTTGCCGAGATCAGAGAGGTCGTTTATCAGGATCCTGCCTGCACGCTCGGTCTTGCCACAGGCTCCACTCCCATTCCCCTGTATAAAGAAATGGTTAAAGATCATCAAGAAAACGGCACTTCTTACGGCAAGGTCAGGACGTTCAATCTCGACGAGTACGTCGGTCTTCCCAAAGAACACCCTGAAAGCTATATATCTTTTATGACGCGGAACCTCTTTTCGCACGTGGATATCGACATGAAAAACGTCAACATTCCCAACGGACTCGCTCCCGATATCACAGCCGAATGCGCCCGCTACTCCTCCCTTCTCGATAAAGTCTCCGTAGACGTTCAGGTTCTCGGCATCGGTGCCAACGGACATATCGCTTTTAACGAGCCGGGAACTCCTTTCGACAGCAAAACCCATCAGGTTTTTCTTACCCAAAAGACCATCAGCGATAACGCGCGTTTCTTTGACTCTATCGATCAGGTGCCAAAGTCGGCTCTGACGATGGGTATCGGCGAGATCATGAACGCCAAAAAACTCCTTATGCTCGCCGCCGGAAGCAACAAGGCCGACGCCGTTTATAAGATGATCAAAGGCCCCGTCGACCCCTCCTGCCCCGCTTCGATCCTGCAAAAACATCCCGACGTCGTTATTGTTCTCGACCGGGCCGCCGCAGCAAAATTATAATTTATATAAAATACGCGAGAGGAAAACCTTTTTCGACAAAAAGTTTCTTCCTCTCGCGCGACGGGATTGCCTCAAAACACTATAAGTTGGATAGAACTCGATAAAGGCGTACCTAACATACATCAATGCGTTCTTTTGGCGGATTACTATGGCATTTCTGTTGATGAACTAATTGGTCATGAAACAATCAAGAAATAATCAAATATTTTGATATAAATATTACGCAATAATAGAATCCCGAAGCAAAATGCTTCGGGATTCTTCTTAATTAATTTAGAGCAAAGAGCAAATAGAGTGCCACGTGCTATGTTCGTTCTTAGTCGTCTTGGTCGAGCGCTTCGAGGCCTACTTTAATTTTAGTTTTGTTCAGTTTTACGCTCTTAACAAAGAAGAATATACCCGTCGAGATCGCGATACATACCAACGCGTAAAGGGGCAGCAAGTCGAATCCGAACCCATCGGTAAGTAGGAGCAGACCGATAAGCGTCGGGGTGATCGTCTGCGCAAGCATGGACGAGGCGTAATACAGACCGGTAAACTTGCCGATCTTTTTGGCGTTGCACAGCTCTACGACCATCGGGAAGGAGTTGACGTGTACCAGGCTCATACCGAATCCTTTTACCGCGAAGATGGCATAGATATAGATCGGGAAATTGCCGTTGGGCTTGATCGTAAGTCCCAATATAAACCATACGACGTATGCGGCAAGAGTCAGCAACAAGCCCGAAGTAAGGGTCCACTTGCGTCCGATCTTAGACGCGATGATTCCGCCGCACACAAAGCCGACAACGCTCATCAGACCGCTGATAATGGTATTGACTGAAAGGGCGGACGTAGAGGCTTGCAGATGATATCTCGTGTAGTTGGTCATAAAGGTACCGATTCCGTTATCCGCCATAAACCAGAAGAATTCTGCGATCAGGATCAGAATAAGCATGGTTTTATTGGCCTTAGACATCGGTGCGTCTTCTTCTACGGAATCTTCTATTTCGGCCTCTTTTTCTCCTGCGATCAGGTCGTCTTTGATCTCTTCCTTAATCTTGTTTTCTTTGATAAGGAAGAACAAAACCAGTACTGAAACAATCATCAGCACCGACGCGAGCAAGAACGGGATCTCGATGACCCAGATATTATGATCCTGCCAGGATCCGGGCTCCTTTTCGCCGAGATATTTTGAAAGAACCAAAAACATACCGAGCAAGGTAGGCACTGCGCCGCCGATATAGCCCATGATGTTGATGATGCCGTTTGCTTTACTTCTGAGCGGCTTGGGCGTCAGATCAGGCATCAACGCGACGGCCGGGTTGCGGTACATCATGGCAAAAAACACCGTGACGGCCATCAGTATGATCAATGCAACAAGGTTGTTGTAGTGGAAAGCAACCGGCATAAATGGGAACACAATCGCGCACGCAAAGGTCCCGATCAAAATAAACGGCATTCTCTTACCGATCTTGGTTTCCGTCTTATCGCTCAGATTCCCGAATATCGGCATCATAATAAGCGCCGCCAAGTTATCAATAGCCATCATGATACCGACCAGGTACTGCACGTCCTCGGGATTGCTCTTGTGCAAGGCGCCCATAAACAATTCCGAAAGGAATGACGAGGCATAGTTGTCATATACCTGCCACATCAACAAAATTCCGAAAAACGCAAAACCGATTATAAAAGTCCTTTTATAATTCAGTTTGAGCGTTCTCCCCGATCCTTGCGCTTCGTTTGAGCTCATATTTTCCGTCCTTTTTAAAATTACTTGGAGAAATATTCATTCGCCATAAAAATTATACCAAAAATAAGCGCCCTTGTCCATATCCAATTTTCGGCAATCAGCTGCGCGTAAGGTATAAAAAAAGCCCGAAGCAGATAGCTTCGGGACTTCATCTTGTCGTTTCGACTATTAGTCAACCAATCTCAAAATGCAAAGCTGCGCATTGTCGCCGTGTCTTTCGGTCGTGCGAACGATGCTAGTATAGCCGCCGGCCGTATGGAGTTCTTCCGCGCGCTTAGCGTACTTCGGAGCATATTCGCCGAAGATCTTTTCGATAAGCGGATGATTGATATCAGCCGTTCTGTTGCGGAAAGACTCTTTGCTTTCTTTGGCCGCTTTTTGTTCTTGAAGATCGGGAAGATAAGCCATCATCATTCTGCGCGCGGCGAGCTTCTTCGGCCCGTCGTTAGTGAATTCGACGTCAACCTTTTCGTTCTTCTGGTTGATCTTTTGCTTCGTTACCTTTACCGTATCCTGATAGGTATTGATAGCGAGAGTGATCATTTTTTCGGCGATTTTTCTTACTTCCTTCGCTCTGTCAACGGTCGTTTGGATCTTGCCGTACCAGAGGAGTTCCGCCGCCTGATTATAGATAAGGGCGAGTCTTTGATCCGATCTCTTTCCCAATTTACGATTTTGTGCCATTTTCTTTCTCCTTACTCGTCTTTGTTGCTCAACGACAGGCCGAGTTTATTGAGTTTTTCGATAACCTCGTCAAGCGATTTACGTCCCAAGTTCCGGACTTTCAACATTTCGTCTTCCGTCTTTCTGATCAAGTCTTCGACAGTAAAGATACCGGCGCGCTTGAGGCAGTTGAGCGGACGGACGCTGAGGTCCAGTTCTTCGATACTCATATAGAGGGTCTTCTTTTGTTCATCGTTGTCTTTGCTGACCAAAATGTTCATGTTCTCCATGTCATCTACGAGATCGATAAAGAGCTTCATGTGGTCGCTCATGATCTTTGCGGCGAGGCTGATGACCTTTCTGGGAGAGCTGGTCGCGTTGGTCTTGACGTTGATGGTAAGCTTGTCATAGTCGATGGACTGTTCGACACGGGTCACTTCGACAGCATAGCTGACGGCCAAAACGGGCGAGAACAACGAATCGATGGCGATGTATCCGAGAGGTTGTTGCTGCGCGGGCTTATTAGCCGAGCACGGAACGTATCCTCTGCCTACGCCGATATTGAGCTTCATGTCGAGAGTATAACCTTCTTCCAAGGTGCAGATGTACGCATCCGGATTCATGATCTCGATCTCGCTGGTCAGTTCGATATCTTTTGCGGTAACGACGCCGCCTTCTTCTTTATGTAATCTGAGTTTCTGCTGCGTAAAGAGGTCTTCCGAAAAGACTTTTACAGCGATTTCTTTCAGATTCAGAATAATCTCCGCCACGTCTTCCTTAACGCCGGGGATGGTGCTGAACTCATGACGAACGCCTTCGATTTCAACGCCGATGATTGCCGCGCCCGGAAGAGCCGTGCACAGAATTCTGCGAAGGGCGTTTCCGATAGTGGTGCCGTATCCACGCTCGAGCGGTTCTACTACAAAACTCGCCTGGGACTCGTCGGCACCCGCGATTTCCGTCAATTTAGGTTTTCCGATTTCCATCATCGTGACTAAAATCCTCCTGTCATTGATATAATTGTTGGTTCACCGATTATTTCGAGTACAACTCGACAATCATGTGTTCGGCGATAGCCATATCGATATCGTCGCGCATGGGCAAGCGAACGATCTTACCGGAAAGCTGCGCGTTGTCGAATTCGAGCCAAGCGACGCCCTTGCCCAACTTGCTCTCTTTCAATTCGGTAAAGAGGGTGTTGGATTGTTTGCTTTCTTTGATGGCGACGACGTCGTCGGCCTTGATCAGATAGCTGGGGATGTTGACGCGCTTTCCGTTAACGGTCACGTGACCGTGGTTGACAATCTGGCGAGCCTGAGCGCGAGAGACGCCGACGCCCATTCTGTAAATCACGTTATCCAGTCTTCTTTCGATCAGGATAAGCATGTTTTCACCGGTGTTGCCGCGCATTCTTTCGGCCATGGTGTAATACTTATGGAATTGCTTTTCGGTCAAGCCGTAAATTCTCTTGGCCTTTTGCTTTTCACGGAGCTGGATGCTGTACGGAGAGGGCTTCTTTCTGCCGGCACCGTGCATACCCGGAGCATTGGGGTGCTTGTTCAATCCGCACTTTTCGGAGAAGCACCTGTCACCTTTAAGAAAAAGTTTGCAACCTTCACGTCTGCAAAGACGGCAAACGGGTCCTGTATATTTAGCCATTATTTGTTACCTCCTGTGATTACAGTCTTCTGCGCTTGGGCGGACGGCAACCGTTATGCGGGATGGGAGAAACGTCTTTGATCATGGTGATATCGACGTCGCACGCCTGGATCGCACGGATGCTGGGTTCCCTGCCTTGGCCGGTACCCTTGACATAGACTTCCACTTTTCTCACGCCATGCATTTTCGCGTCGTTGACGGCTTTTTCGGTCGCTTGCGTAGCGGCAAATGCGGTCTCTTTACGGGATCCCTTATAACCGAGTACGCCGGCCGAAGCCCAGCTGATGGCATTGCCTTGAAGATCGGTAACGGTAACGATGGTATTGTTGTGGGTGGTATGAACGTGAACCTGTCCCTTTTCAATACGCTTCAGATCTTTTCTTTTCTTTATCGAAGACTTTTTAACAGTAGCCATACGTTACCTCCTTATGCCTTTTTCTTACCGCGACCGACAGTCTTCTTCGGTCCCTTGCGGGTACGGGCATTTTGTTTCGTGCTTTGTCCTCTTACGGGCAAATTCTTTCTGTGACGGACGCCTCTGTAACATCCGATATCCTTTAATCTTTTAATATTCAGAGCTACGTCTCTTCTGAGATCGCCTTCCACGACGACGTTTTCTTCAATATAGTCACGGATCTTCGCGATCTGGTCTTCGGTAAGGTCTTTTACTCTGATGTCGGGGTTGATCTCGGTTTCGGCGAGGATCTTATTGGAAGTGATCCGTCCGATACCGTAAATATAGGTCAATCCGATTTCCACTCTTTTTTCACGGGGTAAATCTACACCTGCTATACGAGCCATCTACTTTTTTCCTCCAAAAAATTTCTTTGTTTGTTTAGGTTTTATATATTAACTCATGAAGGAAACCGCTCTTTTTGGTGGTGGTAAGCGCGGTTCAGCCGCCTTCATATTGAACTTCTACGTTCTATACCGCTATCGACTTTCCCGAATGAAAGCAAGAAATCGCCGCTTTTAACAGGGCGCTTTCTTTGCTTTTTGCGGTATTTTTGATATACTTTCCCAAAAGCTGTGATATTATAGCACAACCAATAAGGATTTTGCAAACGATTTCAGCCCTGTTTTTGCTTATGTTTGGGATATTTCGAACAAATAACCATGACTTTTCCGTTACGCTTGATAATTTTGCACTTGTCACACATGGGTTTAACCGACGGTCTGACTTTCATAATAAACCTCCAAATATTCCTATATTCTGTTTCTGTAACTAATTCTTCCTCTGTTGAGGTCATACGGACTCATTTCGACCTTGACCGAATCGCCTACGCAAACCTTAATGGTACGCTGACGCATTTTTCCGCAAAGATAAGCGGTAATAACGTGGCCGCCGTTGTTGAGCTTTACCTTGAACATCGTTCCCGGTAAAACTTCGGTAACAACGCCTTCTACTTCGATTACGTCTTCCTTAGACACAGTTACCTCCGATTTAAGAATTGTATTTTCTCAGTGCGCTGAATATTTCAGCGTCGTATATTTTTGCCGAAGTAAGTATTTTTCCGGCGATGTTATCAAGCACCTCTCCGGTATTTTTCAGGTGCTTTATCTTCTTTTTCTTCGGCTTGGCCAGTTTCCGCACGCTGCCATCTACGATAGAGACGTAACTGTCGTCCAGAATGGCCGTCACCATAAAATATCTTCCTTCGTCTCTTCCGGCTCGGCTGTACACAATCGAGCCGACCGTGATGGGTCTCTCCATTGCTCCTCCTATAGAGTCAGTATTTCGACTCCGTTTTCGGTAATGACGACGGTGTTTTCGTAATGCGCGGAAGGCTTTCCGTCTGCGGTAACGACCGTCCAGCCATCGTCCAGCATCTCCACCTTATACGTACCGATATTGATCATCGGTTCAACCGCAATGGTCATATTCTTGAAAAGGCGCGCGCCCCTTCCCGCTATTCCGTAGTTCGGCACGTTGGGATCTTCGTGCACTCTCGTTCCGATTCCATGGCCGACAAGTTCGCGAACGACGCTGAAACCATTGCTCTCTACGTAAGACTGAATGGCATATCCGAGATCGCCGAGACGAGTTCCGTCTTTAAGCACTTTCATGCCCTCGAAAAAACTCTGTCTGCACACCTCGGCAAGACGTCTTTTTTCTTCGCTGACATGTCCGACGCATACTGTTCGGGCAGCGTCCGAATGCACACCGTCGATTCCCGCTCCGCAATCGAGCTTTACAAGCATCCCGTCCCGGATGACTCTGTGTTTTGAAGGGATACCGTGCACTACTTCTTCGTCGATAGAGATGCAAACGGCTCCGGGGAATCCGTCGTAATTCAAAAACGAAGGTACGGCGTGCTGCTTCTTGATGAAATCGCGGGCAATCATATCGAGGTCATGCGTACTCATACCTATCTGCACACTCTCGACAAGAAGGTCGAGCGTATCTCTCAATATCGATCCCGCTCTCCGCATAGCTTCGAGCTGAGCCGGGCTTTTAACGGTTACCATTAAGTACGTCCTTCACGTCTTCGTATACGGCGTCTATGCTCTTGTTGCCGTCCACCGTCACGAGCTTTCCGCGAGCGGAATAATACTCGATGAGCGGAGCGGTCTGTTCCTGATAAACGCTCAGACGTTTTTGAACCGTCGCTTCGTTGTCGTCGTCTCTTTGATAAAGAGGCTTCCCGCACTTGGCGCATACTTCTTTATCGTAAGTGGAGACGTGATAAGTCTCGCCGCAAACGCACATCCTGCGTCCGCTGATACGGTTGACGATCGCGTCGAAATCAACGTCGATATTGATGACGTAATCGACGTCCGTCAACTTCGCGAGAGCGTCTGCTTGGGCGACCGTACGCGGAAAACCGTCCAGAAGGAAACCTTTTTCGCAATCCGGTTGAGATATCCGATCGGCTACGATTCTGACTACGACGTCGTCCGGAACAAGCTGGCCTTTGTCTATGAAAGACTTGGCGAACTTCCCGAGTTCTGTCTGCGCCTTGATGTTAGCACGCAGCGCGTCCCCGGTGGAGACGTGCGCGATGCCAAAATCAGAAACTATTTTCGCCGCCTGAGAACCTTTTCCGGCTCCGGGCGCACCCAATAAAATGATTTTCATAATCTTATTTCAAGAATCCTTTATTTGCCTTGATCATCAACTGGCTCTGCAATTGTTTATCGAGTTCGAGCGCAACGCTGACAACGATCAGTAAGCCGGTCGCCGTGAAAGAATTGCTGAGACCAAGCGCTTTGAATCCGTCGATATATCCGAGGATATAGATCGGGATCAATGCGATGAAGCCGAGGTAAATGGCTCCGAACAGGGTAATGCGGTTATTGATCTTACGGAGATGTTCGCTCGTGTTTCTGCCGGGGCGGAAACCGGGAACAGAACCGCCATTCTGTTGGATCATACGCGCCACGTCGTCCGGGTTAAACTGGATCTGTGCATAGAAGAACGCAAAGAAGATGATCAGTAAGAACATAATGGGTCCGTACAGATAGCTGCCTACGCCCATCCATTGATACCACCATCTGACAAATCCGCTCTCCATGTTGGGATCGGCGAATTGCATGATCATCTGCGGGAACATGATAAGGCTCGACGCGAAGATGATCGGCATAACGCCGCCGGAGTTGACTTTGATGGGGATGAACGTATTCTGGCCGCCGTACATCTTGTTGCCTCTTACGCGCTTGGCATAAACGACGGGGATACGTCTTTCGCTGGAATCGATAAACACGATCAGTCCGAACAAAAGAACGATCAGCACCAGGAATCCGAGCAAGAACCAAATACCGGTCGTATCGTTGTTACGTATCTGGCTGGGAATAACGTTTGTCATTGCGCTGAGAATCGTATCGCCGAGGGTAGAAATAATACCGACGAAGATGATGAGCGAGGAGCCGTTGCCGATTCCGTACTCCGTGATCCTTTCGCTGAGCCACATAACGAGACAGCTGCCGCCGGTCAGGATCAAAACGATGAAAATCATCGTGAACACCTGGTCGACCGTGCTATCTTTCCCCACAAAGACGCCCGTTATGCTGGAACGCCAGCTGATAACGACGCCGATGCCCTGAACGATACCTAAAACAACGGAGAAAATACGAGTGTATTGGTTGATCTTTTCACGCCCTTCTTCCCCTTCTTTCGACAGTCTTTCCAATCTGGGAAAAACCAAAGTAAGCAACTGCATTATAATGGATGCGTTAATAAACGGTAAGATACCGAGCGCAAACACGGTACCATACTGCAACGATCCACCCGTAATCGTGCTCATCATAGAAAATAAATCGTTCGCCGTCGAGCTTTGATTGGCCGAGAACGTTTCGAAGTTCAGGCCGGGCACCGGGACGAAACAACCTACTCTGTACAACAAAAGTAAAAACAGGGTAATCAGTATTTTCTTTCTGATGTCGGGTGCGATAAAAGCGTTCTTAATGGTTTGCCACATTATTCAGCAACCTCGTTATTCGCTTCTACTGCTTGTCCGCCGGCATTTTCGATCTTCTCTTTCGCCGAGGCAGTAAATTTATCGGCCTTTACCGTAAGTTTTTTGGTAACTTCGCCGTCGCCCAAAACTTTCAGCCCGTACTCCTCTATTTTACTGATAATACCCTTTGCTTTTAAATCTTCAACGGTAACTACGTCGCCGTCGTTGTATAAGTCGTTGATCATACCGATATTGATAACGGTATAAACTTTCTTGAACAGGCCGTTCTTGAATCCTCTTTTGGGGAGTCTGCGGGTAAGGGGCATTTGTCCGCCTTCAAAACCGGGACGAACGCCGCCGCCGCTTCTGGCCCATTGACCCTTGTGGCCTTTTCCGCTGGTCTTACCGAGACCGGAGCCGATACCTCTGCCCAGTCTCCTGGCCGGCGTGGTAGAACCTTCAGCAGGTTGAATATTATGCAACTTCATAGCTTAATTCTCCTTGATCTCTTTTACTTCAACAAGATGCGAGATCTTATTGATGGAACCGCGTACGGCGGGAGTGTCCTCACGTACGACGGTCTTACCGATTTTCGTAAGGCCGAGAGCTTCGGCATTCGCCTTTTGGTTGGCGATGCGTCCGTTCAGGGACTTAACAAGAGTAATACTTATCTTTGCCATAATAGCCTCCTTACAGATCTTCCACGTTGATGCCGCGGATCTCCGCAACTTCTTCGGCGGTACGAAGTCCGGCAAGGCCTTCGATCGTTGCCTTTACGCAGTTGATGGGGTTGTTACTGCCGATGCTCTTGGTACGGATATCTTTGATACCGGTTGCTTCCAGAACCGCACGGACGGGGCCGCCGGCGATAACGCCGGTACCCTCGGAAGCGGGCATAAGCAGCACCTTGCCTCTGCCGAACTGTCCTTGGATCGTGTGAGGAATGGTCTGGTTGACGATAGAGATACTGATCATTGCCTTCTTTGCGGCTTCGGTAGCCTTTTCGATGGCATCCGGCACTTCCTTGGCTTTGCCCAATCCGCATCCGACTCTGTTCTTGCCGTCGCCGACAACAACGAGAGCTGCAAAACGCATGTTACGTCCGCCCTTGACGGTCTTGGTAACGCGGTTTACGGAAACGGTCTTTTTGATCAGCTCGTCTCTCTTTTCTTCTTTCTTGAATTTTTCGTTTCTTGCCATATCGACCTCCTAAAAGTTAAGACCGGCTTCTCTTGCGCCGTCGGCTACCGCCGCTACGCGGCCGGTATAAAGGTATCCGCCTCTGTCGAAGACAACGGCTTTGACGCCTTTTTCCATAGCGCGCTGCGCAACGATCTTTCCGACCTCTTTGGCCGCTTCGGTCTTGGTCATCTCGGCGATCTTCGCCGCGATCTCTTTTTCGACGGTGGACGCAGCGGCAAGCGTAATGCCCTCGCCGTTGTTAGCCGAATCGTCGATAACCTGAGCGTAGATATGATTGAGCGATCTGTAAACGTTAAGTCTCGGCTTCTCGGCCGTGCCCTTGATGTAAAAACGAATACGATCGTGTCTCGCTTTTCTCACTTTGTTTTTATCATTTTTTCCTACCATGGTTTACGCTCCTTTATTTACCGTTGGTTTTGCCTTCCTTGCGGAGGATGGTTTCATCTTTGTAATGAATACCGTATCCGTGGTAAGGTTCGGACTTTCTGATAGCCTTGATGTTGGCGGCGATTTGTCCGACAAGCTCTTTACTGATACCCTTAACGGTAATTTCTTCCGGTTTCGGGCATTCAAACTTGATTCCGGCGGGCGCCTTAACGGTGACCGTGTGGGAATAACCGACGCTGAGGACGAGATCCGTTCCCGTCATTTGCGCCTTATAACCGACGCCGGCAAGAACGAGGCCCTTTTCATAACCTTTGGTCACGCCGACTACCATGTTGTAGATAAGCGCTCTGTAAAGGCCGTGAGCCGCATGCGCCGCTTTGCCGGAGTTTTCCGCGCAAAGAACGTTTACGAAACCGTCTTTGATTTCAAGGTCAATAGCCTTGTTTTCGATGGCCTGAGAAAGAGTCCCGAGCTTTCCGGTCACGGTGACCACTCTGTCGGTGAAATCCACTTTCACGCCGTCTTCGATCTTAATAGGTAATTTACCGATTCTCGACATAATATCCTCCTTACCAGATATAAGCGAGTACTTCGCCGCCGACTTTTTCGGCACGAGCCTTCTTGTCGGTCATGATGCCCTTGGACGTAGAAATGATCGCAATACCAAGTCCGTTAAGAACTTTCGGAAGTTGGTCGACGCGAGCATAGATACGCAAACCGGGACGGGAAATTCTACGAAGACCGGAAATGACCTTGCTGAAGTTCGGTCCGTATTTCAATTCGATCAAGATATTATCCTGTACGCCCTTTTCGTCTTTGACGACGGTTGCGCTCTTGATATAGCCCTCTTCAACGAGGATATCGGCGATAGCCTTCTTGGCGGCGGACATAGGAACGATAACCGTTTCGTGCCTGGCCGTCAGACCGTTTCTGATACGGGTCAGCATATCTGCGATGGGATCTGTTAATGCCATAATATACCTCCTCTTACCAACTTGCCTTTTTGACTCCGGGGATCTCGCCCTTATAGGCCAGTTCTCTGAAGCATACTCTGCAAATACCGTATTTTTTCAGAACAGCGTGGGGACGACCGCAAATCGTGCAACGGGTATATTCTCTGGTGGAGAACTTTTGCGGACGAGCCTGCTTGTTTTTCAGTGCTTTTTTTGCCATATTGTACCTCCTACTTGGCAAAAGGCATACCGAGTTGTCTGAGCAGCTCTTTTGCCTCTTCGTCGGTGTTAGCCGTAGTTACGATGCAAACGTCGAAGCCTCTGACTTTTTCGATCTGATCGTAAGAAATTTCCGGGAACATAAGTTGTTCTTTGATGCCGAGAGCATAGTTTCCTCTTCCGTCAAAGCTGCTTCCGGGCACGCCTTTAAAGTCGCGGACGCGGGGAAGAGCGATGCTGACGAGCTTATCGAAGAAGTTCCACATCTTCTCGCCACGCAAGGTTACGGCCGCGCCGACGGTCATTCCGTCGCGGACCTTAAAGTTGGCGATGGACTTCTTCGCTTTGGTTTCGATCGGCTTTTGTCCGGCGATCTTTTCTAACTCGCTGACAGCGATCTGAACGCTCTTGGAGTTATCCTTGATGTCGCCCAAACGCATATTCAGGATGATCTTTTCCATCTTAGGAACCTGCATAACGTTCTTATATCCGAAGGTCTTTTGCAAAGCGGGAACGACTTCGGTTTTGTAACGAACCATCAATCTGTTTTCATATTTATCAGCCATTGTCGTTTACCTCCTTACTCAGCTTTTTCCGCAGCTTTCTTCTTGCGGACGGTAGCTTTTGCCTTCTTGACTTCTTTGGGCTTCTTGGTTTCGAGAACCGCGCCGCATTCGCACATACGAACTTTCTTGCCGTCTACGACGCCGTGCTTAACGCGGGTCGCGTTGCCACAAACGGAACAAACCGGCATAAGATTAGAAACGTCGTAGGTGCGGGGCAGATCGACGATACCGCTCTTGTCGTTGGCCTTTCTGGCCTTGACCGCTTTCTTATTAATAAGCAGTCCCGCTCCCTCGACGGCAGCCCTGCCGTCGGCGCTTACGGAAAGGACCTGTCCGAATTTGCCTTTATCTTGTCCGGCGATAATTTTTACATAATCGTCTTTTCTGATACTGTACTTCATTATTTACCTCCTACAGCACTTCGGGCGCGAGAGAAATGATCTTCATGTAATCTTTGTCTCTCAATTCTCTTGCGATGGGTCCGAAAATACGGGTGCCGACGGGCTGCTTCTGGT
The DNA here is from genome assembly GCA_016297005.1 of Clostridia bacterium. Lineage (GTDB taxonomy): Bacteria > Bacillota > Clostridia > Christensenellales > DTU072 > CAG-1782. The sequence goes on from JAEDHK010000004.1 coordinate 117,392, forward strand.
TATCGATGATAACAGCGGCGTTATCGTCGAAGACGATGTGGGATCCGTCCGCTCTCATGATGCCCTTATGGCTGCGAACGATGACCGCTTTGACCACTTGGCCCTTCTTAACGGTGCCGCCCGGGGTTGCGTTCTTAACCGAAGCGACGATGACGTCGCCGATATTACCCGATCGTACGTAAGAACCGCCCAGGACTCTGATACACATGATCTCCTTTGCTCCGGAGTTGTCGGCTACATTTAATCTGGTTTGGGGTTGTATCATAATACTCCTTCCTCCTTATTTAGCCTTTTCGATGATTTCCGCGACTCTCCAACGCTTATCTTTGGAGAGAGGACGGGTTTCGATGATCTTGACCTTGTCGCCGTAACCGCAAGCGTTTTCTTCGTCATGCGCCTTAAACTTCTTGGTCTGCGTGATATACTTTTTATAAAGCGGATGTTTAACCTTGGTAACGACGGCAACGACGACGGTTTTGTCCATCTTGTCGCTTATTACCAAGCCGATTCTGCTTTTTCTCAAATTTCTTTCTTCCATCTGTTACCTCCTATTTCCTCTTAGCCGCGCCTTTTTTCTTGGTGACCTGGGGTTCGACGCTCAGTCCGAGCTCGCGCTGACGAAGAATGGTCTTGATCTTAGCGATGTCATGTCTGCATTCGGTCAGCTTTGCGGGACTTTCGAGTTGGTTGGTCGCATGCTGGAAACGAAGGTTGAACAATTCGGCTTTTTTCTCGTTGAGCTTCTGAGTCAACTCTTCTGTGCTCATTTCAAAAAACTTAACAGCTTTCATTACTCTTCTCCTCCTCCGTCTTCTACGCTTTCTTTCTTCATGAACTTGCACTTGATGGGCAACTTATTGGCAGCCAGTCTCAGGGCTTCTCTCGCGGTGGCTTCGGGAACTCCGGCCATCTCGAAAAGTACTCTGCCCGGTTTGACTACGGCGACCCAGTATTCCGGACTACCTTTACCGGAACCCATTCGAGTTTCGGCGGGCTTCTTGGTCACCGGCTTGTGGGGAAAGATATCCACCCAAACCTGACCGCCACGTTTGATATATCTGGTCATAGCAACACGGGCCGCTTCGATCTGGTTACTGGTGATCCAGCTGGGCTCCGTCGCGACGAGACCGTATTCGCCGTAAGCGATGACGTTGCCTCTGGTGGCCTTACCGGTCATCCTGCCGCGCTGTTGCTTTCTTCTTTTAACTCTCTTAGGCATTAACATAATCAGTTATTACCTCCTTTTGCTTTTTTCCCGAAGACCTCGCCCTTGTAGATCCATACCTTAACGCCAATAGCGCCGTAAGTGGTATGAGCGGTAGCGAAGCCATAATCGATATCCGCGCGGATGGTTTGCAGCGGGATACTTCCTTCGCTGTAATGTTCGCTACGGGCGATCTCGGCGCCGTCGAGACGGCCGCTTACCATCGTTTTGATACCCTTGGCGCCGGCCTTGGTGGCACGCATCATGACTTGACGCATAGCACGACGGAATTGGATTCTCTTTTCCAGCTGATCGGCGATGTTTTCGGCGGCGAGTTGAGCGTCGATATCTACTTTCTTAACTTCATGAACGTTGATATTGACTACCTTGCCGACGGCGATCTTTTCGACCGTCTTTTTGATCTCTGCGATACCGGCCGCTTCTTTACCGATAGCGATACCCGGTCTGCCGCAGAAAAGATTGACGGTAATAGAATCGGTCGCTCTTTCGATGGTGATCTTGCTGATGGCGGCGTTGTAGTACTTCTTCTTCAACGTCGTTCTGATATCATTATCCTGTTTGATATAAGTCGCAAACGTCTTCTTATCGGCATACCATTGGGTGTCCCAATTGGAGATAACGCCTACTCTCAAACCATGCGGATTAACTTTTTGTCCCATATTTTCCTCCTTATGCCTTGATCTCGTCGAGTACGATGGTAATGTGGCTGGTACGCTTCAACAAACCGCCGGCTCTGCCGTGCGCCTTAGGAATGTACCTTTTCAGAGTCGGTCCCTGATTGGCGTAGCACTTGGCGACAAAAAGCGTATCAGTGCTGCGGCCCTGGTTGTTTTCGGCGTTGGCGCCGGCACTTTTGAGGGCCTTCAGGATAGGATCGCAGGAGGACTTATTGAGGTTCTCGAGGATGCCTACGGCCTGACGATAGCTCTTACCGCGAATAAGATCGAGGACAGCTCTTACCTTGTAGGGAGAAATACGGATGTATTTCGCCGTAGCGTGGGGCAAGCTGTTTTCGGGATTGTTTTCTCTTTGACGGATAGCTTTGTCATAAATTCTTTTTCCCATTGTTGACCTCCTTATTTCGAACCGGAAGACTTGCTTCCCGCATGGCCGCGGAACGTTCTGGTAGGAGCGAATTCACCCAGCTTTAAACCGACCATATCTTCGGTGATATAAACGGGAACGTGCTTCTTACCGTCGTGTACGGCAATGGTATGTCCGACAAATTCGGGATAAATGGTAGAAGCGCGAGACCAGGTTTTGATCGGTTTCTTTTCTCCGCTTTCATTCATCGCCAAAATCTTCTTTTTAAGACTCTCGTGAATATACGGGCCTTTCTTTGTAGATCTGCTCATTTTTCCTCCTAATTGATACGCTTGATAATAAATCTGCCGGAGTTCTTTCTCTTGTTACGAGTCTTATACCCGAGAGCAGGTTTGCCCCAAGGCGTAACAGGACCGGGAAGACCGACCGGGCTCTTACCTTCGCCGCCGCCGTGCTTATGGTCGCAGGGGTTCATGACCACACCGCGTACAGTCGGCTTGACGCCCATATGTCTCTTTCTGCCGGCTTTACCGAGGCTGATGATCTCGTGTTCGAGATTGCCGACTTGTCCGATCGTAGCTCTGCAAGCAAGCGGAACGTATCTCATTTCGCCGCTGGGCATACGAAGGGTCGCTTTCCCGTTCTCTTTTGCCATCAGTTGGCAAGCGCTACCCGCGCTACGAGCGATCTGACCGCCGTGATTGGGTTGAAATTCGATATTGTGCACCATGGTACCTACGGGGATATCGGCGAGAGCGAGGCAGTTGCCTACTTTAATATCGATATCGCTGCCGCTGATAACGGTATCGCCTACCGACAGGCCCAAAGGCGCAAGAATGTATCTCTTTTCTCCGTCGGCATACGCAAGCAGAGCGATGTTTGCCGAGCGGTTGGGATCGTATTCGATCGATTTAACGATAGCGGGAACGTTGTCCTTATTACGCTTAAAGTCGATGATACGATATTTTTGTCTGTTACCTCCGCCGATGTGACGAACGGTGATCCTGCCGGTCGCATTCCTTCCGCCGGTTTTGGACTTCGACTCCAATAAGCTCTTTTCCGGCTTGGTCGTCGTGATCTCGGAAAAATCGCTTACGGTATAAGACCTACGGGACGGAGTATACGGTTTAAATCTTTTGATTCCCATATCTTACCTCCTGATTAAGACAAGCTCTCAAAGAAAGCGATGGGCTTGCTGTCGGCAGTCAATTTTACGTACGCCTTTTTGCAAGCGGACGTCTTACCTTCCGTTCTTCCCATGCGCTTGAGTTTGCCGTCATAGTTTGCTACGTTGACTTTTTCGACAGATACGCCGAAAACCTTTTCCACAGCCGTCTTGATTTCCGTTTTGGTAGCGGCTTTGGCGACGATAAAAGCATAACTCTTTTCGCCGATTCCGCTATATCCCTTTTCGGTAAGTACGGGCTTAATGATAATATCGTATGCGTTCATTATTTATTTGCCTCCTCGAATTTCTCAAGAGCTTCCTTCGTCAAGAAGATCTTTCCGGCGCGGATGACGTCGTATACGTTGATAAGAGCGACATCGCAGACAGAAGCTTCCGGAAGGTTGCGAGTGGCGATCGTTACGTTTCTGTTCTCGCTGCCGAGTACGAACATAGCCTTCTTTCCGGCGTCGATCTTATTGCAGATACCGGCCATAAGCTTGGTCTTAGCTTCGGCGATTTCAAGAGCGTCCAGAACGAGGATCTCGCCGGCGTTGGCCTTTTGGCTGAGAACGCAATAAAGAGCGCGCTTCTTCATTTGCTTATTGATCTTTTTGGAGAAGTCTCTCGGCTTCGGCGCGAAAACAACGCCGCCGTGACGCCATTGGGGAGAACGAATGCTACCCTGACGCGCTCTGCCGGTACCCTTCTGACGCCACGGTTTGATACCGCCGCCGGATACCTCGGTACGAGTGAGGGTGCTCTTGGTGCCCTGACGCTTGTTGGCGAGTTGCGCCACAACGACTTGATGCACCAGCGCTTGTTTATCGCTGCTGAAATCGGCGTTGAAGATCTCGTCGCTTACGGTTACTTTGCCGAGGTCTTTACCTTCGGTGTTAATAACTTTGAGTTCCATGATTTACCTCCTTACGCTTTGACGACGACAACGGCGCCTTTTGCGCCGGGCACGCCGCCCTTTATGAACAGCAGGTTACGGGCCTCGTCCACTTTTACGATCTCGAGATTCTTGACCGTAACGCGTTCGTTACCCAATTCGCCTGCCATGTGCTTGTTCTTGAAGACTCTGCTCGGGTCGGAGTTGGCCGCCATAGAACCTACGCTTCTGTGGATAGGACCGGTACCATGAGACATAGAGCCGACGCGTTGCGCGTTCCATCTCTTGATAACGCCGGCATAGCCCTTACCTTTACTCTTGCCCACAACGTCGACGATATCGCCGACAACGAAAGAAGAACAAGCGATGGTATCCCCTACCTTATAAGAAGAGATATCGTCAAAGCGGAATTCTTTGAGAACCTTTTTGGGTTCTACGCCCGCCTGCTTGAAGTGGCCCTGCGCCTGCTTGCCAACGCCCTTGTAGACGTTTTCTTTGATTTGCTTAACGTCGCCGAATCCGACCTGCACCGCGTTATAACCTTCTTTTTCGACGGTTTTAACCTGAACGACGGTGTTGGGGGTTGCTTCGATAACGGTAACGGGAACCATGCGGCCGTCCGCCATGAAGATTTGCGACATTCCCAATTTGCGACCTAAAATACCTTTTTTCATTTTAAGCCTCCATTACAGTTTAATCTGAATATCCACACCCGCGGGAAGATCAAGCTTCATAAGAGCTTCTACCGTCTTACTCGTGGAATTGTAGATATCAATCAGTCTCTTGTGCGTCCGAAGTTCGAACTGTTCTCTTGCGTCCTTGTACTTATGAGTAGCGCGCAAAATTGTTACGATTTCCTTTTCGGTGGGGAGCGGGATAGGACCCGAGATGCTCGCGCCAGTAAGCTTAACCGCTTCTACGATCTTAGCTGCCGAATTGTCAATCAGATTGTGGTCGTAAGCTTTGAGCTTGATTCTAATCTTTTGACCTGCCATTTTTACCTCCTGTTTTGTAACCTAACGTTTATTTTTGTTGTCCTTTTTGAGTAAGGTGGCGTCCTTCTCTCAGTTAGTCAAACCGGTCGTGCCGGAATGTAAGTCCTCGGAAACTATCCGCGTGTATCGGTAACCTTCCGAATCATCCCTATAGGACAACAGCAGTATTTTACACAAAAACGGCCTTTGTGTCAAATGTTTTTACCATGTTTTTTTGAATATTTTTACCTGAAACTATCCGGGTGTGGCCATATGGTTTTTTACTCCTTAAAATGGAGCTCTTGCCCTCTTTTCTGCCGGTCTTTTGTTAAATTGGAAATAAAATCGACGATTTTTTGTCTTTCGTTTCTCGGACCCGTAATAAAAACATTACCGATGAGGCAGAAAGATTTTCAGACGTTTCGTTTTCGACCGTACGAGGTTTTCTCCGAAGCCCGTCCGGACTTCGGAGAAAAGTCGTTTTTTATCAGTTGATCGCAACTTTGACGTTGACGGTAAACTTGTATCCGGCGGAACTGCCACCGACCCAGACGGGAGCATTTTTGTTGATCTCTCTGGTCTTCCATTTGTAGAGCGTAATCTGGTTCGCCGGCCAGAAATCGCCGAGTTTCTTGTCGTGATCTTCGAAGTACGGTTCGTAATACTGACCTCTCAGATCGAATTCGAGTTGCAAGTTATAATACATGCCCTTTCTACTCGTATCGATTCCTGCAAATCCGCCTTCCACCGGGTCTCCGTTCTTGTCCGTTACCGTAACTTTCTGCCACGGGAGCATGATGGAGGTTTCTCTGATCTCGTTGACTTCGCTCTGCGACATGAACCAACTCATGACCCAACCGCCGAGGCCAAAGCCGAGATCCGCGATCTCCTGCATAAATTGCGCGCATTCGAGGGTATGATACCCGACGCTCATGATGGGCAGGTACTTCAAGTTGAATTCGGAATTCTTCTTGATGTACAGTAATACGGTCTTGGTATTCGTGAACTCATTGGAGCCCTCTGCCGTTTCTTTCATGGACCACGCCTCGCCCTTGTATTGATAGGTTCCCGGGAGCGAGATGCCGGCGTTACCGAATGCGAGGCTACCGCCGTCGCTGGCACTCGAATGTTCCTTATTATTCGGCAGGCGGAGCATGAAGCCGCTGCTCGGTTGTACGACGCCGCTGGTGCGGACGGCGCTCGACCAGTTTTGTAAATAATCTTTAACGCCGTCCTTCTTTACCAAGGTTGCGTCGAAGTAGTTCTTGATCAAGCCGCTATACGTACCCGCGATGATCGTTCCGGTCAACTTGTTGGCGTTATTCGGATATACCGCGCCGTTACAGTCGATCGTCCACTTGATCTTACAGATCTGGTTTCTGTTCTTCGCAAGCACGTAAACCGTTTCGTCGTCGTTCTGGCTTTCTTTACTGGAAGCGGTGCTGTCTTTCCACGGTTCGGATTGAGAACTGCTGGTTGCGGCGCATCCTTCGATCGACTTGACGTAATACTTCTTGCCTACCTTATTAATACGGATATTGTTACCGTAGATATAGTCGCTGTCTCCGTACTTTTCGCTATCGGACTCCAACGTATACGTCAGCGGGATATAAACGTTGCCCGCTGTGCCTTTGCCTCCGGTAAAGTACTGTTGCAGTTTTTCCGGCAATGCGGCTCCGGCGTCGTTACTGTCCCGATAGTTGCTTTCGTACGCCGCCAATTGAGCTTCGTATCCTTCGTCTTCGGGATTGAACGGATAGGACACTTTCTCGTCATAGAAATAACCGTCGGTAATGCAGATGGACGGAATATTACTGTTGATCAGTTTCCGTTCGGAATTCAACTTGGCGAACTCCCACAAGAGGACCTGACCGCCCTTTCCGCCGAAGGTTATCCGTGCGTATTGCGGTTGATTCGAGTAGAAGTCGACGTTTCCGAAGTACCATCTGTTACGGGAGTTACGGAAAGTACCGCCGCCGGAAATGTTACGGACGGTGACCGTGTACGTCTTATCACCTGCGCCGTACGGATCAGTGACGACGAATCTCAGACGATACCCATAGTATTCGTCATACTTGATTGCCGTAGAAGTATCGGTCGGATCGTATATCTGGTCGCTCGAATAATTACTGCTGTTATAGGTATTTCTGTACAGGACGTCCAGATATTCGCTGGCGTCTTCTCTGGTCGGCATCATGATGATGTCTTCCGGTCCGTACTCGTCGGTGCTCTCGAAAGCGACTCTCTCCCCTTCTCCGTTCTCGAATAACCATTTTACGCTGTTGATCTTCATACGATAGACCTGATCGTCAAGGCTCATGTTGAAGGTGGTCGTGATCGAGTCGTCGTTATAGTTGACGGTAACGTAGTTACTGCCGCCGCCCGACCAGACAACGCTCAGAGGATTGTTCCGAGTGTTTTGCTCGTACGTCTTCATCGTGCTTCCGTTTCTTTCCATCCATTGCGCATACCAGAGACTGAATACGGTATAATTCTGTCTTACTCTGTAATAGGTGCCGGTACTCCAATCCTCCGGTCTGACCGGCAACAGAGTGTAGGTTCCGTCTTCGTTGTACTTGTAATAGGTCGATTCTGCCCACGCCGTGCCCGGAGTAAGAGCTTCATACTCGGTGTAAGAACCTTCCGTTTCGAACGATTTGACGGCCAACTGGTATTCCAGGTATTGTCTCTTGCTGCCGACGGTAATGTTCACGTAATCAGGCATCTTGAAACCGGTTGTGCCGTTGTTGCCGTTGATAATATAGTAATACGGACTGTTAATGGTAAAGCGGCTCGTTCTCTTATCGTAAGCAAGAACGTATTGGCTTTCTCCGCTATTCGATCTGGTACTCCACGCCGTATCGTACAACTTGAACACGTTGCCTTCGTCATAACCTTCAAACGTAGTCAGTCCTCTGTTGTTGTTCAGATTCAGGTAGTTGATATGGTCGGCAAAGTAATTGACCCACGCCGTGCCATAACTGTCGAGCGTGCCGTTATACCTGATTTGCGTCGTGAGTTCAAGCGCGTCTTCCACACCCCATACGCCTCTGCTCGGCGTAGCGGTAATGATGTACTGCTCGTTCTGATTAAGACTGATGTATAACTTCTGCTGGCCTTTCTTACCCATTGCATATCCGGGGATGGTCATGTACAACTTCATCTCGGTACCCTTGTAGCTGAGACCGTAAGCGCTGTCCACTTTAAAGCTCATGTTGATACCGTTGGTATACACGGTGCCGTTATTGTTACCCGATTTTTCTTCCCAGGAGAGGAAGTAGGTATATCCGTTGTTGGCGGCGTCTTTGGTCGAAACGGCGTCTTTATACATATCGTATGCGACCGGATGCGAGAATCCTTGATAGAACACGAAGACCTTATTTGCGGAAGAACCGGACGTCGTGTTGAATATTCTGGAAATAATCTTTTCCGAAATACCGGATTGTCCCATAAAGTCGTACACGCTGAGCGCGCTCGCGAACTTATTGCGATCCAGGCGGATAATATCGACGGTCACGTTACGTCCGTTCAGATCGACGCCGGTGCAATGTTCCGTTACCAAAAGGTTGTTTTCGTCGTTCTGATTTGCAGAGTTGTAATAGAACACGTTAACGGTAACGCCGTTATAAATCTCGTAATTGGCCACGCCGGAAGAATAGTAATATATCTTCTCTCCGCTATTCGTGACGATACACTTGGCCGAGAAGCCGTCGTCGGAAACGATATTGCTATCTTCAACGCCTACCAGACGAGAGCGAACCATGACTTTCATCGGGACGACCTGTTTTGCAAGTCCCGCTCCGACCCAGGCGTACACGTTATAGGTACCGCCGCCTACTCTCAGATAAAGCGTTTCGTCGTTGACGGTAACGCCGATCAAAGACTGGTTGACCAAGCTGTAATCGAAGAAATCGCCGTTGCTGCCCGCCGTTGCCATAACGCGATCTATGACCGTCGTCGCAAAGCGCAGGGTGGGGGAATACTGCCCGCCGACAAAGTATCCTTGCGCCTTTTCGCTGTCAAAGCCGTTTTCGGAGTTAACGTAAGTAACGAACGGATCAAAGACGAATCTTTCGGCTTCGGGATCGTAGTTGGGCATGTTCTTATCGAGTCCCGTGTTGACGTCTTTGACGTACACGATATCGGTAACCGTTCTGTCGACGTATACGACGGGGATATCATAGGTCTGCTCGCCGCCGATCTCAATCTCGTTTCTGTTGCCGAACTTGACCGTCAGGCAGCCCACGCCTCCGCCGTAGTTAATCGGTTTGCCCGCCTGAGATCCCGTTCTCTTCTTGTAAGTAATGGAGGCAATGCCGCCGTTACCGTCCGAAGTGATGGAAGTAAGCGTGTATTTATTGATATTGACGTTGGTTCCGTCGAAGCTGAGTTGTTCGAAGAGATGTCCTACGATGACTTCGCTGCTGCCGAGCAGATAGTAGTTATCGGCGTCGGCGCCTTTGATAAAGATCTTATTGACGGATTCGCTGTATTCCACCTCGTTTTCGAACTGACGGATCACGCCGTAGCGGTCGATATAGTAGACGTCTTTACCGAGGCCGTTGCCCCACTTGTAACGCATGTCGAGGATGCGCACCTTAAACACGTCTTCAAACACGTTCTCGCCCAGTTTTCCGTACGTCTTCGGCGTTACGGAGAGCTTGCACGCGTCTTTTGCACTAACGGAAGAGGTCGCGTCGGAAGACATCGCTACTTCTTTCTTATAGTAGATGAACTCCGTTCCGTCGTTCTCGTAGATGCAATTTCTTTCGGCGGGCGATTGCGTTGCGTCTCTGTCGGTATAAAGGACGTAAGCGTTGCCGTTCTTCATACGGACGTAGTAGCCGTTGTTGGCAGCGTTCTCCGCGGTGGCTCCTTCCATTACGGTATAGACGATGGATTCCGAACGACCGACGGTCAGGCGGACGTTGACGTTCTTACCGGCGTAAAGGTTGCTCTTGTCGGTCGGATAACCGGTGGCGGCGTCGGAAATAACGTAGTTCTCTTCTCTGAGGTTATATAATACGGTATAGCCGCCGGCGCAGTTGACTTTTACGCTCCTGAAATAGGAGAAGTTACTGTCGGAATAGTTTTCGCTGTACATCGGAGAAGAGGGGCTTGCGTACGGGTTAGAGGACATCGCGTTCTTCATGCTGTACGGATTCAGAAGCATCTCGTACGTGGAGCCGGCGCCACCGTTGTAAGTCGTATAGATAATATCGTCAAGATCAACGAAGTTTTCGCCGTCGAAGCTGACCGAGTAGTACTGTACTGAACGATCTTCGACGATGGTGGTAACCTTCATCTTCTGTTCGTTGATACGATTGCCGTCCTTGTCCAGATCATAAATCACGGCGAGGACGACTCTGACGGTGGAGTTCTTATCGTACGTTCCGCCGGCAATGCTCATTACCTCTTGTACGGAGTCGAATTCCCAATCGACGTAGACCGCACGAACGACCATCTCGGTATCCGTTTCGATATTGACGTAGATCTTTTCGGGCAAGCCGTAGCCGGAATAATCGTCCGTAGATCCGTAACGCACGTCGGGCAGGCGCGAGGTCGATCCGTCGGCGTTGCTGTATTCGTAATAGGTCTTGCCGAGCGTGCCGTATCCGACGAAGCCGATAAACGGCTCTATTCTAAGATTATCCAGTTCGTACGTTCCGGCGTCGGTCATGCGGTAACGAAGCATGGTGTTGTCGTCGATATAATACTCTCCGCCGACAATATTCATCGTGCCGGTCTCTCCGATATCGTATCTGCCGAGGCTGATCAGTTGCGCCTTGGTAACGACAACTTTGACTTCGGTGGTTTGCTTTAATTCGCCTTCGCCTATGGTCGCCGTAATGTAATAAGTACCGCCACCCGGCGTGTATTCGATATTATCGATGCCTTCCCACTCAATCGCGTCCGTCATTTCGACGAGCTGACTACCGCTACCGTATTGCAACCAGTACGTATAGCTATCGAAGTCGATACGGTCATACATATTGCCGGTCGGCTCGATGATCGCTCCGGATTGATCCTTAATGAATACGTTGGCGATCTTTCTGGACCATAAAGTCGCCGTGACGTCTATGCTGTTGCGGACGTCGAAGCTCACGCCATACGCGTCGGTCACGGTAGATCCGATCTTGAAGTAGACGGTATACTTACTCTCTTTAAATCCGTTATCTCTGTACTTCTTGTAACTGATGTTGGAAGAATCGATCACAACGGAAAGCACTTTGTTCTCCGAGACGGTGTTGTTCTCCCAATCCCAGACGCCGTCCGTCTTCCTGGTAGCGACGGTGGTCGTCACGGTCGCGGAAGTATAGGTGGCTTTCATGTGTTCTTCGTTACTGTTAACGTCATACGGATCGAGGAATACGCTGTAACCGTCGGGCAAACCGCTGATTACGTCGCTCGTCTCGAATCTTTCCGGATAGATGTACAGTTCTACGACGTCCTCGATATAACCGAAGGTGTCGTTACCGATCTTGGCGTAAGCGCGCGGGATAGAACCGGACGCGGTCAACCCGTAAGAATCGTACGCTTCGATCTTGGTCCACTTCACGTCGAGCGTGACCACTTTGATCTCTCCGTCGACGATACAAGTGATCTCCGCCTTGTTCGGCAACTTCGTATTGATATCCTCGAAAGCGGACCAGTTATAAACGTCTTGTCCGAACGTAACGTTCGTTCTGACGTTACCGTCCTTACGATAGTAAGCGATGTTATCGACGTTACGGATCCAATAAACGCTTTCGTTTCTCAGAATGACGTCGACCGTCTGGACGCAGTTGGTCTTTCCGCCGAAGATAAGCGTCGTTTCAATGTACTCTTTCTTATAGAAGTCCTTGAAGTCCTCGGCGTTGAAGTACGCGTACAGTTCGCCCTGTCCGGCCGTCAGATAAGTCACGCTGACCTTGACCGCTTTGGTCAGGTCGTACATGTACGGGTTGATGCCGATAACGTGCTTTCCGTTAACCAAAGAGCTATCAATACTGATGTTACTGCCGTCGTACTCGCCGGAAACGGACGAAACGGCCGAAATGTTGTTGATGCGAGAAACGGTCGCGTTGCGGATAATGGACTTATGGAGCAACGTGATGTTGGCTTTGTTCTCCTGCATAATCGCCGCGTCCTGGTTGTACGCTACCGAGGCAAGGTCGATCTCGACCCAGAATTGCCATCTGTTGGTCACCGAAGTATCGGCTTCGTACCCCCTGCTGCGGACGAGGACGCGGATAGATGTCGCGTCTGCGGGATTGCCGTTATACTTGATACCGTCATCGGTATAATCGCCGTTGCCGTTAGTATCGTTGACGTATTCCCAGATTACGTATTCTCTGCCGTCCGAACGGATCTCGGTCGCCAGCTCCCAGATGCCGCTGCTATACGGTACGCCGAGCGTCGTATATCCGCCGTCGGAAGCATGTCTGGTTTGGAGGAAGAGGGTAGCCTTCTTCTTGTTTCCGTCGTCAACGGACGAGTAAACCTGCGCGAGGTATACGTTCAGAGCGTCGTCAATGGTCGATTCATCGTACGGATTGACGGTGATACTCTTGGATTCGAGTACGCTGCCGTACCAGGTATAATCGGCTGCGGTCAAGTTCAGCGCGTTCGCTTCGTTGCCGATATAAATACCGATATACTTTCCGTTCTGGACTTCGATTTCGTTGATATCCGCTACGGGATCGTCCCCCGTTTCGTTCGCCGAATAACGGATATGTACGTATCTTTCTCCGATATACGCGTCGTTTTGTCCGAAGACGTTATCGGTGTTTCTGTACCACAAGAAGCTGTCCTTCGTCAAGGTCGCAACGGCCTCTTCAAAGGTTTCCGTTCTCGGACGATTGCTCAAAACTGCGATACCGATATAATCGTTCGGTGTAGACGAGAAGTTTTCTCCTCTCTCGTTTGCGGAATAACGAATGAATACGTACGTCTTCGTACTGCCGTTGTCCAGCACGCCGTTTCTGCCGTCGTTGTAATAAATTCTGTAACCGTCGGTCGGGTTCTGGTTGTAGGCGATCTCCGCAATGTCGATGGTATTCAGGTGGATGGGCGCGTTATGAACGAGCTGTTGTCCGAACAGATAGTCGGAGAGGTAGGCCTCGCTGTTCAAAACGTTACCGTTATAGTTCTTCCACTTATTGATCTCTTTCAATAATTCTTCAAGATCGACCCAATGTACGACGGTGTCGACGGCGGTTTGCGATTCGTTAAAGAATATCTTACGAGTATAACCGACGTTCTCGACGTATCCGAGGTCTTCTTTGACCACTTCGCTCTTATCCGCAACGGAGAGGAAGAAGGTCGCCGCCGAAGTCACGACTTTTTCGACCGGCGTACGGTTGACGGAGTACTTATTTCTAGTATAGGTGTTGTACCAGGTCTTCCAGACGTTTGACTTGGCCTCTCTCGTGCTGATCAGGGGGTTTTCGTTCCTTTCGGCCGCGTACAAGGTCTGTAAACGGTTCATGGAGACGACCTGACCGGTATACAGTCTGTCGTAGCCGTCGGACAGGATGCCTACCGTATTGCGCTCAACGTACGCAAGCGTTTGTTCGGCGAGAATCATATCCAGATAGAGCATATCGGACGGGCTATAAGCCTCGGAAAGGATGTCGCTGTACTGTGCGTACCAGGCCTCCCAAGCGTTCGCCTTGTTGTTGTTATTGTTCTTTTTAAGCATCGAGTTAAGCTTGTTCTTCGTGTACTTATTGGAACGCGAATACAACTCGTCAAAAGCGGCCGCCTCCACCTTATTCAAGGTGTAAGAAAGGTTTCCGCGAGCCGATCTTTCGATCATGGTCGTCAGCATGATATCCATATCGGTCGTGGTATATCCTTGCGTTCCGACGTGTACGTTGACCGAGAACTCTTCGTTATCCTTATAGGACAGATACGGAACGGTATAGCTGATGCCTCTCGATCCGGCGATATAAATGACGCCGCTTACCTTAAAGTGTTGTTGCGCGTCGTTCTTGGTCGTATCTCCCGGATACAGTTCTTCTTCGGAATAAGTGTATACCGCGCGATAGGTCACTTCCGCATCGCCAAGTTTGATATTCTCTTTGTTGCCCGACTCGTATTCGATCACAACGTCGGCATTCGAAGCCGGCAAAGCGAGTTCTGCAAGCAGAACGTCCAGAGTATGCTTATTCACGATAGAACGTATCCGTTCTTCGTTGGCCTTTATCACTTCTTCGGTCAGTTCCAGATCGGGCTCGCCCAGTTCGGAACGGAGCGCCGTACGGACGATGCTCATGACGTCTCCCTGCGCGGTCTCATACGCGGTGATCAGGTCTCCGTCGGTGACGCTGTTATCCGCAATGCCCTTGATAGCGGCGGACTGGATCAGGACGTAGATCTTCAAGCGTTGTACCTTACCGAGGTTATCCGTAATGCTGTAATAGACGGTGTATTCCTGTTCGGCCGTATCAAGCGGATCATAATCGGCCAAGGATACGCCTTCGGCGTTACGAACGGCGTTGAAGCTATTTTTCAATACTCTCCAGTTTCTGATCAGCAAGCCGTTATGCGCGGCAATACGGACGTCGAGCGTGATGACGCTTTCGAGCGTCTGATAGGGCGTCGTATTGTTGAGCGGGTTGATAGTAACCATACCGATGTAACCGCGCGATTTCAGATCGACGCCTTTTAACGTCGTCTTGCCGTCGACCGATACGATGCCGCCGATGGTTCCGGCGATATCCTTGCTTACGCTCACAACGGAGAAGTCCCAAACCTTGGAGAGCGCAAAGTCGACGCTGGTATATTCGGTATTGGAGCTGAGTTCTTTCTGCTCCGCTTCGCCCGTGGAGGCGTCGATAACAACGGCGCCCTTACCGTCTCTGACTTCCGTCGTACCATACGCACGATAGGTCAATCCGATCGTCGACTTATCCACTTTGTTGTAGCCGTCGTTTCCGTAAGAAACGGTCAGCGTCTTGAACTCTTTGATCTTATCGTTATCAAATCCATAGAAGTAGTTGGCGGTGCCGCTGAGTACGTTCTTCTGCTCTTCGACCACTTTCAGGAATACCTCCGGAGAAGCACCTTTGAGCGAGTGCGTGTAGTCGTAGAGGTACAGCCATCTCAGGTAGTTCCCGCTGAAATAACCGATATTTTCGGGGAACACGTCGTACTTATTGATACCGTCTTCTTTGTACTTATTCAGTCCAAAGCGTTCCACGCCGCGAGAGGTGTTGTTGGCGAGTTCGATAAAGAATTCCGGATAAGAACTCTTAACGGCGTCAAGATAATCGGCCGTAAATTCGCCTGCGCCTGCGGAAGGCACGATGGGCTCTTTCGAGCTGAGACCGGTGAGCGCGTTGACTTTGAGCGTGTACCAATCGATTCCGTTTTCGGTATATACCATGACGTTCTTGCGGATATCGTACCAAGCCGTTACTCTCTGAGCATTTTCGTCGATAAAGTACCAATAGGTGTTGTCAACGCTGTCTCTGGGCGTATCGTCTTCGTGATAAAGCCACATCGTACCCGTTTCGATATCAAACCAGGTCTTGTTGGCCGTGTAGCCCTCTTTTTCCGTATCGAAGATGATGGTGGTGTATCCGTCCACGTTATATTGTCCGGTAATCGTATTACCGGAGGAAATAACGGTGAGATACTTCTCGTAAGAACTGAATCTGCTGTTTCTCAGCGCCTCGATATAAGCCTCGTCGATTACGCCGATATCTTCCGGCATGCCGGAACCGGTACCGTAAACGCGAGTATTGTTATTGAAATAATACCACTCTTCTTCATCGAATTCCCGATACCAGACGCGACCGGTTTCCAGATCGATCCAGACGGTATTCGTCGCGGACGCGTCGCGAACGGTAAACAAATCGTCCGTCATGACGGAAATGTCGTTATTGTCTTCGCCGATCTCGTACGTGAGTTCCCAGATAAGATCGTTGAAAATGTATGTCGTCTTACGATATACCACGTTATCCGAGGTTTTGGTCTCGTGCTCGTAAACGAACATCTCGGGCAGGCTGTCCAGTATCTCCTGCATATTGTAGGCATACACGTTGTAGTAGTAGGCGCTGCCGCTGTTGCTTACGGAGCAAGTCTCCATCATCATCGCTTGTCCGTAATTTCCGGACGCAATCGTATAAAGATAGCCGTCGTACTCCGCATTCGCAAATTGCGTCTTGTACTGATTTCTGTATTGATACGGTACGTACTTATCGGTGCCTTTTACTCTGCAGAAGAGCGTATTCTTGATCTCGGCGTCGAGCGAGTCGTTTTCGGACGCATACGTCAGGAAGGAGCCGGCGATGATATCCAGTTCGGAAACCTTCTTCAAGATCGGCACCTGATCCAGGTCGGACGTCACTTCGACCGGATCGCAAGTGATCAGGATCTCGGCAAAAATGGTATTGCCGACGTAACCGCGCAGATATACGCCGTCCTCTTTAGAAATGCCCTTCGGCGTCAACTTGATCGCCGCCGTATCCCAAGAGATATCGATACCGTCGGTACCCGTACTTCTGCCGTTTGTGAAGTACCCGTACACACGAGTGGGAAGAATGGGCGAAGGCTCTCTGGAAAGGATATCTCTGGACGGATCGTCGTTGCTTCTGCCCGAGAAAGCGTCGTAGCCGTCGGACGCCCACGTTCCGCCGTAAACGGTAAAGTCGGTTCTGTCGTAGGGATCGTGGAACCGGATCTCGGTCGGCGGATCGAATTCGTAGATCTCCCAGGTGTCTTCTATACTTCCGAAGACGTAGTACAGTCCGTCGGTAGAAGCAACGTTAAGCACGTTTTCGACGCCGGTCGTCGAGCCGGCTTTCTTAGAACCGCCTACAACACGGAGATCGAGCCCGGTGTTGACGAGTTCCAACTCCTGATACATGTCGTCCTTGATGCTTCTGTTCTTCGTGCGAGTATAGTAGACATAATCGTACTCTGTCGACACGTTGTTGTTTTCGTTGATCGTTAACTTATAATACTCGTAACGATTATTCAGTTTCGTCGTAGCGTCAACTTCCGATTGATCCCAATCGCGATACAACATAAATTCGCCGGTGACGGTATCTCTGATGTATTTGCTTTGCTTCTCGTATTCGTCAAGCGGCGTATAAATCGTCTGCTTGATATAATCGGGAATCATACCTTTGACCGCGTCGACGCCGTCGCCGATCCAGCTTCCGAGTGTCTTTAACTTATCAAACCAGTTGCCGGACAAACCGCCGCTTACGTCTTTAATAACGTCATAAATGTTGCCGGCGTTATCCTTTACCCTGACTTGATAATAAATATAATCGGCGTTATGGCTCAGTTTTTGATTGGCTTTTTGTCCGGTCGCCGTCATGAAGGATTCGCTTCCGTTGACCTCGTACAAATGTTCATCGTAGATATAATAGTTATATTCGTCGCCGCTGGGATTGTTTTTGCCGCTCGCGTTTTCGTATCCCGTAACGTCCGTCTTGGCGTCTCTCTTACGTACGGCAAAGTCGTTCTTATTGTAAGTGTTGGGCTCGACCGACTTTTCGGGTGCGCTTAACGTTACGTACTTATCGCCGTAGGCGTCGAAGATGAACACTCTGTCGTAAAGTATCTTTTCGCCCAGGTTGTTGTAGTAATATACGTCGACGGTCGCGTAAGACTGGTTGTTGTTAGAGCTGATCCAGTCTTCCATAAACTCTTTATAGTTCCGGAACGTGATGCCCGGATGATAGGTAGACTCGTCAAGATAAAGAGGTTCTTGAATCACGTTGCCGGCGGAATTGGTATAATAACCGCGGAAACCGCCGCCTTCGTCTTCGACGGGATTACCTTTGTCGATAACGTGCATTACGCGCATGTCGACGCCCTTGATGGAATAGTTGGCCGAAGCGTCCGTCTTGTACGTATAGACCTTGCTCTTTTCGGTTTGCGTGGTGCTTTCGGTCATCGCAAAGTAGATCAGATCGGTACCGTTATTGTCGTAAATGCAATCGGCCGAAGTGGGATCGCTCAACGCGGTATTCCTATCGTTATACGCTACGTACTTCTGCGTATTCGTTTCTCGCAAGAAGAGCGAGCTTTTTTCCGTTTCGGCTACGTCCGTTTTCTGCGTATAAGTTTTTTCGGAATAGTTCGTTACTTCCACTTCATGGAAAGAACCCACTCTTCCGCTCTTCTCCCAGAAGTTATAATTCCAGAGTCTGCCGTCCTTTCTCTTCTCCGCGGTATCGGGATCTTCGACGTTCGCCTCCTCAATAGACTTGGTCTCGGCGGCGGAAGTATAGCTTGCGCCGTTCAACATAAGAAGAATGTTATCGAGATAAGCGTCCGGATTGCTGGCGTCGAGCGTGACCTTCGCATAGGCACTGCGATCGAACGTGCGAGTCTGACGATACATGGTGTACACTTTGCCGTCCAGTTGCGAGATGGCGTCGTAGGTGCCGCTTATCTGATGACCCATAAACATATCGGCGAGCGTACCGTTCTTTTCTCCTTCCGGAGAAACGTACTTATAGTTCGCCGTATTCAGCGGGCTGCCCGTCATCGCGTACGTATCGAAGATATTATAGGCCGTGTAGATCGGGAGCGCGGACGAGAAGACTGCGGCGAGTTCCATGACGAGATTGCCCAGTTCTACGCCGAGCGTCTCGAATATACCGCCGATCTTAGGCACTTTTGCCCAGGTATGCGGAGCGGAGATGGTAAAGGCGATTACGTCGAGTACGCCGATCTGTTCATAGTCGATCTCATCATCATCAATAAAGAGGCCGACGATGGGACTGAGGAAGTCGAATCCGGTATCGCCCAAAGTCCACTGGTGCATCCTCACGAAGTCTTCCAATATGTACTTCAATATGAAGTGGACGAGGCCGGCGCTGATCTTGGAGGCGGCGCTACTGACTGCCTGATAATAAGCCCCCGCTTCTTGATAAATAGGATCGCCGATCGAGAAGTCGCCTTCGTTGTATCTGCCGAGATAAGAGTTTCTCTTCGCGCCGAGAACGTCTTTTACGTCTACGTCGTCGTTCATCAGATCGCTTTCCGAGGCATATTCCTCTCTGTAATCATCCGAATGCATGTAGTCGCCCAAGCTGATATCCTGCGGTGTGATCTTGGCGTTCGGCAGGACGTTCGTGATGCCGAGCATACCGTACAAAGCGTTCAGCACGCCCAGCAGGATCGTGTTGAGTTGCGTGGAGTCGAGCCACAGTTCGATATACGTATAATCGTTATAAAGATTATAACCGCTAGTCTCATAATCCAACTCATAATCGTTGTAGTCGCTCGCATAGGTGGACGTATTATCCAGAATGTCCGCACCCAGCCTGAGACGCATACCCTGAATGATGAAGCTGGAATCGGTCATGCCGAAGTTATCGGACCAATGATCCGGACGTTTGACAAGTTCGACGGAAAGATTGATATAACTATAATCTTTCGACGTATATCCGGCAACGCCGTCGCTCAGATAGTAACAGTAGTTATCCGGACGTTCGTAACCGTCGGTGTAGGAGAAGACGCCGTTTCCGGCCGATTCTCCGGGTTGAATCTCGATATTGATATTCTGATAGACCGAAGAACGGAACTTGATACGATAATCGAGTCCGAGCAACATATTATCGTTCGAGAAGCTGAATTCTCCGTCCTTGTCCACGCTATCGCTGAAATCGTCCGCTTCGAGGTCGTAGAAGTCAGAAACGCCGATCGTCCTCCAGAAATCTCCGAAGTTATAATCGTACAATCCGTACTCGGACAGATGATTGAGACCTTCCGCGAGGGTGCTCGAAGCCGTTCCGTTATAGTGCGCCACCCAAATCTGGTAATCGGCGGAATCGGGCACCGCTTTCTTATAATAATCCTGATTGGCAAGGAATGTTCTTGCTTCTACGGGCGAATAAGCGGAAGTGTACGTGTGATTGGCGTCGTCGTATACGTAGTAGTCTTCGGTAATGAGATTTCCCACGGTAACTTCTGCCTTCTCATAAGTAAAGACGTTACCGAATACGGTGACTGTTCTGGTCGTCGTACGAGAAATAAGAACGTAAATCTCGACGTCGAATTCGATATCGCTCGTGTTGCGGCATTTCTCTTCAATCAAATCGTCCACCATGTCCGTATTCGGGCAATATTTAAAGACTTTCTGATCGTTCTGCTTTTCGCCGAGGTACACGAGGAAACCGCCCTTGCCGGCCTCTTCGATTAATTCGTACCCGCTGGTATTGATCTCGAACTTATGATAGGTCTTACTGCCGTATTGCGCGCGCAACCCCGCGTATTCGTTAAGCGTCATTCTGAACCCGCCGAGGTTGGTTCCGGTTGTGAGCGTACTGCTGACAGCCGCTTGTTCGCCGTCGTTATATACGATCTTGACGCCGCCGATACGGCTTGCGTTCGTCAATCCGTTGATAAAGGCATTGTTCTGCGCATAATCGTCGGCGATCGAATAACCGTCCGCATTCAGAATAACGTGTCCGATAACGTTGATCTTCTTGCTGGCGCCAACGCTGCAATCCTGGATTATGCCGTTATAACTGAGCGCAACGTTACCCTCTTTCGGCAAGATCAGAATGTTATCGACGCTGTACGTGCTATAACCGTCTTTGGTGATGCTGAGCGATCCTTTATCGCTTACGGCGTAGAAATAATCGCCGCCCAGATACTGGTAGTCTTTCCCTTCGTAAGAGAAGATAAAGTCTTCCGGCTTCAGAGTGCCCGAATAGGGCTCTCCGTTGTCGGTGTATCCGAGATAGGTCGCGCGGGCGTCGATCTCCTTTGCTCTTTCGAGCGCAAGCAATTTGTTTCTTGCCTTGGCGCGATCGGTCTTACCGCTTGAACTGCTGTAAGAATAAGTATCTCCGGGATAAAGCGAAATCAGATGATCGAGCAATGCCTTATCCATCTTGGCAATCGTGTTGGTCTTACCGCGGTTTGCGGATTCGGTCACGGCGATTTCAAGGAAGGCGAAGTTACCGTCCTTATCCGACTTCGTGCTATACATCTTTCCGCTGCCGGAAGAGTAGTTGACGACGGCGTCCTTCACGGGATTACCGTCGGTATCGTGTACGGTACCGTACATCCTGCCGACGACGCCCATATCGCCGTTGATCTCCTCGTCCTCTATCATACCGTCCGGGAAGAAGACGACCGGGAGGCCCATACCGTTACTCTCGAACTCGGGCACCTCTCCGCTGTATTTGCTCTTGAGGATCATGGTCGAAAGCATCTTACCACCGAGGATGGTCGCCATATCGAGGGTATAGAAACCGAACAAGTCGATCGAGATCTCGCAAGTTGCCGAAATCATGAGTGCATGGTGCTCGATATGCGCTTCTATGTCGCCTTTGCCGTTCTTGTAAGAGGGTGCGAGCAGGATAGCGTCGATGATGTTCGACGTGGTCTTACGCACGGTCAGACTGGCTCTGGAATACTTATTCCTGGTCAGTTTCGGATAGTTCTCGTACTGGAAGTTTATTTCATTCGTAACAGACTTGATCGCATTGACCAACCCGGTGATCGTATCGATCATGTCTATAATACCGGTCGGGTTCCAACTCATCAGTTTTACCACCGTCTTAATGAGCTTGACGCCCGTTACGATAATGGAAATAACTCTGATCAGCGTAGTAAAGCCTTCGGCGTCGCTACCCTCATAACCGGCGTCGTCGTCGGCGTACGTATTGGGACCGGTCGCCGCGTCGACGTGCGGATACCAGGCGTACAAGTCTTTTCTGTTCCAGTAGTCGGTACGGCTTTCGAGCGTAATATTAAGGCCGTCCGTCCAGATCAGGTCAAAGACGCTGTTCATGATATCGCTCATGCTGGCCTGTAATCCGTTGCCGTTGAGGAACAAACCGTTGAATCCGCCGAAGTCGTTCAGATTGCTCGGGATGTCGAGCAGTAAAGCGAGATCTTTATCGCTTCCGCCGCCGCCCTCTCCGACGCCAAGGTTGAATTTAAGGCTCAAACCGCCCTCGGGCACGGACAGAAGAACGCGGTTGTTTTCGTCCAGACGGAAGTTTACGCTGACGTTGTTGAGGTTGTTGGACGAAATGATAATGCTGTTGATCTCAGGCAAATCGATACCGATGAAATCGCCCAGGGTGTCCACCTGCGGAACGAGCGCAATAGCGTCGTTATAGAGCAGAACGTTGAACGTAGTGCTCTGCTGAACGCTATCGGTCAAAGTATCGTTGTTATCAAGACCGACGATTATTCTGATCTCGGAAAGAACGCTCTGATAGGTGCTGTTGGTCATCGAAGAGGGATACTCTTTGGCGACGGCATCCAGGTTTTGTTCGATCTCATCGGCAAGATTCTGCATTTCGAGGGCGCCGAGGTTGTCGTACATACCTTTCTGCGCATTCTTCTTGTACAGATCTTTCAGCTCTTCGAGCGCGTCGAACATGGCGCTGCCGGCGCCGGATGCGGGAGTCTTCTGGATGGAACCGACCGAACCTTCCGTGTTCAGCTTCAACAGGTCAAGAACCATTTGCTGCGCATTGAGACCGGAGTACGGATCGAGCGTAAGCATTCCGCCGGCGATTCCTTCAAGGATGGCGCCGATGTTGACGCCGTTTGCGACGGCCTGAACAAGACCGAGCGTACCCGCGTCGAGATAAACGCCGCCGTCGACATAATAGATACCGAGCAGCAATTCGTCCATATAATTGATATTGATCAACAGGATGGACTTTGTAAGGTCGGTCAGATCCAGCGCAACGTCGAGCGTTACGATCAGTTTCATGTAGGTTTCCTGACATTGCAGATCGATCGAACCCTCTTCCATGCCGATTAATTTTTCCAGCGTGGTTTCGAGCTGATCGATGACGACGCTCTTATTGCCGTTATCGTCGACGGTGTTCAGAACGACGTCAAGTTCGAGCGAAAGATAGATATTCTTCAATTCGTCGATCTTAGTAAAGCCTTTCTTGGCACTGACGCCGTGAGAAAGCGCTTCTTTATACCGCTCCGAAGTCATACCCGTCATGGGAATCATAAACGTATAGCTCTTCTTGAAACTGTAATTAATGGAGAAGTGCTTATGTTCGTCCAGAACGACGCGTACGCCGGACAAGACGTCCTTTTCATAGCCTATCTCCAAACTGGCGATATTGGGCAGAACGTCCGGCACGTCCATGACGTAATTCATGAGCGTGTACAGGAGCGCGCCCGTGATGGCCACGTTGAACACGTCGGTATTGTACAGTACGAACAGCATGTTCGCCGTGAAGTCCGCGTCGGAAATGGAGTTGTATTTATACGCCGATTCCGCCGAAGAACCGATATCGTTACCGGGATAACCGCTCGCATTGGACGCTTCGCTCTCCCCGTCGTCTTCCGCCACCAGACCGTTGATCATCGTGGAAAGCATATCCTTCACGAACGATCCGAGATCGACGCCGGTCATATAGACTTGCGGATATCCAAGACCGCTCAGATCGACGTAAATGGTTCCGTCATAGTAATTGCCGACGAACGTGATACCCAGGATCACGTTTCCTGCTTTACTCTTGATGAGTAATTCCAGACCGATCTTCGAGAGATCGCTGAAATCTACCTGCGTACGAAGTACGAAATCGAGTTGCTGATTCAGACTCTCTTCGTTGCTCTGCAATTGGAGATTCAGACCCTTAATCAGGTTGGAAGTGATATCGGAAAGATCGATGAGCGTATTGAAGTCGTCGTTGATCGTCAAAGAGCTGTTGACTTCTCCGACCCAGACGTAGCGGGTAATGGATTCGTAACGACTGAACTTGCTCTCCTGCGTCTGACCGTTACCCAAGAAGTCTACGGCGTCGCCGATGTGGATATCAAGTCCGCCGATAGACATACCGTACGAAAGTTTACTGTCGGAAAGAATGTTTCCGTCCTCGTCTTTCAGCGCGGTATCGAGAGGTACTCTCAGATCCAATCTGTTCGTAACAAAGTTGATATCGAAAGTGATGTTTCCGATATCGGCAAACGTCCACGTATTATCGACAAGTTTAATGAGCGTGTCGATCATGGCGCTGCTGAACCGAATACCGAGCGTATTTTCGCTGAGCGCCGCGCTTTCTAACACGCGACCCCAGTCGATCTCGGAGATATCGAGCGCGGTATCTTCGCCAAGGAAGCCCGAAGCGTTCAGGTTCTCTTTAACAAGCTCGTCATAGTCCTTGGCGGTTGTACCGCTTGCGAACATCGCCAGGAAGACGTAAATCAGGTTGCTCCCCAAAAATTGATACATATCGGCGCCGTCGACCGAATACCTCTCTTCGGGGTTGATATCGCCCATATCGAAGTAAAGTATCGGATTCAGCGCGGGACTCTCTTTTTCGGTGTTGAGCACGCCGCTCATCTCATATATGTTGAAGATATTCGTTCCCTGACTATTATATCCGCTCAGTTTAATGTCGAAGTATACGTCGGAAATATCCATGTCGATCGACAACGCAAGACGGATGTCGCCGGAAGCGTTCTCCATCATCTTCATGTAGAAGAAAGCCTCGATACCTTCGGATCCGAGGGTGTCGAACAATTTGCTCCAATCGATGACCGTCTTTAAGACTTCGCTGGACATGAGCATGTCGACGTTGACCTGCAAACGCGTGCCGGCGATATCGGTAATCATTTCCGAAATGCCGTAATTCTCGGGCACGTTCCCTTTGAGCACGTCCATCAGCGAGAAGGTAGAAACGTGATAGCCATTGAAGAATCCGGCGTCTTCTTTATCCTTTAACTCGCTCAGGAAGTCGTTATAGAACATCTCGGGATTGATAGAGAATTGCGTATCGTTCAGGATACCGAACAAGAAATCGTAACCGAGGTTATCTACGGAGCCTTCTCCGTTGATCTTTTCGTTATCATACAGGTGCAATATGACGCCGAAGTCATCGCCGTACTCGACGGACACGTCGCCCTGCGTAAAGACGAGGTTGACCAGATCGACTATGGCGTCGGTGGTTTTGAAGTTGACCAACAATGCGTTCAGGACTTCGAGCAGGATATCAACCGTCAGAATCAGGCTTGCTTCCGAACTGCTGAGGCGTATCAGAGCGTTCAACAATTCGGCATTGTTGCCGGTGGTCGCCGCGTTGCCAAGTTGCTCGAAAGGCGTCTTGGCGTCTTCGTTGCCATAAGCCTTGACGATCTTATTGATCAAGGCGGCATTTTCGCTTTCTCCGCCGGACAGACCAAGCATCGACATCACAAAAGAAACGGTGTCGAATTCAAGCGCGACGCTCAGCGTAGTATCAAAGACCTCCAAAGAGAGATAGACCTTACCGCCTCTTATGTAGACGGAAATCAACGTCTGTTCAAAACGGGACGCTTCGCCGGTGGCGTCGTACTTCATCAACGTATACTTTATGGCCAGATCGGCGTTGAGCGACTGTTTGATCTGCTCGGGATCGCCGCTGATCGCTTTCTCCATATCGAGTGCGATACGCGCGTTGATGGTCGCGCCGAGAACGGTGGAAGTCAAGAACTGCAAATATATCTCGGAAATATCAAGATCGGCGAACAACAGGTCGACGAGCGCGACAAGGTTAGTCTTGCCCTGTTTTTCCGTAAAGGTCAGGAATCCGCCGAAGCTCAAATACAGTTTCATTTCGTCATAGTTGACGTAATCGCCCGTTTCTTGCAACAAGTCGGGCTCACTGCGGATCACGCCGCCGTGTCCGTCGTCATACACGTTGACGATGATCAGTTCGCCTTTCGTATGTTCGCCGCTGAGACCGATCGTCACGTCGATGGCGGCAACCGTACGAGCGTTGAGACGGGCCTCCTGCATTTCGACGAACATCGTCTTGTCGATACCGCGAGCGCCTTTCAGAATGTTTTCCAGTTCAGAAGCGGCGTTCTTACGAAGCAAATTGATATACTCGTTCAGGATAACGCCGTCGTCGCTGAACGTCAGTACGGAAAGGAGCGCGTTGATATCGTCGAGAGAGCTGTTTTCGTCGATGCCGGAAACTTTATCGACGATATCCAACTTGGTTGCGACGACGGGATAGGTAGAAGAATAGTAACCGAAGTACTGATCGTTCTCGACGATGAATCCGTCGTTCTTCCTCACCGCATATACGGCTTTGCCCAAAGGATCAAAGTTGGTCGTTTCTCTCAAAAGATAGTACTTTGTACCCGCTACGAAAGTGCCGGTCGCCACCGTATAGTAGTCGCCCGCTTTCGTGGTATAAACGGCGTTGTTATAGGTCGGGATCTCCTGTCCGTCCTCTGCGAGCGTCGCGGTAAAAGAGCTTTCTTCCATGAAATACTCCGGACTGTCGGCAAAGTATACGCTCCAGATATCGTCCGTCAGATACTCGGTAACTCTGGACAGAGCGTTCAGGACGGCATACAAAGAACTGTTGTTTTCGGATACTTCGGCATTGTTATACCAATGCAATACGTCGCTCGGCATGCTCTCCACGTAATAGGGGAAGACGTACGTCGCAAGATTGACAAGTACGTTGGCTCTTTCGCTGAGACTCATGCTATCGGAAAGGTTATTCCAGGCGTTCAGGGCCGCTTTCCCTTTATCGGAAAGATCGTCGGCGTTGACAGAACTGATAAACGACGCCGTCCCGGCAAGACCGATGAACGTATTCAAAAAGTCTTCCATGCCGGTTGCGAATGCAAGCGACTTATAAACGAGGTAATTATTGTACGTCGTTTCGGCGGCATAGGCATTAAAGATATCCTTCGCCGCGCTGCTGACGCCGGAAATACCGTAAGAACGGGTTGTTTGCATTTCCAGAAGCACGCGAGTCTTGCGGTAGGAAGAAAGGGCGTCGAAGTCACTGTCCGAACCGACGAAAGAAACGGCGTCTTTTTTCAGTCTTACGAGGTCTTTAACCGCCGTATCGATCGTCGTGTACAGCGAAGAGACGCTCTGCGCATAGGTCGGGCTCTTTTCGTCCGAAGCGTCGCCTTCCACCAGGAAAGCCGCGACGTAATCGACAAAATAGTTCTGGGTGGAGAACGTTTTATCGAACAACAACGTCTTATACGCGTTGACGCCCTGATCGTAGACGGTTTTGAGTTGACCTTCGAGAGTAAAGGTATACGTATTGTTTTCGATAGCGTCGACGATCGCATACCAGGCTTTTCTCTTGCCTGCCTCGTTGAGAACGGTCATCTTGTTGATATAGCTTGCAAAGTCGACGTAACTTGCGCTGTCGGCATAAACGGAACGGCTGAGTTTTTCAATGGCCGTAACGACGGCGTTAAGCTTTTCTTCATCGCTCACCGCAAAGGTTTCCGTACCGTTCCACTGATTGACGTAACGATTGATAAGGTCGTTCGCCATGGCGAGCGTAAAGGAGTCGTACGCATTGACGAAAGCCAATCCGGTATTACGCACGTCGTCGACGGAGGGATAATTCTGAATCAGGTTTTCGAAGACGACGCTCATGTAGTCGATCAACAACTTTTCGTGCTTCGTCGCATAATCTCTCTTCCAATCGGTGAAGTCGCTCAGAGCAAAGTCTCTGTCCTTGACGGCATTATAGAAAGTTAAGGCAAGAATGGCCATCTCTTCGCCGCTCATTTCGGAATAGACTACTTTATAAACGATATCGTCAAAGACGGCTTCCGCACCCTCTACGCCCGAGAACTTTTTATACAGTTCTTTGGACGAGCAGAAAGTATACTCGACCGGCATACCGGGCAAGCTGATGGCTCTGTCGATCGCTTGATAGCTGTATTCGCCGTATTTTTCGATCAGTACGGTAGCCAACGCCTCCGTAAAGGTGTCGAACATCGTATTCAACGACGCCGGGCCGTACGCAACGTTGAGCCAGGACGACGTGCTGTCGCTATACGCCTTGTAAAGAGCATAGAAAATCGCGCGGGATCTGTCGGCCGTAACGGCGGCTGTCTTACCGTATAATTGGTCGTTCAGTACCTCGTATACGGAATCGGCTGCGTCTTTGGCGTTCTTTCCGTTAACGTTGAGCGCGCTGTAGAAGTTGCTGAAATCGGTCGCGATCGTTTCGGCCGCCTTCTTCAGATAGTGCAATTGATCTTTCTGTTTATAGAAAGAAGAGGTGCTGACCGCCGAGAAGTTCTTCCAATCGTTCAGGACGCTCAGTCCGATATCATTGTCTCCGTATCTCGGTCTGTACGAGGATTGAGTATAGTAGGTCTTGCCGGCCTGTTGCGTCGCGTCGCTCGTAAGCACGTAAGTGTCTCTCGAATAAGAACCGAAAGAACGAACGACTTTTTCGTACAACATATTCGGTACGAAAGAATAGGTGTAGTATTGTACGCCCTGTTGCGCCACGGTGTCCTGACTTTCTACGTATTGACCGGCCGATTCGTTGTACACGTAATAATGCAGTCCACTCAGGTCGTCGCCGGGTTCCGTCGCCACTTTTTTGTAGAAAGAAGCCTCTTCGTACTTCTTCACGCCCCAGACGTTGACGGAAGACAACGCTTTATCGGAGAATTTCAATAATTCGTCCGCAGTCGTCATCGTACCGACGTACGTTCTTACGCCGTCGATCACTTCGTCGATATAACTGTAGAAGTATTCAACGTCCTCGGCATAAGCGGCGCGACATTCGGACGCAAGCGTTTCTTTATTGGCTGCCGCCCATGGTTCAAGAGTGGATTTCATCTCTTCGTTCCACGCGGTGTTTTCGTTGTTCGTCGTAACGGTCGATTGCGCCTGATCGTACTGGAATTCGATCGTACCGGACTTTGTAATAGCGCGTTCGTACGTAGCGGATATCCAGGCGGAGCCTTCCAGGCAGGAAGCGGTGGGCGCGATATAATAGTACGTTTTGCCGTCTTCGTAGTTGCCCGAAGCGACGCAGTACTTGCCGCTCGTCAATACGTAGACGTTGGATCCGATCGTTGCGCCGACCTCGTAATCGGTACCGGCGACCATCGTTTTGATATAATCGACGATACGATAATAGGTCTTGCCGGAATCGAAGACGGAATCGCTCGTTCTTACGTACTTTCCGCCGTTTGAGACGAAAATTTCCGAATTGATCGGATCGCCGACCTTATAATCGGTATTCTGAGCAAGCGCGACCACGGTCGACGCTCCGGACGGATACCAATAATACTTCTTGCTGTTTTCGGGATGGTCGTAATCATACGAGAAGTTCTCGTCGGAAGTGATCACGTAATCCGATCCGCTCTTTTCGTATACGACGCCCTTGATCGCCGTTTGCATCTGGAGTTCTTTCGAGCCCACGCCGTAATCCGTGTTGGCGACCATCAAGGTCGGCGCAATTTGCGAGTACTCTTTTATAGCGGTCAGCTTGACGCCGGACGCGTTGCTGTTTATCAAAGCGTTCAGCGAGGACGATCCGGACAACGCGGCCTGTTTGATCGCGGCGACGTTGACGGATATCGACACTTTGTATTCGACTACGTACTCTAATCTCTCCGTGCCCTTGCTATCCGTTTTATCAGTGGGCAAAGAATCTACCCAAGAGGAAGAACCCTGCTCCTGATAGCTTCTTTTCTGAGAGATCCTCTCCAAAGACTCCTTGTAGCCATTCGCCATTACGTTGTCGGCATACCATTGATTGTCAAAATACTTTTTGGCGCTTTCGCCGACCGTGTTGACCAGTGCGCTGACAGATTTTACCGTAGTACCGGTACGATATCTGCTCACGATAGCGTCGCTGAGTACGGAACGATAGGCCTCAACGATATTCTGCAAGTAGGTCAGGAAGTTGCCGTATCCAACCTGAAGCATCGTGACGACCGTTTCGTTCGTCGCATACTTCTTGATCATATCTTCGGCCAGACTGGACAAAGCGACGGCGTTTTCCGCAAGCGAATCGACCGCCGAAACGAACTCGTTGATCTTGGCGTTATATTCCTGATCGACGTATTCGTAATAATTGCCGACGGACGCAGAAACGGGAGAGGCCACCGCGTTTGCGACGTAATAGCTCTTTCCGCTCTGGAACTGTGCGTCGCTCGTCAGAACGTATTTATCGCCGGACATTTCGTAGTAGGCGTTCGCGGGGACGGTCTGACCTGCCGTGACCGACGCCTGAGAAAGCGTATAGTAGCTCTTTCCGGGCATGACGACCGAGTCTCCGGTCCTGACGTACCAGAAGCGATCGACCAGACTTCCGTAGATTGTGCTTTCTTTATATTCGTAGTAGTTGTTGAGACCGGAGTTTACGGGCGAAGCAACCACGTCGAAACTGAAATAACGTTTACGCTGGAACTCGGTGTCCTCCGTCAGATAGTACTTACCTTCGGACTCCTCGAAGAATTCGCCCGCGGGGACGACATCCCACAACGTGACTTCCTCTTCCTTCATAACGTAGTACGTCTTGAAAGAATCGACGGTGCTGTCGGTCGTCTTTTCGTAATAACGGTCTTTACTGTTAACGATGGTATCCACTACCTTGGCAAAGTCTGCCGCAACAAATTTACCCTCAAAGATTCCGCCTTTCTTCGCTAATTCTTTCATGACTTGCTCGTACACGACCGAAACGGCGTCGTTCAGCCCGTCGCCGTCGATATCTTTTTTGATCTGATCGTACAACGCGCCGAGCGCGTCGGAGAAGCCGTCGTACATCTTGGCATAAATATCCACGTTGTCGGTGGAGAAGAAGCTCTTCTCGCCTGTGATGGCGCTGGCGATATCGGTAATAGTCGCAAAAGACGAGGTCACGATGGTGTCTCTCATCTTGATACGCGTCTCTTCGTCGTTGCGGTACAGGGACTCGAATACCACCGAATAGCGGATATCGTTCAGTTCACGATAACGATTGCTATCGGCACTGATACGGATAAGCAAATCGTACGCAGACGCCTTAACCGAGGATACAAAGGTCTCGTTCCCCGCTTTGATATCGTACCAATAATTGATCACGCCGGAAAGAATGGTCTTCGAAAGATCGGCCGTGCTCGTGAAGTAATCGGACTCGACGATAAGCGCGAGCGTGTCTTTTCCGAATCCCGGGAAGTCGAAATCATCGGCGACAAAATTGTTGTAATACACGGTAATATCGGAAGCGTAAGAAGCGTTACCTTGCAAAGCGTATCCGAAAGCAACGGCATAGTCCAGAATAACGTTGTTATATTCGGCGATAACGCTATCGCTTATATCTTTTTGCAACAAGGAATGCGCCGCTAAGAGATAACTGTCGGAGGCAGCGTTGTTTTTTACCATAGCGAATGCCAAAGCCGCCGGATAAACGCGATAGTTCGTGGAGAAATTCGACGGCAGATCGCCGGTGTAAGTCGCGCTCTTGATATTGTTCTCGGTCGCGTAACTCGCACCCGTCTTATCGAATTGTTGCGCATAAGCTTCGATGGTAAGCGTGGTATCGAAAAGTTGCGGCAAGAGCATCTGCAATTGCGCGGCCGCAAGAGCCTCTTCTTCCGCATATTTTTCATTATACGCTTCATAGATATCCCTGATGGCGTCCCAGAAGTGTTCCGTCTGTCTCGATCCCTCGACGAATTCGTATCCCGTTTGCGCGGTCAGATCGAGGTCTCTGCGCAAAACTTCGAACGAAGGATAGGCCGTGAAATCGATGTCACCGACAAGCGCCGTCCACGCCTCGGCGGAAATCTCCCAGGAGACGTAGTTATCGGTGCGGATCTTGTTCAGATCGATGATCTTACCGATTTTCTCGTGATAAGCGCGATATACGCCGTTCAACGCGTCTTCCGGATTGTTATTCGACGACAGACCGACTTTTACATAGTTTCTGCCGATAGTCTTTAACAGCTCGGACAAAATAGCAAGAGCCGTACGCGAAGACCCGATGGCGTTGCCGTAATTCGACTGGATCAACAAATAGGCTTCCGTCGTATCGAAGATAAGATAGTACGTCAAAGCAACTTCCTGCTCCTCGGTCAACATAACGTCGAGCGTCTTGTTGTATTCGCGAATTGCTTCGGGCGTGGCCATACCGATCGTACGGATGGCGGTAAGGTCCTCGGCGGAGTAATCAACGCCGGTAACGGCGGAAACGGAAGCGGGATCGACGTAAGTCATG
Organism: Clostridia bacterium; assembly: GCA_016297005.1. Classification (GTDB taxonomy): domain Bacteria; phylum Bacillota; class Clostridia; order Christensenellales; family DTU072; genus CAG-1782. The sequence goes on from JAEDHK010000004.1 coordinate 149,616, forward strand.
ATCATCGATTCGAACCACAACATATAGATCAGCTTATAAGTATCGCTGTCCATCAAACTCTCGTAAGTGGTCGCGGCATAGGTACGGCTGAATTCTTCCAGACGTTCGTAAGCGCGGGCCTTCGTCTCTTTTTCGCTGTTCGACCTGACTTTGGCGGCGGTATCGTATGCAAAATCGGACATCGCCAGACGGAACTCTGCCTCGAATACTTCTTCTTCGCTCAAACGAACGTCGGCGATATCGGCGAGTAATTCTGCTCTGTAAAGATCCCAGGAGGCGGCTTCCAGATTTTGTACCATTTCGTCGTAATCGGCGCTATGAACCTCGAAAGGCGTTTCCGTCGTGGACGTATAAGATATCTCTTTTCCGACGCGTACAAGCCATACGTCCTCCGCGACGATATTGCCGCGATAGTAAGCGATGGCAAGATCTTGTACGGCTTTCGCATTATTGATGCGGAACGAGTATTCGTTGTTCAGGAAGGACGTAAAGAAGCGATTGACTTCCGTACCGCAATACATCTTGGCGACGGCGGCGTCGATCCAGTCGTCCGTTCCGTCCGGCTCGCCGCTGCCCGTTGTTTCGTCCTCGAAATACCGGTCGTAATATTCGGAATAAAGCGTCTTATTCGCATATATCTCGGTCAGAACGTAATCAAACAACATGGCCTTGCAGGCGTCGTTATCAAAGTAGTCGTAACGCGTAACGAAGCTGTTATACCAACCGTAGACGGTATTTCCGTTGATCGTGAACGTCGTTTCGGTCATGAATTCGTTCATCGTGGCGATCTTTTCTTCCACAGAGGTGTTTTCGATGACGTAATAAAGTCCGGACGTCTGAATCATACGTTCGATTGCGTCGTGAATGGTAATCGTCACGGAAAGTCCGTTCGCTTTCAGGTATTCGGCAACGAATCCTTCGTAATAAGTGGACGAAGATTCGGGAATATTTTTATTAAGAACGATATTTTCGTACTGCGAATAGATCTGCTTTGCCGCGGCGCGGATACCGGAAGAGAGTCTTCCGTATTCTCCGCTGTATACGGCGGTTACGGCAAAGGCGATCGCCTTTCTTTCTCCCTTGCGCATATAGGCGGCGTAATCGGTACCGAAACGCACGACGTTCTTATATGCGGAGGGGATTTCGAGGCCGCTCAACGCGGATACGACGCTTTCGAGCGTAGTAAACGAAGACCCGCTCTCCGTGATCGCGTTATACGCGTCGGTTAACGCCGCTTTCAATTCGCTTGCAATATCGGTTTCGTACCTATCGAGAGTTTCTTTCAACTCTTTTACGTCCGTAGAGGCGTCGCCGAAGCGTTGAATGAGCGCGGACACGATCTTATCGAAATAATCGAGGAACATGCTATTGCGCAAAACTGCGGTGGAATAACCGTATACGTTCGTCGCTTTCGGGTAAGAAACGTATTCCGTACCGTACAGGATCGATTCGGTCGAAGCGGAAGTATCGGTGTACAGTTCGTACAACATCGTCTTCTTGCCCGTATAGCCGAAGTAGTTCTGCGCGGCGGTCGCCCAGTTCATCAACTGATTGTATTCTTCATCATTATAAATAGTAGACGGAATATTCAGTTTAACGGCAAGATCGATGGAATAATCGACGCCGATTTCTAACGACGGGTTACTGAACGTGGCGATAATGGACATTGTATCGGCCAGTTCCGGACTGACGAAATACTTCATCGCCGTATACACCGATCCGTACAGAATCTCCAACGCCAGCCCTTCGACGGCCTGCAAACGCAAATTGATAATGGCGTTCAGTATCTCCGCCTGCGTCGCAACCTGCGAAGCCGCGTTACCGGGCATCAATTCCATATAGGACTTGAGGGAATTGTACATTTCTTCCGTTACGCCGGCTTTGGCCGCCGCGGCGGGAGTTCCGGTAAGAGAAGCGATCTTACTCATCAGGTTTGAAATACGGACCTTACCGAGGGACGCGTTCAGTCCGGACATATCGATGAACAGATCTCCGCGAATGTAAGACAAGATGATGACGTTGTCCCTTCTCGTCTCTCCGGATTCGACCGAAATGAAGATCTGCGCTTGCAGTTCGTCCATCAACTTGCTGAAATCGGTGCCGACTCTGAGTTTTACGTCCAGAATAAGCGTCGCGTCGTCCTCGTTGATAATATCGATCACGGGCGCCAATGCCTTTTGCAAACCGAACGGTTGGGCTCCGATCAATTTCGCAATAAGATCTTTTACCTCAAAGCGACCTTGTTTATCGGACAATCCGAGCGTAAATTGCGTGCTCAGTTGCAACGTGTTGATATTGGCAATAGAGGTGTACTCGTCAACGCCGACAACCGACCAGTCTTCAAAGTTCCGGAATCCGACGAAGAAGTTCTTGATTCCGACGTTCAGTCCGAGACCGGCGGCGTTATCCTTCAAGAAAGAAGAACTGATATTTTTGCCGGTATTTAAGCCTTCGCCCATGGCGGCGGCAAAGCCGATCGCAAAGCTAAGCACTTCGGCGTTACCTACGTCGAACGGATCGATGTTTTCTCCGATGCTGTTCTGGAAGGGATTGGCCTCAATATACATTTCCAGTCCGATATCGCTGAAAATATCGAAACCGCCCAGACCAAAGATATTCAGGAGAGCAGAGATGGAGCTCTTTAACGCTACGACGTACAAACCGTTGTTCTTCCATGCGAGACCGGCTTCAATGCCAACGCGTGCGCTTTCGGACGCGTTCTTCACGTCTTCGGCAATGGTCGTCCATGCGTTTCTCGTTTCTTCGTTGTCGGGGAAAACAAGATCGGCCGCATCGCGAAGCACAAGTTTGTTGATGTGCAGCGGCGTAGCGTCTACGTACAGATGTCCGTTCTGATAGGTGATCGTCGCCCAGATCTTTTGTTGCTCTTCTTCCGTTGCGCCTACGGTGTGCCATACGCGCAAATTGATCCTGATGATGGAGTCTTTTATGATATGCGATAAATAATCGGTATCTTCGCCGGTCCCCAGCTCGATATCTGCGGCGATATCAAGAGCAAACGTGACTGCCTGATCGTCCGAAACGTACAACATAAGGCTGCCGAGAATAGAAGCCAGACCGTCGTTGATCTTGTTCAGGAAGTCGGAGATCGGAGAACGGTTCAGTTCTACGCCGTCCGCCTGATGGGCGTCCATCCTGATATAAACGGTAGTTCTGAATACGATATTGGGCAGCGTCTTATCCATCTCGGCGATAGACAACTTAACGGGCGAGCCATCCGGATTGGTTTTTACCGGATCGACCAGTTCTCCGTTGTCGTCTCGGGCAAGACCCAGAGCGCTTTCCAGACTGTCCGCACTCTTAGCCCCGAGGATGTACTGATTCTGGTCCAGACTCAATTGAATGGTATGGACGGAGAAATCAGCCGTAACGCCGGCGCCGCTTGTAACGCCGTTTTCGTCCAGAGAATCATAAGTGAAACCGACGCGGATCAGATCGCGGTCGCTGTCGTTGAATTCTTCTCCGGCGTAATTTGCGGGCACACTGAATACGGAGACGTCGATACTCAATTCTCCGGCCGCTCCCAAAAATTCTTGCAGAGCGGTCATGTTCATCATATCCAGGAAGGTGTAGATCGCCAGACTTCCGATGGTGGTGGAAATTCCGCGATTTTCAAGCATAATGGGCAGGTCAACCGTTTCCAAGCCGGCCGCGGGCGCATTTTTGGGAGCATTTTCTGCCGTTTTTGCGTCATGAATGACCGAGAACAGGTAAGCGTCTTCCAACACACCGAAGAGAGAGCTCTCGCAACGCGGGTCGAAGAAATCGGGAGCCAGGTTGGACGCGCTGAGGAGATCGCGCACGTAGGCGATCGCGTCCTTTATATACAGTTTTTGAATATTGAAGCGCGAGAAGTCGACGTAAACAAAGCTTTCTCCACCGCCCATGGATCCCAAAACGATCTGGAATATGGTATCGTTTTTGTCCGGTCTGTTATCGGCGTCCAACGGGTTAAGCGTCAAGGCGAAGTCGACGGTCGACAAACCTTTTTCCAGACTGCTCATAATATCGAACACGTTCACGCGGGCTTCTACGGTCAAGCAGTAATTATTGCTGATCCTTTCGAGGATATCGATAATGATGTCCGCGTTCAAACCGTATCCGCCGACGGACAGTTCGACGTCGAAGTTGTCCATGATCGTCTGGATCAGGTTACCCATGTCGTATGACGTTTCGAGCGCTTCCAACGAGAAGTACAATTCTAGGTTGGTATATACGTATCCGAAATCACTGTCGAATTCGATAAAGCCGACGTCTCTGCCGCTGCTTGCTTTCAGCTCTTCTTCTCTTTCGATAAGATAATCGGCAATAGGCACAATCTCTTTCGTTTGTTCGGGCATGCCGGACATATCCGTTCCGATATTGTATTTGACGCGGGACAACGTAGTTGCGGACTCGGCAAAACTGATACCCGCCTGAATAAAGTTCAGACGAAGATTGAAGTTGGCGACCTTCATATTAAGGCTGACGATATTACCCTCGTGAAGCAACGCCGCTTCCAGAACGCCCTCGCCATTGGAGGTATCAACGACCAATTGCGGCAGATCGGAGACAGCGCCTTTATAATAGCTGTCTTCCGGTCCGACCAAACGAGAGTACCAGGTGTCGGCGACTTCCTTGATGTTTTCCGCTCCGGTCCAGATGTACATGCCCGAAGCGTCCGTCAAGCTTTGCGCCGTAAAGACGGGATTACCGTCGCTGTCCGTAGAGTACGTATAAGTAGAGCTCCTGCGGAGTAAGATACCGTTCGTTTTTCCCTGCTTCGTCACGTTCATTACGTCTCTCACGTAGTTGTTCCACGCATAAACCTTGACGTTGGTCATATTAACGACGTTACGCTCGTTCTTCATGCGTTTTTTCATGATATCGGTCAGGTAGGAAGAAAGAATACTCTCCATTTCGGTGCCGAATACTTCCATATACTCCCAAGCGACCGTCTTCCAGACCTTGGTGTAGTTATTGTCGAAATAATCGGAAGTCGTATACCGATTGTTATCAATCAACTTAAAGACCTTTATTTCAGATTCATAGACGGCGGCGGCACTCGAATTGACGTAACGCATCGCGTCCAGAATGGTCGCGTAATAACCGTTAAACTCGCGGGAAACGGCATTCCACGCCGCGCTTCCGGCGCGTACTCCGTTAGGATACTGTGCGAGATAGGTATTCAGGACAGTGGCGAAGTGATCGCTATCCTCTTTGGACAAAGAAGAATTCTGACGCAAATAATCGAACGCAAGACTCTCGATCTGCGTGGTGGTCATGTTTTCGGAATCGGCGCGAGCGCGTTGAGAAGCGTCCGTAAAGACGGCCATCATCTTTTCGAGGTATGCGGCATATTCGTCAAAGGCTTCGGCCTTGACGTAATAATCCATGTATTCGCCGGCAAGAAGAACGGTCTGTTCTTCGATCTCGTCATCGTTATCTCTCTTGGCTTGCCATTGCCTGATATACCCGTCGATCGAGGATCCGCTACCGTTCAGTAGGTTCTTGAATCCGGTCACGTTCAGGAAATAAACTGCCTTGGTTGGCAAACTGCCGTCCGGTTGAAGTCCGCCGTACGTCTCGACGATAGTATCGTAAGTAACGCCGTTGACGAGCCAGTAATAAGCGTCCCAGCAGAACTCTTTCAGATCGTTATCGGTCAGATCGCTATACACGTTGGCAGCGACGACGCTTGTATACAGCTCCTCGGCCTCTTTCTTCATGTCGGCAGTAAGAACGCTGCCTTCGACTAAGTTATCCCAAGCATTGTACTTGGCTTCTTCCAAAAGTTCGTCCATGCTTCTCGACACGCGAACGTACTCGTCGATAATCGATTGATATTCGCTCTTAAAGGTATCCGATACCATTTCGTTAAAGGCGCGGAGACTGATACTTCTGTCGTCGTTGAATACTTCATCCAGGATCTCGATCAGAACTTCGGCTACGGCCGTTATCGTCAAGCCGTAATTGTTACCGATCATCATGGAAAGATAATTCTCCACGGCGGTCGCGCTGTTGATATCGTACACGGGAGAACCGGCGTTCTTGGCGGCAGCATTGAGCGCCTGGGCCGTTTCGGCAGCGCGCATATCGGTGTAGAGATATGTCAAATCCAATTTTCTGTCTTCGTCGGAAACAGGTCCGTACCCGTTAGAGGCGTCGCTCGAAGAGAAAATCGTCTGCAACCGCTCGAAGAGCTGCTCTCCGGTGAGAGTCAGATTGGTGATCTTGATCGGGCTGATATGGAAGAGGGACAGATCCACGTACAGCGATAAATAAGAAGAAGAACCGCCGGTCTTTTCTTCTACGAGATAGATACCCACGAGAACGTTATTTTCGACAATCAATCCGTTAGCGTCGTGCTCGCGGGAATCGATCTCGAGATAGGCCTCCAAACCGATGCCGCCGAGCAGATTAAGAATGCTGTTGACGCCACCCTCCAATTGATCGAGCTTCTTGATGGTTTCGTAAATTTTCAGTACGTTGATCTTCATTTCAAACGTGAAGTAAAGATCGTTCGAGATGGAATCGAGCGTCTCCAAAAGAACGTCGATCGGGAAGTCGTCGCGGACAAGAGCGCGCAGCAGATCGCCGAAGTTAACGGTAGTTTCTTTGCCTTCTTCCGCCGCATCGGCGCCGATCGCGTCAAACAGTATCTGTCCTTCCAGATTGAGTTTTATTTCGGGATTATTAATCCAGATCTTGTCGATGGGCGTATAGTAATCCACGTATTGCCCGTCGCTGTTCTTGATTTTTTCGCGGATGGCGATCTTCTGACTGCCGCGCGTAATATCCAGGGTCGGATTATCGACGCCGAGCGATATGGTCAGGAAGTTTTCCATCTTCAATTCCAGATTGATCAGTTTATAGCTCTTCGTGTCTTCGTCCCATTTTTCAAAACCGAAACTAAAGGAGGGCGAATACTGCGGATATATATAGTAAGTATCCGTCGTCGGATCGAAGTCTTCCGGAATCTCACCGAAGTACTTTTCGATGTTTTCCACGCCCATGGCGATCATTATAGAATAGAACGCCGCGCTGGTAACGGACGCCTGCAAGAATTCTTGCTTCCGTTGCGTATTGACGGCAAAGTAGATTTGAGAAGCGACTATGTTTTCTTCTCCCGCCGCGTTTCTCGGGGCGCTCGCCGCGGTATCGGCCGAGGAGGCCGCATTGTCGGCTCCGGATTCGTTTGTCGCAAACAATTTTTCCCAGTTGACGCCGAAAGCTTGCCCAATCGCTTTCATCACTTCGCTTACGTCGTCGATGACAAGCGGCTCTACTTTCAGGAACTTCAGATCGAGATAGATATGGCCGACGCCGTTTTCATCCAAAACAACGTACAAACTAAGAATGTTACTCAGATAGAAATCGCCGCATTGACCGTATAATTCAGCCCAGAACTTCTCATAGATCTCATCGCCGGATACGTTCGGATAAGCCGTCTTCAACGACGCTTCGATCCCGTTCATTACGGACACGAATTCGTTATCGTTGCTCATCCTTTCATATTCTTGGGTATACGTGAAGGTGGGATCTTCCGTTGCGGTGGACGAAATAAGAGATTTCAGTTGCGTCCAGGCGTTTCTGTAATTGTAATTGTTTTCGGCGAGCACGGTATCCATCGTTTCTCGACGGCTCTTGAGATAATCCTTTTCATATATCGCGCGATTTCCCGCCGAAGTAAGCGACAAATAAATGTCGATATTCTTCAATTCAGAAATGGTCTGCAAATTGACGTTTCCTTTGATGTCCACGTAAACGGCTTGATTCAGTTCTTCGTCTTCGGGAACGGCCACCTGGAAACCGAGGTCGAACTCACGACCTTCGAACCAGTAATTGGTAAAGATATCGACGGCATAGTCGAAGTTAAAGACAGTCTTGGCAAGGTCGGTCAGGCTGATCGTCGTATATCCGCCCCAAGCAACGCCCACTTCGGCGAATTCTTTGACGGAAACGTAATCTTTCCCATCTGCCGTTTCGGGAATGGTAATATCGTTGTTGAAAGACAGGTTAATGTTTCTGACGCCCAAAGCGATCTTCGTTTCATCTTCGTCTCCGATGATCTCGTCGCCTTGATTGTTCGCAAAACGAACGACCGCTTCTATACCGGTCTTAATATCCTCTCCGCTGGTGTTGCCGTACGTAAGTTCGACCGACGCGCCGAAATCCAACGAATTGATGGACCCGGAAATATCGTTACCCGTCAGAAGATAAACGATAGAAACGAGCGTAGACTTAAAGACGTTCAGCGAGAACATGTTCTCTTCCAGAACAAGTTGCAGATAAGTGGCCATTCCTTGCGCGGCGTTCAACGATTGAAGAGCGGCGTTACGGACTTCTTCCGGGGTTGCGGCAGCGTTGGTCGGATCTTCTTCGATGCCGAACATCGAACGTACGCTACGCGCGATGTTGGTCAGGAATTGTTCGCCGAAATAGTCGTAAATCGAAGTAATCGTATTGGAAACGTCTTCCATAACGACGTTGCCGATATTAAAGATGGGCGTGGTAACGTAGACCCTGCCGGCAAATTGCGTATGACTGGTATTAGTGCTACCGTCGTACATAATGGCAAGGATCTCTTCTTCCGAACGATAGTAATACGTCTTTCCGGAAACGAACTTGCTGTCCTTGGTCAACTCGTATTTGAGCTCGTTGTTACCGTAGTCGATCAATTCGTAATAAGTGTCGGCGGGAATAGACTTTCCGACGACGGCTTTCGCGGTGGCAGCTTCGGGCGTACCGTCCTCAACCGGAATCAGATGATCGTACTCGCCGAGGATCTCTCTCGTTATGGTGATCTTCAAAGAACTCGAATAGGTGTTCTTCATGTTGAACCACAACTCTGTATAAATGTGCAGACTGTCGTTCATTTCGTTCATGAATTGCATCAGGATTTCCAGATCGAATTCGTCGAGCGCAATACGGTCGGCGCCGTTAAGCAATTTTACCCATGCAAGAGCATAATGCTTGTCGGAGCCTTCCGTTCCGCCGCGATAGAGAGAATCGCAAGTATTCAGGCGGATATCTTCCCAGGCGGCCTCATACCGTTTTTGCATCTCCTCTTTTTGTTCCATCGTCGTCGTCATTGCGTCGCGCAGAGCTTTGAACGCCGCGGCGCGGATCCTGATAAGGGCGTCGTCGGAAGTCGTATCTCCGTAGGTGGAAGCAATGTCCAGATAGAACTGCCTGAGGTCTTCTTGTCTGAATTGAGAAGAAGTGAGCAACTGCTTTAAAAGATCGGTCAGTCCGTATTCCGACTTGCCCGTCTTGTTATAAGCAGACAGCATGTTAGCAATGCTGATATAAGCTTCCGCCTCCAACTTGACGGCGTCCGGAACGCCTTGCACGTCCGAATCAGCCGTTTCGCCCGGCATCTTAACCTCGTACAGATTCGAATCGACGTTTTTGTCCAGACTGACGTTCAACGAGAACACGCCCAGCTGGAACTTATACGTCTCGAATAAGGTAATACCGAGGGCAAGGTTCAGACCGTCCGTCGTGTCGACGCGCGTGAAGAAATCGTCGAATTGGATATATTCTCCCAAGCTGACCATTCCCAAAGAGGCAAAGATGGTGTTGATCTCTATTCTGATAAGTTCGAGCGTCAACTTCTTTTGATTGTATTTAAGCACAAGCGGGATCTTACCCGTAAGAAGGGGCGGAATATTGGACGCCTGACCGGCCGAATAACGGCTTTCCGCGGCGTCGACGTATTCGTTGACGCCTACCGGCGCGGCGTTATAAACGGCGGAAGCGGAAATGGCTTCTTCTCTAAAAATACGATACCAAGTAACCGCTCTTAAATAATCTTCGCTGAGCGTACCGTCGGAAGAACCGAACACAGAAAAGAATCGACTCTTGTTAAAGTTGTTATATAGCTCTTCCACGTTCTTTTCGACGTCGGCGTCGAGCATCTGCTGGAATACCGTTTTGTAAACGGCGGAATTCTGAATCTCCGCCGGGGACGCGTTTTCAAACTCAGGATAATTCTTTCTGACGTAAGCGGTCGCTTCCGTAGGCAGGTTGGCGCGGACGACGCGATATGCGTCGCTCGACACGTAGTACTTCGTCAAGAAGTTCTTTAATTCGTCGATCGTCTCCTGCAACTCCCGGTTCATATACGTTTTGAGGCCGGGAGAAGCGGAATTATAAGTGGATTTCCAATAGCCGGAATAATTGTTCTGCCACGTAGAGAAAATGCTGTATGCGTTCGATTTGAGCGAAGCCTCGAAGATCTCTTCCACGTAGGTAGAATTGCCGTAGCTGTTGGTAAGACGTTTTCTTTCCAGATCGTAGACGTCGATTCGCAACGCACCGTCGCCGCGGAGAATGGGGCCGATCTCCGCTTTCGGAGCAACCCGGTTCTTTTCATAAACGGAAATGACGTTTCCGGAGATCATATAGTACGCGTAATTCTGTTGCAACCGGAGTTCGTTATCGCCGTCTGCAAAGTCAAAGTATTCGGCAAGTTTTCTGCGATCGTAGATATAGATATATCCGTCGTCCAGCACGAGATACTTATAAAGGTCGGTCGTGAATGCCGAGGTGGTACGATCGTCGATATAAGTCTTATATTGCGTGTTAAGGAAATAGCTCAGAATGGACTGCTTCATAACGCCGTCCAGATAGTCTTTTCCGCTATTAAACTGATCGCTTACGGCGACGTCTTCGGCCTGAACCGCATTGACGTAAACGTCCCATAAAGAGGCTATGACGCCCTGATAGGTGTTCTTTACGTCGGTAATACGCAGAACGTTGATGCCGAGATAACTCAGATCCAATTCCGCCTGTCCGTCTTTCATATAAACGCCGGCGATGACCTGATAGGTCCCGTCGCTGGCTTGGTATCCGCTTGCGTCCTCGACCGACTTGTCAAAAATAACGATAGCGACCTGGCTGCTGAAAAAATCGGCCAGATTGACGGTTCCGCGTACGGCAAGTCCTATTTTCAGATATTTGGGATCTTCGGGGTTCGGTTGGCCCGCGTCCGTATGAAGAAGCTTACTTTGCAAACCGAGGACGGCCGATTTCAGAAGATCTTTCATGAACGTATTCATGGAGTCGGTATTGCCTACCTCGTTGATAAGCAAGTAGATCATATCCCAATCGACAAGTTCTTTGTTCGCTTGCGTGCTATACTCCAATTCGAGGTTAACGGAAAGGTTCAGACTGCTGGACCAGGAAGAGAAGTCGTCGTATTCTCCTTTACCTATAGACAGTTTCGCGGTGTTCGTTCTCGTAATATTAATGTTATCGAGCAACACCCAGTCGAGATAGAAAGATTCGGCAACGCCCTTTCCGCTGTCGATCAGACCGAAATGGACGCGCACGAAACCGCTGTCGCGCAAAACGGGTTCCACGTCCGGGTTCAACGTAAGATGGCTGACGGGAATCTGCGTTGCGTTTCCGTTTTCGTCATAGACGACGTTTTCTTCTTCTGAAACGTAATATATCTTTCCGTCCGCCATACGATAGAACGTCTCGCCGTTTTCCGTCTTGGAATAAGCGGTGCCGAGATGCAATTCGAGATTGCCGTTGACGGAAGGCAGACCGGAAGAAAGCCCGAGACCAAGGATGCCGCCGAGAACGTTAAGAAGTTGTTCGTTAACGATAATGCCGAGCAGGCCGTCCTGAACGTTGACGGACTGAATCGCCTGTCCGATCAAAGAAAACGCGTTGTTTTCATTCTCCACTTCCACTTCGACGTTTTCTCCGTCTCCGGACGCGTTCAACGTGCCGTTACCGAAATGGACGGCGGCCGAGTGCGCCACGCCGAGGGCGTCGTACAGATCGTTAATAGAGACGTTCATGCCGACGAGTATATCGGCGATACCCAAATCTTTGATGGCGAACTTGGGGATTCTGCCGGTCAATATCTTGGTAAGAGACATCTGCCTGTGCAACTGTTCCACAAGGTCGTATTCCGGCGAAACCTGCGTATCGATATAAAGCGTGTCATCGCTACCTTCATAATATAAGCGCAAGAACGGCGCGTCAACGTAAATGGGATCGCCGTTATCGTCAAGGAAAGACAGATCGAGAATGAGCGTGGTGGTACGCATATTGGTAAGCGCAAAGCCCAGTTTCAAATCGTATCCTATATTCATCTGGCTTCCTTGTTCGATCTCGAAAGAAGCCAGAAAGTCTCTTGTGATCATTGCGACCAACGCGTCGAGATTTATGGTCGTGCCCGATCCCGATCCGAGTTTGACGGATCCTTTGATCGTTGCCATATATTCGAGCGATCTGTGCAGATCAAGATAAGAGGTCCGCTGTGATCCGGCGTCCGTTACCGGTTGCAGATTTTTGTCCAATCCAACGTCGGTCATCTCGAAAGACGGCATCTTCAAATAAGAAATACCGGTATTGTACGTACCGTCGGGGTTACGAGAGCCGATGCTCGCCGTAAGCGTCGTCCTCTCCGTAACGTCCACGCGCAAAGTCACGGAATCGAACGGTTTGGAAAAGTCGACCGTCATTTCGACGCCTTTCAGCCCGACGCCGCCTTTATAATACTGTTCGTCGCCGTCGGTAACAAGGCTCATGCCCGGCATGATCATAGACATGATTTTATTGATGAAAAAGTTGTCGAAGTGCAACGAGAGTATTCTGTTTGCTTTGGTCGGCAACGTGATATATTCGTAACCGGTATCGTCGGCGTTACGGGTAATCAGCAGTTCAATCAGACTCAGAACGTCCAGTCCCGTCGGCTCGATAGGCGTCTCGGTGGCCGCGTTCCTTGCAAGCGTCAGCTCTTGTAAAAACTCCGCCGATATATCCACTCGCGGATCGAGGTACTGCATAACGCCTTCGCCCAGTTTTTCCGATACCAGTTTCGTCAGATTAATATTGGATAGTTTCGTATTCGGGAAGAACGTTTTGCCTCCGCTTTTTAGTCGCGAACAATTCAAAAACAGGGTGTTATATATGTACGTTTCTCCGTTTTCGACGGGCGTAAACGTCAGATCGGGCACAAGATAAACGGAAAGCACCTCTTTACCGTTATATCTGTAAGTGAGTTGAAGGTAGTTGTTCGCGTTATCGAAAAGATCGATAGAAACGGCGGCTTTGACGTCGAACGTATAAGAAGTGGCCTCGTCGATCACGATAGGCACTTCTTCCAGTCCGCCGAGCGGCGCGATATCTCCAAGGACGTCTTTGACGCGAAGCGTGTCGCCCTCGGGCGAATCTACGGCGAGCTTAAAGTTGGCTTCCAGATTGGCAATGTTTCCTTTACTGTAAGTGGTACCTTTACCGTTACCGAAGTTATAGCTTGCCATGTTGATACCGACGTCGTCTTTCTCGCTCAGACCGAAGCGGAAAGGCACCGTCCTGAATTGCACGTCGTATTCGCCCGTTTCAGCAACGATATCGATGCCGAATCCGCTGAAAACGTACGCGTGGGAAATGGAGCCGTCCTGGTCCTTTACTTCTTTCATCTCATTGATGGCATAGAACGGGAAGCTCATCTTCGGCCAGTCTTTAGCATAAATCGACCGCAAGCTGAATCCGAGCGTGTCTTCCAGGAATTGGTCCATATCGGGTAATCCCAACCCCGTCCAGGTTATCTCGAACTTCGGCACTACTCCGGGCATGATGTCGAGAACGCCGTTCGTGCCGCAAAGCATATCCAGAAAGGTGTTCGCTTTGAAATATTCTCGTACGTACTCGTATTTCGGTTCGACTTTCTTTACCGTTACGCCTTCTTGCAGAACGTCGTATTCGACCGTTTCGGTACTGTAGTCGACCCGATAGTGGTTCTCGAAAATGGTGGTGTCCCATACCTGTCCGATAATGGACGAGATGTTCAGTCCTCCGGCAAGTTTAATTTCCGGCAGTTTCGCATGCAGGAAGTTACCGACCAAAGAAACGAAATCTATTTCGTCCTCCGTCCCCAATTTGAGCGCGCGCACAAGAGCGATGGCCAGAGAAGATATATTCAGTTGCTCGAAATAGTACTTTTTGCCGGCGATATCAAGATAAGTGGTGGAGCCGTAATAATACAGACCGAACACCGTAAAACTTTTGTTAACGTCCTGCAACTCAATCAGCATCCGGCTGTTGGCGTTGGGCAGCTTTCCTTCTTGCGTAGCCTTTTCATCGTTTGTCAAGGCTATATTGGCAAGGATAGATAACTTATAATCCACGAAAGTCTTCGGAGTGGTGGAGTACGTTCCGTCGAAGAGTTTTTCGTAATTGCGGAATCTGAAATCGAAAACGGTATTGACGCACAACCAGTACGGATTGATTGTAACGTGTTGATCGGTATCGAGGTACTTCATCGAATTTTCGATGTATTCAAACGCCTTTTCTTTGGCGCCTTTACCTTTGATCTCAATCGGATCTCTCAGATTGTCAACGTCTTCCGGGCCGACGACTTCTCCCTGTTCTTCCTGCTGTCGCTCGGAACATGCGACGATACATAACGCCAAAACGACGCATAGTATCAAAATTCCTAATTTGAGATAGCTTTTTTTCATTTCCGTACTCCGTTTTCGCCCTTTATAGCCTCGGGCGAACCGATGATTTTTGCAAAAAGGGCAGACTCCACCCCTTTTCGCTGTGTACATTATACGCCATACGTGCGCGCATGTCAATACCCGTCCGAGCGAAAAAATATTATAAGTTTCTTTTAAGTTAATTTTGACAACAAACGACAGAAAACGTCTAAAATCCGACTTTTTGTTTGTCGAACCGCAAGGATGGACAAAAATGGGGAATATTGACAGAATATTCGCCGTACTGTATAATCACAGTCAGACAAGGAGAGTTTTTTATCATGAGAATCTGCTTATTCGGATCGGCAACGGACAGGATCGACCGCATCTACATCGAAAAAACGGAAGAACTATGCGAAAAGCTGGCAAGACGGGGACATTCTTTGGTCTTCGGCGGCGGAAATAACGGCGTAATGGGCGCGGCGGCGCGCGGATTTAAGAAAGGCAATGCCGAGATCTGCGGCGTCATTCCGAAGTTTTTCAAAACGGAAAGGCTGGAAGCGGCTTTTACCGAATGCACCCGTCTGATCGAGACCGAGACGATGAACGAAAGAAAACAAATTATGGAGGACATGGCCGAGGCCTTTATTATCGCTCCGGGCGGGGTCGGCACGTACGACGAGTTTTTCGAAGTGCTGACAAATAAGCAACTCGGACGCCACCAAAAGCCCATCGTTATATTTAACTTAGTGGGGTTTTATGAAGAACTCCTTACCATGCTCAACGTCTCGATCAACAAAAAATTCGTGCGCGAAAACTGTAAAAAACTATATTTTTCGACCGACGAAACCGACCGACTTATATCATATTTGGAGAACGCCGAACCCACCGGGCTGAAATCGAGCGATCTGAAGGACGGAGAATGAAAACATACTACAAACCGGAATCTCTGACGTTAAACGACGAATTAAGAAAGACCGTCTCGGACGGAAAATTTATTGCTCTCCCCTCCGGCGTCACTCACTACAAAGAAGAAGGTTCGGGCGAAAACTACGTTGTCCTCGTGCACGGCTATGCCACGCCCCTTTTTATTTACGACAAAGTGGCCGACGCTCTCGTCAAAGAAGGGTATCACGTATTCCGCTACGACCTGTACGGCCGCGGCCTGTCCGATCGCGTCCGGACGGAGTACACCGCCCGATTCCTCGCCGAACAACTTCGGGAGTTCGTTTCGGCGACCATCCCGGATAAAGAATTCATTCTCGTCGGGACCTCTATGGGCGGCATTGTGACCACAACTTATATTTCTTTGTTTGACCCGCCCGTGAAAAAGCTGATCCTGCTCGCTCCCGCCGGTATGAGATACCGCGTTCCTTTTGCCATGCGTCTTGCCGAAAAAAAAGGCCTCGGCGAAATATTGTTCGCTCTTGCAAAGGGCAGACAAGAACGCGCCTGCGCCGCCGAAATGTTAAAAAGCGATGCGGTCGTGCAGGAAGAATACCGAAAAAAATTCTCCTATTACGCACAGTTCAAAGGCCTGCGGAGCAGTACCCTTTCTTCTCTCCGGCACACCCTTCTCGACTTCGGATCTTCTCTTCAAGGATACGAGTCTGTCGGCAAAAAAGGGTTCCCAGTTTTATTAATTTGGGGAACCGAAGATAAAACTATGCCTTATTATCAATCGGTCGAAATGGTAAAAATAATCCCTCGTGCGAAACTGATAACGTACAAGGGATCCGGTCATATATTTTTATATGACGAGGGCGAAAGAACTTCCGCCGATATTCTCGATTTTATCAAGAATTAGATCTTACCAATCCTCCGTTTTATTGGTATTTTTCAGATCGTCATAAAAAGACTTGTACTTAGAAACAAAGGACAGGTCCACAGCCGATTTTCTGTATCCGCGTCCCGTGGGAAGTACGTAGCGGTACGTTTCGTTAGGATGGTCGACGACGGGCGCCCCGGCTTGAAGAAGTTTTTCATCCGACGAGTGTCCTCCCTTCATCAGTATACAATCCATGCCCAATTCACGCGCGGTATCCAGATCGTGCAACGTATCGCCGATCATAACGCATTTCCCGATTTGCGGATGTTCCGCAAGGTAGGCGCGGGCGATTTCCGTCTTTCCTTTTGCAAGAAAGTTATCGAGACCGAGTACCTCTGTAAAATACTTTTCGATCCCGCGGCTCATAAGGCCATGCTCGACGATCTTTTTTTCGCTGGCGGTCAGAATAAATTGTTTTAATCCTTTATCGGCGTAAACGGCAAGCGCTTCTTTGACGCCCTTCCGTAAAGGGAGCTCGTCGGCGTGGGCGTTGTACGTTGCGATATATTGATCCGCTACCTTAACGTAGCTTTCGTTATCGAATTCAAAACCGAGCTTTTTATAAAAATTGACGACAGGAAAGCCGAAAGCGTCCAGATACTCTCTTTTATCGATAGCTTTGCGGCCCATTTTGCCTATGAGTTGATTAATACAATCTATATTGTAATCGACGTCGTCGATCAACGTGCCGTTCCAATCCCAGAACACGGCGGTATATTCGTTCATTATTCAGTGTCCTCCGAAAAGGTAATTATTAAAAGCGGAGATCCTCTCCCTCGAACGTCAGCATCGCGCCTTTTCGTTTATCAAGCAAACGGCTCAGGATACGTTGTCCGTATCTTTCTTCCAGCTTCAATTGATCAAGATTGGTCGTGATGATGGTCTTTTTATCCATTCTGTCCACAAGAAGCGCATATAAATACGTGACGGTTACGTTATTGAGGATCGGCTCGACTCCGAGATCGTCTATATAAAGCAGATCGGGCCGGGAAAGCTCGTCCCACAATTCCTGTTTCGACTCTAAAAACGCGCAATGATAGGCTAAAAACTTTTGATTGAGCCGGAGCGCGTTTATCGCCAGAACGTCGTTCCCCTTTTTCATATATTCCCGTGCGGAAACACAGGAAAGATAAGTTTTTGCCGTTCCCGCTTTTCCGCTGACGACGGCAAAAGACAGGTCGCCGTCCACCATCCTTTTTTTCATAAAAGACGCATATTTCCGATATGTTTTTTCATTGCCGTCATAAACGGAATAATCCACCTGCGCCAGCCCGTCCGGGAGACCTGACAAAAGGGGACTTCTTTGTTCGCTCAGCTCAAAAAAAACACGCTTTGCGCATTCGCACATTTGTCCTTGATAAACGCCGGTATCGTTACAAAAATCACAACTTGCGGTATCCGAAAGTATTTCTTCGGTGTATCCTTTTGCCAATAAATATTGTTTAATTTCTTCTTCTGTTGTTTTAAGAACAGCTTCCGCCTCGTCTTTTTCCGCACCTTTTTTCAGCAGTCGGTCCCACCGCAAACTGTTCGAGCGGCGAAGCATCTCATCAAACTTTTCGTCCTCCCGAAGACGTGCGACAAGGTTTTGTCTTTCTTCTCTTTTTTGCGCCGCCGTTGCCCGAATTACGGCATACGTTCTTTCTCTGATATTCATATTTCATCGCTCCAATCGTCGAAATTAACGAGTGCGCTTTTCAGCTTTTCTTCCGAATAATTATGTTCCATATAATCATGCGCCTGCGACGACTTTTTGTCGGTTTGCTTGTCCATCGAAGCAAGAACGTCTTCCTTCCCGAAGATCTTGTTTACGCGCATGGAGCCAAGCGTCCGATTAATAAGTTGCAACGGAAAGGCCGCGCCGCAATGTCGGCCGGCAACGGCAAGTATCGTCTCGTCGTCGAAGCCCCATTCAACCCAGTTTTTATAATTCTCCCTGTCCCTGTTCGTTACGGCGCCCGCATAACCGCATGCGTCGTAAACGGCGCGGATCTGCTCGTCGATTCTGATCTGACGATCCACGTAGGCTTCGATATCGCTTTCCGTAAAGAGCCCGAGCGTCGCAACTTTGTCGACCATACTCTGCATCACGTCGAGCGTGTGTACGTTTCTTAAAAAGCAGTACCGCGCCAGACACAATAGCGCGTCGTGCTCGAATCCCTTCGAGAGCCACGGCATAACGTAGACATCCACCACGCTGTCGGCGTTGCTGTAATAGATGCCGAGTATCTTGCATATTTCTATGGCAAGGTCGCGTATCTTTTCTTTATTCTCGGTATAAGAAGCGACGTCCGCCGCAGTAATTGCGCCGGCTTTTTTCAGCTCTTCCATGTACAGATCCAGCTTTTCCATTCCCCCTTTTTTCTTGCGGGAACGGGCGGCAACCAACATGGCGTCCAACGTAAAACCGTACTTTGCCCACTTATGATACATCTGTCTGTCGTCGATATCGGCAACCCTTCTTATGCCCAGAGTCTCGAAAAGTTTTCGGACGCTTTCGTTGTTGTTTTCGAGATCGGCGATATGCGCGGCGACTTTTTTCTCGGTCAGATAGCCCTCTTTCGCCCAGGCTCTCGCCGTGTCGCACACGTGCTTCATCCCCATTTTTTCCCCACCGCCCAGATCCTTGCAGTATTGCATAATGAGCAGCATGGCGTTGATCTCCATCTTTTCCGACTCCATCAGCTCCATATACATATTAAGAACGTTAGGCGTCAAAAACCGCTCCGGATAGATCCTGTACGCTTCTTCCGTGAACGGCTTGTATTTTTCAGCATTAAGTTTAACAATAGCGGGTTCAGGTTCCCGAACAGATAGATATGTTACCGAAAACGGCTCTATTAAGGACAATTTAACAAGGCCTTTCTTCTCCCAGAACTTAAATCCGGAACGAATCCTTTCTTCGGTGAGTTGCAATTTGCCGGCGACGTAAGACAGTTCGCCTTCTCCTTTAAGCGCGCAAGACAAACCGTAAAGATAAATCTTCACGTCCGTCGGGTCGGCGTCGGGCATATATTCCGTGATGAAAATATCGTCTATCGGAATAAACCTTTGCCGAACGAATTCTCCGCTTACTTTCACAAACCCCATAATTTCCCCGAAAAAATGTCGGTTGCGTCTTGCAATCAACCTTTTTGTAGTGTATAATATTTTATACTGACAAGTATAGCACACAATTGCCCTTTGCGCCAGCATTTCTTAAAATTTTTTCGGAAACCCGGCAAAAGCGTAAGCGGTGGGCTCAAAGAATGGAGGTTCTTCGCATGTTAATCAAAAAATTGACCGTCAACGGCATTTTCGACGATCCAGCCCTTTCGTTCGACTTTACGTCCGCTAAAAAAGCGTTCAGAAAGAAGGACGTGGAGTATATCCGGAACGGACTCTCATACGCTGTCTTCGGCGATCCCGTTCTGGCCCACGGCAACGTAAGCCTTGCTTTTGAACAGGACGGAGAGGCCTTACTCGTCCGGGATTTCGAAGCCAACGTTACTGCCTTGCATCTTACAAACGGCACCTTGCAAGGCGAGGAAGCGGTCAACGAATATCTTTCTTCCGTGCTGAAAATGGATAAAAAAATGTGGGACGTTTTTTTCAACGTTAAAGAGGAAGAAACGTACGAAAACTCTTTCGAACGCACGGCCGATTATTTTATCTCCGTTCTGACCAATCTTAGCATCGACAGAGAGATAGCCGAAAGCGCTTTCGATCGCTTTAAGGACAAATTGCAGGAATATAAAGACAAAGACGAAGTACTTCGTTCTTTGGAAGAGGACTATAACGCCGCCGAAATTGCGAAAAAAATCCAGGAAGTGAACGCGGAAATAGAAGAAATTCAAAACGATTGCAGCGCGCTTCGCGACGCCGTCGTTCTGGGCGAAAAGGCGCAGGCAACCGCGGAGCAACTTCGCAATACGGAAAAGGAGCTGGCCGATCTCGACGCCGAAAGAAAGCCGACGGATGATCTGCGCGAAAAACTTAAACGTAGCGAGCGGATTAAAGAGCAGCTTGTCGCCGTCCGCAAATCGGCCGCCATTATTTCCGAAAACGACGGATTAAAGCCCATTATCGAAGATAAAAAGAAAGAACTTGTCCAAAAGGTCAAAGAGACCGAAACGGGCGAACGCGTTATGAAGAAAAAACAGTCCGACTACGTAAAGACCACCGCCACCGTAGAAAGTCTTTATACCGCGCTGAGCGAATTGATCACGGAAAACGTTTCTTCCGACAAATCCGACAACCTTATCCTTCGTCATGTCGATAGGAAATTCGCCCAATTGGACAAAACTCTTGTCACGCTCCGGAAAAAAGAAGAAGACTTGCAAGCGGATCTTGACAAAGCGGAACTCGACGTCGCCGTATATTCCAGGCAATGTGGTGCGGACGCCGTCATCAAAGCCTTTGAAAAGTTATACGACTTCAACCGCGATCAAATGGATCGGTCTAACGAACGGCTGAACGCCATCGCCGAAGAAAACGGCGAAGACACCGCTCTTCTTATCAGTATGTACCACGACGCGGAAAGAAAGAAGGACGAGCTTTTCCGTACTCATATCCTCGCCGACAACATTCTGAGAGAAACGGACTCCATCGACGAAAAGATCAACGAAAACAACGTCGCCGTGCGCAGTCAGCAAGAAAGTCTCGACGCTTTGGAGAACGCAAAGGCCACGTTGACCGGATATCTTGAAAAATGCAACAAAAAGATCGAAGCGGCGGACGACGAGATCTTTAAACTGAATACGCGCAAGCAGTATTATAACGAAATCAACGCGTTGGAATACGGAAATCACTGTCCCGTTTGTAACATGCCCGTCATCGACAAAGCGGATACTTCCGTCGCGACGTCCGATCTGGATAATGAAATCAAAAAGCAGGAAGACGAAATCTCTTCTTATCGTTCCGTCCGCGCCGAATATTCCGCAAAGCTGAACGAAATAAACGTCCGTATCGGCTCTTTGCGCGCAAAGACGGACACCGGGAGAGGTTACGTCGCCAGCCTGCAACAGTCAAAACTGGCCAAGATCGCCATTCTGAAAAAGTTATACGCCTCCGCCGGCGTCGGAACTCAGGACGAATTGGTCTCTTTACTCGAACAAAAGGCAACCGAAGTATCGAAAGCCTTTTCGGTCGCCAACGAATTGAAAAGTCTTACGCAATCAACGTTTATTGCCGGCGAAAACGTTTCTCATATCGCCGCCCTGATCAAAGAAATGAACGGCTCCGACGGAGGAGAACCGATCGCTCAGGGCAGAAATAAATTGATCGCTTTGGAAAAGCAAGAAAATCTGACTCCCGGCTCCGTCAGCGGGGTGGGAAAACAAGCGGAAGGCGACGCTTACGAAGCGTTGCGGAACGCTTTGGAAAAAAGAATTTCTTTGCAAAAGAGTCTTGCCGAAGTCCGCGAAAACATCATTGCTTGCCAAAGCCGCGCTGCGACCGTGACCGAGGGCGACAAAGAATTGAATTACGGGCAGTTGTGCATTGCCTATGCGGGCAAGCAGTACGTTTCCGTCATCGAACGCATTCGCGAAAAGGAGGCGGAGAAAAAGCAACTTATCAACGAGATCTCCGCTTTGAACAGCATTCTTAAAGATAAGCGCGCCGAGATCGAGTCGGAAAGAGACGACATCCGCGGATTGGAAGCGCGCTTTAATAACAACCTCGACTATCTGGAAACGTTGCAAAACGACGGAGGATACGACCTTGAACTTTTGAAAAAAGGAAAGCTTTCCAACCTGGAAGAACAGATCCTTTCCGACGGCGAGGCAGATAAAATCCGTCGTCAGATCGAAGAATACGACAAGAAAGAACTGCTTTTGCAATCTCGCATAGAGGCTCTTCAAAAAGCAATCGGGTCAATCGACACGGACG
Source organism: Clostridia bacterium (assembly GCA_016297005.1). Lineage (GTDB taxonomy): Bacteria > Bacillota > Clostridia > Christensenellales > DTU072 > CAG-1782. The sequence continues at coordinate 171,762 of JAEDHK010000004.1, forward strand.
ACGCTCTTATCAAAAAACAAGAAGCTTTGCCGCGTGCGGAAGAACTGCTTGCCGAAAAGAAAGAGGCTCTCTCCCTGCTTCTCGGCGAAGCGACCATCGCAAATACCTTGCGCGATAAAAGAAAAGTTTTATCTGCGGAAGCCGATACCTATCAAGAGAATTATTCTTACCTCGGCCGCGTTTACGATGACGGCGCCGTGATCCTGAAAGACACGATAAATTATGCGTTGTCGAACATTCTGCCCCAATATACGGTAGAGTGCAAAGGAAGCGGCCTCGTGCTGAAAGACGGCCGTCGCGAGCTGACGACGATAAACGACGAAGTTTATTCCGTTCTGCTCGTTGCTTTGACCGACGCCTTCCGATACGTCGTAAGCGGCATCCTCGACTGTCCCAATTTCCAACGTTTGATCACGCTGAAAACAAGCTCGGTCGGCGACGAAACCAAGAAAAAGCTTGACGCTTATGCGAAAGCGCATAATATCATCATCCTCTACGTCAAATAGAATATGGTCTTTTTTCAACAATTCGGTTTGCTTTTTTCCAATATGGAATGGTACGTTCTCGTTCCTTTCCTTTTGGGCATAATTTTTCTGTTCGTTGAGTTTTTGGAGCCGGGATTCGGCGTCTTCGGCATTTCCGGCATCGTCTGTCTGATTCTCAGCGTCGTACTTCGAGCCGTTTTGCATAAACCGGAAGACGATATCGTGATGCAACTATTCCAGTTTTTACTCGTCGACGCGATGATTTTGGGATTGTGCTTTCTGTTTCTTTTCATTGCGCAAAAAAAGGGCTGGCTGAAAAAAGGGATCTTTACCGTCGGCACGGCGGTCGATCCGGATTTCAGCAGCGGCACCGAAAACTTTTCCGCATTGCTCGGTAAAGAGGGAACGGCTTTGACCGTGCTGCGCCCGGCCGGGAAAGTGGAAATCGAGGGCGTTACGTACGACGTCGTATCGTCGGATTTTTTGATCGAACAAGGAGATACTATCGTCGTATCGGGCGTCGAAGGCGGAACAATACGCGTTACTAAAAAAACAATCGACTGAAATCAGGAGGTATATTATTATGTTATCCTTTTTACTTGCGGCGACCGACAGCTCCACGGTGGGCCTGATCGTAGGCATCGTATTAATCGTTGTCGCCATTGTTGCGTTTTTTGCGCTTGTACCGCTCGGGCTTTGGTTCCGCGCCCTCGTTTCCGGCGCGTCCGTATCTATGGCAAAACTCGTCGGCATGCGTCTTCGTAAGATCAAGATCGGCATGATCGTAGACGCCTATATCACCGGTAAAAAGGCCGGTCTAGACATCAATATTTCCGAGCTGGAAACGCACTACATGGCAAAGGGCGACGTACTGAAAGTCGTCAACGCTCTTATCAGCGCTCACAGCGCCAACATCGACCTGACCACCAAGACGGCCATGGCCATCGACCTTGCCGGTCGTGACGTACTCAACGCCGTAAAGGTCAGCGTCAACCCGAAAGTTATCGAAACCCCCATCATTGCCGCCATCGCAAAAGACGGTATCGAACTGAGATGCAAAGCCCGCGTTACCGTACGCGCCAATATTTCCCGCCTGATCGGCGGTAGCGGAGAAGAAACCATCATCGCCCGCGTAGGCGAAGGCATCGTTACCACCGTCGGCAGCGCCACCACTCACAAAGACGTGTTGGAAAACCCCGACCGTATCAGCAAGACCGTTCTTGCAAAAGGCCTCGACAGCGGTACCGCATACGAAATCCTTTCCATCGATATCGCCGACGTTGACGTGGGCAGAAACATCGGCGCCCAACTCCAGATGGATCAGGCCGAAGCCGACAAACGTATCGCCCAGGCAAAAGCCGAAGAACGCCGTGCGATGGCCGTCGCCAGCGAACAGGAAATGAAAGCCAAAACGCAGGAAATGCGCGCTATCGTTATCGAAGCGGAAGCCGAAGTTCCGAAAGCCATGGCAGAAGCATTGCGCAGCGGAAAACTTGGCGTCATGGATTACTATAATATGCAGAATCTGCAAGCGGACACCAATATGCGCAACTCTATTTCCGGCAACTCTCCCGAGAATAAAGAAAGCAGCAAGAAATAACCATGAAAGAGATTAAACCGGACATCAAACCGAAGACGGTCGTTTGTAGACCCGATATTCAACCGACGATAGACGAAGAGCACTGCGTCTGCCCGGAAGCGCATAAGGAATTGGAACGGCAAATGGACGCCATCACGCCCAATCCCCTGCTGAAATTCTTCGTCATGAGCGACGTCCTCGGTCCGCCGAAATGTAAACGCAGATGATTCTTCTCGCGCTTGACAATCATCCTTGCCGATGATATAATCAAAATATCAAATGAAAATTAAAAAAGGAGTATTACTTATGGCTTATTTTATTACCGATAATTGCATCTCTTGCGGATGCTGTGCAGACGCTTGCCCCGTGAGCGCTATCAGCGAAGGGGACGGCAAATACGTTATTGACGCCGATGCTTGCCTGAGCTGCGGTAGCTGTGCCTCTACCTGCCCGAACGAAGCCATCGTTGAGCAATAATTTTTACGGAACAAAAAATAACGGCGCACAGGAAATCTGTGCGCCGTTGTCTTTCCCGAAAAAGTTTTTCTCTGCTCGCCTGTAACTTTGTTTTGACAGTGGTACAATGATATCGGATATGGATTTTTTTGCTTATTATTTATATAAAGGATATTCATTATATGCCGAAAGCGAAGACGGCCTCTTCCATTACGACCGCGCAACCAAAAATTGGTACTCCGTCGAATCGGGCTGGGAAATGGCCGACAACGACGATATGAAAGAAATATCCGAAGAACGCGCCGCAAGGTTTTTCTAAGCGAAGTCTTCCGAGGACAGAAACAACGTTCTCGATCGGGCTGTGGGGAGCGTTCTTTCATTCTTTTCTCATTTTGAATAATCTTTGTTTTTTTATTAAAAAAGACCGCAAATCTTGCATATTAGAAAAAAGAAGTGTATACTATTGCTATCAAAGGAAAAGGAGTTTTTTAACATGAACTTTTTATTCAAAGCTTATTGCAGAACTTATCAGAGCATTATTCGCTTTGCTCTGAAATTTATCAAATTCCGTGAGCCGGAGACTCTCGACGGATTGACCGCCCTTGCCGACAAAGTCAAAAGCGAAGGTCTATCTTCGATTTTGATCGTTACCGACGACGTGCTCCACAACAAATTACATCTGCTCGACGGACTGAAAGAAGATTTGAAAAAGAGAGACGTGAACTTCGTCGTCTATGACAAAGTTTTGCCCAACCCGGACGTTACTCTCGTCAACGAAGGATACGATCTCTATAAGTCCAACAACTGCCAGGGCATCGTTGCCGTCGGAGGCGGTTCTCCCATGGACTGTGCCAAGGCTATCGGTTGCCGCGTAGCGCGTCCGAACAAGACCATTCAACAATTACAAGGCTACTTCAAAGTTATGAAGAAGTTGCCGCCCCTCTTCGCCGTGCCGACTACGGCGGGTACCGGAAGCGAAACGACGGTCGCCGCCGTAATAAGCGATCATGCCAATAACACCAAGTGCGCCATCAACGATCCCGTACTGATCCCTAAATTCGCAGTGCTCGATCCGACGCTTACCGTTGGCTTACCCAAACACATTACTTCTACCACCGGTATGGACGCACTCACTCATGCAGTAGAGGCCTATATCGGAAATACTAACACCGACAACACTCGCGAAAAGGCCGTCCGCTGCACCAAGCTCGTCTTCGAGAACCTGGAAAAAGCCTACTTTGAGGGCTCCGATATCAAAACTCGTCGTAACATGCAATACGCCGCGTACTACGGCGGTATTGCCTTTACACGCGCTTACGTAGGCAACGTGCACGCCCTCGCGCATAAACTTGGCGGAAAATACAACACCCCCCACGGCCTTGCCAACGCCGTTCTGCTCCCGTACGTTCTCGACTACTATGGTAAAACCGCCGAATTGCCCTTGGCCGAACTCGCTACCGCCGTCGGAATTAAAGGGGTAGATAATGCGGCTAAGGCCCGTCTCTTTATCGCCGCCATCCGCAAGATGAACGAAGTGATGAACATTCCGGCAACGCTGGACTGCATCAAAGAAGAAGATCTGGACTTCCTCGCAGGAGAAGCCTTCAAAGAAGCCAACCCGGCATATCCGGTACCGAAAATTATGAGCAAAGAAGACATGAAAGACATCTACCGCAAAGTCGGCGGATTAACTAAATAAGAACGCGTATAATACTCTTTGCGCCCGTAAAAAGCTCTGCTTATTCACATACCAAAGATTCGTCATATGGATATGAAAGATAATTTTACGGGCTTTTTATATGCTCGGCAAGCTATACAACAGTACAGTAAAGGATCGTCATTCCAAAGAAACACGCGCATTCTGTTTTCATATCCTCCGCTTATGTAACGTTTCATACATAAAAAAATCGGCACGGTAATGTGCAATCCTAATAAGAAAACATTGTAGGGCGAGAAAGAAACGGTATAGCTTACGGCTATGCCGTTTCTTTCATTTATGCCGTGTATCGAAAACTTTTGAGATTTCCAGGATACCGATACCCTTGTAGTAGATATCTACCTGCTGCCTGCGGTTTACCTTGCTGTGTGGATCGGTCGCCGCGTAAATGACGATCTTCTCAACAAACTCATGCAGGATGTGGGGCGTCAGCTCCGGGATTTCCGTGTACCTGTCAACGATGGATAGAAACCTGTCAACATTCGCACTCTTGCTTTCCACTGCTTCGATTTCCTCACGGAGCAGAAGCACTTGTGCTTTCAGGCCGCCTTGCTCGTCCTCATAGTCCTGGGACAATTTGCGGAAACGCTCGTCGGTGAGCTTGCCGGAGATGTTGTCCTCATACAGCCTCTTGAAAATATTATCAAGTTCTGCGATCCGCTTTTCAGCATCAGTCAACAGCCTTTTCTTTTTGGCAAGTCCCTTGTTGCGCTCCTTCAGGTCCATATCCATGACCATCTGAACAAACCGCTCTTTGTGCTGTCTTGCAAAGGAAACGATCTCCCGCAGGTTGTCAAGGATCAATTCCTCCAGGATAACGGTTCGGATGGAATGGGTCTCCCCACACACATCCTTGCCTTTGCGATACCCGGAACAGATATAGTATTCCTGATCTCTGCGGAAACCTGTTGCCCTGCACTGATACATGATCGAGCCACAGTCGGCACAATACATCATGCCGGAGAACATCCCCATTTCTCCCATCTTTGTCGGGCGTCGCCTGGTCTGTCTTGCCAGCCTGGCCGCATCGGCCATTGCCTCCGTCCAGATAGGTTCATGGGTATTCTCAAAGATGGCCCATTCACTTTCGGGGTTCTGGATGGTCTTTTTGCTCTTGTAAGACTTTTTCCGTGTTTTGAAATTCACCGTATGCCCCAGGTATTCACGCCAACGGTCCATCATATCCGCTATGGTGGACGAGTCCCAAGCATAGGGATCGCCTTGTTTTTTGACGTTTGTTTTCATCCCTTTGCTTTCGTAATAGGCAGCCGGAGTAAGGATTTTTCTTTCCTTCAGCTTTCGCGCAATCTGCGAAGGCCCGAAACCGTCCATGATATAAAGGCCGATCTCATACATCACCTGGGCCGGTTCTTCCTCCTTGATCCATTGCTTCGGATCGTCAGGGGATTTCATGTACCCATAGGGCGGATTGCTTGTCAGATGCTCCCCGGCGTTTCCCTTGACTTTCATAACGGCCCGGATTTTCTTGCTGGTGTCCTTCGCATACCATTCATTGATGATATTGCGGAAGGGGGTAAACTCATTGTCGCCCTGGGCACTGTCCACACCATCATTCACAGCAATAAAGTGAACATCGTGCTCCGGGAACATGATTTCCGTATACATACCCACCTGCAGATAGTCACGGCCGAAACGGGACATATCCTTGATGATAACACGCTTGACGATACCTGCCTCAATATCGGCGATCATTTCCTGGAACCCAGGCCGATTGAACGTCGTACCCGAAATACCATCGTCGATGTAAAACCGGAAGTTGGTGTATCCGTGTTCAAGAGCGTACTTTTGCAGGATTTTCTTCTGATTGATAATACTGTTGCTGTCGCCCTCCAGCTTATCGTCCTGGGACAATCTGCAATACAACGCGGTGATTTCTTCGGCGCTCATAACTGCATAAGGGAATTGAAGCGCGGCAGCGGTGTTTGACTGATAAAACATAATAACCTCCAATCTGGCAGTCAAACACGGTATGAAGTTCTACACTTATTCTACCGCGCTTTTTAGGTTTTGTCTGCCTATGGAGGTCAAGTTGTTATGGCTTTTTTTCGGACCTCGTCCTTGATAAGCCTTTCTATTTTAGAAACCACACCGTCTTTTGCCTGCTCAGGAAAGAAGGAATTGACGATGAAGGTTGTATTTCCGATTTTCTTCTCGCTCCGCACAGGCGGGGCGTATTTTATTTCTTTATTTTCAAAGGTTCTATCTTCTTGCATAAGAGTACCCCTTTCATTGTTTGCAAGTTGAATAGTAAACAAAAGAGGCAATACGGATGGCTGCTGGCACAGCTCCACGGGAGTCTCACCCCGGCCCATGCTGATGGGTGCGGCGCACAATACTTTGCGGGTGTTCAATGCGCGAGTATCTTTAACCCTGCCTATGCTTCGTCGCCCACAAGCTGCCACGCTTGTTTTGCGGCCTGGTTCTGATCGCTCGCCTGTTTAGTAGGGGTCCCGTCCTGCGGACTTACAACAGGGTCATGGCGCACCGGCCGTATGGCTCGGCACAGACAGGAATGTATCCGTCTGCCTTATACTGCGCCGGAGGCCTCCCGCCGGGCTTTCTTTTTCAAAGTGCAGCCTTAGCCCAGGGGAAACGGAAACAGGGAAAGGGTAAGCTGTTTCCGCTGTCGGGGCCGGTTTTGTCAGTTCATGCTGACGATAGAATGGATGAGCTTGATTTCCAGTCGGCGCTTCATGTACTCGTCCACCCTTACACGGGGCTGGCCATCGGGATCGTAGAGCGTCCTGGTACAGAGCTTGTTGATATAGCCCTCATAGTACCTCAGTACGCTATCCACGGCTTGGGCGTCACCGTCACGGGCGGCGTCGATCACCGAAAGAGGAAGAAGCTCTTTCCCTTTGTATTTAGGCTGCTTCATTCGCGTTAACCTCCTTTCGGCATAAGCGCCATCAATTTGATCCGGAGCTCGCTGAGCGATTTTGTCCGTCGCCGCTGAACGGCGCTGCGGGACATTCCCACAAGGCGGCCAATCTCCTGATCCGGCAGTTCCAGAACACAGTGCAGGATCAAAATGCTCTGCTCCTGGGAGGACAAACCGGCAAAGGCATCCGCCACAAGCTCATTGTCGATATGTAGGTCATACCCATGTGACGAGAAAGTAAATCTGTCGCTGGGATA
>JAEDHK010000024.1 GCA_016297005.1 Clostridia bacterium
CTATGAGCATACTCGATAAAAAACAAATGACTGAGGAAGATATTAAGTTAAACTATATCACGCCCGCTATTCTGGCAAAAGGCTGGAAAGATAAAATTACTATGGAGACCAAGGTTCAGTTTACAGACGGTAAAATAAATCTCCGTGGCAATTTGGTCAGCCGTGAATCTCCGAAAAAAGCGGACTATATACTCTTCCTCAATAAGAATTATCCTATCGCTGTCGTAGAAGCCAAAGACAATAACCACAGCGTGTCTTTCGGTATGCAGCAGGCAAAAGTTTATGCCCAAATGCTGGACGTTCCTTTTGCATACAGCTCGAACGGAGACGCCTTTCAAGAGTTTGACTTTCTTACCGGAATCGAGAGAGAAATTGCAATAGATAGTTTTCCTTCTCCCGAAGAACTTTTCGCCCGCTATCAAAGTGAAATCAACGGCGGACAAGGTTTATCTGAAACTGAAGTTGCGCTTATCAATCAACCTTATTACACCAGCCAAAACACATATCCGCCGAGATATTATCAGCAGGTTGCGGTTAATCGCACCATAGAGGCGATTGCAAAAGGACAGCAACGCATCCTTCTTGTTATGGCAACGGGTACGGGAAAAACTTATACGGCTTTTCAAATCGTTTACCGCTTATTGCAAAGCGGTATGAAACAGAAAATTCTCTATCTTGCCGACCGGAACAACCTCGTCGATCAAACCATCAGCGGAGATTTTAAGCCTCTTGAAAAGGTAATACATAAAATCAATTTTACAAAAGACGACAGAACGACAATCACTTCGCATCAGGTCTATTTCTCCCTCTACCAACAATTAGTTGGGAATAAAACAACGGAAGAAGAGACGGACGAAGAAACGCTTGCGCACTATAAGCAACTGTTCGATAAAGATTTCTTTGACCTCGTAATTGTAGACGAGTGTCACCGTGGCAGCGCCAAAGAGGAAAGCCGCTGGCGTAAAGTGCTGGAGTATTTTTCTTCCGCAACCCAAATCGGTATGACAGCAACGCCGAAAGAAACGAGTTATATTTCCAATATCGACTATTTCGGCGAGCCGATTTATAAATACAGCTTGAAAGAAGGAATTGACGACGGCTTTCTTGCGCCGTTTAAGGTGATACGCATAAAAACCGATATCGACGACGAATGGCGTCCTCGTAAAGGTCAGCGTGATATTTACGGTTACGAAATCGAAGATCGCATTTATAATAACAGCGATTACGATTACAATATCATCATTCAGGACCGAATCGATATGGTTGCAAACGAGATAACCAATTATCTCAAAGCAACCGATAGAATGGCAAAAACCATTGTATTTTGTGCTACTGAAGACGCGGCGGAGCGTATGCGCGTTGCATTGACCAAATTGAACGCCGATATGTGCGCAAAAGATCCGGACTATATTGTTCGTATCACCGGAAGCGACGATTACGGCAAGAGCAAGTTGGACTATTTCATTTCTGTTTCTGCAAAATATCCGGTAATAGCGACAACGTCGAAACTTCTCTCTACCGGTGCCGATTGCAAAATGGTTAAGTTGATCGTAATCGATGAAATGATCGGTTCTATGACCGAGTTCAAACAAATCATCGGTCGTGGCACAAGACTTCGTTGGGATGACGGGAAAACGCATTTCACCATTATGGATTTTCGCGGCGTTACTCGTCTATTCGCAGATCCTGATTGGGACGGACCGATTGAACAGGATGAAGAATTTCGCCATGTCGAACCAAAAGCTCCAGCGGGCGGCGATACGGTTATAATGCCTCTTCCGCCTACAGAACCAAAACACAAATACGTGGTAGATAGCAGGGGCTGTAAAGTTTCTATTTTGCAGAAAATGGTCGCGGTATACGATACGGACGGAAAGCTCTTGCGACAGGAAAGCATCATCGACTATACGAAAGCGAATATTTACAGCGAGTTCTCTTCACTCAACAACTTTATTCTGCAATGGTCGGCAGAAGAGAAAAAGGCGAAGATTCAGGAATTATTCCTTGAACGCGGGATAGACTTAGCGCAGATTAAAGCAGACGAAGGCATGAGCGATGTAGACGATTACGATTTCATTTGTCACGTGGCTTTCGATCAGAAACCCCTGACGCGGCGGGAACGCGCGGAAAACGTAAAAAAGCGCAACGTCTTTGCAAAATACGGCGGTGAAGCGCGCGCAGTACTCGAAGCTCTGCTTGAAAAGTATGCAGACAGCGGTATTTACGAAATCGAAGATATGGACATTCTGAAACTTGACCCGTTTGTTAAATTCGGAAAGCCTGCTAAAATAGCACAGCTTTTCGGCGGCAGAGAGGGATATATACGGGCAGTCAGAGAACTTGAAAACGAAATTTATAAGGCGGCATAACAGATGAGTAATATTTCAGGATTTATAAAAAGATTGCGCGACATTATGCGCAACGATGCAGGAATTAACGGCGACGCGCAGAGAATCGAACAGATAGCTTGGCTTTTGTTCCTGAAAGTGTATGACACAAAGGAACAAGATTGGGAATTTGAAGACGATAAATATCAATCGATTATTCCCACCCCTTGCCGTTGGCGTAATTGGGCACATGAAGAAGGCGGAAAAGGCATGACGGGAGAAGCCCTTCTGAATTTCGTCAATAATACGCTTTTCCCTGTTCTCAAAGGCAAGGATATTAAAGATCCGAACGGAAACGTGCTGATAGGCGGCATTCAAGTCGATCCTGATACTCCCATCAAAAAGGCAATCGTCAAAACCACTTTTGAAGATGCGAATACCTATATGAAAGACGGCGTTCTTCTCCGTCAGGTCATCAACGTAATCGACGATTTGGATTTAAGCGATTACGAAGAAAGTCATGCCTTCGGTGAAATTTACGAAACCATTCTGCGTGAATTGCAGAGCGCGGGTTCTTCGGGTGAATTTTATACTCCGCGCGCCGTCACGGACTTTATGGCAAAGATGATCAATCCGCAAATCGGCGAACGTTGCGCAGACTTTGCCTGCGGCACGGGCGGATTTTTGGTGAGCTGGCTGAAAGAGTTGGAAACCAAAAAGAAAAGCACGGACGACGTAGAAAAAATATATAATTCTATTTACGGCATTGAGAAAAAGCAGTTTCCGTATATTCTTTGCGTAACCAATATGCTTTTGCACGACGTTGATACTCCGCAGATTTACTACGATAATTCTTTGCTCCATAATGTTTTGGATTATACCGAGAAAGATCAGTTTGACGTAGTCCTGATGAATCCCCCCTACGGCGGGAACGAGAAAGCCGACGTTAAAAATCACTTTCCTTCTGATCTCGCAAGCAGTGAAACGGCAGACTTGTTTATGTCGGTAATTATGTATCGTTTGAAACAAAACGGAAGAGCCGCCGTCATTCTTCCCGACGGCTTCTTGTTCGGTACCGATAATGCGAAAGTCGCAATCAAAAAGAAACTGCTCTCCGAGTTTAATTTACATACGGTAATCCGCATGCCCGGCAGCGTATTTGCGCCGTACACTCCTATTACGACGAATATCCTGTTCTTCGACAGAACAAAGCCGACAACTGAAACGTGGTTTTACCGTCTGGATATGCCCGAAGGGTACAAGCACTTCTCCAAGACCAAGCCGATGAAGTTAGAACATTTTCAGCCTGCGATCGATTGGTGGAATAACCGAGAAGAAATTATTGTTGACGAATCTCCGAAGGCAAAGAAATACACCGTTCAAGAGATCGAGACTTTGAACTACAATATCGATTTGTGCGGTTATCCTCACGAAGAAGAGGAAATTCTTGCCCCTCAGGATTTAATTCGTAATTACAGAGAAAAACGCGCAAGCCTTGACGCAGATATAGATAGAGTTCTCGGCGAAATTATGGCATTGTTGGGGAATAAAGAATGAAAGCAGAAGATTTAAGAAAATCCATTCTTCAGTTGGCGATACAGGGTAAACTCGTTCCGCAAGATCCGAACGACGAACCCGCAAGCGCATTGTTAGAGTGTATCCGCGCTGAAAAACAAAAACTGATCAAAGAAGGAAAAAT
>JAEDHK010000008.1 GCA_016297005.1 Clostridia bacterium
CTCACACCTACGGTGCTTGGACTTCCAACGGCGACGGAACGCATACGAGAGTGTGCACCTTGAACGCCGAGCATAAAGAGAACGGTAACTGTGCAGGCGGTACGGCAACTTGCACGGAAAAAGCGGTTTGCTCGGTATGTAACACCGCTTACGGCAATACGCTTGAACATAGCTACGGTTCTGAATGGCATAAGAACGCAGACGAACATTGGAATGAATGTGCTTGCGGAGATAAAGCGAACGTTGCACCTCACGCAGACGAAGACAACGACGGCAAGTGCGATACTTGCGATTATGCAATGGGCACTCCTGAAAATCCGAGCGAAAACATAGAATCTGAAAAGACTGGACTTTCCGGTGGTGCTATCGCAGGTATTGCCGTTGGTTCTGTCGCAGTAGCGGGCTTGGGCGGTTTCTCTCTCTTCTGGTTCGTTATCAAGAAAAAGAAATTTGCCGACTTGATTGCATTGTTCAAAAAGAAATAATATGTGCTAAACAATTACCCCTTGCCTTTCGGGGCAAGGGGTAAGCAAAAGGAGAGGTGAATTATACTTTCAAGTGCAACACATAAATAAAATAAGAGTTCATACAAAAACTGCTGTATAATGTAGTTACCACACAAACAAAAACATGAGGCAATGTATGAACTATACTCATCTTACCGTAGAGGAAGCGTGTTGTATACGAAAATTTTATAATGAAGGGAAAAGTTTCGGGAAATAGCGAAATTGGTTGATCGAAACGTAAGTACAATATCCCGAGAAATCGCTCGAAACAGATCGCCTGCAGAATTGTTTGAACTTGAACTAAAAAAGCTCCTTTCCGTGGGTGCTATCATACCGGTCAGGGGAAAAGGATTGTATCAATTTTCGTCTGAATTTTTTGAATAATATTCGTTTGGGGTACGGCGTTGCCCTCAAACGATAACGTATGAAGACGTATTATAACTCCGCTCGAATTTTTTACACGGTTTGCAAAGAAGCTGATTTGATTGATAAAGAAATAAAGAATTTATTGCCGATAAATATCATTTTGATAATGACATAACCGTAAAAGTGTGATATAGTTTTGTTAGCCGATGATTGGCAACTTTGTTTACGGGAGAAATATGAAGAAGAATCGCGCTGAAATTTTATTTGGATTGGTAGATATACTGCTGACGCCTTTTCAGAATTTCAGGCGATACAAAAGTATAGAATCCGTCCGCAATATTCAATATGACGCTGCCGACAAGCGTTTAAAACTTGACGTGTATTATAAAAGGGGAAGCAACGATTATCCCAAACCGGTAATCGTTTATTTTGCCGGCGGCGGCTTTATCGGAGGGAGCAAAGATTATCGTAAAAGCACTCTTCGGTTTTTCGCCAGTCTCGGGTACGTCGCTATCGGCATCAATCATCGGTTGTCTCCGAAATGTATTTTCCCTACGCACATCATCGATTGCTATACGGGATTGAATTTTCTGCCTGAGATCGCCGAACGGTTTCATCTCGATCTCGATCGCCTGATTATTGCGGGAGATAGCAGCGGGGGATATTTTGCTACTTATTGCGTGGGCGCGTGTTTAAGAAAGGACGTACGCGACGCCATCGGCTTACCCGAACCGAAAGTAAAACCTATCGGGTGCGTCGGGTGGTGCGGAGCCTACGACGTTCATAAATTATTCGGCGCGAAAGTTCTGTTCGATATCGCCAGAGTCACGGGCGAGAGTTATTTCGGTATCAAATTGGATAAGTATTGCAGCGGTTTGCATAAGATGGATAAGGCAGGGTACCTGTCGCCTATCGATTTTATCGATGAAAATTGGGTGCCGACCTACTTTAATTATAGCGTAAAAGACCTGTTTTGTAAGGGGCAAGGGGAGCTTTTGGAAGAACGACTGAAAAAATACGGTATCCCGTACAAGCGTACTTTTTCCACAAGTTTTTTGGAGAATCACGATTATCAGCTTTTCGCTATGAATCCGCACAGTAAAGACGTTTTGAACGACACCGCGGATTACCTGCGCGCGATGGCGACGAGCGGAAAAATATAATAAATCGTTTTTCTTCCTAGGGCGCGAAGCGGTTACGGCGAGATCGCTACCGACGATTTCTGCGATAAAGTTTTTCTATTTTATGCTCGCCGTTTTTACGTCGTCATGCGTTTACGGGTTATAAACACTCGTTGAAAAAATTTTTTTTATAATTCTCAAAAAAGTGCTTTTAAAACGATACAAACGGAAAAGAGTTCGTGTATAATGTACTTGTTATTTTTTCTTAGGAAAAACTGATGGTAAACGGGAGACGGTATGACGGAATTTTACGAAAACCCTTTGAACACAAGATACGCGAGCGATGAAATGAAGCGGATCTTTTCAGCCGACAAAAAGTTTTCTACCTGGCGAAAACTTTGGGTGGCGCTTGCCGAAAGCGAAAAAGAGCTCGGACTCGACATTACCGACGAGCAGATCGCCGAGATGAAAGCGCACATTTACGATATAGATTATGAAAAGGCGGCAAACTATGAAAAAGCGCTTCGTCACGACGTCATGGCGCACCTCAAAACTTATTGCGAGCTCTGCCCGACGGCCAAACCGATCGTACATCTCGGCGCGACTTCTTGCTACGTGGGCGACAATACCGACATTATCGTCATGAAAGAAGGACTGCTTCGTATCAGAAAGTTGCTCCTTACCTGTATCAAATCGTTATACGACTTTGCCGAAAGGAACAAGAGCGTCAAGACGCTCGCTTATACCCACTTTCAGGCGGCGCAACCGACCACTGTCGGAAAGCGCGCTACGTTATGGCTCCAGGACCTTCTGTTTGACCTTAATAATCTTGATTTTCAACTGAATAACCTACGTCTGCTCGGCTGCAAGGGTACCACCGGTACGGCGGCCAGCTTTTTGACGCTGTTTGGCGGCGATAAGAAAAAGGTCGTCGAACTGGACGGGAAGATCGCCGAGAAGATGGGTTTTGAGAGCACGTACGACGTTTCCGGCCAGACCTATTCTCGCAAAGTAGACTTTTTTGTGCTGTCCGTTCTTTCCGGCATTGCGCAGAGCGCCTCGAAGTTTTCTTCCGATATCCGTTTGCTTTCTCACTTAAAAGAATTCGACGAACCGTTCGAGTCCGGACAGGTCGGATCTTCCGCCATGGCCTATAAGCGTAATCCCATGCGAAGCGAAAGGATAGCGTCCTTGTCCCGTTACGTGATCTCGAATCTGACCAATCCCGCCTTTACCGCCGCTTCACAGTGGTTTGAAAGAACGCTCGACGACTCGGCGAACAGGCGTATTTCCGTTCCCGAAGCCTTTTTGGCGGTCGACGCCGTTTTGTCTCTGTACATCAATATCGTGCAGAACGGCGTTGTGTATCCGCTCGTTGCCGAAAAACACCTGAACGAAGAACTGCCTTTCCTTGCGACGGAGAATATTCTTATGTACTGCGTGGAAAAGGGCGGCGACAGACAGTCCTTGCACGAAGCCATCAGAAAGCACTCGGTCGAAACGGCGAAAGACATCAAGCTTTATGGCAAGGACAACGAAGTTTTGAAGAAGATCGTTGCCGATCCCACGTTCGGTCTGACGGAAGAAGAAGCCAAGAAAATTCTGGCGGATAATTCTTATTTCGGATGCGCCGAGTCGCAAACGGAAGACTTTTTGAAAAATACGGTAAAGCCGATATTGGATAAAAATAAGAACGACCTCAACGAAAAGGTCGGGATTAAAGTATAAAGGAGAAATTTTGTTATGTTGACCGCGATCGTAGGTATCAACTGGGGAGACGAAGGAAAAGGAAGAATGGTAGACCTGTTGTCTTCCGATTATGACGTCGTATGCCGCTATCAGGGTGGAAACAACGCCGGACACACCGTTATCGAAGAGGGAAGAAAAGTTATTTTGAATCTTCTGCCTTCGGGGATTTTGCGCGAGAGCACGGTAAACGTAATGGGGCCCGGAATGGTCATCGACGTTAAGCATCTGTTCGGAGAAGTCAATCGTTTGCGCGAACAAGGCGTAAAGATCACGCCCGACAACTTAAAGATCAGCGACCGAGCGACCATCTGTATGCCTTATCACGTCCTCTTGGACTGTCTGGAAGAGGATCGTCTGGGCGACGCCAAGTTCGGCTCTACGCGCCGCGGTATCGCGCCTGTCTATGCAGATAAATATATGAAAAAGACCCTTCGCATGGGCGACATCCTGCACTTCGAAGCCATCGAAAAGAAATTAAAGTCCATCGTCGAGTGGAAGAATCTGACCGTGGAAAAAGGCTACGGAGCAGAAGGGGTCAAAGTAGAAGATATGATAGCCTGGCTCAAAGAATACGCTCTTCCGTTCAAAGACTATATCTGCGACACCACCGATTATCTGACCGACGCAATTCAAGAAAACAAGTCGGTCATGTTCGAGGCGCAACTCGGAGCTTTGCGAGATATCGACTTCGGCATCTATCCGTATACGTCCTCTTCCAGCACCATCGCGGCTTACGCCCCCATCGGCGCGGGCATTCCGGCCAAGAAACTGAATACGACGATCGGTATCATGAAGGCGTATTCTTCCTGTGTGGGAGAGGGCCCGTTCACGTGCGAACTGTTCGGAGACGAGGGCAACGCTCTTCGTGAAGCCGGAGGCGAATACGGCGCGGCTACCGGACGCCCGAGAAGAGTGGGCGGCTTCGACGTCGTAGCGTCTCGCTATGGGATCAGGATGCAGGGCGCCGACGAGATCGCTCTGACCAAGTTGGACGTGCTTTCTTATCTTGACAGAGTGCCCGTTTGCGTCGCTTATGAAGTGGACGGCGTACGAACCGAACGCTTCCCTATGGGCGAATCGCTTGCTAAGGCCAAACCGGTATACGAGTATCTCCCCGGCTGGAAGACGGACATTTCCGCTTGCAGAAAGTTCGAGGATCTGCCCAAAGAAGCGCAGGATTATATTCTGTATCTGGAAAAAGCCACGGGTGCCAAAATCCGTTACGTATCGGTAGGCGCCGACAGAGAAAGTTATATCAAGAGGTGGTAAAGTGAAAGACCATCAAACAATCATCGTCATTGACTTCGGCGGACAATATAATCAATTGATTGTCCGTAGGGTAAGAAATCAGAACGTCTATGCCGAGCTGATCTCCGCCGATTCTTCTATCGAAAAGATCAAGTCTTACGATCCCATCGGTATTATCTTTACCGGCGGTCCGTCCAGCGTTTTTGCCGAGAATGCCCCCTCGGTAACCAAAGAGGTCTTTTCTCTCGGCGTGCCCGTGCTCGGTATCTGTTACGGCATGCAACTGACGGCGCATCTTTTGGGCGGTACGGTTATTCATGCGCCCGTCCGCGAATACGGCCGTCAAAAAATCACTTATTCCGACAGCGCGCTTTTTGCCGGCGTCAAAAAAGAAAACTATTGTTGGATGAGCCATACCGATCAGGTCTCCGCACTCCCGGAAGGCTTTTCCGTGGTCGCTTCGACCGATACCTGTAAGATCGCCGCGTACGAAAATAAAGATAAGGGCATTTATGCCGTGCAGTTCCATCCCGAAGTAGTGCATACCCTCGAAGGAAACACCATTTTGCATAACTTCCTGTATAATATCTGCAAAGCAAACGGCGACTGGAAGATGAGCGACTTCGTTGGCGAACAGATCAAAGCCGTTCGTGAAAAAGTAGGCGACGGCAAGGTCCTTTGCGCCATGAGCGGCGGCGTAGACAGCGCGGTGGCGGCTACTCTTTTGCATAAAGCGGTCGGCAGTAACCTGACCTGCATTTTCGTCGACCACGGCCTGCTGAGAAAGAACGAAGCCGAAGAAGTCATGTCCGTCTTTAAGGACGGTATGGGCATGAACCTTATTAAGGTGGACGCGAAATCGCTGTTTTTGAAAGATCTTCGCGGCGTTAAAGAGCCGGAAAAGAAAAGAAAGATCATCGGTAAAGATTTTATCGACGTATTCAGCGCCGAAGCAAAAAAACTGGGCAAGGTCGACTTCTTGGTTCAGGGTACCATCTATCCCGACGTTATCGAAAGCGGTCTCGGAAAGAGCGCCGTTATCAAGAGCCACCACAACGTAGGCGGACTTCCGTCAGTCGTCGACTTTAAAGAAATCATCGAGCCTTTACGTAGCCTTTTTAAAGACGAGGTCCGCAAACTCGGCTTAGAACTTGGCTTGCCCGAACGCATCGTCAACCGACAGCCCTTCCCCGGGCCGGGACTTGCCGTACGTATTATCGGGAACATCACAAAAAAGAAAATCGCCATCGTTCAGGACGCCGATTATATTTTCCGTGAGGAAATCGCAAAAGCCGGCCTCGACAAGGAGATCTGGCAATACTTCGCCGTGTTGACCGGTATGCACTCCGTCGGCGTTATGGGCGACGAAAGAACGTACGACTATACTATCGCGCTTCGCGCCGTTACCAGCGTGGACGGTATGACCGCCGATTGGGCGGATATCCCTCACGACGTTCTTGCGACCATTTCTTCTCGTATCGTTAACGAGGTCAAGTGCGTCAACCGCGTTGTGTACGACATTACCGGAAAGCCCCCGGCGACCATCGAGTGGGAATGATCCTGATAAAAAAGCCCCATTTTAGCGGCGGAGCGATAAAGATTTATCGCTCCGCCGCTAATTATACTTTCATTTGACTAAGTTCAATGAACTTCATTATTATTTTTGAATAAAAAATCTGCGCTTTTTTAGGGTATGTTCTCCGTGCGCAAAAATTACGTTTTATTCGGGCGGCATCGGCCTGTTTTATCGGAAAAACATCTTGCCGACGTAAACAGGTTATACGTGATCTCCGTTCATGATCCCCGAAATAACGTCCATAACGTTATCATGGCATCCGCCGCAACCGGTCGAACAATGGGTGGACATTTGTACTTTGTCAAAGGCTTGTTCTACGGAAGAAAATTGCGTCGCCTCATGGACAACTTTTTCGATATCCGCAACGGATACGTTCTTGCAGTGGCATACGGTTTTGTTTTCTGACATAAAGGCTCTCCTTTTTTTCTTGTCGTACTAACATTATAATGTATGGAAAAAGGATTGTCAATTTCTAATTAATACGATATAATATAGATAATACATTACTATAAATCGGGAGGAATGTAACTATGAACAAGTACGCAGGAACGCAAACGGAAAAGAATCTTTTAGCCGCTTTCGCCGGAGAAAGTCAAGCCAGAAATAAATACACCTATTTTTCTTCGGTGGCAAAGAAAGAAGGATACGAGCAGATCTCGGCAATCTTTTTGAAGACCGCCGATAACGAAAAAGAGCATGCCAAAATGTGGCTGAAGGAGCTCGCCGGTATCGGTAATACCGCCGACAATCTCAAAGAAGCCGCCGACGGAGAAAACTATGAATGGACGGATATGTACGAAGGTTTTGCAAAGACCGCCGAAGAAGAGGGCTTTGCCGACCTCGCCGTAAAGTTCCGCTTGGTCGCCGCCATCGAAAAACGCCATGAAGAACGTTACCGCGCGCTTTTAAAGAACGTCGAAACGGCACAGGTTTTCGCTAAGTCGGAAGTTAAGGTATGGGAATGCCGCAACTGCGGACACATCGTCGTCGGTACCGCCGCGCCCGGAATATGCCCCACCTGTAATCATCCGCAGAGCTACTTCGAAATCAGCGCTGAAAATTATTGATTTCAGACACACGTTTGATAATAAAATAGTAAGGATTTGGATATATTCCAAGTCCTTTTTATTATTTGATGAAAAATTTCACAGAAACAAAATCGCCATAAAAAAATACGTTATAGGCATTACGACAGGACGTTTTTTTGCGAAAAAATTCAGACGTAAAGCAGCAAAAGAACTTTTTTGAACGAGGCAGTGCCAAAAATGACCGAGTATTACGTTCTTTTTGTCCGATCCGTATTGGTTGAAATATTTGTGCGCGGCGCCGCAAGGAAAATTACGAGTGGGACTAAGAATACGGCGACAGGCAATGTCCGTCGCGTTTTTATATGATGTTTATCCGTC
This sequence comes from Clostridia bacterium, assembly GCA_016297005.1. GTDB lineage: Bacteria > Bacillota > Clostridia > Christensenellales > DTU072 > CAG-1782. The sequence goes on from JAEDHK010000008.1 coordinate 7,973, forward strand.
AATTACCCTGAAAGAATAATTTTTACCCGCTACCGATCGCACTTGGTTTCTTCGTGCCGCGCTCTCGTCTTTACAAACGGAAAGATTTGGTTTATACTGTAACGGTATAAAAAAAACAGTCGGCCCGAGCGTTCCGTCCGTTTGTGCGCCGGTTTTCCGAAAAAGTTTTTTCCGTACCGGTCCCCGGCGGAATCGATTGATATGGATATTGCTTTTGTCCTGATCAAGGGCTTGAAAGACGGGTATAATCAGGTAATAAAAATAATCGAAGGCGCGACCGTGGCAACAAAGAAAGGCGCAACGTTCGCAGTCGAAGGGCTTGCATAAAATGCGGAAAGGCGTTCGGCGTACGTCCTCGTTTATAAGGGAGAATAATATGAAAAAAACAATAAAAGGATACGCTCGGCTCCTGGTGGAAAAGGGCATTAACGTGCAAAAAAAGCAGGACGTAATCATCCGCGCCGGGCTGGATCAGATCGAGTTCGTCGAAGAGGTAGTGCGGCTTTGTTATAAGAAAGGCGCGCGGAAGGTCACCGTCGAGTGGCAACATCAGCCGCTGGAAAAAGCTCAATATAAGTATTGTACGGAAAAGGTACTTTCCGATATTCCGGAGTGGGAACAAAAGAAGTATGACTACCTTGCCGATACTCTGCCCGCCATTCTGTATCTGGAATCGGAAGACCCGGACGGTCTTGCCGGGATCGATCAGAAAAAAGTGGCGAACGTTCGCAGAAACCGCTATCCCATCGTGCGCGCTTATCGCGACAAAATAGAGAATAAATATCAGTGGTGCATTGCCGGTGTACCCGGTAAGGCCTGGGCAAAAAAAGTTTTTCCCGGCGTCAGCGCGCCCGTTGCCGAAAAAAAACTTTGGGAAGCCATACTTTATACTTCGAGAGCCGCAAACGGCGATCCCGTGCAAGCATGGGAAGAGCATAACGCCGAACTCAAACGCCGCTACGCCTATCTGAATGCTTTAAGAATAAAACGCCTGATTTACCGCGCGAACAACGGTACGGATATCTCCGTCGGTCTGATCGACGGGGGACGGTTCGCCGGTGGAGAAGAAAAAACGCTGTCCGGTGTACCGTTTAATCCCAACATTCCGTCCGAAGAGGTTTTTACATCGCCGAAGGCGGGCGACGCCGAGGGCGTTGTGTATGCTTCACGCCCCCTTTCTTACAGAGGAGAGCTGATCGAAAACTTTTGGCTTCGATTTGAAAACGGACGCGTTGTCGAGGCGCATGCGGAAAAGAACGAAGAACTGTTAAAGACGATGATAGCCATGGACGAACGGTCTTGCATGCTCGGCGAGTGCGCCCTGGTGCCGTACGATTCTCCCATTCGCAATTCCGGAATAATCTTTCTCAACACGTTGTACGATGAAAACGCCTGTTGCCATTTTGCGCTCGGAGAGGGATTTCCCGAGTGTCTGGAAGGGTTTGAAAATATGACGCTCGAGGAGTGCCGCCAAAAGGGTATCAACGAGTCCGTCATTCACGTCGACTTTATGATCGGAACGGCCGATCTCAGTATCGACGCCGTTACGGAAGAGGGCGTCGTCCCCGTTTTCAGGGAGGGGAACTGGGCGTTCTGAAAAAAAGATGATCCAACTCAGTCTGACTATACCCGTTCTTGATAAAACGCCGCTGGACGAGGCTGTCAAAAGAAAACTCCGCGCGAAGGAAATCAAGAATCTTATTATTCTCAAAAAAAGCGTCGACGCCCGGAAGAAAGAGGACGTCAAGTACGTCTATTCCGTCGTTGTGACAACCGAGAATGACAAGAAGTATCTTTCAAAAGAGGTCGTCGCATATAAAAAAGAAACGATCTCGCTCGAAGCCATGGTCGGTAAGAAAAATCTTCCGTATCGTCCGGTCGTGGTAGGAACGGGCCCCGCGGGACTCTTTTGCGCGCTGACGTTGGCATACGCCGGATGTAAACCCATCGTTTTTGAACGGGGCGAAAAGGTGGAGGACAGAGAAAAAACGATAGATCGCTTTTTTGCCGATCTGACGCTGGACCCAAGCAGTAACGTGCAATTCGGCGAAGGGGGCGCCGGCACCTTTTCGGATGGAAAACTGAACACCAATCTGCACAACGAATATATTCCTATCGTGCTGGACGAATTTGTCCGTTGCGGCGCGCCGGAAGAAATAAGGTATCTGGCGAAACCGCACGTTGGAACCGATCATCTGAGAACGGTGGTAAAAAATATGCGTGAAAAAATAATCGCCCTCGGCGGCGAAATCCGCTACCGCGCCACCGTAACGGACATCCTCACCGTTGCCGGAAAGATAACCGGAGTCGTCGTCGACGGCGGCGCGACGGATACGGACGCGGTTTTTTTGGCCGTTGGTCATTCGGCACGCGACACTTTCGAGATGTTAAACAGACATTTCGTAAAAATGGAATCTAAAATTTATAGTATGGGAGTCCGTATTGAGCATTTGAGAGAAAGAATTGATTATGCCCAATACGGAAAATTCGCCTCCGCTATGCCGGCGGCGGATTATAAAATGGCCGTAAGTACGCCCACGGGCAGCAGTCTGTATACCTTTTGTATGTGTCCGGGCGGGCACGTTGTTAACGCGAGCAGCGAAGAAGGCGGCGTATGCGTGAACGGTATGAGCTACTATAAGCGCGACGCCATTAATTCTAACAGCGCGCTCCTCGTTAACGTGGGACCGGAACATTGGAAGAGCGATCATCCGCTTGCCGGTATGGAGTATCAGAGGAAGTACGAGAAATTGACGTATAAGCTGAGCGGCGCGTATAAACCCGTCGTGCAGACGTACGGAGATCTGATCCGGGGCAGGACGACCGATCGTTTTGGCGCGACGCGCCCAAGCGTAGCGACCGGTTACGTCGCCGCCGATCTACGGGCCGTCCTGCCGCCGCACGTTACCGATACTCTGCTTGCAGGGCTACCTCTTTTCGGGCGGAAGCTTCGCGGGTTCGACGCGCCTGACAGCGTGCTGACCGGGATCGAAGCGCGTTCCAGCTCTCCGGTGCGTATTTTACGCGGAGAAGACTATCAAGCGTCGGTCGGCGGTTTGTATCCCCTCGGGGAGGGCGCAGGATATGCCGGCGGTATCACCAGCGCGGCCATAGACGGTATGAAAGGCGCGCTTGCCTTTTTAAGACAATAAAACGAAACTTTCGGGAGGTTTTTTATTCATGCTGAATCAAATCAACAATCTGTCGCAGATCGCTTACGTACGTCGATACGAACTCGTCGACGGCAAGGAACGCGGACTTCGCATCATCGAAGTCGATAACGGCGTTTTGCGATTTTTACTGAACGAATCCAAAGCCCTCGATATGGCGCAACTATGGCACAAGGGCGTAAATATTTCTTTCGTTTGCAAAAACGGTCTCGTCAGTCGGGAGATTGCATATGCGAGCCGATTCGAGGGGGGTATGCTCTATACTTGCGGACTGGACAATATCGGTGCCCGCGACGGGTATGAGATTCACGGACTGCTACATAACACTCCGGCCCGCGTCCTTTCCTGCGTTTGCGATGAAGAAAAGATCGAAGTGGTCGGCGAGATAGAGTTTTCCGCATTATTCGGACAGAACCTTTACGTAAAGCGCACCGTTTGCACGAAGATCGGTTCTTCGACGGTCTCTGTCAGAGACGAACTGACCAATAAAGGCACGAAGGAAGAAAATTATTGTTTGCTGTATCACTGTAACGTCGGCTATCCTATGCTCGACGCCGGCGTCACGGTAGAACAGGACGCTCGTACCGTTATACCTCGTACCCGGCATGCCGCCGAGCATATTGCCGACCGCACGACTTTTCCCGCGCCCGTCGACAACGAGGAGGAAAGTTGTTACTATATTGAGAACAACGTTCCCGAGATTACCGTGACCAATAAAAAACTGCGCAAAAAACTCGTTCTCGCTTATACCGGCGATACGTTGCCCTGTCAGGTTCAATGGGTTACCAATGCTTCTCACGATTACGCCCTCGGGATCGAGCCATCCACTTCTTTTATGGACGATTATTTCAAATATAAGACCATCGCTCCCAATCAAAAAATCGTTTTCGGCCTGTCGTTCGACATCCGGGATCTTTGATTCCGTTCATTGACGCCATTAAAAGAAGAATCGGCGAGGCGTTGCAACGCCTCGCTTTGCTTTAAGAAAACTTTTTCGGAGAAGCGATTAAAAAGGTTTTTTTCCGATTTCTTTTGATTGTGAGAAAGAATTCCGATACCAATAAGCGTAAAAAGCGGTAGATTACGCGGGAAAAAGCTGTTATCGTTTAAAAAGTTTGACAGACGCACGCTTATTCTATATAATAGATTTAGAATACGGCGATTATATGCCGAAAAGGAGAAAAAATGATCGATATCACGGTTTGCATAGGGAGTACGTGCCACGTCAAAGGCTCGAAACAGGTTATGGAACAACTGAAAAACCTTATTTCTTTGAACAGATTGGCGGGGAAGGTTAGTTTGCACGGTACGTTTTGTATGGGAAAATGCCAGCAAGGCGTTTCCGTAATGATCGACGGCGACGTTTATTCCGTTCATCCGGATACCGTGAACAATTTCTTTACCGAAGAAGTGCTTGCTAAGGTAAGAAAGTGAGGCTCTGATGAAAAAAATAACTATAATAGGAAGCGGTAGAGTTGGTTCTACCATCGCATATTCTTTGGCTTTGCAGGATATCGCCTCCGAAGTCGTCGTGCTCGATATCGACGAGGGCAGAGCTCTCGGCGAAGCGCTCGATATCCGTCAGGGGCTGCCGTATGACTCCACGTGCATGGTTTACGCCGGTAACTACAACGATGCCAAAGGTTCTGATATCGTCGTCATCACTTCGGGTATCGCCCGTAAGCCCGGACAATCCAGACTGGATCTGATCAATATAAATATCAACATTCAGAAGTCTATCATTCCGCAGATTACCAAATACGCTCCCGAGGCCGTTTATATTATTGTCAGCAACCCGGTCGACGTGTTGACCTATGCTTTTTGCAGACTTTCCGGCATCCCGGAAAGCAGGGTCATCGGCACAGGCACCATCCTCGATACCTCCCGTCTCCGCGCCCGTCTTGCCGAGTATTGCGGCGTCGATCCGAAAAATATCAACGCTTATGTTTTCGGCGAACACGGCGACAGCAGTTTTATTCCGTGGTCCATCGCCAACGTCGCGCAGGTCCCGATCGAGGAATTTAACCGTATGTCCTGTATCGAAAATCGTCTTACCATGCCTTTGAACAAAGAGGATATCGAACAGTATATCCGCGGTTCGGGCGGCAAGATCATTGCACGTAAGGGCGCTACTTTTTACGCCATTTCTTCCAACGTCTGCCATATCTGCAAAGCTATCCTTTGCGGAACCAACTCCACCCTGGCGGTTTCTACAATGATGCACGGCGAATACGGCATAGACGACGTATGTCTGAGTATCCTTCGTATCGTCGGACACGGCGGTATCTGCGGTAAAGTCACGCCCACGCTGACAGAAGAAGAACATATTAAACTCCGTCACAGTGCCGACGTGCTGAAAGGTATCATCGGCAGCCTCGATCTGTAAAGGCAGATGGCAAATCAAGTCAATATTTTATTCGGCCCGGCAAAATATGGAAAAGAAAGGATGATTTTATCCTTTTTTTTCAATTTACCGGGAAAAAGTATCGTCTGCGGCGGCACGACGGTAAATCTTGTTGCGGACTATCTAAAAAAGCCTCTGACGGTCGATCTCGTTTATTACAGAGAGGACGTTCCGCCCGTTGGCAACATCGACGGCGTAGACCTGGTCACGGAAGGCGTTTTGACGTTGACTCGCGTAAAAGACATGTTAATAAACGACGCGCCTCCGGGAGAGGACGCCGCGAGCCTTGTGTATACCATGCTTTGCGCCGCGGAAGAAATATGTTTTGTTTGCGGCGTTTTAACGGCGGAAAAAAAGCTTCTTCTTGCCGACATCGTCGCTCGTTTGCAAAAAAAATCCAAAAAAGTTACCGTCCTGAACGGAGAGTCCTTATCAGAGCGGTAAATTTTCTTTAATGAAACCGATAAAGTCTTCTATAAGAGGATCGGATTCTTTTCCTCCCGTTATGGCAAGACCGATCGTGCGATAGGCGGGCGGGTCGAGCTCGACCGTCTTTACGTTCCCGTCGCGTCCGCGTAACAGAAGTTCGGGCATGACGCACACGCCCAATCCTTGCTCCGTCATGGCGATCATCGCATAGTCGTCGGACGTTCTATATTTGATGTTCGGTTGTATTCCTGCCTGCGAAAAAACTCTGCGCGAGTCCCAGTCGGTATCGTCCGTCAGTGTAATGACTCGTTCTTCGGTGAATTTTTTTATCGGGAAAGTACCCGAAAGGGGATAGTTTTTTGGCAAAACAGCCAAAAGTCTGTCTTTATAAAGAGGTATCTGCTTGCACTTCCCATCGATGGGAAGTCCGACGAAGCCTACGTCCACCTTACCTTTTTTGACGGCGTCGGCAATGTCTTTATATCCGCCGTCCGCGATCTCGAATCTGATCCCGTGGTTCTTTACTTCATACCCTTTTATCAAAGCGGGGAGCCAATGTACCGCCACGCTTGTGAAAGTTCCGATGCGGATGGTCTTTTGCTCGGGCGCGGAAAGGACGCGGATCTTTTCCGATACTTTTGCTTCGCTTTCCATCAGCTGTTTTACGTCCTCGTACAAAAGTCGTCCTTTTTCGGTCAGTCGGACGCCGCCTTTGTTGCGGATAAGCACCGAAAAGCCCGTCTCTTCTTCCAGATCGGCAAGTAAGTGACTGATCGCCGATTGAGAACATCCGAGCCGCCCTGCCGCGTCGCTCACGCTGCCCGTTTCAACGCACGTATAAAAGGCTTTGTACTGCTTAAAACCCATACGAACCTCGTTTATATTAGATTTTCTCATATATTATAATCTTTCCTCTTAAAAAAAGCTACAATTTATATGAAATTTTTTCGAAACAGGTGTAAAAAAGTTGCATGAGTATGTATAAAAGTGTAATATATACGCGTTATCAAAAGAAAAAACAATATTATATGAATTTTTTTCATATTAAAGCGAGGTTAAAACAAATGATTAGTGCGACGAAAGTCAACGCATGGGAAATCGTGGCGTTCTGCCTGTATTTTCTGATCATCATCGGAATCGGCGTTTATTTCTTTTTGAGAGATAAAAACGCTTCCGGCGAAAAGAGTTTCTTTCTCGGCGGAAGAAAGATGAACGGTCTCGTCTCGGCTCTGTCTGCCGGCGCTTCCGATATGAGCGCATGGGTTTTGCTCGGACTTCCGGGCGCCATCTACGCCAAGGGCATGGGGCAGGTCTGGATCTCGGTCGGTCTTCTTATCGGAACCGTCTGCTCGTGGCTGTTCGTCGCGCCGAAGATCCGCAGATACTCCATTCTGGCCGGCGACTCCATTACCATTCCGCAATATCTTTCCAATCGCTTTCTTTCCAAGAGTCCGGTGCTCCGCGTTGTGTGCGCCGTGATTTTTGTGATCGTTTATTGCGTGTACGGCGCGTCCAGCATTAACGCCTGCGGTAGTCTGTTCAATACGCTCTTCGGTCTCGACGAAAGAATCGCTATGGCGATCGCGACCGTGATCATTATTCTGTACGTCTTTTTGGGAGGGTACAACGCCGTCTGCTGGACGGACTTCATTCAGGGAATGTTGATGTTGGTTGCTCTTATGGCCACGCCGATCATTGCCGCGATCGTTCTTAATACGTCCGGTCCCGTCGGCGAAGGAATTTTACCCGCCAACTACTATAACTTACTTTCCAGCGGAAAGTTCGACTGGGCCAGCATTTCCGATATTCTGACCGGACTCGGCTGGGGGCTCGGTTACTTCGGTATGCCGCATATCATCATCCGTTATTTCGGGATCAAGTCCGAATTGGAAATGAAAAAGTCCAAAGTCATGGGTATCGCCTGGACGTCGATCATCCTTGTCATGGCTTCGGTCGTCGGTATCGTCGGCAGACAGTTCTTCGGCGATTCTCTCGGCACCAGCAATACCGTCTTCATCAATATGGCGCGGCTGGTCTTCCCCGTCTTTATCGGCGGTATTATCATCTCGGCCATTCTCGCCGCTTCTATGAGTACGGCCGACTCTCAGCTTCTGGCTGCTTCTTCCGCTTTTGCTTCGGATATCTATAAAACCACCATCAAGAAGAATGCGAGCGATAAAGAAGTGCTTTGGGTCGGAAGAATCGTCGTCGTTGTCGTATCCTTGCTTGCTTGCGTAATAGCTTTGCTCGGCTATGGAGAAAAGCCGGTCGTTCCTGCATTCAGCACCATCATGAGCCTCGTATCGGCGGCCTGGGCGGCATTCGGGGCGGCCTTCGGTCCCGTCATTATCCTCTCTCTCTATTGGAAGAGACTCAATTATAAGGGTGCCGTTGCCGGTATCATCGTCGGCTTCGTGGTCGACGTTCTGTGGCTGATTCTCTTCAACCCCGGCTATTACGGCTTGAATAAAGTTCTGTTCGACACCAATCTGTACGAGATCATCCCCGGATTTATCGCCGGTATGATCGCCTGCATGAGCACGTCCCTGTTGACCAAAGCTCCGTCCAAAGAAGAATTGGATCTGTTCGAGAAGTTTAAGAACACGAAAGCAATCTGACTTTTTTCCATTCAATTTTATGTAAAAGAGGCGGGCTATTAAGGATGCTTAATAGCCCGTTTTTTCGTTCGGACTCTTCTTTTCGGTTTGTGCGATTTTGCGCATTCCGCGCTATCGGCGCGAATTATGATTCTTCTTCGTCAAGAGGCGTTTATAATTAAAAAAGACCTTTGGCGGTCATGTTGATTTCATGAGCGAAAAAAGTTGAATAACGGCCGAAAATCTGTTATAATAGATCGACAAGAGGAAATAACGAAAGTAAAAACATTGAGGAGTATCGACGAATGCTTACCATTCAGGATCTTTCTTTTACCGTTCCGAGCGAGAACGGCGAAAAGGCGATTTTAAAAAACGTCAGTCTGACCATCCCCGATAAAAAGTTGGTTGTCGTTACCGGACCGAACGGCGGCGGAAAGTCGACGTTGGCGAAAATGATCGCCGGAATCGAAAAACCGACGTCCGGCAAAGTGTTTTTTGAGGGCAAGGATATTACCGATCTCGATATTACGGGAAGAGCGAAAAAGGGGATAGCTTTTGCCTTTCAACAACCCGTACGTTTTAAAGGAATCCACGTTCTGGATCTCATCCGCATGGCCATCGGAAAAAAGATTACGCCTGCCGACGCCTGCGAGTACCTTTCTTTGGTCGGTCTGTGCGCTAAGGATTATATCAACCGCGAAGTTGATTCCAGCCTTTCCGGCGGAGAATTGAAGCGTATTGAGATCGCTACCGTTATCGCCCGATCGGCAAAGCTGTCTGTTTTCGACGAGCCGGAAGCGGGGATCGACTTGTGGAGTTTTCAAAACCTTATCAAAGTTTTTCAAAAGATGCGCGCCGAGATCGAGGACGGTTCTATTCTCATTATTTCTCATCAGGAGCGCATTTTGTCCATCGCCGATGAGATCGTCGTATTAAAGAACGGAACCATCGACCGACAAGGACCGAGAGACGAGATATTCCCCACGCTGATCGGAACATCCGCCGCGGTAGGTTCCTGCCGGAAAGAAAACGCGTATAATGAGGACGGGAGGTGCAAATGAAACTGAACGACCTGCAATGGCAGATATTGGAAGAAGTCGCCGAGCTGCATAAGACGCCGGAGGGCGCGTATAACATCCGCTCTGACAGTCAGTCCGCCGGACGCCGTTCGACGGAAAACGTCGAGATCGTCTCTAAGACGGACGTCAGCGGGCTGGAAATCCATATTAAACCGGGCACAAAAAAAGAAAGCGTGCATATTCCCGTCGTACTTACCAAGAGCGGACTGAAAGAGGTCGTCTATAACGACTTTTTTATCGGCGAAGACTCGGACGTTCTGATCGTCGCCGGATGCGGTATCGATAACTGCGGCAATCAGGACTCTCAGCACGACGGCGTCCATCGCTTTTTCGTCGGCAAAAACGCCAAAGTAAAATACGTGGAAAAACATTACGGCTCGGGCGAGGGGAAAGGGAAACGCATTCTCAATCCGCAAACCGAAGTATACATGGAAGAGGGCTCTTCCGTAACGATGGAAATGGTACAGATCAAAGGCGTGGACGACACCGATCGTACCACTGTCGCCCGTCTCAAAGCCGGTGCAAAACTTGTTGTACGCGAACGCTTGATGACGCATGGCATGCAGCGCGCGTACAGCAAGTACGACGTCGTGCTGGAAGGCGAAGACGCCGCCGCCGACGTGGTTTCGCGTTCGGTCGCGCGCGACGACTCTTATCAGAAATTCGACGCCAAAATAACGGGCAACGCCAGGTGCCACGGTCATACCGAATGCGACTCCATCATTATGGACCGCGGTAAGATACTCGCCGTGCCCGCATTGGAGGCTAACGATATCGACGCGACTTTGGTACACGAAGCCGCTATCGGAAAAATCGCCGGAGAACAGATAATCAAGCTGATGACGCTCGGACTGAGCGAACAAGAAGCCGAAGAACAGATCGTTAACGGCTTTTTGAGATAAGTTTTATCCGGGTTTATGAAACAAAAACTTAAAATCTCCGTCGTTATAATACTGTCGTTCGTGCTTTTGATAGCCATTGTATTCGGCGTTTATGCCGGCGATTATTATCATGCGGAAGACTGTGTGAAAGACTATCTGAAAAGTTCCGGAAACGTTACGGTTACGAAACAAGCCAAAGACGTTGTTTTCGCGCCGAAAAATCCGACTTCATTGTTTATCTTCTATCCGGGCGGAAAGGTGGAATATACCGCTTACGCGCCGCTGATGTATGCCTGTGCCGAAAAGGGTATTTTGTGCGTTCTGATCAAAATGCCGTGTAATCTTGCCGTATTCGACAGGAATGCGGCAAGCCGATATTCCGATCGATATCCGGAACTGAAAAACAGGTTTATCGGCGGTCACTCTCTCGGCGGAGCCATGGCGGCCGGTTATCTGACTTCCAATACCGACGAATTCAGCGGATTGATTCTGCTTGGTTCTTATTCTTCCTCCGACCTGTCTTCTTCTTCGATCTCCGTTCTTTCTGTGTACGGATCAGAAGATAAAATTCTGAATAAAAAGAAGTACGAAAGTAAGCGTTCAAACCTGCCCGTCGGGTTTAAAGAAACCGTTCTCGCGGGCGGATGTCACGCTTATTTCGGGCGGTACGGCGAGCAAAAAGGGGACGGCGTTCCGTCCTTAACTTCGGAAGAACAAATAGAAAAGGCCGCATATATTATTGCGGATTTCTTTCAATCCGAGATGGTATAGCCGCTTTTTCTGAGTGCGGACAGAGCGGCGGAAAGATGATTTTCTTTAACGAAAATATAATCGGTATCGTAGGTGGAAACGGCCACGACGCCGATTTTTTCTTGCGCGAGAACGGTCGATATGTTCGCAAGAATACCGATCAGTGAAAAATCCAGCGTTTCTTCGATAAAAAAACCGCGCCAGTTATCTTCTTGGGAGGCGACGTTTTGCGGCACGTCGCAGGTAGGACAGATCAAAGAGTTTTCCGTTGCCGTTTTTCCAATAAAAAAGTATTCTTTACGCAAATCAATTTGGGATAAGTCGGCTGTTTTGCAAACGCTGAAACTATCTTTCAGAGTGGTAATTTTCATTTGTTGACTCCTTTATTCGGATCTGTCTTCTTTTTCTTCAAAAGAGAGGATGACGTCCAGCGGTAAAGAAGTCCTGTCGGCAAAGATCATTTTTCGCATGGTCGTATCCACTCGTTTCAGGTTTTTGGTTTCCGTAACGTATTTTCCGCCTTCTTTTCTTTCATCGGGAACAAAGTAAGTGACGGTAATAAGGGGACGTTCTTTTTCCTTTTCGATAAGCAGGGTCAGTTTTCTGTCCAGATCGGCGCGATCGTCTTCGCCGAAGTCCTCTTTAAGGACGGTCTGGCGGTTGGTTTCGTCGAGTATATCGTAATAACCGACCAAAGCGGCGAAAGGAGAAAACTGCGCCGCGCGGTTGACCCTATCCATTTTCGGACGCGTATCCGACCCGCGGTAGTCAAGATCGATGATCCGCTTATATTTTTCCGGTATCATGCCTTGTGCCCTCCCACTTGATGATTTCTGTCTTTCATTGTCGCGCCTTCTTCCAGGTTCATGCCTTTCAGTAAAGCGTTTTTGCCGAATTTCTGATGCACGGCGACAATGGATTTCTGCCTTTTCAGTTCTCTTTTCAGTTCCTGTTCCCGTTTTTCTTTTTTCTGCTGTTCTTCTTCGAAATTGGTAAAGAGATCCGGTTGCACGACCTCTTCTTTTTGTTCCGGGATTTGACTTTCCGGAATAACGTGATTGGCGGTAATATTGATACGTCTGACGAGTAAGTTTTTGTCGGTAATTTTTTCGTACAGATCGGTCGAGCCTTTTACAATTATCGTCGTTGCCGAAGTTGCCCGGCCGAGATTGATCGTACCGTGCGCGTTCTTCGGTTTGATCCGTCCGTAACGATCTACTTCCACTTCGCCTACGTATTGTCGCTTATCGTACTTTTGCGACAGATTGAGTATGTCATAGCCGACGTCCAGAACGATCTGATCGGTCACCAGTCCTTTACTTACCAGGTCGAGCGACAGCGCGTCGGCCATTTCGGCGACGATCAGACCCGCTTTTTCATAGGTGTACGGGCTATGCAAAACCTGTCCGGAAGAAAGGCAGTTATTGACCGGTTTATAAGCGCGGATGTCGGAGATCACGGTCGGTTCGTACCCCCAGGCGTGATCGATAAGAAGTTCCGCATTGACGCCGAACAGTTTATAGAGCAGGTCCTCGTTGATCGTACTCATCAGTGCGACGTCGCCCATTGTGAACATGTTGTGCGCGATAAGACGCTTCGCCGTGCCGGCACCCACCCTCCAAAAATCGGTAAGGGGAGTATGCGTCCACATCTTTTCGCGATAGCTTCTTTCGTCCAGTTCGGCGATACGTACGCCGTTTTCGTCCGGCGGAATGTGCTTGGCTACGATATCCATTGCGATCTTACACAGATATAGATTGGTTCCGATCCCTGCGGTGGCGGTAATGCCCGTCGTTCTCAGGACGTCCATGATCATCTCCATGCAGAGTTCTTTCGCCGTTTTTTCGTACATTTTCAGATATCTGGTCAGATCGATAAAAACCTCGTCGATGGAATAAACGATGATGTCTTCTTCGGATACGTATTTTTTGTATACATTATAAATTTCGCTGCTGATCCGCATGTATTGAGCCATTTGCGGGGTGGCAGTAATATAATCGAGTTCCAGATAGGGGTCTTTTTTCAGTTCGGAGGCAAGATAGCTCTTTCCGGAAAAGGGCGCGCCCTTAATCGCATAACGACGTTGCTTGTTGACCTCCCTGACCCGCTGAACCACCTCGAATAATCGCGCCCGTCCGGATATGTCGTAGGCTTTTAAAGAAGGGGATACGGCAAGGCAGATTGTTTTTTCGGTGCGCGACACGTCTGCCACGACCAAATTGGCGTCCAAAGGGTCTAATCCCCGCAACACGCATTCCACAGAGGCGAAAAAAGATTTCAGATCGATGGCGACGTACGTTTTTTTATCCATAATATAATAATACCATATTATCGGATAAATAAAAAGCGAGCATATGGAAATAACTCGAAGAAAAAGAAAAAACGGCGCGAATGCGTCGTTTTCGGTACGGTAACGTAAAATAATTATTTTGTAAGTTCGGAAATCTTCTGCGCGAGTAGTTCGGCAAGAATGATCTGACCTTTTGGGGCGGGGTGTACGCCGTCGCCGCTGATAGCTTGCGCGGATGATTCTCCGACCCCTTTATTCATAGGAATATCGGTATTAATGAACGCGTCGGCATACTTTTTCGCGACCTTTTCGGCACGTTCGATGAAGATATCGACGTCGGCGCGCATTTCGTCGTGTTTACCGTTCGGATCGGGCGTGAGGTAGGGGGAAAGAACGATGATTTTCGCGCCCGTATCGCTCTTTAAGTCGGTCAGCAGCCTGGTCAGGTTCTCTTCGTACTGATCGGGCGTAGTCGGATCGTTGTTGTCGTACTTTCTCCATACGTCGTTGATACCGATCATGATGGACACCACGTCCGGATTCATATCGACGAAGTCAGCCTGATAACGCTTCAACAAATCCCACGTGCGGTCTCCGCTGATCCCTCTGTTATAATAATCGTATTTCAAAAAGCCTTCTTTCAAAAACAGGCGGCGCGCCGTCCTTAGCGTGTACCCTTTCAGTCCGTGAACGCTTTTTTTGTTTCTGCCGGCGTCCGTAATGGAGTCGCCTTGAAAAAGTATTCTGATTTTTTTCATATATTTTTATGCTCGTTTAATAATAGATGAAGGATTTCATCCCGATATTCGCCCGGGCGCGTTTTTCGGCCTGAAAAGTTACCGAGTGATAACGTAATGATAGCATACTTTCCGATCGGTAGCAAATAAAATGTCATAAAAAAAGGTTTTTCGTGCAAACCGAACGACAAAGCCTTTTTTTGTAAAAAATATTTCATAAAAACACAAAAAAACCGTTGACGGCGAAAAAAAATAGTTATATACTGATGACATGATGAACGTCAGCAAAAAAACCGTTTTTTACTTTAGCTTTTATTACTTTTACGGAGCCAATAGATAATATCGGTTATTTTGATGTACAAAAAAAACAAAAACAGAAATGACCGATAGCAGATATCGGTCGTTTTTTTATGTAAGGAGAAATTATGATCATCGTAGTAAAGAAAGGCAGTGACAAAAAGCAAGTAGACAATCTGTTAAAGTGGATCACCCATCAGGGATTGAAAGTGGACGTCAGCGTCGGCGACAACTCCACCGTCATCGGTCTTGTCGGCGATACGTCGAAAATTGATATCGACCTCGTACATTCTATGGATATCGTGGATACGGTCAAACGTATTCAGGAACCTTATAAGTGCGCCAATCGTAAGTTTCATCCCGAAGATACCATCGTTGATATAGGCGGACATAAATTCGGGGGAGATAACTTCCAGATCATCGCCGGTCCCTGCTCTATCGAGTCGGAAAAGCAGATCATCGGCATTGCCGAGGCGGTCAAGAAAGCGGGCGCGAATTTACTTCGCGGCGGCGCGTTCAAACCGCGTACTTCTCCGTATGCATTTCAGGGACTGCGCGAAAACGGTCTCGATCTGCTTGTAAAAGCCAAACAAGAAACGGGTATGCCCATCGTTACCGAATTGATGAGCATTCGTCATATCGATCTGTTTAAGGACGTCGACCTGGTACAGATCGGCGCAAGAAACATGCAGAACTTCGAGCTTCTTAAAGAAGTTGGTCGCATGGGTAAGCCTGTACTCTTAAAGAGAGGCCTTGCCAATACTATCGAAGAGTGGCTCATGAGTGCCGAATACATTATGAGCGAGGGTTGTAAGGATATCATTCTTTGCGAACGCGGAATCCGTACGTTCGAGCCGCTGACCCGTAACACGCTCGATCTTTCCGCCATTCCTTTGCTGAAAGAACTGACGCATCTGCCCGTGATCGTCGATCCCAGTCACGCTTCGGGCTTGTCCCGTCTCGTCAAGCCGCTTTCGCTTGCCGCGGTGGGCGTAGGTGCGGACGGATTGATGGTAGAAGTGCATAACGACCCGCCGCACGCTCTTTGCGACGGCGCGCAGTCTATTCGCCCGGAGCAATTCGCCGATATCGTTTCGCGTATCGACATCATGCTTCCGTTGGTCAATAAGGTAAAGAAATAGTATGAAAATAGGTATCGTCGGATTGGGTCTTATGGGCGCGTCGTTCGGCAGAACGGTACGGGCGAAAGAAAAAGGAACGGTATACGGCGCCGACATTTCGGAAGACACGATATTAAAAGCGGAACTTATCGGCGCCATTGACGGCGTTCTGGATGTAAAGACGGCTTCGGAGATCGATCTGCTCGTCATATCGGTTTATCCACGCGATTTCAGAAAAGTGGCGGAAAGCTACCTCCCTTATATGAAGAAAGGCTCCGTCGTTTTGGATTTTTGCGGCATAAAAAGAACGGTTTGCGAAGAAATGAAAGAATTGTCCGCGTCTTATCCGGATATTAATTTCGTCGGCGGGCATCCTATGGCCGGGCGCGAATACAGCGGCATCGACCATTCGGTTACCACGTTATTCGAAAGGGCTTCTATGCTCATGATTCCCGTTCGGACGGATATTTTTGCGGAAGAGAAGCTCAAAGCGTTCTTCCTTTCACTTGGGTTTGGATCGGTGGTTTTTACCACAGCCGAAACGCACGACGAGATCATCTCGTTCACTTCTCAGCTGTGTCACATTGTTTCCAACGCCTTCATCAAGAGTCCCGTCGCCCAAGAACACCATGGTTTTTCGGCAGGGAGTTACCGTGATCTTACGCGCGTTGCGCGTCTGCACCCGAAAATGTGGAGTCAGCTTATGATCGACAATAAAGACAAGCTGAAACCGGAATTGGATCTATTGATCGAGAATTTAAAAAAATACTCAGACGCTTTGGGAAAAAGCGACGAAAAGGCATTGGAGAACCTTCTTGCCGAAGGTAATGATCTCAAATTGAAGATCGATGCGAGGAGAAATAAATGAAACTGACCGTAAACGCCACGAAAAAATACGATATCGTATCCTTTCCGTCCTTCGACCGTTTAGCGGAGGAGATAAAAAAGAAAGTGCGCGGAAAAAACGTTCTTATCGTTTCGGACGACAACGTCGCGCCTTTATATATGAAAAAGACGATTGACGCCCTTACCGGTTTTTCCGTTTTTACTTTTGTTTTTCCGACGGGCGAAAAGTCGAAGAACGTCGATACCTATCTGAAAATAATAGGCGTCTTGGCCGAAAGAGGATTCGTCAGACAGGATTGCGTCGTAGCGCTCGGCGGCGGCGTGGTCGGAGACGCGGCCGGATTTGCCGCGGCAACCTATATGCGCGGAATATCTTTCGTACAATGTCCGACTTCATTCCTTGCCATGATCGATTCTTCCGTGGGAGGCAAGACAGCCGTCGATCTGCCGCAGGGAAAAAATCTGCTCGGCGCTTTTTATCAGCCCGATCTCGTCTATATTGCCATGGAAACTTTACGCACTCTCCCGGAACGAGAGATCCGTTGCGGCATGGGAGAAGCGGTCAAGTACGCATTTTTGTCCGATTCGATCTCGCCCGATCTTTTAAAGAAAGGTGTTACCGAAGAGTTGATTTTTAAGTGTTTGAAGATCAAAGCGGACGTTGTAGAAAAGGACGAATTCGATAAAGGCGCGCGCGCCTTTCTGAATCTGGGGCATACCCTCGGACACGCGGTGGAGAAGTTGTCCGACTTTTCTTTATCTCACGGAGAATGTGTGGTCAAAGGATTGTCAAAGATTATTGATATGTCGGCGAAGAAGTATTCTTTATCCAAAGAAAAGAAACAAAGAATGGTTTCTCTCCTGGCTCTTTCCGGGACGGAACCGGATCTTCCTTTCGATTTGTCAGAAGTTCTGAGAGAGACCGTACACGATAAAAAAAGAGAAGAGGGCGGCGTTAATTTCGTCTTGCTGAAAGATGTCGGCGAGCCAACGAGCGTACTTCTGACCGTCGAAGAAGCGGAGGCGTTATTGCAATGATCGCATACGTTAACAGGAGCGACTATTCGGGGGACGCGATTGCAGTCCCATCCAAATCGCAGGCGCACCGCCTGCTGATCGCCGCCGCCCTGAAAAAAGGCAGAACGGTAGTCCGCAGCGTAGGCGACTCCGACGACGTGAACGCGACGATCCGCTGTCTGAACGCTCTCGGCGCCTCGATTGAAAAAGTGCGAAACGACGCCGTTGTCTTCGGTATCGGAAAAGTGCGCGCGGGTATGTTGTTGGACGCAGGAGAAAGCGGTTCGACTTTGCGCTTTTTGTTGCCCGTCTCGGCCGCTCTTGGAGCCGAATGTACCTTTACCGGGCGAGGACGACTTTTGCAAAGACCGAACGCGGCGCTTTGCTCCGCGCTGAATAAGAACGGCGTAACGACGGACGGTATTTCGGTTAAAGGCTGCCTGAAACCGGGCGATTATACGATCGACGCCACCGTCAGTTCGCAGTATATCAGCGGTCTGCTGCTTGCACTGCCTCTTTTAGGCGGCGACAGTCGCATTCTTTTTTCGGGAGATCCCGTCAGTAAAAATTATATCGATATGACAATCGAGGTGCTTACTTCGGCAGGCATTCGGTATAAGCGCGTCAGAAAAGGTTTTTTCATTCCCGGGCGTCAGGAATACAGATTGCCGGACGAAGTGGTTTGCGAAGGCGACTGGTCGGGCGCGGCGTTTATGCTTACGGCCGGCGCGCTCGGAAAAAAGACTTCCGTAAGAGGACTCAACGTCGGATCTTTGCAAGGCGACAGGCGTATCCTCGACGTGCTCCGTTCGTCCGGCGCGCAAATAACGGAAAAGGGCGATCGGATCGAAGTCTGTTCGGATAAAAAAATACCTTTCGAGGTCGATTTGCAAAATATCCCCGATCTCGCGCCGGTGCTTGCCGTGCTGGCGGCGACGTTGCCGGGTAAAAGCAGATTAAAGAACGTAAACCGTTTGCAAATCAAAGAAAGCGACCGCCTTGCCGCCATTCAAGAAATGCTTTCTGCGGCGGGAATCGGCAGCAAAAAAGAAAAGGACGATCTCGTTATCTTCGGCGGAAAGCCGATTTGCGGGCGTTTTGACGGAAAGAACGATCACAGAATGGTCATGTCGTCCGTTTTGCTTGCGGGCATATGCGAAGGAGAGTCCGTCGTGACCGACGCCGAAGCCGTCAAGAAGTCCTATCCCGGGTTTTTTGAAGATTATGCGAAAATAGGAGGAAATTGCCATGTCGAAATGGAAGGGTGAACGCCTGTCTGTGGAGATATACGGGACTTCGCACGGCGATAAAATCGGCGTCGTGGGAAAAGGCTTTCCCGCTTTTTCCGTGGACGAAGATAAATTGGCGGCTTTTATGAAACGTCGTCAAGGCGGACAGGGAATGGGATCAACAACCCGAAAAGAAGAAGATAAACCGGAGTTTTTATACGCGGAAAACGGCGAATTCGAAGCGGTTATTTATAATAAACAACAAAGAAGCGGCGACTATAACGAACTATACGGAAAGCCCCGTCCTTCGCACGCAGACTACTGTTCTTACGTAAAGGACGGCACTCTCGATTATCGTGGCGGCGGACGATTTTCCGCCAGACTTACCGCGCCCGTTTGCATTGCGGGCGGTATCGCCAAACAGATCCTCGAAAAAAAGGGTATTCGCGTTTACGCCTACCTTTCCGCCGTCGGCAGCGTCGCCGGAAAGTCGTATCAGGACGGCGTAACGGAAGATGAGATAATAGCGATAACCGGGTTTCCTTCTTTGTCGAAAGGAAAAGAAATGACGGAGGAGATAGAAAAGGCACGTCTTGACCGAGACAGTGTGGGCGCCGTGTGTGAATGCGTGGTTTACGGCTTGCCCGCCGGAGTCGGCAACGACTATTTCGACGGTCTGGAAGGAGCTATCGCTCAGCTATTGTATGCTATCCCCGCCGTAAAAGGAGTGGAATTCGGGAGCGGATTCGCTCTTGCGTCTATGAGAGGAAGTCGTGCCAACGATCCCTTCTATTTTGACGGCGAAGTCGTGAAAACAACGACCAATCACGCCGGCGGTATCAACGGCGGAATATCCAACGGAATGCCCCTTACCATGCGCGTCGCTTTCCGTCCCACCCCGTCGATCAGCAAAGAACAGCAAACGGTTGATTTGATAAATAAAAAAAACGTAACGATAAAAATCGCAGGCAGACACGATTCTTGCGTGGCAGTACGGGCACTCTCCGTCGTCGAAAGTATGGTTTGTCTCGCCTTGCTTGATAAAGGAGTAACATTATGACTATCGAAGAATTAAGAAAAAAGATCGACGCGATCGATGATAAGCTTTCCGCGCTCTATATGCAACGAATGGAAGTGTGCAAAGAGATCGGACGGGAAAAAGCGAAAAAAGACCTCCCGGTCAACGTCTCTCAGCGCGAAAACGCCGTTCTCGCACGTATCACAAAGAATGCGGATGAAGACAAAATCATTTATTTGAAGCAGCTGTACGATAATATTTTTTCGCAGAGCAAGAGCTACCAGAATTCTATCCGTGATTTGTCCTCTCCGAGCGTAGACAAGATCCGCGCTGTGCTGACCGAAGAAAGAAGTTCTTTCCCGATCGGAGCCACCGTCGCATGTCAGGGAGTAGAAGGCGCTTTTAGCGGCGTTGCGGCGAAAAAGTTGTTCGAGATTACCGATATTACCTATTTTAAGACATTCGAGGGCGTTTTCAACGCGGTGGAAAAAGGCTTATGCGATTATGGCGTGCTTCCTATCGAAAACAGCAGCGCCGGTTCCGTTTTGCCCGTATACGATCTTATGAAGCAACATAACTTTTATATCGTAAAAAGCATCCGCGTGCCCGTACGTCACAGCCTGGTCGCCAAGGACCCCAAAGCGAAGATAACCAAAGTTTATTCGCACGAACAGGCTCTTGCGCAATGCGCCGAATATATCAAAAAACTGGGCGCGACGCCCGTACCTGTGGAAAACACCGCTATGGCGGCGAAAATGGTGGCGGAGTCGGACGAAAAAGGTATCGCCGCCATTTGCAATAAAGATTGCGCCAAGTTGTATTCTCTCACGGTCGTTGAAAACGACGTGCAGGACTCCGGGTTTAATTTCACTCGTTTTATCTGTATTTCCAACAAGTTGCGCATCTTCAAGGGGGCGGATAAGATCAGCGTCATGACTGCTCTCGAACATAAAGTAGGTAGCCTGAACACCCTTCTCAGCAGGTTTTATACGCAAGGCCTCAACCTGACGAAGCTAGAATCTCGTCCGGTCGGCAGCGGCGACTTTGAATTCATGTTTTATTTCGATTTCGAGGGCGACGTGGAGAGCAGAGGGCTTCTGAATTTGCTCGCAGATCTGGAAAACAGTTCGGATAAGTTCGTCTTTTTGGGCAGCTATAAGGAAAAAATGTAAAAATGAAAATACTCGTCGTTAACGGTCCCAATCTCAATATGCTCGGCATACGAGAACCCGATTTGTATGGAAAAAAAGATTATAAGGCGCTTATAGAATTTATCGAATCTCACGCGAAAAAAACGGGCGTGGAGGTCAGTTGTTTGCAATCCAATTACGAGGGCGAGATCGTCACCTGGATTCAGAACGCTTATAAAAATTGCGACGGTATCGTCATCAACGCCGGAGCCTACACTCACACCAGCGTAGCCATCCTCGACGCGCTCAAAAGCGTCGGTATCCCCACGGTCGAAGTTCATCTGACCGATATTTATACCCGCGACGAGTTCCGGAAGTTCAGCTATATCAGTTTATACGCAGAAAAAGTCATCGTCGGCAAAGGTTTCGACGGCTATACCGAGGCGATCGATTACCTTGTCGAAACTTATCAAAGATAAGTTATCGTCCATTTTCTTTCGTATGAAAACCACCCGTTATCCCTGACGCACAGTCGGGGATTCTTGTTTTTATAGAGAGTACGGAGCTCGCTTCCTATCACTCCGCAAAAAAGAGTTGACAGTTTTTTTCCGTTGTGTTATAGTTCGAAATAGGGTGATTCGTATTTTATTAAATATAGCGCCGAATAAAAAGATAGTGGGATGGTATGGAATTTTCTTTTCCCGTCTTTCTTTTGATCGCTATGTTGGTCGCTTCCGTCTCAATATTGCGGAGAATGACCGGGACCGATAAAGAAGACGAAATAAGATTAAAAAAGTTGTTACGTAGGATGTCCATGTTCGCCGGATGTATTTCTTCCGGCGTTGTCGGTATCCTTTTTTTACGCTTTGATCCTCAGCTGTTTTCTTCTTTACTGCTCAAAAAAGTTCCTCAGGTCGAATCGCTTCTGTTAGTGAATTCTATCGAACTCCTGTTCGGTACGACTTCCATTCCCATTATTCTTGACATTATCTTTGCGCATGCGTTGCTGGTCCTTTGCTTCATGGCATTGCCCATGATGGTCTGTATCGGCCTCGTATTGCTATATCCCGTTTTCGATCGCGTCGGAAAGGCAAAAACGACTCATAATAAGTTCAGTAAGAGAGTCGTTGTTTTCATCGAAAACGTCAATAGGACTTTTTTGGTTTTCAGTTGTTTAAGAAATTGATCTCTCCTTATTTTTTTATCATTCTTTTTTGATCAACCGAAATTCGGTTTTTTGCAATATCTTTTGCAAAAATTTCGACGTGCGTCATATTGACGGCATTTTCGGTCAACAATCAAAAGTAAAAAACTCCATGTCGAATAATTTCTTAGGACATGGAATAATAAGGAGATTTTTATGCGTTATTACGATTATTTGGTGGTCGGTAGCGGCTTGTTTGGTGCGACCTTTACCTATCTGGCAATAAAAAACGGCAAGAGCGTTCTTGTGATCGATAAACGCGATCATGTCGGTGGAAACGTCTACACCGAGGCCGTTGAAGGCGTCAACGTTCATCGTTACGGCGCGCATATTTTTCATACCTCGGACAAGGAAGTCTGGGATTTTATCAGTCGCTTTGCAGAGTTCAATAATTACGTCAATTCGCCCGTAGCAAATTATAAGGGAGAACTCTACAACCTGCCTTTCAATATGAATACTTTCAACAGGCTTTGGGGCGTAGTTACTCCCGAGCAGGCGCGACAAAAGATTGAAGAACAGGTACGGTCTCTCGATATCAAAGAACCGAAAAACCTCGAAGAACAGGCGCTCAGCCTGGTCGGTCCGGACGTGTACGAAAAATTGATTAAAGGATATACCGAAAAGCAGTGGGGACGAGACTGTAAAGACCTGCCCGCTTCTATCATAAAGCGCCTCCCATGCCGTTTTACGTTCGATAATAATTATTTCAACGACCGCTACCAGGGTATCCCCATCGGCGGTTATACGCCTATTATCAAAAAAATGCTCGCCGGCGCCGACGTGCTTACGGGCACGGATTATTTCCGGTTTATTAAGGACCATCAAAATATCGCACGAAAAACCGTTTATACCGGTATGATCGACGAGTTTTTCGGCTTTTGCTATGGGAAGTTACAATATCGCACCGTTTGTTTTGAAACAAAAACGTTAGATCAGCCAAACTATCAAGGTGTAGCCGTCATGAACTATACGGAGCGAGACGTCCCTTATACCCGTATCATCGAGCATAAGCACTTTGAGTTCGGTACACAGGAAAAAACGGTAATCAGTTACGAATATCCTACCGAATGGCAAGAAGGAAAGGAACCGTATTATCCCGTCGGCGACGAAAGAAACCTCGCCCTCTACGACCGCTATGCCGCCCTGGCAGAGACGCGCCCCGACGTCCTCTTCGGCGGTCGCCTCGGCCAGTATAAGTACTACGACATGGATAAGGTCATCCGCGCCGCATTCACGGCGTTTAATAAAGAAATAAATTGATAAAAAAGGAAAAACTATGATCAGTTGCTCTACCGTCGACGCGTCTCAACCGATTATCTATTCGACCCTCGACACAAAAGGAACCTTTTTTATCGAACCAACCTATATAAAAGACACCCTAGCCTAAAAATGCTGCTTTGTTAAAAACAAAACGAACGAAGGCGATGAATTAAGGAAGAATAATATGAGTAAAAATGTTTTTATAAAATTACTTGTCTGCTATCATAAAAAAGATACTTTATTGAAAGACGAAATACTAACTCCGATACATGTAGGTCGGGATTTGGCAATTGAAAGAAACGTTCCTGATCTGGCTTGGCTGCAGGATAATATGATTGGTGATAACACCGGAGATAATATTTCGTATAAGAATTCTTCGTATAACGAATTGACGGCATTGTATTGGGCATGGAAAAACTACGATAAGATTGGAAATCCTGATTTTGTCGGTCTGATGCATTATCGCAGGCATTTTATATTCAGAAAATCAAATGCTGTTGTCGAAACGGTAAATGATATGGACGAAAATTATTTTGATTATATAAACTATAACGATTACTCGATGGCACATCTTTTTGATGATTGCGATTTCGTTGCACATATCGGTCGAGTAGATCAGATTTATAAACATTATGATGAGAATCATCATATCGAAGATTTAGAGTTGGCTTTGGATATTTTGAAAGAAAAATACCCGGAATACAGTGATGTCGCTCAAAAATACTTGAAAAAAAGCAACGGCAATTTCTGTAATATGTTTATTTTGCCTCGCGCACAGTTTTTTAATTATTGTCAGTGGATCTTTTCGATTCTCTTTGAGTTTGAGAAAAGGGTGGATTTGTCGGAAAAACGTTTATTTATTTCCGAAAGATTAACGGGGATATTTTTGGATCGTCTTGTTGAATTGGGATTAAGACAAAAATCTTTATCAACGACATTTATTAATTCTGATATGAAGGTACCTGTTGCCATACCATATATTAAAGACAATGTTTTTTCTACGGCGGTTACAATTGATTCTATAATAAGAAATAAAAGGAAAGGGGTTTCCGTTTCTTTTTATCTATTAACGAACGAGGATCACGCATATGATTTTTCCTATTTGTTAAGTGCTGGGGATAGTCTAAAAGTCATCAACTGTTCAAAAGAATTAAAAGCAAAAGGATACGATGTTAACTATTTCGATTTTCCCGAAAGTTATTCGATGATAGTGTCGGATATTATTGAAGATGTAAATAAAATCTTGTATGTGGATGAAAAAACTTTGTTTTTCGGAGACGTCGGTAACGTTTATCAAACATGTAACAATGATGAGTTTTTCTATATAGGTGCTCCGAGCGTAGAAGCGGACAATTGTTTGAGAAAAGGAACTTGCTGCTTGAACGCCAAACTTATTCGTAAACATAAGATTCTTTCTCACGCATATGAAAACAAAAAAGTAAACTCTATAGAAAACTGGTTGTCAGTGTGCACAAATTACAAAGTCTTTCCGTGGTGGTTATATAACGTGTGCAATAGTGAGAATCTTCTTTTTAATAATCAAACAAGGAGAAGTTTTAGCAACAATATTTGGCAAAGACCTATGCTCATTTATTACGACGGCTTTGAACCGTGGAATGATATGCAGAATTCTTTAGCGCGTTTTTGGTGGGAAGTCGCCTTCAACATTAAAGGTAATACTCCATTTGATTGCGTTACGGAAGAGACTTTTGTTCGTTTGTCAAAACAAAGCGAATATGTTTCATATTTAAATGAGCAGGGTAAAATCGATTTATCCAAAAACAAAAGTGAATCTAATGAAAAAATAAGCAGGTCAGATAATTATGAAAGTAAAAATAATATCTTTAAAAGACTAAAAGTGTTGATAAAAAAAGCCTTGTCATTTTACCGTAAAAACGGGCTGAAAATGACGGTTCATAAAGTTGTATATTATTTAAAAGGGAAAAAGAAATGAAGAGACCGTTAGTATCGATTTTAGTGCCGATATACAATATAGCTGAGTATCTTCCAGAATGTTTGGAAAGTTTACTTTCGCAAACCCTAAAAGAAATAGAAATTATCTGTGTTAACGATGGTTCTACAGATAATTCATTGGAAATACTTGAGCAATATGCTAATAAAGATGCGCGCATCGTTATTGTCAATAAAGAAAACGGAGGTCTCCCTTCGGCTAGAAATGCCGGTATTAATGCAGCACATGGCGTCTATGTCGGTTTTGTTGACGGAGACGATTATGTGGATGAACGTATGTTCGAGATATTATATAAGAAAGCCATTAAATGTGGTGCAGATATGGTCGTTTGCGGCGCAGAGTGCTGTCCGAAGGAGAGTAAGCCTCCTCGTTGGTTGACCGATACTTTATCGCCACGGAATAATATTTTTAAAGGTCCTTCTTTAGATGTGTTTTTTAATGAGATGGGAGCAAAACCGTTTCTTTGGAGAAACCTCGTAAAAAGAAGCCTGATTGAAAAAAATAACTTGAGCCTGGATGAAACGATAGTACTGGGTGAAGATTTGGCATTTCAGGCCAAATTATACACGTACGCAAAAAAAATAGTTTTTGTCTCAGAAAAATTATATAGATACAGATGGGATAGACCGAATTCTATTATGAACAAAACCAATTATAATAAGGATTACAGCCTGAAAATGAAGAAACATTTGTATCTTCTTGAAAGAATAATCGATTTTTGGAAAGAAAAGGATGTATATGAGCAAATAAAATCCGATTATTTTAATTGGGCCGTTGATTTCATATATTGGGATTTTATCAAATTATGCGCCGTAGATAAAAAAGAAATAGCAGAGTTGTTCATCGACCATTTAGCAAGACTTGATATTTTTAGCAGTTATTATCTATTGAGAGATGAACAGAGACTTCATCTGGACTATATCCGAAACCTATCAAAACAAGAGGTCTATCAGCCGGTTTTTTCCGTAGTGATTTATGTGAACAGTGCAGGTGATCAAGTTCAACGTTTACTTGATAGTATCAGAGAACAATCTTTTTCGCAGACAGAAATATTGATTTATGATTTCACGCAGGAATCGGAATGTAATAATATTATTTTTTCACTATTAGAAAAAGATGCTCGCATTTCTTTAAGGAATATTGATACATGTAAAACGGTCGCAGATGTGTATAACGACGCGATATGTTCTGCCAAAGGGAAATATATAACGTTTGTCGGACTGTTTGATTATTATCTTGATTCCGATTATTTGCGAAGGGCGGTAGATTGCTTTAAAGAGAACAACGCAGATATGGTAGGCGGTTTTGGTGATGATAATTTTGGAATTAGAGAAAAGAAAGAGTGCCAAAATAAAGATTTTTATCAATTCGCATATGATCTGGATTTTCTGAAGAGGAACAATATTTTATTTAACGATTATTCGCTTTGGACGGGAAAAGTGTTTTTTACCAGATGTTGTCTAAAGGCGGAAATGATATGTAACATAAAGCAAGGAGTTAAAAGAAATGATAATTTCAGAAGGACGAATATTTTTGCGGAAGAAGCAAGATTGATTTTGAAAGCGGCACTTCAACTTCTGACGCTTGCGGATTGCAATGGCTTAACCGAATTGAGAAAAAAGGTAATAGATAAATTCAACGGAGAAAACTATACGAGGCTTATTGCGGATGCAACGTTCGGTTTCGCGGCCGCATCCGAATCCGTAAAAAATGCGAAAGAAAGATTTAATGTCGATATATTTGAAATGCTCGTAAAAATTAATAGATACGCATTTTATGAATTGACCGGAAAGAGTATTTTGCGCACGTTGGAAAGGTTTATTAAACTGCGTTATTTGTTTTTGGATTCTGCAGGAATAATCAATAATGAGTAGGGGGAAAAAATGGATTATAGTAATATAAAAACAAGAAATAATTTAAAAGAACATTACGACGTTGGAGTATATGGATGGTGGTGTCATGAAAATTTCGGCGGATGTTTGACCTATTTTGCTTTGAATAAAGTGTTGTCGAAGATGGGTTTTTCCGTATTGATGATACAAGAAGCCTTGGGTTATCCTGGTCGTTATATTATATCGGATGAATGTATTTCGATGAAGTTTGCTCGTAAATATTACGACTGGTTTCCTCAGGTTGATACGTCTCAACTGAGAATGCTGAACGGAGTATGCGATAGTTTTATTGTAGGAGGGGATCAGCTTTGGAATCATAATATCCCTTTTTGCAAAGAGGATTGCTTTTTAAATTTTGTAGAGAATGATAAAAAGAAAATCTCGTTTTCGACTTCTTTCGGAGACAAAGATCATAACCCTCCGCTTTCGTTTGTGTCAAAGATGGCTCCGCTGTTAAGACGATTTGACGCAATTTCCGTAAGAGAGAATTATGCGAGTTCCATCGCCGATAATATCTATCACGCAAAGGCGCGCCAAATAATAGACGCAGTGTTTTTACCGGATAAGAAAGATTATTTAGAAATCGCACAAAAAGCAGATTGTATTTTGCCTAAACATTATCTCGTTGCGTTTATTTTAAATCCGACCATAAAAAAGAGAGTCCAGATCGAAGCTATTGCTCGCAAACTAAAGTTAGAAGTTGTTTGCATCCCCGATGCCGCGGAGGCATATCATGCAAGGTTTAATGAAATATTCTACGGTTTGACAATTCTTTCTCCCCTATCAGTCGAAAATTTCATTAAGACATACGCCAATGCGGATTACGTAATAACCGATTCTTTCCACGGAACTTGCATGAGCTATGTTTTCCAAAAAGATTTTAATGTCTACTATAATGAAGAGCGAGGCATCGATCGATTCGTTTCTTTAATGGAAACGTTGCAACTAAACGAGAGAAGAATTATTGAATCGCAAACGATTGAACAAATAACAGATAATCCCAACGTTGGTTATGGCGTTAATTGGACTCAAGCTATCAAGAATGTTTCAACGGAAAAGGACTACGCAATGAAGTGGTTAAAAGAAGCAATCAGTAAAATAAAAGGAAAAGAAGAATATCCAAGCGAAATAAAGAATCCGGAAGCAGAAAAATTGTTGGCCAATCCGGACTTTAAAAAGATTCGAATGCTCGTCAGCCTATTAAAAGATTATGGCGTAAAGCATATTGTTCTTTCTCCCGGAGGAAGAGACGTTCCGATTATTAGGATGTTTGAATATAATGAGGAGAATTTCATTTTGCATCGTGTAACGGATGAGCGCAGTGCTGCTTACTTTGGTTTGGGTCTTGCCGCACAGTTAAAAAAACCGGTTGCCTGTGTTTGTACTAGTGGAACAGCCGCCAGTAATTATCTTCCTGCTGTGACGGAAGCCTTTTATACCGGCATTCCGCTTATTATGATAACAGCGGACAGATATGGTGTTTATTTAAATCACGGTGAAGATCAAACGATCCCGCAAAAATGCATTTACCACGGAGTGGTTAAAAAGTCGATCAGTTTGCCGGAAAGTGACGGCTATTATGCCGAGTATCAAACCAGGAGAGATATATCCGAATGTATTTTGGAAGCAACGCATAATGGAAAAGGTCCTGTGCATATCAATGTTCCGATAGAAAATATTTCTATTGGTTCGCGCGTTCCACGTGACTACTGGTGTGTTTTACCATTTACGCATCCACACATTCTGCGTGCTAGTTTTCTTGATGGAACAAAGGAAATGCATAAATGGTTGCAGTGCTTAAAACAGTCGAATCGGATTATGCTAGTGTATGGCCAAAATGCTCCGGTGAACGCCGAGCAAAGGAAGTTCACCGATCTTTTTACCGCAAAGTTTAATTGTTTGGTTGTGACGGATCATATTTCCAATTTTGACAATGAATACTGTATTCAGCCGTACAATATGTTGAATGCAATTTCTCAAGAGATTTTCAATAATGAACTTGCGCCGGATATTTTAATAACCGTAGGCGGCAAAAGACTGATGAATGATCCTCTTACATTTAAAGTCAGAGGGTGTAATAAAGGAATAAGACATTGGTCGGTTACACCGGATGGTAAGGTAAAAGATTTTTATTTTAAGTTGACGTCGGTAATAGAATCTAGTCAATCATATTTCTTTGAATGGTTCGCCAACAATGCCGGGGAAATAACGAACAATAAAGAGTTTTATTCCAAGTGGCATGGTATGAATGAAAAATACAAAGAATACCCAGTCGTGAAAGCGTTTAATGCTCACTTTGTGCAAAGAAAGTTGTCGGCAATTCTTCCGGGGAATTCTGTATTGCATTTGGGCGTAGGACAGAGTTTCTATGATATACGAAGGTATTCTCTCAAAAAAGATATAGAAGTATTTTGTAATATGGGTACAAACGGCATCGATGGGTGTACTTCTACGTTCTTGGGTCAATGTGCGATCGAAAAAGAAAGACTGTGTTTCTTGTTGGTCGGCGATCTTTCGTTCTTCTATGATATGAACAGTATCTGGAATAAGGATTTAAACAAAAACATCAGAATAATGATGATAAATAATAACGGAACCGATTTGTTGCGTGGACATAATTTGAAAGCGGTCTCCTCGGTGCATAATACGCTTGCGGAGGGATGGGTCAAATCAAATCCCGGATTTGAGTATATCTCTGCAAGAAGCCCAGAAGAGTTTGAAAAGAAACTGCCTTATTTTGTGAGCAAAGAACCGGAGAAAGCAGTGTTCTTTGAAGTGATTTGCGATTAGGAGATAAAGATGAATCTGACGTTAAGACCTAAAAATATAATTATTGTTGGCGGTGGCAGTGGAATAGGTCTAGCAATCGCTCAAAAGTTGATTTCGGTCGGTGCGGAAAAGATTATAATCGCTTCCCGGAATACACTTAAAAACGAGAAAGCGATAAAAGGCTTGGCATTGAGTGAAAATCAAACTATATATAATATGAAGTTTGATATAACCAATGTGTCCGGTCATAGAAAATTTATTGAAGACGTTAACAAAACTATCGGAAGTAAAGCGGATGGACTGGTAATTTCAAGCGGCGTGAACTTTGATGGCTCAAACTGGAAAGGATTTAATATTTCCGAGCGTGATTGGGATATCGTTATGGGAACGAATCTGAAAGGACCATTTTTTCTTCTACGTGATTTCGCTAATTATCTTTATGAAAACAACGTGAAAGGTAATATTTGCGTCGTATCTTCTATCAGCGCTCATAGAGACTTGTTGTCCGTATATCAAGTGTCAAAACATTCGTTATCACGGATAGTTAATGCATACGGAAAGTACTTATGCGAGAGAGGCGTCGTGCTGAATGGTGTTGAGCCGGGTCCGATATATACGGATATGATGAAATGGTTAAGTAAATATACCGATGGCGTAAGACCCGGCGAACAATGGCCGGACTCATCCATCAAAAGATTGGTTAGAGCAGAAGAAGTTGCAGAGGTCGTATTCTTCCTGATGTCGAATCTTGGCGAAACAATGTCAGGTGATTGTATTGTCGTTGCCGGAGGAACAAAATCGATTTATCCGATTTAAGTATGCAAAAGATAATAAGATTATTGTTTGGGGATATTAAAGATTTGTACATTCGTGGTAACGCTACCAAAGAAGGTAATTTGGTAGTTATCCCCGCGTATGGCGTTTTGTCTTGCGATACTTATTTTAACAGTCTTGCTTGCGATCCTTGGTATCGATTTACCGAGGTGAGAAAGGTGGCGGCGAAGGTAGAGATGAAGGGGCGGGCGGTCTTGTCGGTATGGCATTATTCGGCGAGCGGGGAAAAGAAGCTTGCCGAAAAAGAGGCTGATGGGGACGTAGAACTTACGTTCGATCTGCCGCAGACGGGGATCGTATATGTAAAGGTAACGGCGATAGAAGAGACCGTGGTGTTCGGCGGCGGCTTTTACGCGCTCGAAGAACCGAAAAACGACGTTTCGGTTGCGGTGGCGATCTGCACGTACAAGAGAGAAGAATACGTCCGTAAGAACGTGCGGTCGATCGAAGAATATAAGGCTTTGACGGGGGAAAAACTGACCGTGTACGTTGTGGATAACGGAGGGACTCTGACGGAAAAAGACGTGCCCGGAGCCAACCTGATCGAAAATCCGAATCTGGGTGGAAGCGGAGGCTTTTGCCGCGGTATGGTAGAAGCTTATAAAGCGGGGCGCTATACACACGTTCTTTTGATGGACGACGACGTTTCTTTCGAGGGAGAACTTTTCGGTCGGGTCTGCGACTTTCTTCGTTACGTCAATGACGTCGAAAAAGTAGGTATCGGCGCTTCGATGATCCTGGAAGATAAGCCCACTGTGCAATACGAATTGGGCGCAACGTGGGACGGAGATCGGCTGTGTGGATTGGGTAAAGAAGAAGACCTGACGGACAAAAAAGTTCTGCTGAATAACGCGGTGCGTAACGAAGCCGATTATACCGCCTGGTGGTGTTGTTGTATGCCCCTTTCCGTTGTGGATAAAGTAGGGCTACCCATGCCGATGTTTATTAAAAACGACGACGTGGAGTACGGCTTGCGGTCGGGACTGGATTGGGCGTTTCCGTCCGGCGTCGGCGTATGGCATATGCCGTTCGAGAATAAGTATTCGCCGTTCTTAGAATACTATATTAAACGAAACGAGCTGATCAGTAACTGTCTGAACCGTAAAAGGGGCTTGGCGTGTCAATTCAGGAAGTTGGTCCGCTCGGTATCGTTGCAACTGGTGCAGCAGCGTTACTTTGTCGTACCGTATATGCTGAAAGGATACGAAGATTTTCTGAAAGGGCCGGAGTACTTAAAAAGCTTAGACGCGGAGAAGAAAAACCAAGAGCTGATCGCTTCGCAACCGAAGCAATATACGGCGAAAGAGTTGAAAGAAATGGGTTATGACGTAAGCCGTCCCGTCCATGGAAAAAAGCGCAATAAGCTTTGGCAGATCGTCACGCTCAACGGTCAATTATTGCCGACCTTTTTATACGCAAAGAAGGATCGGAAAAGGATACTGGACTGCAATCGTTGTCCGCCGAGGGACTTTTTCGGCGCGACGGAAACAGTGCAGTTTAATTACTATTCGGGCAAGGGATTCGTCACTCGCCAGAAAAGAACGGAACTTATTCGGTGGCTTGTTGCCCTTACGAAAATACTGATAAAAATGTTGTTTAAGTATTATAGAGTCAGACGGAAATATCAAGAGAAGATGCCTGAATTGACGTCTATGGAATACTGGAACAGCAAATGGAGTAAAAACGATGGAAAAGATTAAGGTGGCGCAGATCGTTGGTAATTCTTCTTGCGGCGGCGTTATTAGTTGCTTAATGAATTATTACAGACACGTAGATAGAGAGGCCGTTCGATTCGACTTTTTTACGTACGGTCCGTCATCGTATGACGAAGAGATACGCGCGCTCGGCGGCGAGGTGTATCATTTTCCGTCCGTTTTCAACTTCAGCGCGTCGGTTGGAGAACTGACCAAAAAGCTAAAAGGATACGACGCTGTGCACGTGCACATGACCACTCTTTCTTTCGTGGGACTGATGGCGGCAAAGAAAGCCGGAGTGTCCGTCCGTATCTGTCATTCTCATTCAACCACCGATACCAAAGACGGCTTGAAGTTGATTATAAAAGACGTCTTGCGGTATCCTTCGCGGTTTTTTGCCACGCACGAGATGGGTTGCAGCGAACGCAGTAACCGATGGCTTTTCGGCAAGGATAACGAGGCAGTCGTTTTGCATAACGCCATCGACCTGGAACGTTTTTCTCCTTGCAAAAATCGCGCCGCATTACGGAAAAAGTACGGTTTGGAAAACAATTACGTTTACGGATTTATCGGACGATTCGAGACGCAGAAGAACGTACCGTTTTTGATCAAGGCTTTTTCCATTGTTGCACACAAGAAACCCGACGCCAGGTTGGTGCTGGTAGGCGACGGAACCCAGCGCCAGAGAATTCTGACTTTGATCGAGGAAAACGGCCTGAACGATAAAGTGTTGATTCTGCCGGACAACAGTCAGGTTGAGAAGTATTACGCCCTGTTCGATCTGTTCGTGTTGCCCTCCATTTTCGAGGGATTGCCCCTTGTCGCCGTCGAGGCGCAGGCGATGAAATTGCCCTGTCTGCTGTCCGATCGGATCACGTCGGAGACTGCGGTGGGAGGCGTGTGCAAATTCGCTTCGATCGACCGACCGGAACGATGGGCTGAAGAAATGATCCGGTCTTCCTCTTTGCACGGCATAGAATGCCGTCAGGCAATGATGGAAAACGGATATGATATCCGCATCGAGGCACCAAAACTGTTGGAATGGTATAGGGAAGTTATTAAAAAATGAATTGCAAAATCTATGTAGCTTACCATATACCCGGGGCGTACTTGAAGAGCGAAATCTACCGTCCCGTTTGCGTTGGGGATAAAAAGGATTCTTTCCCGGCCGGGTTCATTCGCGACGATGAGGGCGACAATATCGCCGCGCAAAACGATAAGTACAACGAGCTGACCGCACTGTATCGCGTCTGGAAGGATGAAAACCTGCATGCCGATTATATCGGCCTTGCGCATTATCGTCGTTATCTCGGACCGGGACTATCGGAGACGCATTATCTCTATCGAACGCCCGAACGCGCTTTTCGTAAGGTGCGTAAAACGGAAAAGTACTGGCGCGGACTTTCTGCGGATGTCGATCTGGTCGCGCCTTATCCGGCACATTATCACTCCGTTCGGGAGTATTACGGCTGGGCGCACGATAAAAAGGATATCGACTTGATTCTGACGCTTATCGGAACTTATTATCCGGAGTACCTTTCTTGCGCAAAGAAGTACTTCGACGGTTCGGAAAATTATTTATGCAATCTGACCGTTATGAAAAAAGAATTGTTCTTGCGGTACGCCGCTTGGCTATTTGATCTTTTGGGAAAATTTTTATCCGTTAAGGCGAATGCTGACAGGCTTTATATCAGCGAGCGTTTGACGGGGATATTCATAAAAAAGATGGAAGAGGAGAGCAAAAAGATACTCTTTGCGCCCATTATCTCCTTAGAACCGAAAGAAGAATTCAAAAACGTCGTCCGAAAAACACGTGCGTCGAAAGAGAAAGGCAAACAAAAATGGAAGCCGGTTTTGCATTGGTCGATCCCGACGAGCTTTTGGCGGCGTTATTACAGGAAGATCTACAAAAGAAAAGGAGAAATGGCATGGTAAAGAAAGTAAAGGCCAATCCTATGTCGGCGCGTAAAGTGGCCGTTATACTCTGGTCGCTTGTGAAGAAAAACACGAAAAATCAATACAGACGTTCTTTCCTCGGTATTCTTTGGACGGTTTTGAATCCGCTACTCAATATGCTCGTTATGGCGTTTGTTTTCAGCCGGATTTTTGGCAGAACGGGAATCGGTATGGATTATCCCGTGTACGTATTGTCCGGAAATATCGTTTTCGGACTTATGCGGACGGCTACCGTCACGGCAATGCCGAGTCTGGTCGGAAACTACGATCTGATTACGAAAACGCGCACGCCGTACGCTGTATTTCCGCTCTCGAACGTCTTTACCGCGCTGGTCAATTTCGGCTTTTCATTGATCGCCCTCGTCGTGGTCATGATCGTTCGCATTCCGGCGGGCGTACGGTTTTATTGGAGCGGATTGATGGTCTTTTTGCCTTGGCTGCCGTCCATGTTTTTATTCTGCGCGGGATTGGCGTTTCTGCTTTCCGCCGTTTACGTCAGATTTCGTGATCTGAAACATATCTACAACGTTATATTGACTTTGTGGATGTATCTGACTCCTGTCTTTTACAGTGTGGACACGCTTCATCTGCCGGAAAAGTACGGCGTTATCATGAAGCTTAATCCCATGTTTCATTACTTGGAATATTTTCGGAACGCCATTTCCGGCATACTCCCCTCGTGGGAGAGTACCCTTATTTGCTATCTTGTAGGAATTGTCGTTTTCGGTATCGGATTTATTATTTTCAGAATCCTGAAAAAGAAACTTGTTTTTTACATTTGAGGTAATAATGGCTGACTTTTTGGATGAAGAATTATTGATAGACGCAAGAAACGTATGCATGCGATTTCGCTTGCCGACCGAGAGGATCGACAACATAAAAGAGTTTTTTATTAAGCTTGTAAAAGGACGTTTGAAGTATACGGATTTCGACGTGTTGAAGGGCGTGGATTTGCAGGTCAAAAAGGGCGAGAGCCTCGGATTGATCGGTCGTAACGGCGCCGGCAAGTCAACCCTCTTACGTATTCTTGCCGGCATTATCGAACCGACGTCAGGCACCGTAATAACGCGCGGTAACATGGTACCGCTCTTAAAATTGGGCGCCGGCTTCGATATGGACGCGACAGGGAAAGAGAACATTTTTTTAAACGGCGCAATGCTCGGATATACGCGGAAAGAGATGCTGAAAAAGTACGACGGCATCGTCGAGTTTTCCGAATTGGGCAAGTTTATGGAAACGCCGCTGAAAAACTATTCTCAAGGTATGCTCAGCAGGCTCGGGTTTTCCATTGCCGTAGACGTTCATCCGGATATCTTATTGATCGATGAAATTCTGGCCGTCGGCGACGCGCCATTCCAGAAAAAGTGCGCGCAAAAGTTGGACGAACTGAAAGCGGGCGGAACGACCTTTATCGTCGTATCGCACAGTAACGCCCAGATACGACGCTTATGTACGAAAGCCATTTACCTGAAAGACGGATTGATCGTGGATAGCGGAGACGCCGACGCCGTCGTCAGACATTACGAAAAGGACTGTAATTGAGTATGAAAAACATAGAACGCGGTGGAAAAGCCTATTTGCTATGTAAGCGGTTGTTTGACGTTTTGTTTTCCGCAACGGCTCTTTTGTTTCTTGCGATTCCGATGGCGGTCGTCGCATTCATTATTGTTTGCGACTCGAAAGGACCCGTATTATATCGCTCCGTTCGGATCGGAAAGGGCGGTAAAGCGTTTACGTTCCTGAAATATCGTACCATGTGCGACAGAGCCGACGATCAGAAGGAAAAACTGCTCGAAAAAAACGAGATCGAAGGGGGCGTAATTTTTAAAATTACAGACGATCCGCGTATAACGCGCGTAGGAAAGATACTCAGGAAGTACTCTGTTGACGAATTGCCGCAACTGATTTGTGTATTGCGAGGAGATATGACTTTGATCGGTCCCCGGCCGGGTACTCCGCAAGAAGTTGCTCTTTATGACGAACGCGCAAAGCGCCGCCTGGAAGTAAAACAGGGCTTGTCCGGAGAATGGCAGGTACGCGGAAGAAATAACGTTTCTTTTACGGAGATGATCGACATGGATCTCGATTATATTGACAACAAAAGAAGTCTGTTATACGACTTGAAATTATTTTTTATGTCCGTCGCCGAAATTTTCAAAGGCACGGGAAAATAGTTCGGTCGTCGTTTTCTCCACCCGCCCGCCCCTTTGAGAGGAATCTTTTTAAAACGCTTGATTTACAGTTTTTATTTATTATAAAATAATAAAAGATCGTATCGAGAGTGCGGTCTGTATGGAATTCAGGGGGCACGCCGCGCATAATGAGCGATTATTACGTTATTCAGGTATATACCGGTACGGAAAAAAAGGCCGTTGAGATAATAAAAAAGAACGTTCCGCAAGAGATTGTGCAGGACTGTTTTTTTGTCATTAAGCGCCGTAAAAAGAAGTATCAGGGTACGTGGCATCTTGTGGAAGAGAACTGTTTCCCCGGCTACGTCTTTATCGAAACGGACGTTCCGCAAAAGATGGCCGGCAGACTTGCTTCTCTCCGTATTTACGCTCGTTTGTTGGGTTTGAATAAAGAAAGTTTTTACGTACAGCCGATTGATAGGCAGGAGCGTATTTTTATCGACTCCATCACCAACCGCGCTTCCGACGTCCGCGCGATAGATATATCGAAGGTAGAAATCAAAGAAGGACAAACGGTCGAGATTGTTTCCGGACCGCTGAAAGGGTTCCTCGGTAAAGTGCAGAAGTTCGATCTCCATCGACGCAAGGCGATCGTGGAAGTCAATCTTCTCGGAACGATCGTCCGTACCGATCTCGGTATAGAAATTATCGATAAGGTGTAAATTATGACGACGTTAAGCGGAAGAATTTATAAAGGAAAGAGCATATTCGATTTTCCGTCCGACTATACGGTAATCGATATCGAAACGACGGGGTTGTATACGGGTGAATCCGAGATCATAGAAGTGTCTGCCATTAAATGCCGGGGAGACGAAGCCGTCGATACTTTTTCGACGCTGATTCATCCGCAGTTTCCGATTTCTTCTTTTATTGCCAACCTGACCGGGATCACCAACGAACTTGTCAAGGACGCACCTTGCGCAAAAGAAGCCCTCGAAGAGTTTTATTCTTTTGCGGGGAAAGATATTCTCGTCGGACACAACGTCAATTTTGACGTCAATTTTTTGTACGACGGCCTGATGTTGCATAACAATCTTGTTCTGGATAATTCTTTCGTCGACGTTCTTCGCCTGGCAAGAAAGGCTTTGCCGTTTTTGCCCAATCACAGGCAAATGACGGTCGCCGCTTATTACGGTATAGAGACGTCCGGCTCGCATCGCGCTTTACGTGATTGCGAGATATGCAACGGGAACTATCTGCAATTAAAAAGGCAATTGTGCGGTCAATAAAACAGAAGTGCCGCAACAGGCCGCTATCGCGCCCGACGGGTATATCGCATCGCATAAGAGGGACGTCCATAAATTGACGGAGATTTATACCGTTGCGGCGGTTTTCTCAGAAAAAATCACTGCGATTAGTCCGCTTTTAAATTCTTTTTGATCTCTTTTATTTCTTCCAGACGCGCTTTGTACCTTGCTTCCAGGCCCTCTTCGGTCGGCTTATAATATTCTTTCCCCACCAAACCGTCGGGCAGGCATTGCATATTTGCCATCTTTTCTTTATAATTGTGCGCATACTTATAGCCTTTGCCATATCCCAGTTCTTTCATGAGATGGGTCGGAGCGTTACGAATGACGAGCGGAACCGGTTCTGCAAGCATGGTAACGGCGTCTTGTTTAGCTGTCAGATAGGCGACTTCGAGGGCATTCGACTTAGGTGCGACGGATAGATATACGACGGCTTGCGTCAGGTTTACGGAGCATTCCGGCATACCGATAAAGTGGCAGGCCTGGTAGGCGGCGACGCATAGTTCGAGAGCGCGAGGATCGGCAAGACCTACGTCTTCGGACGCAAAGCGAATCAGTCTGCGCGCGACGTATAAGGGTTCTTCTCCCGCTTCCAACATCCGCGCGAGCCAGTAGACGGCGGCGTCGGGGTCGGAGTTGCGCATAGATTTATGCAGGGCGGAAATGAGATTATAGTGTTCTTCTCCGTTTTTATCGTACAGAAGGGATTTTTTCGAGGTGCATTGTTCTATCGTATCCGTCGTTACGACGGTTTTTTCCCCATCGGTTTCGCCGTTTAATATAGCCATTTCCAACGTGGAAAGGGCGCTGCGGGCGTCGCCGTTTGCGAAGTTTGCGATCATCTCCAGACATTCGTCGTTAATTTCCACTTGCTCTTTGCCGAATCCCCGTTCGTCGGTAACGGCGCGGCGCAAAAGATCGGTCAGTTCTTCCGTTTTGAGCGATTGAAGAACGAAGACCTTGCACCGGGACAGCAAAGCTCCGTTGACCTCGAAAGAGGGGTTTTCCGTCGTGGCGCCGATCAGGATGATACTGCCTTTTTCCACGTAGGGCAAAAAGGCGTCCTGTTGCGCCTTATTGAAGCGGTGTATCTCGTCGACGAAAAGAATGGTTCTTTCTCCGAAACGACGATTGTTGTCGGCTTGCTCCATAACTTGCTTGATCTCTTTGATTCCGCTCGTTACCGCCGAGAAGTCGATGAATTTAGCCCGCGTACGCTTGGCGATGATTCGCGCGAGCGTGGTTTTCCCCACGCCGGGGGGTCCCCAAAAGATCATAGAGCCTACTTTGTCGCTTTCTATGATCCTGCGGAGCACCTTTCCTTCCCCGATCAGGTGCTTCTGACCGCAAAATTCGTCCAGGTCGGACGGTCTGAGCCGCGCGGCCAAAGGAAGTTCGTTTTCTTTCATAAAAAGAGTCGGTTGTTCCGTAAACATTTTTTCAGTCGATAAATAAAGAGTCTATGTTTTCGGAAAGGAGCTCCGCCAGTACTTCCTGTCCTTTTTCGGCGGGATGTATGCCGTCCCGACTGACTTGCTCGTGCGGATACTTTTCGTTGGCTTCGTTCATCGGTCCGTCGGTATCAATATACCTGTCGGCATATTGCAGGGCAACTTTTTCGCAGACTTTAATAAAAATATCCACGTCGCCGCGCATGACGTTCCATTTTCCGTCCGTGCCGGTCGTCAGATAGGGAGACATCACGACGATTTTTGCTCCGGTATCTTGCTTGATACCGGTAAAAAGTCTGACGAGGTTGGCTTCGTATTGTTCGGGTGAAGTCGGGTCGTTCCGGTCGTATTTGCGCCATACGTCGTTGATGCCGATCATGACGGTCACAACGTTCGGACGCATCCGTACGAAATGCCTGCGATAACGCTTCAAAAGGTCTTTCGTGCGGTTTCCACCGATGCCTCTGTTAAAAAAAGCGTATTTATCGGGTCGCTTTTCTTCCAAAATTCCGGCGGTTTTTTTTGCGTACCCGGCGAGACTGTGCCAGGCCAATCTGTTTCTGCCGGCGTCCGTAATGGAGTCGCCCTGAAATAATACTCTGATCTTACTCATTTTTATTCTCCTGATTTTAATCTTCTTCGTTGTCGTTGAGTCCTTCTTCCAACCTCGTTTTCATCCTTTTGATGCGCGCCGCTATGGATGGTTTCGTTTCTTGTTCCACGCGTTGGGTGCCGATCGATTCTTCCCGTTCGGGGAGCTTCTCTCCGTTCACCGGCAACTTTACGCTATCCGTACGCAAGCGCACCTCCGTTTGCGCGTAGGGAATGGAT
Source organism: Clostridia bacterium (assembly GCA_016297005.1). Classification (GTDB taxonomy): domain Bacteria; phylum Bacillota; class Clostridia; order Christensenellales; family DTU072; genus CAG-1782. Next base: position 48,270 of record JAEDHK010000008.1, read on the forward strand.
ATGCCTTTTCTTTTGAACTCGTTAAAAACGTTTTCCGTGACGTAATAATATACGTCCCAGTAGTCGGCGGAGTCGCACCAACAGTTGGCGTAGAAATCGATCCCGTTGCTTCCCAAAACTTTCAACCGACAGAAGGGCGCCGGATCTTCTTTTATCTTGTTATAAGAACGCATGACGGACGAAACGAGGGCCTTTACTTCCTCAACGTCCGATTCGTATGCAACGGTAAAAGTAAAATCGACGCGCCTTGTTCCGTTAACTCCGTAGTTTATCAAAGCAGAATTGACGATAGTGGAATTGGGAACCATGATTTTTTTGTTGTCCGTACTGTTGATCGTGGTAAAAAGAAAATTAATGGCACGCACCGTACCGGTCACGTCGCCGGACGTAATGAAGTCACCTTTATTGATCATGTGCATGGACACGATGATCATACCGCTGGCAAGGTTCGCGATATAGCTTTGCAAAGCCATGCCGACGGCAAGAATAACCGCTGAGATGGCGGTAAGGACGCCGTTTAAGTTAACGCCGATGATGGCGAGCAGAACGAGGATCAGGGCAAGGTATAGCAGGTATTTCAGAATGTTCAGAATAAACGACTGACCGATTTTTTCTATTTTCGATCTCTTTAAAATGCGCCGCGTCAACTTGACGAGCAGTTTAATGATAATAATCCCGATCAACAAGGCGGCGAAAAATAACAGAATATTCCAATACTTCGTCGTAAAGAATACAACGATATCATTCCAGATTTTTTTGAAGTCGAACGACCCTTCGGCCGCAACTAAACAGTTCATTTTGGTCCGCTCCTTTTATTTTTTACATTATATCATTTTCGTCATTTTTTGTAAATAATTAAGCGTCCTTTTTTCTCCGGGGAAAGAGCGACTGCCGTTTTTCGATGACCTCGGGATAACTGAAAATGAATAAAAATTTTATTATTCACATTTTTATTCAAAATTATGCATTATTCAAAATGATTATTCAAAAAAATATGTGAATTATGCAAAAAATGTTTGACATTACGCTCAATAATAATTAAAATTTGTCGTAGTAACGTTATAGAGAGAAAAAGGGAGAATCAGAACATGACGAAGGTCTTTATTGACGGTAGCGCAGGAACGACGGGACTCAGGATTGCCGACAGACTGAAAAAAAGAGAGGATCTTGAACTTATCTGCCTGCCGGAGGAAGTCCGGAAAGATTATTGCGCCCGAAAGGACGCCATAAACTGCGCCGATATCGTGTTTTTGTGTCTGCCCGACGCCGCCGCGATCGAAGCGGTGGGAATGGTGGAGAGCAGGACGGTCAAAGTCATCGACACGTCTACCGCGCACCGTGTAAACGACGGTTGGGCGTATGGGTTCGCGGAGATCGTAGGTAAGGATAAGATTGCTTCTTCTCGTTTCGTCGCCAATCCCGGATGCCATGCCAGCGGCTTTATTTCATTGGTCGCGCCCCTCGTCAAGGCCGGGCTTTTACATAAGGACGCTAAGCTGAGTTGTTTCTCCCTGACCGGATATACCGGCGGCGGTAAAAAGATGATTGTGGAGTACGAAGCCGGCGGCGAGGCTTATTCGGCTCCCAGACAGTACGGATTGACGCAAGCGCATAAGCATCTGCCCGAAATGAAAAAAGTTTGCGGATTGGAAAACGATCCCTGCTTTTGCCCGGTGGTAAGTAATTTCCCTTGCGGCATGGAAGTGACCGTGCCCGTTTTTAAGAGCGATCTGAATTGCGGCATGGAAGAGATAAAAAACACATACAAGGATTTTTATACCGGAAAGATCGTACGGTATTCGGAAGAAAACGAAAGCGGATTTTTGTCCGCCGCGGCAATGGCGGGCAGGGACTGTATGAGTGTTTCCGTCTACGGAAACGAAGATCGTATTCTTTTGGTTTCGCGATTCGATAATTTGGGCAAGGGCGCCAGCGGAGCAGCCATTCAGAATATGAATATCATGCTCGGCGTCGAAGAAACGAAAGGATTGATAATATAGGAAGAGGAGATAAAAAATGAAAATGATTGAAGGCGGCGTATGCGCCGCGCAAGGTTTTACGGCAGGCGGAGTGCATTGCGGCATCCGTAAAAACCGTTCTAAAAGGGACTTGGCGCTGATTTACAGTTCCGTTCCCGCGACGGCGGCCGCCGTGTACACGACCAACCTTGTCAAAGGCGCGCCCCTTATCGTGACGAAAAAGAACATTGCCGACGGAAAGGCGCAATGCATTATCTGCAACAGCGGCAACGCCAATACCTGCAACGCAAACGGCGAAGAAATCGCCGAAGAGACCTGCGCTTTGCTCGGAGCAAAACTGGGCGTGTCCGCCAAGGACGTCGTGGTCGCTTCTACCGGAGTGATCGGGCAGCCTCTTGATATTGCGCCCATCAAAAACGGACTGAACGCGCTGGTTGCCGACCTTTCCGAAGACGGTTGCGCCCGCGCGGCGGAAGGTATCATGACTACCGATACCGTCAAGAAAGAAGTTGCGGTAGAATTCGTAGTCGGCGGAAAGACTTGCAAAATGGGCGGTATCGCCAAGGGCAGCGGCATGATTCATCCCAATATGGCGACCATGCTCGTCTTTATTACCACCGACTGCGCCATCTCTTCGGAGATGCTCGATAAAGCTTTGAAAGGGGATATTCAGGATACTTTTAATATGGTCAGCGTCGACGGAGATACCTCCACCAACGATATGGTTGTGGTTCTTGCCAACGGCCTTGCCGGGAACAAAGTCATCGATAAAGAAGGCGAAGACTTCGCCGCGTTTATGACCGCGCTGAACACAATAAACGTTTCTCTTTGCAGAATGATTGCAGGAGACGGAGAAGGCGCGACCAAGCTGCTGGAATGTAAAGTGACCGGAGCCAAGACCAAAGCCGTAGCCAAGACGGTAGCAAAGTCGGTGATTTGTTCCAGCCTTCTGAAAGCCGCCATGTTCGGCGCGGACGCCAACTGGGGACGCGTGCTGTGCGCCATCGGTTATTCGGGTGCGGACGTGGACGTGAATAAGATCGACGTTGCGTTCTCTTCTGCCAAAGGCACGATCGAAGTTTGCAAGAACGGTAGCGGCGTGGACTTCTCCGAAGAAAAGGCCAAAGAAATACTTCTTGAAAAAGAGATCGATATTCTGGTCGGTCTTAACGACGGCGAATTCGATTCGGCCGCATGGGGTTGCGACCTTACGTACGATTACGTTCGTATCAACGGCGACTATCGCACCTGATAAAGAAAGGAGATAATATGTTTACGATTTCTAACGGGCAACGCGCCGAAGTCCTTACCCAGGCGCTTCCTTACATCAGAAGATATAACGGCGAGATCGTCGTCGTCAAGTACGGAGGCAACGCCATGATCAATCATACGTTAAAGCAGCAGGTCATGGAAGATATCGTTTTGCTGTGGCTGATCGGCGTTAAAGTCGTTCTGGTACATGGCGGCGGACCCGAAATATCCGAGATGATGAATAAATTGGGGAAAAAGACGGAATTCGTCAACGGCCTGCGCGTTACCGATAAAGAAACGGTGGAGATTGCTCAGATGGTTCTTGCCGGTAAGATCAATAAGTCGCTCGTCAACCTGCTCGGTATGAAAGGCGGCATGGCGATGGGCATCTCCGGTATGGACGGAAAATTGATCGAAGCCAAAGTAAAGGATACCGACCTCGGGTACGTAGGCGAGATCACGAAGATTAATATCCGGCCGGTACGCGACTTGCTTGAAAAAGGATATATCCCCGTCGTTTCTACCGTCGGCTGCGATAACGAAGGCAACGTATATAATATCAACGGCGACACCGCCGCCGCGCATATCGCCGGCGCGCTTAACGCAAAGCGTCTTATCATGATGACCGATATCGCAGGCGTTCTTCGCGACAAGGACGACTTGTCCACGTTGATCCCCGAGATTACTGTCAGCGAAGCAAAAAAACTTTTTTCCGAAGGCGTTATTTCGGGCGGTATGATTCCTAAAGTGGATTGCTGTATCGAGGCAATAAACAAGGGCGTAAAAAAAGTAATCATTATGGACGGCCGCGTGCCTCATTCCATTCTGATGGAACTTCTTACCGACGAAGGCGCAGGTACGATGGTGGTAGGAGACAAACAAGAATGAGTTATATTACGGAAAAAGACAATGAGTACGTTGCGGGCACGTACGCTCGCTTCCCCATAGAGTTAGTTTCGGGCAAAGGGTCGATCCTGATCGGCTCGGATGGAAAAGAATACGTCGATCTGGGCTCGGGTATCGGCGTGACGTCATTCGGTATTGCAGATCCTGTCTGGACGGCGGCCGTTACGGAACAACTGAATAAGATCCAACACGCCTCCAACCTGTATTATACCGAGCCTTGCGCTGTGCTCGCCGAAAAGCTTTGCCTTCTTACCGGCATGAAAAAGGTTTTTTTCGGTAATTCCGGCGCCGAGGCCAACGAGTGCGCCGTAAAGGTTGCGCGGAAGTATGCGCAGGACAAAAAGGGCCCGGAATATCAAACCGTCGTCACGCTGAAAAACAGCTTTCACGGACGTACGATCACAACCCTTGCTGCGACGGGACAAGACGTCTTCCATACCAAGTTTCTGCCGCTGACGGACGGTTTTTTATATGCGCAGGCGGGCGACCTTAACGGTGTGAAAGAACTTGTGAAGAAAAATAAAGTCGCCGGTATCATGATCGAGTGCGTGCAAGGCGAGGGCGGCGTGATTCCGCTGGACGGCGATTTTGTGCGCGGTCTGTACGAGTTGTGCCAAAAAGAGGATATTGTCTTTATCGTGGACGAGGTTCAGACGGGTAACGGCAGAACGGGTAAACCCTATGCATATATGCACTATGGCGTCAAGCCCGACGTCGTGACCACGGCAAAGGGCCTCGGAGGAGGACTGCCCATCGGCGCGTGTATTTTGGGTGAAAAAACGGAAGCGGTCCTCGGTAGAGGCGACCACGGTTCCACCTTCGGCGGCAATCCCGTTGCGTGCGCGGGCGCGATTACCGTCATCGACCGTATGACCGAGGAGCTGATGAAAGAAGTCGATGAAAAGAGCGCTTTTCTTTTCGAGGAGCTGAGTAAAGCCGATGGAGTGGAAAGCGTCACCGGAAAAGGTCTGATGATCGGCATTCTGCCTAAAAACAAGAGCGCAAAAGAAGTAGTGACCGCCTGTATGGAAAAAGGCGTGATCTGCCTGACGGCGAAAAACAAAGTTCGTCTTCTTCCCGCATTGAATATTCCGCTTGACGCGTTGAAGAAAGCGGCGGACGTCATTATCGAAGCTTGCAAATAAGAGAGGTTAATTATGGATTTAAAAGGAAAGAATTTTTTGAAATTACTGGATTTCACACCCGAAGAGATAGACGGTTTGATCTGCCTTGCCGAAGAATTAAAAGCGAAAAAGAAGGCGGGCATTAAGCACGCTACGTGCGCCGGTAAGAATATTGCTCTCATTTTCGAGAAGACGAGTACGCGTACAAGATGCAGTTTCGAGGTGGCGGCAAACGACCTCGGCATGAGCGCCGTTTATCTCGATCCCAAGAGCTCTCAGCTCGGAAAAAAAGAAAGTATTGCCGACACGGCCCGGGTACTCGGAAGGATGTTCGACGGAATAGAGTACCGCGGATACGATCAGAAAATCGTAGAAGAGATCGCTCACTATGCCGGCGTGCCTGTTTGGAACGGACTTACGAACGAATTCCATCCGACGCAGATTCTTGCCGATTTCATGACCATAAAAGAGAAATTCGGATACCTGAAAGGCATTAAATTGGTTTATATGGGAGACGCAAGATATAACATGGGCAACTCGCTTATGGTCGGTGCCGCCAAAATGGGAATGCATTTTGTCGCTTGCGCGCCGGAAAAGTATTTTCCTGATAAAGATTTGATCGGGACTTGTCGTAAGATCGCCGCAGAGACCGGCGCCGTGCTCGAATTCGAAACGGATGTGATGAAGGCGACAAAAGAAGCCGACGTCATCTACACCGACGTTTGGGTGTCGATGGGCGAGCCGGACGAAGTGTGGGCGGAGCGGATAAAAGACCTTCTTCCTTACCAGGTCAACAAAGCAGTGATGAATAACGCCGGAGACAAGTGCCGTTTTATGCATTGCCTGCCCGCTTTTCATGACCTCAAAACGGAGATCGGAAAGAGCGTTTTCGAGAGGTTCGGCCTGACGGAAATAGAAGTGACCGACGAAGTGTTCGAGAGTCCGGCGTCCATTGTTTTCGACGAGGCGGAAAACCGGATGCATACGATAAAAGCCGTTATGGCCGCTACCCTTGCTTAGAGGCGTTTATGAAGAAAGGATATCTGGTATTGAGCGACGGAAGGTATTTCGAGGGCGTACGCATCGGCGCCGATAAAGAAACGGTGGGAGAGTTGGTTTTTACCACCGGGATGGAAGGCTATCTCGAAACGCTTACCGACGCCAGTTACGCCGGGCAGATCATTACGCAAACCTTTCCGCTCATCGGAAATTACGGCGTGATAGAAGAAGATTTCGAGGGAGAACCGGCGGCGCTCGGTTATATCGTCAGCGAACTGTGCGATTATCCGTCCAATTTCCGCAATCAGTATCCTTTGGACGAATTTTTAAAGAATAAAAAGATCCCCGGGCTTGCCGGTATCGATACCAGATCGGTAACCCGTATTATTCGGGAACAGGGCGTAATTAACGCCGGGATCTTTGACAAGGTTCCGGAAGATCTGACAGCCATCCGCTCTTATGAGGTCAAAGGCGTCGTTTCTGCCGTTACCGCCGATAAGAAAGAAATTTTTGACGTCGATAACCAAAAATACTCGGTTGCGCTCATCGATTACGGTTCGAAAAAGAATATTTTGCGGAATCTGTTGAAGCGCGGCTGCAAAGTGACCGTTTTTCCGAGCGACGTGAAAGCGGAAGAGATCTTAAACGGCGGATTCGACGGCGTGATGCTCTCTAACGGTCCCGGCGATCCGGCTGAGAACGTCGGGTGCATTGCGGAACTGAAAAAAATCATCGGCAGAATCCCCACTTTCGGCATTTGTCTCGGACATCAATTGACGGCGCTTGCTATGGGCGGGAAGACGATTAAATTAAAGTACGGACACCGAGGCGGCAATCAGCCTGTGAAAGAAGTCAAAGGTAAGCGGACGTATATTACCAGCCAGAATCACGGATACGCAGTCGTGGCCGACTCTTTACGGGGCGTTGGCGAAGAAATATTCGTCAATGCCAACGACGGTAGCTCGGAGGGGATTTTCTATCCGGGGAAAAAATGTTTTACCGTGCAGTTTCATCCGGAAGCCGCGGGCGGACCGCACGACGCGGAATTTCTGTTCGATAAGTTCCTCGATCTGATGGAGGGGAAAGAATATGCCCAAGAATAAGAATATCAAAAAAGTCCTCGTCATCGGTTCGGGACCCATCGTCATCGGACAGGCGGCCGAGTTCGATTACGCCGGTACGCAAGCCTGTCGCGTTCTGAACCGGGAGGGGATCTGCACCGTCCTCGTCAACTCTAACCCCGCGACCATCATGACGGATAAAATGGTGGCCGACGCCGTGTATCTGGAACCGCTTAACGTCGACACCGTGGCTCGTATCATTAAAAAAGAACGCCCGGACGGCCTCCTTGCCGGCCTCGGAGGACAGACGGGCCTGACCATATCCATGCAACTTGCCGAAAAAGGCGTGTTGCAAAAATACGGCGTAACTTTGCTCGGGACCGATATCCAAGCCATTAAAAACGCCGAAGACAGAGAACTGTTCCGCAATAAAATGAAGGAGATCGGACAGCCGGTTGTGCCGTCCGAGATTGCCGTGACAGTCGAAGAAGCTCTGAAAGCGGCCGAAGCCATAGGATATCCCGTCATCGTTCGTCCCGCATATACGCTTGGCGGTACCGGCGGCGGTATTGCCGAAACGGAAGAAGAGCTTCGCATTATAGCAGAATCCGGCCTCGATCTCTCGCCCATTACGCAGATTCTCGTCGAAAAATGTATCTCCGGTTGGAAAGAAATAGAATTTGAGACCATGCGCGACGGCGTAGGTAACGTCATCGCCGTTTGCTCGATGGAAAACGTCGATCCCGTTGGCATCCACACGGGAGATTCCGTTGTCGTGGCGCCGGCATTGACTCTTTCCGATAAAGAATATCAGATGCTTCGTACGGCGTCGCTCGATATTATCAGCGCCATCGGTATCGTCGGCGGTTGTAACTGTCAATTCGCGCTCAACCCGGACAGCTTCGAGTACGCCGTTATCGAGGTCAACCCCAGAGTGTCCCGCTCTTCGGCGCTCGCGTCCAAAGCTACCGGTTATCCTATTGCGAAGATAACGACCAAGATCGCCCTCGGGTATACCATGGACGAGATCAAAAACGAAATCACCGGCAAGACGTGCGCCTGCTTCGAGCCCGCTCTCGATTACGTCGTGGTCAAGTTCCCCAAGTGGCCGTTCGATAAGTTCGTCGGGTCGTCGAGGACGCTCGGTACGCAGATGAAAGCTACCGGAGAAGTCATGGCCATCGCTCGTAATTTCGAGGCCGGACTGATGAAAGCCGTCCGCGGCGCAGAGATATCCGCAGATACTCTTAACATGGCGCCTCTTGACGAACGCACGGTGGAAGAACGCCTGTACGACAAAAACGACAGGAGACTCTTTACTGTTTTTGAGGCTCTTAAAAAAGGTATTTCAGTTTCCCGAATTCAAGAAATTACAAAGATCGATAAATGGTTTATCAAGAAAATCAAGAACCTTGCCGACTACGAAACGAAGATCGCCGAAAGCTTTTTGGACGAGGACTATTATTTAGGTAAAAAGCTCGGATACACCGACGCCGCTCTAAAAAGACTTACCGGTAAAAAGGATATGCCGGGACAGATTTTCAGCTACAAGACGGTCGACACTTGCGCGGCCGAGTTTTCTGCGGAGACGCCTTATTTTTATTCTACAACGGACGGCGAGTGTGAAGCTCGTTCTATCGCAAGGAGCGGCAAACCGGTCATCATCGTTCTCGGTTCCGGACCCATTCGTATCGGACAGGGGATCGAGTTTGATTATAGCTCCGTCCACTGCGTCAAGGCCCTGCGCGAGATGGGCTACGACGTCGTTATTATCAATAACAATCCGGAGACGGTCTCGACCGACTATGATACTGCTGACAGGCTGTACTTCGAGCCGCTCACGCCCGAAGACGTTATGAACGTCATCAAGGTAGAAAATCCAATCGGCGTCGTGGTTGCTTTCGGCGGACAAACGGCCATTAAGTTGACTAAGTTTCTGGACAAAAACAATATTCCCATTTTAGGTACGAGCGCGGAAGGTATCGATCTCGCCGAGGATCGCGCGCGGTTTGACGCACTGTTGGAAAAATTTGGTATTTTCCGTCCTAAGGGACAGGGCGTTGTGACGGAGGAAGAAGCGCTTTCTGCGGCAAGTCGCCTCGGTTATCCCGTTTTGCTCCGTCCCAGTTACGTCATCGGCGGTCAGAATATGATCATAGCCAAGACGGAAAAAGACGTCAAAAAGTACATGAAACGTATTCTTACGGGCGGCATCGAAAATCCGGTCCTCGTCGACAAGTATATGCCGGGTATCGAGCTGGAAGTGGACGTTATTTCCGACGGAAAAGATGTTCTTATTCCCGGTATTATGGAACATATTGAAAGGGCAGGCGTGCACAGCGGCGATTCCATTGCCGTGTATCCGCCATATAATCTGACCGATAAGTTCACGGAAAAGATCGTACGTTGCTCCACGAACCTTGCGATTGCTTTGGGTACGAAAGGCCTCGTTAATATACAATACCTTATTTACGAAAACGAGCTTTACGTCATCGAGGTCAATCCCCGCGCGTCGCGTACGGTACCGTATATCAGCAAGGTTACCGACGTGCCTATGGTCGATCTTGCGTCCGCAGTTATGCTCGGTACACCCCTGAAAGATCTGGGTTACGGCACCGGCCTTGCCAAGATTCCGCCCTACTTTGCCGTCAAGGTGCCCGTTTTCTCTTTTGAAAAGCTCAATGACGCCAATTCTATCCTGGGTCCGGAAATGAAGTCCACCGGGGAAGTGCTCGGTATCGGTAAGACCATGGCAGAAGCCATGTTCAAAGGTCTTTCTGCCGCCGGTTTTTCCGTGCCCGACGTAAAGAAAGATGGGGTGGGCGTGCTTATCAGCGTGGAAGAAAGCGACTATCAGGAAGTTCTTTCTCTTGCCAAGCGTTTCTACGACCTGGGTGCGCGGATTTATGCTACCACAGGTACGGCGAAAGCCATCTCTTCGCTCGGGATCGAAGTCGCGTCCGTCAAGAATGCTACTGAGAGTAACGAACTGAGCGATCTGCTCGAAAGCGGCGCTTTGGGCTATATCGTCTACACCGGAGCCGTCAAGGACGCCACCATGGGCGACTATAACCTTCTGCACCGCCGCGCAATGCAACTCGGCGTTCCTTGCCTGACTTCTTTGGACACGGCGAACGCTGTCGCTTCCATGATCGAAAGCCGATTCAGTTTCAATAATACCGAACTCGTCGACGTCTGCAAAATGCGTAAAAGCCGCCGCGAAATACCTTTTGTAAAAATGCACTCTTGCGGCAACGATAATATTTATATCGAAAACTACGACGAAAGTATCACTTGTCCGGAGTCTCTTTGCGTTCAATTATGCGCAGAGCACTTCGGTATCGGCGGCGACGGTATCGTATTGATCGAAAAGTCCGACGTTGCCGACGCAAAAATGCGTTCTTTCAATAAGGACGGAAGCGAAGGCAAGATGGCCGGTAACAATATCCGTTGCGTGGCCAAGTACTTATATGAAAAGGGCCTTGTGAAAGGCGAAAAAGTCACAATCGAGACGATCAGCGGCGTCCATGCGCTGAAATTGTACGTGCGCGAAGGAAAGGTCAGCTCCGTTTCCGTCGATATGGGCAAGGCCGATCTGTCGCTTGATTCTTTTAAGCCGAAAAAGAAAACGGAAAAAACGGTCGATTGTCCGATCACGATCGGCGGACAAAAGTATAACGTGACCTGCGTTTCTTTAGGCAACCCGCACGTCGTCGCTTTTATCGATAACCTGGACGGGCTTCCCATCGAAAAGATCGGTCCGAAGTTTGAACGATGCGACTTGTTCGGCGTGCGCGTCAATACCGAATTCGTGCGCGTGGTCAATAGTACGAACTTGCGCGTACGCGTATGGGAAAGAGGCAACGGAGCCACTCTCGCCTGCGGCACGGGCGCTTGCGCCGCCGTTGTAGCCGCCGTTGAAAACGGATTCTGTCAAAAAAATACCGATATCAACGTCAGCCTTCCCGGCGGAACGCTCGTCGTTAATTATTCCGACGAAGGTATTACCTTGACCGGAAGCGTAACGCAAGTTTATCGAGGATACTTCGAGTATTGATTCTTACTAAAAAATCCGGCGTCAGGCCGGTTTTTTTATGACGTGAACGCCGTCTTACTTTGGGGTGCACCCCATCACTCTCGGCTATTTTTATGTTACTTTGCGCTATTCTTTCTTGTAAATCTTATAAAAATCATCACAAGATATTGCATAATAACCGTTTGAAACGGAAGCGGCAAGGCAACACACATTGATTAGCCCAAAATAATTCCTTTTTTTATCAATCACGATTGCCGGCGGGCGTTTGGGACGTTTCCATTTAGTAAGATTGTGGGCATTGGTAAACTCATTTTCAGTAAGCCATTCCAATAATACTTTCCATTCATTTCTTTTACGGACTACAACATAGTATTGTCCATTGCTTCCGGGTTCTTTTCTTTGTTTGAATTCTGTTTGTTTCATAAAAACACCTCTCAATTTTTTATTCCATCAAGAGGGTAAGAAAAACGCCCATCGTGAAGATAGGCGTGCGCACTTTAAAATACCCATCTTCCAAGCATTAGCACCTTGCCTTCCGGTAGGTTGCTGTGTAGTCAACGGGCTTGTCCCTCGTACACTCTTTATGGTAAGAATATTATATACTCTTTATAATAATAAGTCAATATAGTATAAATCCTCATTCGCGCCATTTTCATAACAGCATTGTATCTATTAAGAATGTCACGTATTTTGCTGTTGTCAACGTATTCCATAGCCATATCTATATCGTCTTTCATGGAATAGTAATAGCAGATTTCTTTTAAATCCTCTCTAACTTGTTTTGTAGTCATTTTTTCTCCTTGTCCTCAAACGAACAATCAGGATGGTAGTTATATCTGATACAAAGACAAGTGCCAGTGTAAGAGAAGTTCCTATGCCGGACGTGCTTGTCGAAGTGCTAAAACACTGGAAGGATAGAAGACTATGGATAGAGAAGGTTTTGAAGATATCATTTACCAAACCGGACGATCTTGTATTCTCCAATGATGAAGGTCAACTTCGAACCTATCATGGAACGAAAGCGATGTTCAGTCGTTTGATGAAACAATATGGGTTGGAGCAATACCATTTCCATTTTCATACGTTACGCCATACCTATGGAACAATGCTCTTTGAGATGCAAGAGAACCCCAAAATCATTCAGATGTTAATGGGACACAGAAATGTTACGACAACCATTCAGACCTACAACAGCGTAGATAGAACGTTTTTCAAACAGGCTACGAATAAGTTGTCAGAACAGTTCGAACGGTATTAAGGCATTCAGAAAATCAAGGAGGTGCGGTTGTCAAAGATGATGATCGCACCTTTTTTATACTACCAATTTACTACCATTTACTACCAATAGCCGTTTAGAAGTTCATTTGAAAGGGTTGAGCGAGTTGAAATGAGAGCAAGCAAAGCAGGGGTTGAAGAGACGGATTTTTATACTACCATTTACTACCATTTACTACCAATAGGGTAGAAATAGGCCGTTTTAGGGCGTCTTAGACAGTCTGAAAAATTCAAAAAAAATTATGCCTGAGACGGCTCTAAAACAGGAAAATTTGTACTACCAATTTAGGGGTTGTACTACCAATGTCATTTTAGCTTAATTTTTCGCCATAAAATGCATGTCAAAAAATCAAAGAAAACAAAAGAAAACCGCCCTTTTTGATCGGTTTTTCTGGAGCTGCTAGGTAGATTTGAACTGCCGACCCCGTCCTTGCGTCGCGGCACTTGCTTTTACGCCTGTGCTTGTGAGAGGCGCACCGGCGTTTTATGCTCGCTCGCTCCTTTTCCCCGCAAAGGCGATGCTTTGCGTGGCCCCGATAAAAAGCGTCCTTGGTTTCGTCCGGGGTGGCAATAATTCGTCGGATATATGACAAAAGAGGGTGCAAAAATGCAT
>JAEDHK010000005.1 GCA_016297005.1 Clostridia bacterium
GCACCAAACAAGAATAATACGAACCCTGATGAAAATTCGGAGTTCGTATTATTTTTTACCAGAGATTATTTCGGAATAATTTATAAGTTAGGATAATTAAAGATTCAATGATGAAGGCGAGAAAAATTCTCGCCTTTTTCTGTTTTGTATAAAGTTCTGTAAGTTTTTCTATTGCGTTTCGTTATAAAAACCTGTTTTTGTGCTTTGGGGGTTTAGAGGATTAAGCAATCGAAGCATAAACCGGTCTTTTTTCCCTTAATAGTTTTAAGTAATTATATCACAATTTATCGGCTTTCATTTTATCGTGTTCCTTTACATTAACCGTAAATGTCTTATTGGCGTCGCCCACAAATTCGGTTTACGTTTTCCACCATTTGCTCAACTGACTCGTAGAAGCCTCGCTTTACCCATTCGTCAAGCAAACCGAACAAAGCGTAGGAATAGAATCTGCTTTCGTAACATTCGAAGGCATTCGTGCCGTACTGCGGCATCATGACTTCATAAAAGGCGTCGTAGACGGTGGACCGCAAGTTACGACGATAAATGAGTTCCAACAGATTCTTTATTTCGTAATTGAAATTAAAGAAGTCAGCGGCATTGTTCAAAGTAAATCTTTTGCGCTCAACAACCCCGTGCTCTTCCGTCCATCTGTTCCAGAGGCAGACAAGCTTAAAGATGAGCATTTCGTTTTTGGTCGTAAAATTTCTGAAATACGTCGTTCTGCCCACCGTTGCGGTTTCTGAAATTTCCGGTATCGTAATCTTTTCTATTGGTTTTTGTTGAAGCAATTTAATTAGTGCGTCTGCCAGACACTCTTTCAAAAACATGGTCGTTTTAACGTTTCCGCCCATAACAGTCTTTCTCCCGGTAAATAACGGTATTTTTTGCAGTTATCGTATCGATTGCTTTTCAACCATTGATTGTTCTATTAAACTATGGTACACTATCGGTACGATAGGACCAAAATAATTACAACATGCCGCGACAATAATATAAACGGTATTATGTATTAAAACTGTGATGACTGCGTTAATGATAATAATTTTTATTACCTTTATTGGCGTTGGGCTACCCGATTCGGTGCTTGGAATGGCGTGGCCGGCAATTTACCGCGAATTCAACTTACCTGTTTCACTTTATGAAATATGGTATCCTGCCGAACTGGAAACAACCGATAAAACGTATCCGCTCGTGGTTATGGTAAACGGAACGGGCGTAGCCGCCTCGAAGTATAAGCCCATATTCGACCACCTTGCCAGCTGGGGCTTTATCGTCATCGGAAACGATGACGAAAGTGCAGGTAACGGCGCGTCGGCGTCTGCAAGCCTTGATTATATGTTGACGCTCAATTCAGACAGTAACAGTAACTTCTACGGTAAAATTGATGTTGACAATATCGGTATCGGCGGACATTCGCAGGGCGGGTTGGGAACGATCAATGCTGTTACGGCGCAGGACAACGGCAACTATTACAAAGTTATGTATGCGGCAAGCGCGCCGACATTGCAAATTAGCGTTGATTTACTGAAAGCGCCGTTTGATATCAGCGGTGTCAATATTCCTTGCTTTATGGTTGCCGGTACGAAAAAAGTTGACGCCGGCGATGGAAAAAATTCGGGGATATCTCCGCTCGTTGAGCTGCAGGAAAAGTACAACAATATTTCCGACAGTGTTACAAAAGTAATAGCGCGTCGAGTAGATACCGATCACGGGGATATGCTTCCCTATGCCGACGGATATATGACTGCGTGGTTTATGTATTGGCTTAAAAGCGATACCGAAGCGCAAAAGGCTTTCTTTGGCGAGAACGCAGAAATACTGACTAATGCAATTTGGCAAGACGTGGAAAAAAATATCTGATAATAAAACGTATAGGCGAGCTTTTATATGAAGTTCACCTATTACAAATTATTAAGGAGTTGCTATGAAAAAAAGTAAAGAATTACAAATGGAAATTTTGCAAAACTATTTTTCAATTCAAGATAATATCGCAACGCTAAAACTTGTGTATGATACTTTTGCAGAGTTAGTAAATCCAAATTTCGGCGATGACAAAATAGAAAAACTAAACGATACATTGTTTTCGGATATTCGAGAAGCTGCATCTTTGTTGCCTAGAAAATATAAATTAAACTTACAAATAGTTATAAAAGATTTCGGAGAATACAGCAAAGAAGAATGTGAAAAAATAGTAATTCAAAATGTAAAATTATCCGCTTATCAAACGCTTAAACAAAGAAGTAAAAAACTGGCAGCCGGTTGGTCGTTGATCGGCATAGGCGCTATTACGTTGTTATTAAGTCACGTGTTCCGCGATCAGAGCTTGTGGTTTGACTTAATAAATATAAGCGGGACTTTGTTTGTTTGGGAAGGCGTAAATATGGCGTTTATTGAAAAGAGTTTTGAAAATAAAGCAATGAAAACTTTGGCGAAATCAATACACAAAGTTTCTATTGAATGAGGCAAAGAGATGATTTAGCAAGGAATAATAAGCATTTTCAAAACCTGCTGTAAATTCCAAGTTCCAAATGTTAATGCAAGAGTATGAAAATTGAATTTAAAACAAAAAAACTTACACACTTTGCTTGACATTCCCATCAGGATTATAAAACTGTTTGGTATTGACGCCTTCATGTTGCAAAAGTAGCAACTTCTTTGCTATGCCACCGGAAAACCCGGTAAGATTACCGTTTGCTCCGATAACTCTATGGCAGGGTATTATGATAGAAATCGGGTTTCGCCCTACGGCGCCTCCAACTGCTTGCGCAGACATGCTTTTTATACCTCGGTTCTTTGCAATTTTTTGAGCAAGTTCTCCATAAGTGATCGTATTACCATAAGGAATTTCTGTAAGCATTTTCCAAACTGTTTTTTGAAATTCACTCCCGATAGGCGATAGCGGTAACTCCGAAATCAGAGGCTTTTTTCCATCGAAATATCTGCTCAGCCATTCTTTTATACAGGCAAAGATATTCAGATCGTCGTTGACCAACATTTTTTTCGGAACAGATTCTTCAAAGAATCTTTGTCCGTCAATCCATAAACCAACTAAGTTTTTACCATCGCTTCCAAGTGTGATTTTTCCAATCGGCGAATCAGTGGTAGTTTTGTAGTATTCTTTCTCACTGATATTTTCCATATGTGTATTCTAAAAAAATCCTTATTTATTGATGAGTTTATTATATCATCATAACTTGCTTAGTTAAAGTTTTTTGCATGAACATATGAAAAGATCGGCAGAAAATTATTTTCGGATTACGTCAGGCCCAGATCCTTCACTCTTCGGTTACCGAATAAATCTCTTTGAAAAAGTGTAAAAATTGCGCGTTTTCTATCACGCAAGATTTTTACGGCTTTGGCGATCCGGAGAATGGTAGCGGGACGCGAAACTGCTCGGAAATAAAAAGTCCTGATCACTCAATGATCATATGTTGAGAACATAAGGTAAGGTTACGTTCATAACTACGCTCAGCATTATATATATTTTTTTAATTGTTGTAATTAACTTATTGAAAAGGTACGCATTTTGTGTATAATGAATAAAAGTATAATGAAGACGGTATGGCAAGGAGAACAGGATGAAAAAGAAAAAGCAGAAAAAATGTAATATAAGAAGCAAAATTAAGGAAATAAAACCGATAAATTTCATCTTTCTTACGATAGCCGGCGTAATCAATGCGATTGGGGTCACGTTGTTTCTGTTTCCGGTAAAACTATACGATAGCGGTATTTCCGGTTTATCTATGTTGCTCGATCAGGTCACGCCTCCTTTATTTTTGACGTTGCCCTTTTTTCTGGTCGCGCTAAACGTGCCGATTTTTATTTTCGGATACAAAAAACAAGGATTGCCGTTCAGCGTGTATTCGGTGTATACAGTCGGCGTATATTCTTTGACGTCATATCTCATTATGTATGTGCTCCCGATAGACGTATCGATCATATCTCCGCTTGCCGGGTCAGATCTTTTACTTTGCGCCATTTTCGGGGGCGTGATCTCGGGCATAGGCAGCGGACTAACCATCCGTTTTGGAGGTGCGATCGACGGTATCGACGTTCTTTCCGTTGTATTTGCAAAAAAGATCGGCATTTCGATCGGAACGTTCGTTATGATTTTTAATACCGTTCTTTACGTGATTTGCGGGATTGCAATCCACAGTTGGATACTGCCGCTATATTCGATCGTCACTTATTTTGTCGGATCAAAAACGGTCGATTTTATCGTCGAGGGTGTGAATCGTTCAAAATGCGCCATGATCGTAACGACGAAAGCCGCCGAGATCACGACGGCTATTTCAGGGCAGTTCGGTTCCAGCGGAACGATTGTTAACGCCGTCGGCGGCTTTTCCAAAGAAAACAAAGAAATAATTTATTTTATCATCAATCATTTTCAGATCAACAAATTAAAACAGATTGTTTACAGTATTGACGAAAAAGCGTTCGTTTCTTTGCAGGACGTTTCTGACGTTATTAAAAAGCAATCGTAATCCCGAAAGGTCGAGTCCGCTATATTTTGTCAGAGCAAATCAGGAAGAACGCAAAAGATTAAATTGTGAAAAGACTTTATAATCAAAATTTATCGTCAGAAAACTATTTGTTATCTATAAATGATTCTGCCTTTTCCGGACATAACTGCGGCGGCGAAGTCTTTTTCATTTTCGATTTTCAGGTCGTCGGGAAAAAGAAGACCGCATCCGATACCGTCTGAATTATGAAAGTCGCTACCGCCGATTGGGATCAGATTGAATTCTTCGGCCGCCCGTGCGGCGAGGTCGTTTCTGTTTTCGTGATGGAAGTGTCCGTTATAAGCTTCTAAAAAGTGCATGAGACGGAAGTCAAGTTGTTTTACGTTGTCGGCGCGGAAGGGATGCGATTGTCCGCAGATCCAGCCGTTCTGATTGCAGAGATCGAAGAAGTCTTTTTGCGAGCGGTAGAGGATGTTCAGACCGAAGTCGTCCAGCTCTTCGGGAGTAATGCCGTATACGAGCAGTTCGGAATATTCCGGACTGTCTTTGGTGCGTTCGTCCCCGGCAAGGCACATTTCCATGCCCAACAGGACTTTTATGCCGTACTTTTTGCAATGCTTTTTGAGCGAGCGGTATTCTTTCAAAAAGCGGCTGACCCAGTTGATCTTCCGACCTTTATAATAATTTTCAAAATTGGCCAGATTGAAGTGATTGGTTATCACTATGCCGTCGTATCCGGCCTGAGCGTAAATTCTGGCGACGTTGCGCGGACTGACCTGTCCGCAAAGGCTGCCTTTTTTCGTATGTAAATGCGTTTCCCATTTTTGCATGTCTTGTTTATCCTCAACGGATAGTATACAGTATTTAAAGGAAAAAGAAAAGAGAAGATTTGAAAAATACTTGAAGAAAGGGCGATTTTTTGGTATCATAAAAAAAATCGTTTCGGAGAGGGGAGAATGAAGGAACAGCAGTTACTGTATGAACGTAACTTTTTGAGCAAATACGCCCAAAAAAGTGAAAAAACGAAAGGCCGCTTGAAAGAGATAGAACCCTGTCCCATTCGCACCGAGTATCAACGTGATCGAGACAGGATCATTCATAGCCGCGCTTTCCGCCGGTTGAAACATAAAACGCAGGTTTTTCTTCGTCCGTCCGACGATCACTTTCGTACACGCCTTACGCATACGCTTGAAGTAACGCAGATCGCCCGCACTATTTCGCGCGCGCTTCTTCTGAACGAGGACCTGACCGAAGCCATCGGGCTTGGGCACGATCTCGGGCATACGCCTTTTGGTCATGCCGGAGAAAGAGTGCTGAACGCTCTGACCGGACACTTTAAGCATAATGAGCAGAGCCTTCGAGTCGTTGATATTTTGGAAAACGACGGGCAGGGCTTAAATCTTACGTACGAAGTGAGGGACGGTATTCTGCAACATAAAAGTAACGGTAGTCCATGCACGTTGGAAGGGAAAGTGGTCTCCTATGCCGATCGTATCGCTTATATCAATCACGATATCAGCGACGCTATTCGCGCGGGCGTTCTTAAAGAAAGCGAAATACCGTTGGAGTGTCGCGAATATCTGGGATACACCAAAGGAGCGCGCATCGACGCGCTCGTTCGCGACGTGATAACAAACAGCTATGAAAAGCCGATCGTATCGCTCAGCGATAAGGGCGATTATTATATGAATAAATTGCGCGATTTTATGTTTGAGCGCGTATATTTCAATCACTTCGGCGAAGTGCTTTTGCAAAAGGCCGACCGTATGCTTTCTATGCTATATAAGTACTATATCACGCACCCTGATGAGATACCGTCGCCCGTACAAACCGACAATATTACCGTTCTTGTTTGTGATTATCTTGCCGGGATGACCGATAATTATGCCATAGATACGGCAAGAAGAATATTCTTGCCTGATTATAACTGATTTTTTTGCGAGGAATAATGACCGATATAAGTCAATTGAACGACGCGCAAAAGAAAGCCGTTCTCGATACCGAGGGGCCCGTTCTTGTTTTTGCGGGAGCGGGAAGCGGCAAAACGCGCGTCTTAACGTACCGTATAGCCCATCTTATCGAAGATCTCCACGTTCATCCGTGGAACATTCTTGCCATAACCTTTACCAATAAAGCGACCAACCAGATGAAAGAACGTCTTGGCAATATGCTTGCAGATAATTCTGTCTGGATATCTACTTTTCACTCGCTTTGTGTGAAAATTTTGTTTCGTTATAGCGAAAAAATAGGTTATACGCCCGGGTTCAGTATTTATGATGAATCTGCGACGAACCGCCTGATGACGAGAATATTGCGCGAAAAGCACCTGGAAGAGGATAAAGATAAAAATAAGTACGCCTATCATATCAGCATTGCAAAGAATGCAGGTCTCAGCCCCGACGAATACTTTAATAAGATCCGCGCGACTGAAAAAGACGCCATGTTGATCTCCGAAATATACGAGCGTTACGATCAATATTTAAAAGAAAACAACGCGATGGACTTCGACGATTTGCTAATGAAATGTTACGAACTGCTTGCCGATCATCCGGACGTAAGGGCCTATTATGCGGATAAATTCCGGTATATTCACGTTGACGAGTTTCAGGATACAAACGGTATACAATTTGAAATTTTGAAACTTCTTTCCTCAAAATGGAACAACGTTTTCGTTGTCGGCGACGACGATCAAAGCATTTACGGCTGGCGCGGTGCGGACGTCAGGAACATTCTTGATTTTAACAAAACTTATCCGAATGCCAAGGTCTATAAACTGGAACAGAACTATCGTTCGACCCAGTCTATCCTCGATAACGCGAACAGACTAATCAAGAATAATTCTTCCCGAAGCGAAAAAACGCTCTTTACCGACGGAGAAAAAGGAAAGGCCGTCGATTATGCACTCTACTCGACCGATTATGAAGAGGTTGACAGCATAATAAGCAAAATTAACAATCTTAAACGTATCAACGGATACAAAAACAGAGATTTTGCTATTCTTGTGCGAAACAATGCGTTAACTCGTTTATTCGAGACGAATCTGAGTAAAACGGGCATACGTTATAAAGTTTTCGGCGGGTTTAAGTTCTTTGATCGTAAAGAAATTTTGGACGTGCTCGCTTATCTGCGTATTCTGGTCAATCCTTATGACGGCGACGCAATCATGCGCGTTATTAACGTGCCGAAAAGAGGGATCGGCGAAACGACGGTAGAACAGATCGTTGAGCTTGCCGCGCATAGATCAGTCTCTCTCTTTGACATCGTGGTTGATATCGACTCTATGCCGTTCAGTGCCGGCGTCAAACAAAAAGTGTCCGCTTTCAAGGACCTTATTTTTGATTTAAAGCGGGCGCAAAACAGTATGGAACTGCCCCGGTTCTGCGAGTACCTGGTTAAAAAGGTTGGATTCGAGACCTATTATCGTTCGACCGGAAAAGACGAGGATGAAAACCGATGGGATAATATAGAAGAGTTTTTGACTTACGTTTCCGAAAATCACGATGAAGAATCTACGATAGAAGACTTTTTACATACCGTTCAATTGAATACGGAAAAGAGCGAAGACGAATCGGACGACGATTATCTGACCATCGCCACCATGCATGCGGTTAAGGGTTTGGAATTCCCGGTCGTGTTCATCGTTGCTTGCGAAGAGGGCGTTATTCCTTCTTCTCAAAGCCTGCGCGAAGCAAACGGGGTGGATGAAGAACGGCGCGTTATGTACGTTGCTATGACGAGAGCGAAAGAACTTTTGTACGTTTCTGCCGTAAAAGGTTTTCGTCGGAAATACAACCGCAACGAAGCGGCGATGCCCTCTCGTTTTATGAGCGAGGCCAAAGGAACGCCTGTCGCCGTACCGAAGGGAAATCCGTGGCAAAAAACTTCTTTTGAAAGATACGATTCTTATCGTTATCGTGATGAAGAAAATATTCCATCATATCCGTATCCTATGCAACAAACAAAAGCATTTTCCTATCAAGCGAAGCCGCAAATACAGGTTGCCGGAGCAATCCCCGATCCTGCGGCCGCACAAAAGAAAGACTTATCCGGTTTTCGCGCCGGCGCCAAAGTGCATCACAAAAAATACGGTGTGGGAACGGTGCTTATCGTTGAAGGAAACGGCAATACTTCTACCGTGACGGTTGCTTTTAAAGATCTCGGTATAAAAAAGTTTTCTCTTGCTATCGCCCCTCTGGAGCTTATATGATTATGAACGAAGAACAGAGAATGAAAGAATTGGTGCGACTTCTTAATCGCTATGCCAAAGAATACTACGAACTGGACGCGCCTACCGTTTCCGACAAAGAATACGACGAATTGTATTACGAACTTGTCGGTTTGGAGTATACGCTCGGTTATTCGCTGCCCGATTCGCCCACGCATCGGGTCGGCGGCACTCCTTTAAAAGAATTTGTTCGGTATCCGCATCGTTTGCGTCTTTATTCTTTGGATAAAGCGAAAGGAGAAGAGGAGCTGAGGGCTTGGTTCGAGCGCATCAGAAAACAATTCGGGTTTATCCCCGTCATGAGCGTCGAACACAAGTTCGACGGTCTTACTTTGTCGCTGACCTATCGCGACGGGATCCTCGTTACCGCGGCGACGCGCGGAGACGGTGTGGAGGGAGAGGAAGTGACGGCGCAAGTGAAGACAATACGAAGCGTCCCGCTCTCGATCCCGTATAAAGGCGAGATCGAAATTCAGGGCGAGGGTTTAATGCGTCTTTCCGCATTGAAAGAATACAATAAAAAGGCGTCCGTGCCGCTGAAAAACGCTCGGAACGGCGTTGCCGGAGCCATCCGAAACCTTGATCCCAAAGTGACGGCCGCAAGGAAACTCGATTTTGTTGCGTATAACGTCGGTTATTTTGAAGGAAAACTTTTTAATTCTCAAAAGGAAGTCAATGTCTTTCTGAAAGAAAACGGTTTTTTGACGGACGAAGTGTTTTTCTTAACCGATTCTTTCGACGAGGTTTGGAAAAAACTGTCTGAAATCGAAGACGGCCGTCCGGGTTACGACTTTCTGATTGACGGCGCCGTGCTGAAAATTAATGATTTTGCTTTGCGGGAAGAGGTTGGATTTACGGAAAAATTTCCAAGGTGGGCGCTTGCGTACAAGTTTGAAGCGGAAGAAACAACGACTACTGTCAAGACGATCGAATGGCAGGTATCACGTACGGGCAGACTCAATCCACTCGCAATTTTGGAGCCTGTCGATCTTTTGGGCGTGACCGTACAACGCGCGACGCTTAATAATTATGATGATATCCTGAAAAAAGGCGTCAAGATCGGATCGCGTGTTTTTATTCGCAGAAGTAACGACGTCATTCCCGAAATTATGGGCGTGGCCGAATACCCGGAGGGTTGCAAGGAGGTTGCGCGCCCCGTCTGTTGTCCTGCCTGCGGCGCGCCTGTCAGAAAAGAGGGCGTCTTTTACTATTGTACCGACAGCGAGCATTGCGCGCCCACCATTGTGTCCGCGCTCGATCACTTTGCTTCCAAACCATGTATGAATATAGAGGGTTTCAGCGAGAAAACGGCTGAATTGATGTATAACGAACTGCACGTCAAATATCCTTATCAACTGTATTCTCTTACCATGGAAGATCTTCTGTCTCTGGATGGTTTTAAAGAAAAAAAAGCGAGCAATTTATTGCGTGAGATCGAAAAAAGCAAGTCGGTCACTCTCGATAGATTTTTGTTCGCACTCGGAATCCCGACCATAGGAAAGAAAGCGGCAAAACAACTCGCAGATCGCTTTGAAACATTGATAAATGTAGCCAACGCTACAATATTCGATATAATCAAGATTGACGACTTCGGGCAAATCATGGCCGAAAACGTCACGAATTTCTTTATGAATGCGGAAAATATAGACGTTGTCAATAAGTTGATCGCGGCCGGGATTACGTTTATTTCGGAGGAAAAGAGGGAAGGCGTTTTTTCCGGAAAAACGGTCGTTCTGACGGGCAGTCTGAATGCGTTTAAGAGGAGCGCGGCGGCAGCCGAGATTACTGCGAGAGGAGGTAAAGTCGTCGATAACGTTTCTTCTTCTGTTAATCTTGTCGTTGTGGGTACCGATCCGGGCGGTAAATTGGCGAAAGCGCAGAAACTCGGCATAGAGATCTGGGACGAAGAGCGCTTTATTTCCGAACTTAGTAAATAATTAAAAATATTTGTCAATTTGTTTTATTTGTGATATAATACTCAACAACCACAGACAACGAGGTGTTTTCGCATGAAAAGCATGACAGGATACGGCAGAGGTATCGCAGAAAAGGACGGGCGTAAGGTCACGATAGAGATTCGTTCCGTCAACCATCGGTTTTCCGACTATTCGATGAAATTTCCACGGTTTCTTTCCGTTTGTGAAGACGCCGTCAGAAAGGTTTGCGCCGAATACATCGTCCGGGGACACGTCGACGTGTTTATGCTTTATGAGAACAATCGCGACGATAAAGCGGCGGTTACGCTCGATCTTCCTCTTGCGAAACAATTTCTCGACATCGCGAAAGAATTGGAGGAAATCGGTTTCGTGAACGATCTGACTGCCGCGCGCGTTATGAAAATGCCCGACGTGGTGGACGTGAAAGAAGCCGACGAAAACGTCGACGAGATCGTCGCTCTTGCAACGGAGGCTACGAAGATAGCGTGCGAAAAGCTGGTTGAAACGAGAACGGCCGAAGGCGAAAAGCTTCGCGGCGATCTGCTTGATAAATTGCATAACCTCGAACAAATCGTTTCGTTTATCGAAGAACGTGCGCCCCTTGTCTCTACCGTTTACGCGGAAAAGTTAAAAAAGCGTATGACCGATTTTCTCGGCGGTATCGAGATCGATCAAAGTAAGTTTTTATCCGAGGTTTGCCTGTATACCGACCGCGTTGCGATCGACGAAGAATTGACGAGATTAAGAACGCACTTTGCGCGCTGCAAAGAGATATTCGAGTCGGACGGAGCCATCGGCAAAACGCTTGATTTTACCGTGCAGGAAATGAACAGAGAAATAAATACCACCGGTTCCAAATGCAGCGATATCAGGATTACCGAAAAAGTCATCGCCGCCAAAAACGAACTGGAAAAATTCAGAGAACAGGTACAGAATATAGAATGAGAAAAGGCATTGTTTTCGTAATATCAGGCCCCAGCGGCGCCGGAAAGGGCACCGTCGCAAAAGGCATTGTCGATACGCTTGACAATATCGGTTTCAGCATATCGGCAACCAATCGCGCGCCGCGCGTCGGAGAGGTCGAGGGTAAAAGTTATTATTTCGTTTCGAACGAACGATTTGACGAAATGATAAAAAACGACGAATTTCTTGAATACGTCGATAAGTATAAGAATAAATACGGCACGCCGAAGTCTTCGGTTTACGATCTGATCGATCGTGGAAAAGACGTGATTCTGGACGTAGAAACGATCGGCGCCGCCAATATCAAAAAGGCTATGCCGGACGCAGTGAGCATTTTTATTTTACCGCCGTCGTTGAGCATTCTGAAACAGCGTCTTATCAACCGCGGGACAGAAACGCCGGAGCTTGTTGAAATTCGTTTTTCTCAGGTTTGCGACGAAATCGCTTGCGCCCACGAATACGATTATATCGTCGTCAACGTCGACAAAGAAAAATGTCTTCGCGCCGTCGTTTCCATTATCGAAGCGGAACGCCGGAAAGGATCCCGGAATGAAGAATTGCCCGGCCTCGTACTGAGCGGCGATACGATTTCCGACTGAAAACAGAATAAACAAAAAAGGAGATATATGCACTATGATGATCGATCCGCCTATTGACAAACTGATCGAAAAGACGCCTGGCCGCTATGCGCTCGTATGCGGTCTTGCAAAGCGCGCCAAAGAACTTAACGCTACCGAGGCTGCCGAAATGGAAGAGAAGGGCGAAAAGCCGCTCAGCCGCGCCGCGCACGAGATCTACGAAGGAAAAATCGTCCTTCACGTCGACAAATAAGCGTGAAAAGAAACGTTGTCGTCGGAGTTACCGGCGGTATAGCCGCGTATAAAACGTGCGAACTTGTTTCCCGTCTTGTAAAGGCGGGGTACGGCGTAAAAGTGGTAATGACGGAACACGCAAAAGAGTTCGTGTCGCCCCTTACTTTCGAGACGCTCTCGAAGAACGCCGTTATCGGAGATATGTTTGCTCCCAAGCCCCATTTCGACGTGGAGCACGTTTCGCTTGCCAAATGGGCGGGAGTATACGTTATCGCGCCCGCTACGGCCAACGTGATCGCAAAGGTCGCCGGAGGCGTGGCCGACGATATGTTAACCACGTCGTTTTTGGCAACGGAAGCCGTTCGTATCGTATGTCCTGCGATGAACACCGTCATGTACAAGGACGAAGCGACGAAAAATAATCTTGCCGCGTTGAAAGAGCGCGGCATACGTATTATCGAGCCGGGTACGGGTCGACTTGCGTGCGGAGACGTCGGCGTGGGCAGAATGGAGGAGCCGGAAGAAATCTTCGAACAGATCGACCGTATACTGACGCCCAACCCCGATTATCGCGGAAAGCGCGTTCTCGTTACCGCAGGCGGCACGTCGGAAGACATCGACGGCGTCAGATTCATCGGTAACCGCTCGTCCGGAAAAATGGGCGCGGCGGTGGCCGAAGCCGTTCTTGCCAGAGGCGGCGAAGTCACTTTCGTGTACGGCAATATTTCCGTACCCGTTCCGAACGGAGTCAAAGCCATTCCCGTCCTTTCAACGCAAGACATGTACGATGTCGTTCTGAAAGAAATGGAAGACTGCGACGTGATCGTTAAGTGCGCCGCGCCGGCGGACTACCGCGTAAAAGAAAAGTTTTCTTCCAAAATAAAGAGCGAAACGCTCACGTTGGAGCTGGTAAAGAATCCGGACATCGCAAAAGCGGTGGGAGAAAGAAAAGGAAAGCGCATTTTAGTTGCTTTCGCCGCGGAAACGGACGATCTTATCAAAAACGCCGCAAAAAAACTGGCGAGCAAAAACGCCGATCTGATCGTGGCGAACGACGTGACGGAAAAGGGCGCCGGATTTAATTCCGATACCAATATCGCCACGCTTTTGTATGCGGACGGACGCATGGAAAGTTTGCCGATCATGGCGAAAACGGAACTTGCCGATACTATTTTAGACGCCATACAAAGTCTATGATCTATCAGGTTATCGTCGATATCAGTAACAGCAACGTGGACAGGGTCTTTGATTATTCCTGTCCTTTTGCTTTAGAAGAAGGAAGCCGCGTCAAGGTGCCTTTCGGAAATCGTACGATAGAAGGTATCGTCATTGGGACCAAAGAATCTACCGACGTAAAAACGAAGGATATTGTGGCGAAACTGGACGATTTTACGCCCGTAACGCAAGAGATGATCTCGCTTTCACGCTACCTGAAAGCAAATTGCAATATTCGCTACGCCGACAGTCTCAGACTGTGCGTCCCCGCTAAGCTGCGCGGAGGAAGAATAAAAGAACTTACGCGGAGTTTCTTACGTCTTGAAGTGAGCAAGGAGCTCGCGCGGACCATGATCGGGAAAAACGCCCCTAAACAACTTGCCTTATTGGAAGAGATTTCTCCCGATGGAGAATTTGAGAGCGTTTTGGCGGCCGGATACGGACAAAGTGCGGTAAAAGGACTTATTTCCAAAGGAATACTTGCGAAAACTGTCGTTTCCGTCAAAAGAAAACCGCTCAAAGATATGAACGGCGCGACGAAAAAGGTAGTTTTATCCGAGCAACAACAAAAGGCGGTAGACGCCATTTACGATACTATCGGCACTACCGTTTTGCACGGCGTGACCGGTAGCGGAAAGACGGAAGTCTATATGGCCGTTATCGATCGCGTTCTGAAAGAAGGGAAGTCGGCTATCATGCTGGTGCCGGAAATCAGTCTGACGCCGCAGATGCTGAACGTCTTCCGCGGACGTTTCGGCGAAAAGGTGGGACTTCTTCATAGCGGTATGAGCGACGGAGAACGGTTCGACGAATGGATGAAACTGCTCAGAAAAGAAGCGGTGGTAGCGCTCGGCGCGCGGAGCGCAATCTTTGCGCCCGTAGAAAACCTGGGCGTGATCATCATTGACGAGGAGCACGACACCAGTTACGTTTCGGACAGCAATCCCCGGTATCATACGCACGAGATCGCTGAGTTTCGTCGGCAGTACAATCATTGCCGTCTGGTCCTCGGTAGCGCCACGCCTTCCCTCGAAACCTATTATAAGGCTGTTCAAGGGGAATATAAACTTGTAAAGATGCCCGTACGGGCCAATAAGAAATCCTTGCCGACAATGGAAATAATCGACATGCGAAAAGAAATCCGCGCCGGCAACAACAATATGTTCAGCAGGAGGCTTCTTGCCGAACTCGACAGGACGGTAAAAGAGGGTAATCAGGCGATGATCTATATCAATCGTCGCGGATTTGCTTCTTTCATGAGATGCAAGGCCTGCGGATACGTGCCGCATTGTACCGATTGCGAGGTCAGTCTGACCTATCATAAAGAAGATAACCGTTTGAAGTGTCACTATTGCGGGAAAGAATATTACAATCTGGACGTTTGTCCCGAATGCGGCAATGATAAACTGTCTTACGGTCGCATCGGAACGGAAACGGTCATGGAAGAACTTAATAAGCTTTTTCCGGGCGTAAAAGTGCTTCGTCTCGATAACGATACCACCTCGTCGAAGGATGCAACGGCAAAAATTTTGTCCGCCTTTGCCGCCAAAGAAGCGCAGATACTCGTCGGGACGCAGATGATCGTAAAAGGACACGATTTTTCCGACGTTACGCTCGTGGGAGTGTTGGACGCCGACCTGAGCCTGTATTACAGCGATTATCGCAGTAACGAAACGACCTTTCAACAAATTACGCAGGTCGCGGGCCGCGCGGGCAGGGACGATAAAGACGGGGCTGTGATCATACAGACGTACAACCCTGCCCATTACGTGTTCAGGTTTGCGCGGCAGTATGATTACGAGGGGTTCTTCGAGAAGGAGAATAACGTACGAGAGTCCACTTCTTTCCCGCCGTTTTCCAAGATCGTTCGTATTCTTTTGAAGAGTGAGAACGAAGAGAAGGCTTTACGCGCAGCGAGGGACTGTTACCAGCGGATGCGGAAGATAAAAGAAGAAAAAACAGGTTTGTTCCGCGTGCAGGCGATGCGCGCTCCGGTTAAAAGAATCAGCAACGAATTTCGTTTTCAGGTCGTGATCTGGATAAAAACGGAAGCGGAAAAAGAACTTTTGCCGCGTATTTATGCCGAAGCGGACGATTTAAACGATAAAAACACGGTGACTTTTGTAGAAGTCAATCCTATCAATATGCGATAAAACAAAGAACAATTCCGGAGGAACAATATGGCGATCAGAACAATATTTCAGGAAGGAGAAGAGTGTCTTTCCAAGCGTTGCCGCGAGGTAACCGTTTTTGACGAAAGATTATCCAATCTTATAGACGACCTTTTCGACACGTTACATAAAGCCGACGGCGCCGGTCTGGCAGCGCCGCAGATCGGCGTTGTTCGGCGGGTGGCCGTCGTGGACGTGGACGGGGTAAAGTTAGAATTGGTCAACCCTCAGATCATACGTGCGGAAGGACAACAAATCGGAGAAGAAGGATGCCTCAGCGTCGATTTTTCCAAGAATTGCGAGGTTTTACGCCCGCAAACGGTGACGGTACGCGCTTACGACAGACACGGAAAATTATTTGAAAAAACGGTCAGCGATCTGCCGGCGCGTTGCGTATGTCACGAGCTCGATCATCTGGAAGGTATCCTTTTTTATACCCGCGAGTATAAAGGCAAGAAGAAATGAGAGTGATTTTTTTGGGTACGCCGGCTTTTGCCGTAGGCGTATTGGATAAGATAGTCCACTCCTCGCACGAGGTGGTCTGCGTCGTTACACAGCCCGATCGAGAAAGCGGTCGCGGAAAAAGAATGTCCGCTTGTCCGGTCAGAGTATATGCGGAAGAGCATGGGCTTATTACGCGCCAATACGAAAAAATCAATCTGTGCGTCGACGATCTTCGCGCGTTCAACGCCGATATCATGGTGACGTGCGCGTATGGGCAGATACTTCGTCAACAGATGCTCGATTTGTGCCCGCATGGCATTATTAACGTGCACGCTTCCCTTTTGCCCGCTTACAGGGGATCTTCTCCCGTGGAATGGGCGCTCATTAACGGAGAAAAGACCGTGGGCGTGACTATCATGCAAACGGAACTTGGCGTCGACACCGGCGCGATGGTATTACAAAGGGCAATCGAACTGGACGGCACGGAAAACTCTGCGGAAACACTGGAAAAGCTGAGCGCGCTCGGCTCCGAATTGATCGTTGAAGCGCTCGATCTGATAGAAAAAGGCGAGGCAACTTTTACACCGCAGGACGAAAGCAAGGCGACTAAGTGCCGGATGTTTGTTAAAGAAGACGGTAAGCTGACTTTTGACAAAAGTTCGGAAGAAGTCAATAACTTTATCCGCGGCATTAATCCCCGTCCGGGCGCTTTCGTATTCTCCGAGCAGGGCAGGATAAAAGTACTTCGCGCAACGCCGGTAGAGTATCACGGCGGGCGAGCGGCCGGCGAGATCGTAGAAGCCGACCCGAAAAAGGGTCTGATCGTTCGTTGCGGTCAGGGGTATATAAAGTTGTTGCAAATCCAAGGCGAGAACGCAAGGCCGATGAATAGCGAGGACTACTTGCGCGGCAAAAAATTAACCGTGGGGAAAAAATTCGAGTGACGGGAAAAGAAGTATACGCCGCGTCCTGTGTGATCTCCGAAGTCACAGGGAAAGGCGCTTATTTAAATATAGCTCTGAAAAAAACGCCGGTAAAAGCGGTGCTTATGCTCGTATACGGCGTGATGGAAAAGTATTATCTTCTGAATTATATCGCCGATGAGCTGTGCGATAAATTAAAGAAGAATTTGCGCCCGTATATGCTCGTAGGGTTATATTGCGTAATAAACAAAGTAGCGCCGCTGCCTGTGATCGTTAAGACTGTGACGGAAGCGTTGTCGGAAGGTGGAAAGGGCGCGGTCAAGGGCTTTTTTACGGCGGTATTATCCAAGGCTGACCGCGCGGAATATTCTCTTCCCGCTCCGGGTAAAAAAGGCTATGAAGAAATTCGTTTTAATCTGCCGTCGTGGCTCGTTGGTATGTATAAAAAGGAATATCCCGACAGTTACGAAGAGATCATTGACAATTCCGTAAAGCACCGCGTACATATCGTTGCTTTTTGCGATGAAAAAGAAGTTTTGAATGCCGATCCCTCCGCAGAGAAGACGAAAACGGGGTATTTCGTAAAAAACGGCGAGGAGTTCGGAAAATTGTTCGGGCAAGGCAAGATTACCTATATGAGTCCCGGTTCTGCGCTCGTATGCGAAGCTGCCGGAGACGTAAAAGGGAAAAAGACGCTTGATTGTTGCGCTGCGCCGGGAGGAAAATCCGTTTATCTGGCAAAGAAAGGCGCGTTCGTTACCGCTTGCGACGTATATTCTCACAGGCTCGAACTTATCAGATCATACGCTGAGCGTACGAGTGTGGACGTCGATGTGGTCGAACAAGACGGTACGGAACGGAACGAGGACTATTCAGAGGCATTCGACGTCGTATTGTGCGACGTACCGTGCAGCGGACTGGGCGTTATCGACAAAAAGAGAGATATCGTCATCAATCGTACGTACGAAGATATCCTCGCGCTTTCGGAGTTGCAAAAAAAGATATTGTATAATTGCTCCGCTTACGTCAAAAAGGGCGGAGTACTCGTTTATTCCACCTGTACCGTTTTTTCCAAGGAAAACGGGGAGGTTACGGCGGCGTTTTTAAAAGAGCACGACGACTTTGTTAAAGAAGAAGAGCGTCAATATTTGCCTGACGGAAAGGGTATGGAGGGTTTTTACGTATGTCGGATGAGAAGAAATTGAGTTTGCAGGATCTATCCGAAAAAAAGATAGCCGAGATTCTTTCAGGGTATCCGTCTTTCCGCGCGCAACAAGTATATCTTGCGGCTATGCAGTATAAAGAATATTCGCAGATGACCAATTTGCCCAAAGATATCATTGCCTTTCTTGCCGAACGTTACGACGATATTGCAGTGCGTATTCAAAAGGTTTTCGAGGGGAAAGACGGTACGGAAAAGTATCTTTTTTTGCTTCGGGACGGAAACATGATCGAGGGAGTGTTCATGCCGCACGGATACGGCAATACCATTTGTATCAGTACGCAGGTGGGATGCAGAATGGGTTGCGCTTTTTGCGCGTCCACGCTGAATGGACTGGTAAGGAATCTTACCGCGGGAGAAATGCTCGGTCAGGTATTAGCCGTTAATGCTCGTCACGGCGGAACTTTGAAAAAGAGAGCCATTACAAATATCGTACTGATGGGAAGCGGAGAACCGCTCGATAACTATGAAGAAGTAACGGAATTTTTACGTCTTGTTTCGGCCGAAAACGGGATTAATATTTCTTTGAGAAATATTTCTCTTTCTACGTGCGGACTTGTCGATAAGATAAAAGAGCTTGCTGACAGCGGGCTATCCGTGACACTGACCGTCAGTTTACACGCGCCGACGGACGAGATTCGGGAAAGAATTATGCCGGTCGACAAAAAATACAGGATCGCAGAAGTGCTGGACGCGGCAAGGTATTATTTCGCCAAGACCGGACGCCGTGTGGTAATAGAGTATTCTCTCATCGACGGCGTAAACAGCAAGGTGAGGGACGCTAAAAAACTGTCAGGGCTCTTACGCGGTTTTTCCTGCCACGTCAACCTTATTAACTTAAATAAGGTAAAAGAAAGAAAATTAAACGGCGTCGATAAACGTACCGTAGAAGCCTTTATGGCGGCGCTGACCGAAGGAGGCATCAGTAATACCTTGCGGCGGTCTATGGGTAACGATATAGGCGGAGCCTGCGGACAACTCAGAAGAAAATACGTCGGGGAGGAAGGTACATATTAAAGGCGTCGTCGTGAAGGCCGTCGCCGGAGCTTTCTCCGTTGAAACGGAAGAAGGCGTCCGGACTTGTTCGGTCAGAGGAAAGATCAAAAGGGATATCGATATTTTCGTGGGCGATAACGTGGAAGTCGAGGGAGAGGTGATAGAGAGAACTTACCCGAGAAAAAACGTCCTGATTCGTCCTTACGTTGCCAATATCGACGCGCTTTTTATTGTTCTTGCGGCCGTTCCCGAGCCGGATTGGGTATTGGTAGAAAAACTACTTCTGAACTGCCGGCAAGAAGGAATACCGGCCGTCATTGTGTTCAACAAGTGCGAACTGATGCCAAAGGAGGAAGAGGAGCGGCTCCTCGCGCCGTACCGACGGGATGCCGACGTGTTTTTCGTCAGCGCCAAAAAACAGATCGGCCTGGACGCTCTTGCTTCTTTTATCGAGGGCAAGACCGTTTGCTTTGCCGGGCAAAGCGCCGTCGGAAAAACGTCGCTCGTCGCCGCCCTCGGGAACAAAGATCTGGTCGTCGGAGATCTCAGCAAGCGGATACGGCGCGGCAAAAACACCACGCGCGCCGTAGAGATTCATAACTTTGCCGGTGGAAAACTGGTAGACACCTGCGGTTTTTCGGTGGCAGAGAGCATCGATATCAAGCCGGAAGAATTGATTTATTATTACGAAGATTTTTTGAAGGTGCAAAACAAGTGTCGGTTTGCAAATTGCAAACATATCAGCGAGCCCGGTTGCGCCGTAAAA
The DNA here is from genome assembly GCA_016297005.1 of Clostridia bacterium. GTDB lineage: Bacteria > Bacillota > Clostridia > Christensenellales > DTU072 > CAG-1782. The sequence goes on from JAEDHK010000005.1 coordinate 20,138, forward strand.
AAGATGTTGGAAGAAGGAACGTTCGATAAAGACAGATACGGACGATACGTTAAACTATACAGAGAACTGGAAGAAAGGAGGAAAAAGTTGTATGTCTGAGATTTTGATTGCGCCGTCTGTTTTGAGCGGAGACTTTTGCAACATGGAAAAATCGGTGCCGCCCTCGGGAACAAAGATCTGGTCGTCGGAGATCTCAGCAAGCGGATACGGCGCGGCAAAAACACCACGCGCGCCGTAGAGATTCATAACTTTGCCGGTGGAAAACTGGTAGACACCTGCGGTTTTTCGGTGGCAGAGAGCATCGATATCAAGCCGGAAGAATTGATTTATTATTACGAAGATTTTTTGAAGGTGCAAAACAAGTGTCGGTTTGCAAATTGCAAACATATCAGCGAGCCCGGTTGCGCCGTAAAAAAGATGTTGGAAGAAGGAACGTTCGATAAAGACAGATACGGACGATACGTTAAACTATACAGAGAACTGGAAGAAAGGAGGAAAAAGTTGTATGTCTGAGATTTTGATTGCGCCGTCTGTTTTGAGCGGAGACTTTTGCAACATGGAAAAATCGGTACGAGACCTGGAAAAGTGGGGCGGAGATTGGGTCCACTGCGACGTTATGGACGGCGTATACGTGCCTAATATCACATTCGGTATGCCGATGATTGCCGCTATCCGTAAGATCACGCAAAAAACTTTGGACGTACACTTAATGATTACCGAGCCGGAAAAATACGTCGGGCGTTTTGCCGACGCCGGAGCCGATATCATTACTTTTCATCCGGACGCTTCGAAAGATCCGGAGGCTTGCGTCGATTTAATAAAAAATAAAGGGAAAAGAGCCGGCGTTGTTTTTAATCCGAACGTATCCGTAGAAAAATACGCTTATTTGTTCGATAAATGCGACATTATCGTTGTTATGACGGTTTATGCCGGATACGGCGGTCAAAAATTAATTCCGGAATGTATAGACAAGATCCCTCTGATCAAAAAACTTTCCGGTAATAACGTCCTCGTCGAAGTAGACGGCGGTATTAATAAAGAAACATATGCCATGGCGCTCGATGCGGGTGCGGACGTACTGGTAGCGGGGAGCGCCGTCTATAAAGCGGCCGACCCGGCGGACGTAATCAGGACGATCCGGGGTGGCACCATATAGCGTTTTTTTTCATACAATGATCCGAGTAAGGAGGAACGTCGTATGAAAATCATCTGTTTGAGTTGTCCCAGGTTTATCAAAAAAATAATCCGCTTTTTTTGCGGAAAGGAATAATGAAATATGGTTACGAAAGAGGAAAAAGAAACGATCTTTAACGGTTTGAAAACAATGCATCCGAATGCCGGATGCGAATTGAACTTTTCTTCGACGTACGAGTTGCTCGTAGCCGTAATTCTCAGCGCACAATGCACGGACAAGCGAGTCAACGAAGTGACGAAAAAACTGTTCAAAAAATATAATACGCCCGAGCAGATCGCTCCGCTGACCGTGGAAGATCTGAAACCGTATATATTCAGTTGCGGTTTTTATAACAACAAAGGGAATAACATCATCGCCATGAGCAAGGCGCTGGTCGAAAAATATCACGGCGAGGTGCCGGACGATTTTGATAAATTGGTTGCGTTGCCCGGAGTGGGTAGAAAAACTGCCTCCGTCGTTTTATGCGTCGGTTTCGACAAGCCTGCCATGCCCGTCGATACGCACGTGAATCGCGTGTCCAGAAGAATTGGTCTTTCGGACGGAAAGGACGTGAACGAAGTGGAAGAAGATTTGAAAAAGCTTTTCGATCCCAAAGATTGGAACGCTTTGCATCATACGCTTATTTTTCACGGAAGATATATTTGTCACAGCAGAAAGCCCGATTGCGAGGCATGTACGTTGCAAGAAACGTGCCGCTTTTATAAAGAGCAGAAATAAGGAGATAATAAAAAAGTGTTTTTGGATGAAGTGATTATATACTGTAAGGCCGGTAACGGAGGCGACGGATGCGTCGGATTTCATCGGGAAAAGTACGTCAATAAGGGCGGTCCAGACGGAGGCGACGGCGGACGCGGCGGAAATATTTACGTCCAGGCCGATCCCGGTATGACGACGCTTATCGATTTTCGATATAAGCAACATTATCGGGCGGAGAACGGTCAGCCCGGCGCGGGAAAAAACATGTTCGGTTCTCGCGGCGCCGATATGCTCATAAAAGTACCGAGAGGTACGATCATTTCTGACGCGGAAACGGGAGGAATCCTTGCGGACGTATTTGATACGGAAGAAAAAATACTCCTTCTTTCCGGCGGCAGGGGAGGGAGAGGCAACGCGCGTTTTGCTACGCCGACCAAGCGTTCTCCCGGCTTTGCCGAAAACGGAGAAAAGACGGTGGAAAGGAAATTGAAGTTGGAACTGAAAACCATCGCCGACGTCGGTCTGGTCGGATTTCCCAACGTAGGTAAAAGCACGCTGCTCAGCGTGATCAGCGCGGCCAGACCCAAGATCGCCGATTATCCTTTTACCACGCTTTCTCCCAATCTCGGCGTAGTTAAGCACTACGATGACAGCTTTGTGGTGGCGGATATTCCCGGACTGATCGAAGGAGCGTCGGAGGGCCAGGGGCTAGGGCATAAATTTTTGCGCCACGTTGAACGCGTGCGTTTGATCGTGCACGTTGTCGACGCTTCGGCAAGCGACGGCAGAGACCCGTTGAACGATTATGACGTTATTCGTAAAGAATTGAAGTCGTATAACGAAAGACTTTATAATTTGCCGGAGATCGTCGTTGCAAATAAGATCGACGCCTTGGCGGACGAAGGGGTCCTTACCGCGCTGAAAGAGAAAGCAGGCGTGCCGGTGTATCCCGTCAGCGCGGCCACGCGTCAGGGCGTTAAAGAGCTGTTGGATACGGTCACGCTGACGCTGAAAGAATTACCGCCCCTTGCGCCTATCGAGTTTACTAAATTCGAATACGAGCCCGCCGATAAGGACAGCGTCGTAATAGAGCGTCGTGACGGCGCGTTTTACGTTACCGGCGGTTACGTGGAAGAACTGGCTCGTAAGGCTTATCTCGACGATAACGACAGCTTTAACTGGTTCCAGAAAAAGATGCGCGAAAGAGGCATTATCGATATGCTTCGCGAACAGGGAGCAAAAGACGGCGATACTATTTGCGTACTCGACCTTGCGTTCACGTTTATGGACTGAGATCGTCGTATGTTGACATAATTATCTTCATAGGGTAAAATAATCATATTACAACTATTTGGGTAGGTAACGATGAAAAAGACAACGTTGGTAGTTCTGGCGGCCGGACTGGGTAGCAGATTCGGCGGAGGTAAACAGATCGCGTCTCTCGGGCCGAATGGAGAAATCCTCATTGAGTTTTCCATTTTCGACGCCTGTCGTGCCGGCTTCGATAAGGTCGTCATGATCATAAAGAAAGAAAATGAAGAAGTTATACGGAATATTTTTGCTCGTCGTATTGATAAACTGATCCCCGTGGAATACGTTTATCAGGATATAAGCAGGATTCCCGAGGGCTATTCCGTCCCCGAGGGCAGAACCAAACCGTGGGGAACGGCGCACGCCGTTCTTTGCGCGGCGGACGCGGTTGATACGCCTTTCGGTATCATTAACGCGGACGACTTCTATGGATACGAGTCGTTCAAAATTCTGCACGATCACCTCGTTGCTTCCGACGAGATATGCAACGTCGGTTTCAGACTTGGAACGACGCTGACGGAATTCGGTTCCGTTTCTCGCGGAGTGTGTTCGGTCAAGGACGGCTATCTCAGGGAGATCGTGGAAATGAAAGCCATTACAAGGGACAGCGGCGTGCCGCTCGACTCTGTGTGTTCTATGAATATGTGGGGGTTGTTCCCGGATTTCTTCGTTGATCTGAAAAAAGCGTTCGTGCGGTTTTTGGACGGGCTTAAAGACGGACAAAAAGAAGAATGCTACCTTCCCATCGTGATAGGAGATCTTGTAAGAGAGAAAGGGACGAAAGTGCGCGTACTGTCCACCCCCTCCAAGTGGTTCGGCGTGACTTACCGGGAAGACGTCGCTTCGGTAAAAGAAAACTTGAAAAAACTGGTCGACGAAGGACAATATATCGGATTGTAAAAATATGACGGAAAGTATCCAGAAAGTATTTGATAATTTTGCCGTAACAGGCGGTCGTGTGACGAAAGTCGAACAGTGCTATAACGGACATATCAGTCGCACCTTTTTCGTCAGCGTAGACGAAGGTAACGAAGAAAGAAAGTACGTCATGCAGGAAGTCAACGAATACGTTTTCTCCGACATGAAAACGTTAATGGAAAACATCTTTGCCGTGACCGGATTTCTTTACCGGAAAGCCGTAGAAAACGGCGAAGATCCGTCTCGTTCCGTTCTTCGCTTTTATAAGACCAAAACCGGTGAGCTTTATTGCCGCGCGGCGGACGGAAAGCCGTGGAGAATCTACGACTATATTGACGGCGCGAGTACGTATAACAGTTGTCCCGGACCGGAATTTTTTACCGAGGTCGGCCGCTCGTTCGGAAACTTCACGAAAAAACTTGCCGGGTTTGACGCGACCAAGCTCGGAGAGGTCATCCCGAATTTCCATAATACGGCGTCCCGTTATCAGAAGTTTCTTGAGGCGGTGGAAAAAAACGCCGCCGGACGAAAGGACGGCGTAAAGGACGAAATAAAATTTGTAACGGATCGGAAAGATATATGCGAAATGATCGTGAAGACGCTCGAAAATAAAGAAATACCTTTGCGCGTTACGCATAACGATACCAAGTTGAACAATATTCTCATCGACGACGAAACGAAAAAGGGGATCTGTATCATTGACCTCGATACTATTATGCCCGGATCGGTGCTGTACGACTTCGGCGACGCCATTCGCTTCGGAGCTTCTACCGCTGCCGAGGACGAAACCGATCTCGATAAAGTCACGGTAAATATGGAGATGTTTTCCGCCTTTTCCAAAGGATATGTTGGCGAACTGAAAGGTTTTATTACCGATCAAGAAATACGTCTTTTGCCCCTCGGCGCGCTCGTTATCACGTTGGAGACGGGCATACGCTTTTTGACCGACTATCTGGACGGGGATAGGTATTTCCACGTGGCGAGAGAAAACCATAATCTCGATCGTGCCAGGAACCAATTTAAATTGGTGTCGGAAATGGAAAAGAGAATGGACGAAATGAACAAAATAATAATCGGATACATGAATTTAGAATAAACCTATGAAACAAAAGTTCGACGTGGCGGCATGAGTTGCGCCGGCGGCTATGAGTCTGTCCAGTTTGTTTGTCGTAACCAATGCTTTGAAATATAAATACGTTCACGGAGGTACAATAATGTTCGGAAAAAAGAAAAAAGAAGGACTCGTGCTGCGAGTGGAAGGCATGAAGTGCGAACACTGCAAGGCGCGCGTGGAGCAGGCCTTAAAAGCGATCGGCGTCGACGCTGAAATAGATTTGAAAAAGAAAACGGCGACATGTCCCGTCGGTACGGACGAGACCGCTGCAAAACAAGCCATAGTCGAGGCAGGATACGAGGTAAAATAATGTTATACGAAAAAAGTAAAGGCGTTATCAGCGAAGAGCTGTTCAAAAATCCTCCTTGCGAATTTCGCGGCGCGCCGTTTTGGGCATGGAACGGAAAACTCGACAAGGATGAGGTCGTACGGCAAGCGGGGGTTTTTAAGGAAATGGGATTCGGCGGATATCATATCCACGTTCGTACGGGATTGGAAGACGAATACCTGGGCGAAAAGTTTAACGAGTGCGTAAGAGCCTGCGCCGAGGACGCCGAAAAAACGAATATGCTCGCGTGGCTATACGATGAAGATCGTTGGCCGTCCGGTTTTGCCGGCGGGTTTGTTACCAAAGACAAGGCCTTTCGTCAAAGATATCTGCAATTTCAAAGAAAGAAAGATAAATCGAAACCCGTTTATAACGAAGAAGGCGTTTTGATCGGCGGAAGCAAACTTTTGGCATGCTACAAAATCCGGACGTCTTTCGGCAAGCTCGTTTCTTATAAAAGAGTAAAAGAGGACGATCCCTCTGCCAACGCCTTCGCGTATCTGAAACTCGCCGTCGACGATACGATCAAATCCGACGCCTGGTTCAATAACACTTCGTACGTCGATACGTTAAACAAAAAAGCAATCGATAAGTTCGCCGAAATTACGTACGGCAATTATAAAAAAAATATTCCGGAATATCTTGGTAACGTATGCCCGGCGATCTTTACCGACGAACCGCAGTATTTTTTTAGTAAGAATCCTAATAAATGCGCTTGGACGGACGACTTTGCCGACACTTATAAAAGTACATACGGCGAGGATATTCTGGATAAGCTGCCCGAGCTCTTTTTTAAGATCAGGAAAGGTTACTCTTCCGTGCGTTATCGCTACCGGGATCACGTGACGGAACGATTTGCCAATGCGTTTGCCGACAATCTGGGCGAAAAGGCGGAAGAAGTCGGTCTGAAATTAACCGGACACATGATGTTCGAAGGCGGCCTGAAAATTCAGACGAAAGCCATCGGCGAAGCTATGCGCCACTATCGCGGATTCGGCCTGCCCGGTATCGATATGCTTTGTTCCCGATATGAATTCATCACGGCCAAGCAGTGCCAATCGGTCGTCTGTCAGTACGGCAAAGAAGGTATGCTTTCCGAACTGTACGGCGTTTCTCGCTGGAATTATGATTTTCGGAAATATAAGATCCACGGCGACTGGCAGGCGGCGCTCGGCGTGACGATCAGAGTCCCGCACCTCTCCATGTATTCCATGAAAGGAGAGGCAAAGCGCGACTACCCGGCTTCTATTTTCTATCAAAGTCCATGGTATAAAAAACACAACGTGGTGGAAGACCATTTTGCGCGCGTAAACACAGCGTTGACCGGCGGAAAGCAGATCTGCGATATCGCCGTCGTTCATCCCATCGAAAGCGTGTGGATGCTCTCCGAAAAAAAATGGAAAGACTCGAAAAAGGGTGCTCAAATGGACGATCGGTTCGCTGAATTAACGGAAATACTACTAAAAAACGGTCTTGATTTCCACTTTATTGACGAGTCGCTTTTACCCGAACAATGCAGAGAGGGCGGAAATCCTCTCCAAGTGGGGCAAATGGCCTATCGGGTTGTCGTCGTACCCGAATGTATCACGTTGCGAAAAACAACGATAGAAAGACTGGAAGCATTCCAAAAGCAGGGAGGCAAAGTCGTCTTTATCGGCGTCGCGCCCGCCTATATGGATGGGGAGTTGTCCGACGAACCGAAAAAATTGTTCGACGCGTCCGAAAAAGTTCCGTTCGACGCCGGGAAAATTGTCGCCGCGTTGGAAGACTATCGAAAAGTCGGCTTTTACGACAGAAAGACAGGAAAACACACCGATAATATCATTTACAGCCTGAAAGAAAAGGCGGACGGCGAATGGCTCTTTTTGTCGGGCGCCGTAAAAGAACGCTTCCCCGATCCGGACTCCGTTTCTTGCCGGGAGCTAAACGTTATCGTAGACGGCGAATGGTCGGTCAGCCTTTGGAATACGGTAGATGGCAACGTGTATAGCGTACCATTTAAAAACCAAGACGGAAAAACGATAATCGAAGCGGATATGTGGGATCAGGACAGCCTGTTGTTCCGTCTGGAAAAAGGACGGCAGAAAGAGTATCCTCGGATCAAAAGTATAAAAGAGGCAAAAAAAGTATCGGTGGAGGATAACGTACCGTATACCCTTTCCGAACCCAACGTCGTACTGCTCGACAGGGCCTATTACGCTATCGACGACAAGCCGTATTCCAAGTGGCAGATGGAGGTTTTATTGTTCGATAACTTCTGCCGCAAAAAGGCCGGCTTACTTTGGCATGCAGGCGGTATTTGCCAACCCTGGGCGGCGGAAAAGAAACCGGCGACGCATAAGATACGTATGAAATTCGTCGTATACAGCGAAATAGAGTACGAAGACGCATTCCTTGCATTGGAGGACGCGGATCTTGCCGAGATTACCTTTAACGGTCAAAAAGTCGATAAAAAAATCGAAGGTTGGTACGTGGACAAAGCTATCGAAAAAGTAAAAATGCCCACTATACGAAAAGGGAAGAACGTGATCGAGGTTGTCCTTCCGTTCGGAGAAAACACATTTACCGAGTGGTGCTATCTGTTGGGCGACTTCGGCGTCAAAGTTTGCGGGACGAAAAAGACGATTATTCCTAAGCCGGAAACGCTTAAATTCGGGAATATCGTTCATCAAGGCTTCCCGTTCTATGGGGGAGAATTGACGTATCATACTTCTTTCTTCGGCAACGGTAAAGAAGGAATGCTTTCCGTTCCGTCTTTCCGCTCGGCCGTTCTGGAAGCCGATTGTTGCGGACGAAAAGCCGATATCGCTTACGCGCCCTATACCGCCGTGATAGAAAGTAAGGACGGTAGGACTCCGATTGATATTACCGCTTATATTTCCCGACAGAACGCGTTCGGTTGTATTCATCATCCCCAAATGTCGAACAAAAACTTTTGCGTAGGGCCCAATAATTACAGAACCGCCTCGCCGTTTGACAGAGTAAAACGATATGTTCTGCTTGAAGAAGGAATTTTGTCCGCTCCGACCGTCGGCTTAGGAGAATAATATTGACATTAAAAAAAACAAAGTTTATAATAATACAACAAAACCGTAGGTTTATTACTTTATAAGGAGAAAATTAAAAATGCCTAAAATGATACTTGATTGGAAAACAGCCAATGATTTCGTCGTCGACGCGTTTAAGGGCGTCGGCGTTCCCGAAGAAGATGCGAAGATCTGTGCGGACATACTGCTTGAAAGCGACCGTCGCGGTATAGAAAGCCATGGTTGCAACCGTTTTAAACCCATCTATATCGACAGAATTCTCGATGGGATCCAGAATCCTGTTACCAATTTCGAAATAATTAAAGAGACCCCTTGTACCGCTGTCGTCGACGGACACGACGGTATGGGGCAGGTTATCGGTTACAAAGCTATGAGAATGGCCATGGATAAAGCCAAACAATATGGTATGGGTATGGTCGTTGTCCGTAACTCCTGCCACTATGGTATCGCCGGATATTATCCCACGATGTGTACGAAAGAAGGTATGATCGGTATTACCGGTACCAATGCCCGTCCTTCCGTTGCTCCGACGTTCGGCGTAGAAGGCATGTTCGGAACCAACCCGCTGACAATCGGTATTCCCACGGACGAAGAGTTCGACTTCCTCATTGACTGTGCGTCGTCCATTACGCAGAACGGTAAGATCGAATACTATGCCAGAATCGGAGAACCCGTTCATCCCGGAACCATCATCAATCTCGACGGTAATTCTGTAGAAGGCGACGCCGGCGAAGCGCTCAAAATGATCCGTAACGGTACCGCGGCTCTCACAACCCTCGGCGGTATCGGAGAAGATCTCGGCGGATACAAAGGCTATGGGTACGCTATGGTTGTAGAACTTCTTTCCGCTGCTCTTCAGGACGGTAACTACGGAAAGGCCCTTAACGGCAAGAACGAGAAGGGCGAAAAGGTTCCTTACCATCTCGGTCACTTCTTTATTGCTATCGATACCAATCACTTCCTCGGCGAGGACGTTTGCAGAAAGAAAGCGGGCGATATTCTTCGCTCCGTTCGCGCGTCTAAAAAGGCTCCCGGTTGCGAACGCATTTATACCGCCGGAGAGAAAGAGTATCTTATCTGGCAATCCCGTAAAGACAGCGGTGTACCGATTAACGAGGCTGTTCAGAAGGAGATGAGTAAGGTTCGCGACGATCTCGGACTGACCAAGTACGTCTTCCCCTGGGAAAAATAAAAATGGCGAATAACAGAAACAGAAGGCATAAAAAACCGGAAATCGGCGCAGGGTATCGTCCTCCGTTCGCGGAGGACGTCCTTGCACAATCCGTTGACGTGCTGGACATACGTCCCGATACGCTCGGCCTTTTGCAAGGCGCGGGCGTTTTGACGATAAAGGACGTCCTGATTCGTCAGGAAAAAGATTTTTATCGCATTCTCACGTTTAATAAAAAGAATTTATTGGACGTCAAATTCGCGCTGAAAAGAAAGAACCTTTTTCTTCGTCCTTCTCCGGAAGAAAACAAAGAAGCAAAGCCGGAAGAAGAAAAAAAGGACGCAAAAAAGAATAATAACAATAATAACAACAAACAGGAAAAGAACTCCAACCATAAGCAACAAAAAGGGAAGTCCGATCGTCCGCAACAATCCGAGAAAAAGGAAAAGGAAGAAGCGGATATTTACGTCAAAGTCAATAAAGGCGGCAAATGGGGCTTTAAGGATCGGGAGGGCAATCAGAAAGTCGCGCCCGTATACGACGAAGTCTACTCTTTCAAGGAAGACGTTTGTTGCGTGGAAAAAGATGAAAAATTCGGCTTTATCAATAGGGAAGGAGAAGAAATCATTCCTCTTGTTTACGACGTGGCGGTATCTTTCAGCGAAGGGTATGCTTGCGTCTATAAAGGGGAAAGATGCGGATATATCAACAAAGCGAACGAAACGATTATCGATTTTAAGTACGACGCGGGCACTCCCGTTATTGACGGAGAATGCCGCGTGAAAAGAGACGGTAAGTGGGGAGAATTGCACATTGACAATCCGACAGAAATACGTTGGATCAATTGATTTTTCCGTCTGTTTGCAAAAAGTGAGCATATATGCCGACAAAACAAGCATTAAAAGATACCTTTGACAGGTGGTACAGTAAGGCTCTTATTCATCTTGCCAAGCAAGAATGGGAAGAAGCGCGTTTATGTCTTAATTCCGCCGTTCGGGCTCTCGCCGACATGACTGCAAAAGCTCCCCAAGGAGAGTCGAAGACGGTACAACAGGATTGGTTGTTTGATCTTGCAGCTGAATTGGAGCGACTTGAAAAAAAGACGGAAATCGAAAAAGTTAAAGAAAAACTGACCGAACAACGTGACAAAAAGGAAAAGAAACCCTTTGAGATCGGCGTGCCGGAAATAACTTTCGACGACGTGGTTGGGCTGGAAGACGTGAAACGTTCGGTTTTTTTTAAAGCTATTTATCCCAGACTTTATCCGGAATTATTCGCAAAATATAAAATGAAAGTGGGCGGAGGTCTGCTTTTATATGGTTTGCCCGGCACGGGTAAGACAATGATCGCGCAAGCGATCGCGCACGAAACGAAAGGTAAGTTTTTTGCCATTCGTTGTTCCGATATCGGCAGTAAATGGTTCGGCGAGACCGAACAGAACATCCGCGCCATTTTTGAGGAAGCCCGTTCATATGAGAACGCAGTTCTCTTTTTCGACGAATTGGAAGCATATGCTGGTAAAAGACGGGATGATTCGGCAATGAGCAGGGTGGTACCGGAATTCCTGACGCAGTTGCAGGGAGTGTTCGATGACGAGAGTAAGAACAAACTCCTCGTGATCGCAGCAACCAATCGGCCGTGGGATATTGACGGCGCGTTTTTGCGGCCGGGACGCTTCGACGATAAAATATTCGTTCCGCTGCCGCGTAAAGAAAGCAGAATCGAGATTATCCGCAAAAAGATGGAAAGCGTACCGACGAAAGGCGTCATAGATTATGAAAAAATAGGCGAATTAACGAACGGTTATAACGGAGCGGACGTTGCGTACGTGTGTGACAAGGCCAAAGAAACGGCACTCAGGCGCGTGATCGAAAAGCTGGAAGAAGACGAGGGCGTGACCATGGACGACTTCGTCGCGGCGCTTGCCGCGGTAAAAAGCTCTGTGAATGCCGATGACGAAAAAAGAATGCGCCTGTGGGACGGGTCTCAAAACGATCCCGATTGATTTATATTTATTCATTTACGTCTATATGCGCGTCCGGAAAGATCCGGACGCGATTTTTTTTAATTTGCATATTGAAAAATGTTTTAAAAAGATGTATGATAGAAATATAATTTTATAAAAATCTGTAAAAAATTTAGGAGGTTTCATATGGGAGAATACAGTAAATTTATTTCGGAAAAGCGCCGTACGGTTCCTACGCCGAAAGATCTAGTCGACGAAAACGGTAAGGTCGTATTCGGTACGTTTGACAAAGAATTTGAGACGATGGAGCTGCTTCGTGCAAAACGTCCGACGAAAGCGCCCGATTTTCTTAATAAGTTTAAATTGACTCTTTGGGAGGCTACCGAAGTGCATCTGAAAAACGGCGTCCTTTTGGCAGTCGTTTGCGATATGGGTATCTTCGGAAAACAGCTTAATATGTTTTACGATAAGCGCACCAAGAAAGTTTATTGTTGGGACACGCAGATCAAGTCGAAAGATACCGTCATTGCTCCCAACCTTTTGAACGGAGCCGTAGCCGAAGCAAGATCGGAAGTAGGTTTTGTTAAATACGTCAATAATTTCCAGGACGGCAGAGCCGACCTTTCCGGAAAGCACACCGGAAAATGCCTTATCACCACCCCGGGCGACAAGGTCTGTTCCAATAAGAAAGTCATTAAAGGAAATTACGGCGAGGCGTCCATAGAATACAGTTTCAAGCTCACTCGTATCAGCAAACCCTGTATTGTTTCCATCCCGTTCCCATACAGCGACAACCGTACTCTGTACAGCCAGAAGGACTTTTTTAAGGCCGAAGGCAGACTCGTTATTAACGGAGAAGAAATGCTCAGCGACGAAGAGACTACGGCCATTATAGACGACCATAGAGGGTATTATCCGCGTAAAGCGCACTACGACTGGGTGACTACCATGGGCATGTGCGACGTGGACGGCGAAAAGAAGTATATTGCGTTTAATCTCACGCACAATCAGAGTACCGACGAAGAAGCGTATAACGAAAACTTGATTTTCCTCGACGGTAAAACTTCTATTTTGCCCCCCGTCAGGTTTACTCGTTCCGTTGAATCGGCCGACTTCAAGAATTATTCCGAATGGACGATCAAAGACGAACACGATATGGTCAACCTGAAATTTAAGGTGTACGGCATCAATCCGATGGTTATGCACGCGGTCGTCGTCAACATCGACTACTACGTTGTTTGGGGCGAACTGGAAGGATACTTGCGCGACGAAGACGGCAAGAAGTACGATCTTACCGGCATGATGGGTATGGGCGAAGACAAGACCCTGTTACTGTAAGAAAAAACCATTGTAAGAAAAAAAAGGCTGAAAACATAGTTTTTCAGCCTTTTTAAATTGTTTTTTATCCGTGTATTCGTTTATCATAGGAGGTAGCGTGCGCCCGAGGGACGCAGGTGGATCGCAAGATTATTTTTAACGCTCCGATTACGTCGGTAGACGCCCGTTCCCGCAACCGATCAGTAAGGAGTCCGAATGCGGCAAAACGTCGATGCACGTCATCCGACGTTTTTTTATAAAATCATCTGCGCCGACAACAAAAAAGATTTTCTACGCTTTACTTCGTTGCATAATAGTAACGTTATCAACTTTTTTCGATCGGCGTTTCTTTATTTTTAAGTAAATCATACGATATACGTTTTACACTTACGAAAAAATGTACTATAATGACGATATTAAAATCAAAAGGGGATTTTTAAAAATGAAAAAAAGAATGGTTCCCATTACTTTGCTCACCGGATATCTCGGTGCGGGCAAGACCACTTTACTTAACCACGTATTGAATAACCAACAAGGATATCACGTTGCCGTTATCGTCAACGATATAGGAGAAGTTAATATCGATGCGAGCCTGCTTGCCGCCGGCGGCGTTGTCACCCAAAAGGACGAGAACCTTGTGCCCCTTCAAAACGGGTGCATTTGCTGTACTTTGAAAGAAGACCTGATGAAGCAGATCGCTCAACTGGCCGACTGCGGTAAGTACGATTATATTTTGATCGAAGCCAGCGGTATTTGCGAACCGGTACCGATCGTGCAGACGATAGAATATCTTTCCGAAGCGATGGCGCAGGGTCCCTACGACTTCGGCGTGCGCCTTGATAATATCGTTTCCGTCGTGGACGCCTGCCGTCTGGTAGAAGAGTTTGGCGCAGGCCGCGATCTTCTGAAAGAGGAGATCGAAGACGACGACATCGAAAATCTGATCATCCAACAAGTGGAGTTCTGTACCAAGATCGTCATTAACAAGACCGATCTCGTCAGCCGTGAACAACTCGACGAGGTAGAAGCCGTTATCCGCGCTCTTCAACCGGAAGCCGAACTGTTAGAAACTGTCCAAGGAAAACTCGACGTCGGAAAGGTGCTCGACACCGATTCTTTCGATTTTGAAAAGGCGAGCGGATCGGCCGCCTGGGTTAAAGGCCTGGAAGAAGAGGAAGAAGAGGAACCGGAAGGCGAAGTCCTTGAATATAATATAATGACGTTCGTATATAAGCGTCGCCGTCAGTTCAACACCAAAAAGTTTTTGGAATGGGCCAACGACCATTATCCGAAAACCATCATCCGTTGCAAGGGCGTCGTCTGGATCTCACGCGATAACAGAAACATGTATATGTTTGAACAGGCGGGTACACAAAAGGCCCTTTCCAATGCGGGCGAGTGGGTTGCTTCTATGCCGAAAGAAGAACAGAAAAGCATTTTGACGATGTATCCCGACGTCGCGGCGGAGTGGGACGAAGAGATAGGCGACAAGATGATAAAACTCGTCTTTATCGGCAAGGATATGGATCGTAAACAGATCGAAGCGGAGCTGGACGCTTGTCTGAAATAAGAGCAGATTTTTTTTCAAAAAGTTGTTGCAAATCTCTTGCAATTAAAAAAAGAATCTGTTATTATATATGAGCAATCGCAAATGAATGCCTTTGCGAGCACCTTTATAAGTCTGTATGCGGGAGTGGCTCAGTGGTAGAGCGTCGCCTTGCCAAGGCGAATGTCGCGGGTCCGAATCCCGTCTCCCGCTCCAAAACAGTCTTATACAGAAGTAGGATGAGATGGCACCATAGCCAAGTGGTAAGGCAGAGGTCTGCAACACCTTCACCTCCAGTCCGAATCTGGATGGTGCCTCCAAAACTCTCGCCGTTGTGGCGGAACAGGCAGACGCAAGGGACTTAAAATCCCTCGATAGCAATATCGTACCGGTTCGACCCCGGTCAACGGCACCAGTAGTTAATAAACAGGCTCAATACAAAAAGTATTGAGCCTTTACTTTTTATCCGATCGGATTCTTAGTAAGATAGGACGGTAATCTCGATGAAAGAATATGTGTCCGATTTTTCCGTAACGACGGTTATAGAGTTATTCGGGTCGGGGAGAACAATAACTTTTTCCGCTTGGGTAAACGGCGGTTGGTTGTCGAAAAAAATGTTACCGCTTGTATCTTTAAATAAAAGGCGGTCGTTTCCATTGACGTAAGCGACGTCAAGTAAGATTTTGTCCGACGTTTCGGGAAGCTCCGAAGTCAGATCGTCGTATATGACGAGGCACTCGGCGCCGTCTGAGGAAACGACGACGCCGTGATCGACGCGAAATGTCTTCGTAATGTCGATATATCCGAATTGTTTTTCTTCTTTGCGCTCGGATAAGTCTGTGGAATAAACGCGCGCGCAGGTTTTTTCGCCTTGTTCAACGGTAAGTACGCCGACCGCAGTGGGCTTGACGAAAAGAAGTTTTTCGTTGCTTAAACGCCGTTTTTCCCGGACAATCAGCGAGTTTTTATCCGTTATCAGGGCGGTCGTCCCTCCGAGAGGTTCGTTGCAGAACAAAAGGTACGTTTCTTCGTACTCGAACAGATCGACCGGAGAGTACTTTCCGAGACTTTGAAAAATAAGTTTTCCGTCAAGCAAAGTATACGCTGTGCATTCCTCTCCATGCGTTGCAAAAAGGACAAAATTCTTTTCCGTCGGAATGATAATAACGGTCGAAGTCGCGGGAATTTTGTAATGTGTTTCGCCGATCAGATCGTAACTGATAACGTGCAAAGAGGCGTATTTTTTATCGGCGCTTTCCGTGACCAGGACGAGGCCGACGGAGGTCTGACGAACGGCAACGTACGTTTCTTCCGTTGATAATTGATACGAAGAGATAACGTCGTTTTCGGAATTCAATTTTACAACTGCCGTTACCGGTTTGCTTGAAGAAATATCTCCGTTTTTGCAATCGGACGACAGAATGACGTAGTTTGCGACCGGCGTTTGTAACGCTTCATGTAAGCGGACGTTTCCGTCGCCGTATATTTTTTGTGTTCCGTCGACGCTTTTTCTTGGAAAAACGTCGTCGTAAAGCGTAATTTCGGTTTTTTCAGCCGGCTCTTTAAATTCTTGTTTTTCCGTCGGAAAGACGTTGTTTTGCGCAGACGTGGGTATAGTGCCCGATTTGCCTGCGATCAGAAAAGAAAGCAGGGCGATAGCCAGGAGCAAAACGGTATAACAAACGGTAGGAACGGCTGCTTTTAGTTTTTTCATAATTCACCTCGCACCCGAAGTATAACGCTTTTGCCGAGGGCGCGCCCGGGCTTTTACAAAAAAACTCAAATTCTCCTATTTTATTACGGAGAGGATCTCCCGGACGATATTTTCGCACGTTTTGGCAGAATCAAGAACGGGAGGCTTCATTTTCAGCGTCGTTTCGATTTTGTAAAGAAGACTCTCGGCAAAAAGATCTTCTTGCGGAAGAACGTCGGCATAACCGTTTTTCTTGAATTCTTCGGCGTTTAAAAGCTGATCTCCGCGAGAAATGCCCTTGGGAAGGGGGACGCAAAGTATGGGTTTGCCGACCGAGGCAGATTCGAATAAGGTGTTGGCGCCGGCACGCCCGACTACGATATCCGCCGCGGCAAGCAGATCCGGAAAGTCGTTTGCAAATTCGATTTGACGATAAGAATCGGTGTTTTTTACGGAAAAATCACCGCATTTACCGGCGACGTGAAGAACGTTGTATTTTTCCGTCAACTCGGGCAGAGCTTCATAGACGGTTTTGTTGATGGCGTCGGCCCCCTGACTTCCTCCGCAAATAAGCACGGTTTTTTTATCCGGACGCAAAAGATATTTTTTCAGCGCTCTGTCCCTGCTGCCTCCGTAGATCTCGCTTCGGACGGGATTTCCCGTACAGACGCCGCCCGGCGTTGCCGGAAATGACGTCAGCGTTTTCGCCGCAAAGCGAGACGCAATCTTGTTTGCGAGCCCCATCGTATAATCTGATTCGTGACAGACGACGGGGACGCCTTTTCTTTTCGCTGCGAAACAGGCCGGAAGAGAGACGTAGCCGCCTTTGGAAAAAATAACGTCCGGGCCCTCTTTTTCGTAGATCTTCATGCAGTCGCTTACGCCTTGTGCGAGGAGGAAAGGAATCTTAACGTTGCCGAGGACGTTTTGTCGATCCAGTTTGACGCAACGTACGGAAAAGAAAGGCAGTCCCGCTTCTTCGGCCAGTCTTTTTTCTATTCCGCCCGAGCCGATAAAAAGTATTTTTTCAAAATGTTTCTTTAATTGAGGAAGCAAAGCAAGCGCGGGAATGACATGTCCGCCAGTTCCGCCGCCGGTAAGTACGATTGTTTTCATAAATCCCTTTTTTTCATATTATTAACTTAGTTAATAAAACGATACATTTATCCGCCCAAAAAAACAAAAAAAACTATTGAAAAATGTTTATTCGTGGTTTATAATAGAATGGATATCTTATAAGCGAGGTAATATTTATGAAGCAGTTCACGTTGAAAGCATTTGACGAAACGGATATCGGGATCGATTTGTGGGACGAAGTAGAGTCTCCCATCGCGTGCGTGCAGATCTCTCACGGTATGGCCGAACATCCGGACAGATACGACGATTTTGCTAAGTTTCTGAACGGAAAAGGATATATCGTCGCCGCCGATGATCACAGGGGCCACAGAAGAGGGGCTGTAAACGGAGAAAACGGTATGGTCTACGGCGACAGTTGGAACGAGACCATCGAAGACATGAATACTCTTTGCGATTATTTGAAAGAGACCTATAGGTTGCCGGTTGTTCTTCTCGGCCATAGCTACGGGAGTTTCTTGTCGCAATGCTTTATCGAAAGGTACTCCGATAAACTGAAAGGATGCGTTCTCAGCGGTACCGCTCATATGAAAAACGGTCTTCTTGCCATGGGTAAGATGATCGCCGGTTGTCAAAAGGCGCTCGGACTTGGACAAAAGAAGGGTAAACTGATCAATAAACTCAGTTTCGGCGCATACAATAAGCCTTTTGTCGAGCAAGGTCAAGAATTCGCGTGGCTGTCCAGAGATAAAGAAGCCTGCGCCAAGTACGAAGCAGATCCCGATTGCGGTTACGTCCTTTGCGTCGACTATTATTATTATTTCTTCAAGGGCGTTATGAACATGTATGGCAAAGACGCGACGACCATCCGCAAAGACTTTCCGATTTTCATTGGTTGCGGCAGTATGGATCCGGTTAGTAATCGGACGGCTCTCGCCAAAAAATTAGTTGATTTTTACGTCGGTCTCGGCTTGAAACCTGAATATAAGTTCTATAAGGACGCACGTCACGAAATTCTTAACGAAATTAATAAGGAAGAAGTATATCGGGATTTTGGAGATTTTATCGATAAAATCGTAAAATAAGTTGTTTTTAGGAGTTCATTGAATGAAAAAAGCGAAAAAAACGCTAATCGTATTACTACTGTCGTTACTGCTGGTTACGCTTTTATTCGGGTGCGCTAAAAAGGAGAACACCATCGACGTCCCGACCGCTCCCGCAGAGACGATCGGACTTGATTCTTCCAACTTTGTTTCGGAACTTACTAAGTATTGTCATTCCCGCGCTTCTTTCGTTCTGACGGAAGATATCGAATTAAATGAAGAATGGGTGCCTATCGGCCGGACGTTCAGCACTGCTTTTAACGGAACGCTGGACGGAGCAGGATATACGATCAGCGGATTGCGAACGACCGGATGGGAAAGCGACGGAAAGCCCGTTACCATTGTCAAACGTATTTTAGGTTGGAAAGCAGACGGAACGCCCGTTTACTCCAGCCATGAAGTGATCGATATGAAAACGAAGGATACGGGCCGTTATAAAGAAGTTACTTCTTTTGTTCTCGAAGGCGAAGACGCCGATCCCAACTACCGCGACATGGACGATAATGGCGTTAAAGAAGAAAGAGCTTCTTACGGCAGTATCGGTCTGTTCGGGTACACGAACGGCGCCACCATAAAAAATCTGACCATCAAAGAGGCTGAATTCAAATTCTACGGAGAAGGTGATAACGTGTATGCCGGTATTGTTTCCGGATACGACGTAGCTTCTGATTTTGACAGCATAACGCTGGATAATTGTAAAATCAAAGCTTCTTCTATCGGCCACGTCGAGATCAGTTATCAGAAGGAAAACGGCAGACCGGAAGCTGCAAACAAGATTGAATACGATACCAAACAGTATCTCGGCGGTATCGTCGGTTATTCTCGCGGTAACGCCGTTGTGAAAGATAATTCCGTATCCTATAAAACGACCAATTTTACCGCAATCGAAATCAACGATATTGCGATCGATAATAATAACTATTACGCATACTTTAATAGTAGATTCGACGTGCCTTACGCCGACAATACGCAGGGGGCCTCTTCCAGCATCCTGGCTACCGACTTAGAGCCCGAAGAGGGATTCGGCTTCTATACGTATGACAATGGCTCCGTTGTTAAGCAAGCCTTTGTCGGCGGCGTGTCCGCTTATTCGGTCGGCACTGCTTTTTCCGACGTGTCCGTCAATAATTTCAACAACAGTTCTGACGATCTTACGGGAAAGAAGCTCAATGCCGGCGGCGTGTCCGCGGCTTTGCTCGGAGCAGAATCCTCTGCGAAAAAATTTATCGTAGATAATGCCGTTTTTGTCGGCAATAAAGTCTCTATCGCTGCTATGGTCGGCGGTGCGTTCGGCGAAGTCAAATCGGCAACTATATCCGAAGATGCCAAGGTAGAGAATGGAAGGATCGAAGTGATCGGCGAGGTCGGCGCTATTGAATCCTCCTGTGCGGGCGGCTTCGTTGCATACGTTGACGAGAACGCTTCTGTGTCCGACGTTTCGGTCGAAACTTTTGAGATCAAAAGTAACTATACCGACGAAGGTAAGCTCGGTTCTGTCCTCGGGGGAGCGGTAGGCGTTTTACGCGACAGTTCTTTGAACAAAGTGATCGTCAACAAAGTTGATTTTATTATCGATAACAGCGATCTCAAAAAAGAGTATTACCGTTTTGTCAGGACAGCGGTTGCGCAAGTGTACGGCAACTCCGTTCTCGGAAGTGAGATCGGTACTTATGAATGTCGGTTCCAAGGCGCCGATAATATGTTAAAAGACGTTAAAGAATACGACGCGAAGAACGAAAACGCGCTTGTTTATCCCGTTATTGCCAAAAATAATTACGTCAACGAAAATGGAGAAAGTTCCGCGAGGTTGTATTATACTTGCAATGACAAGCAGTCCGGTGTTTACGTGACCGTTTACGGCGACCTTATCCCTCTGATGAAAGAAACTTCTTTCCGCTTGTATGAAGAGACGCTTTACGTGGCGGTTCCTTCTGATGAAGTTGAAAGAGACGCTTTCAACAATAATAACGTAAAGTCGGATGGGACATACTATTATTACTACACGAACGATAAGACGGAAGAGGCACACTGGAACAACATTCACACAAACGCTTCGGACGACGCGAAAGAATTCAAAGAGAACAGAACGTACGGTTTGCCGGAAACCTGGTTCCGTGTAGAGGTGCCCGAAAATAAGATCGGTACAATCATGTCGGAATCTACTTTTTATACCTATAACGAAGAGACCGGTACACTTCTTCCTCAGACGGGCTCGTTCGAGAGAGAGAAAACCTATTACGTTCAGTTCGCCGATTCGAACGTGGCTTCGTACGAACTTGATATTACCGTTTATACCGAAAGCGATAAGGAGATCGTAGTTGTCAAGGGAGCTACGGAAGAAGACGACGTGACGGCGAAAGCGACTTATTCTATTGAGAAGAGCGTAGTAGACGGAAAGGACGATACCATTTCCGATATATACGGAACGACGTATTCTCTCTGTGCGGCAGAACTATATCTGAAATTCTTTTTCGAGACGGGTACCGGATTTAAGGCCGATAAAAACGGCTTTGTGATAAAGGACTCCTCTAACTCCGAAAACAGAAATTTTTCCTCGTACAAGTTAATTACCGGACGACCGAAGGTCGGAAGTACGGAAATAGAATACAAAACGGTCATGGAATAAAGAAAAACGCTTGACATCGGTTTGGGAAACTGCTATTATACTTCATGCAAGCAGAAGTACTCTCACCATCAGTCAAGACAAAATGGTATCTTTAATATCTTAAATCAGTAAAGTTATTATAGAAAGTGGTGTGTCGTACGTATGTGACGCGCCACATTTTTTTAACGGAGGGAAGTAGCCATTTTTAAGGAACTGCAAATCAATGATGGTATCACCGATAGAGAGATGCTCGTTATCGATGAAAACGGACAAAAACTCGGCATTCTGGTTCGTTCCGAAGCCTTACGTATAGCTGAGTTTCGCAACCTCGACCTGGTCAACATTTCGCCCATGTCCAAGCCGGTTGTGTGTAAGATCATGGATTACGGTAAGTACCGTTTCGAAATGATCAAAAAGGAAAAAGAAGCCAAAAAGAATCAGACGCAGAAGATCGTTAAGGTCAAAGAAGTCAAACTTTCTCAAACAATTGACGTCGGCGACGTGAATACGCGATTGAAACAAACGAGAGAATTCTTGTCAAAGGGCGATAAAGTAAAGGTGTCCATAAAGATGTTCGGCCGTCAGATGGCGCATCCGGAAATCAGCGTACAGGTACTGGAAGACTTTTTCAGCAAGTTGGAAGACGTAGCTGTATTAGAAAAAAAACCGACCGGAGAGGGCAGAATAACGTATATGATGCTTGCCCCGATTGTGAAAAAATAAATATTACTATCATAAGGAGAACAGAACTATGCCGAAAATGAAAACCCATAGTGGTGCGAAAAAGCGTTTTAGATTGACCGCCAGCGGAAAGATCAAAAGAGCTAAGCAAAACAAGAATCACATTTTGAATAAGAAGCCCACGAAGAGAACCAGATTCCTTCGTCAAGGCGGATATGTTGATAAGACCCAGGAGAAGACCATCACCACGATGCTCGGCGGTCAGAAATAAGGAGGCAGTTTATGAGAATCAAGAGAGCAGTTAATGCGGTTAAGAAAAGAAGAAAGATAATGCGTCGCGCCAAAGGTTACTTTGGTTCGAAATCCAAGCTTTATAGAGTTGCTCGTCAAGCGGTCATGAAGTCCGGCCAATACGCTTTCGTCGGAAGAAAGCGTAAGAAGAGAGACTTCCGTCGTATGTGGATCGCTCGTATCAATGCCGGAGCAAGAATGAACGATATTTCTTACTCCCAGCTCATGCACGGCCTTAAAGTCGCCGGGATCGATCTGAACCGTAAGGTGCTCGCCGATCTCGCTATTTCTGACGAGAAGGCGTTCGGCGAACTTTGCAACGTTGCCAAGAACGCTATCGCAAAGTAAGATGAATTGTGTGAAAAAGGGCGTTCGATAAGAATGCCCTTTTTTTTCGGGAAATGATAATAACGGCAAGAAGCAACGAAAGGGTCAAATTTTTGCGTCGTCTGAATAACGATAAAAAGGCGCGCAAAGAAAGCAACGTATACGTCGCAGAAGGGTTGACGCTTTTGTCGTCTATGCCGAAAGAATGTTCGGTAAGGTATTTTTTTATACGCGCTTCCGCGGAAGAAAAGGTTAAAGAAATAACCGGTGCTTTTCCGGATGCGGAAGTCTTTGTGCTGGCGAACGACGTGTACGACAGCGCGTCGGACACCGTATCTCCCAGCGGAATCACGGCCGTGATCGACAGGCCGGAGAAAAAAATAATTTGCGGAGACGTCGTTCTTGTGTTGGACGGCGTGTCGGACGCAGGTAACGTGGGTACCGTCATTCGTACGGCCGCTGCCGCCGGCATATCCGACGTCGTTATAATGCACTCTTGCGCCGATCCGTATTCTCCCAAATCCGTTCGGGCGTCTATGGGTGGCATTTTTAAAATCAACGTGACGGAATGCGATCCGGACGCTATAAAAGAACTTCTTGACGGGTATTCTTTTGCAACGCTCGATATGGGCGGAGAGAACATTTTTCGATTTGAAAAGAAAAAAAAGACGGCGCTTGTCGTCGGAAACGAAGCGCACGGCATTTCTGTAGAGATGAGAGCACTTTCGGACGTAACGTTGGCTATTCCTATGGTAAAGGACGGCGTTGAATCGTTAAATGCTGCCGTAGCGGTCGGAATAGCAATGTATATAATTAAAAAAGGAGATTTTTTATGAGCGGACATAGCAAATGGGCTAACATCAAGATTAAAAAAGGAAAGGCGGACGCTGCTCGCGGTAATATCTTTACCAAAATCGGCAGAGAGATTGCCGTAGCGGTTAAAGCTGGCGGTCCCGATCCGGCAAACAACTCTCGTTTGCGCGACGTTATCGCCAAAGCTAAGCAAAACAATATGCCCAACGACAACATTACCCGTTCCATCAAGAAAGCGAGCGGAGAACTCAGTAGCGTCAACTATGAAGAAATGCAATACGAAGGATACGGCGCGGGCGGTGTCGCCATTATTGTTACCGCTCTTACCGATAATAAAAACCGTACTGCGGGCGACGTAAGACATCTTTTCGATAAGTATAACGGATCTTTGGGTACGACCGGGTGCGTTTCTTACTTGTTTAAAAAGAAGGGACTTATTGTTATCGACGGAGAAGAACTTTCCGAAGACGACGCAATGATGCTTGCTCTCGACGCCGGAGCGGACGACGTGGTCGGTTGCGACGGCGTATACGAAGTTTATACTCTTCCGCAAGATATGCATAGCGTCAAGGACGCGTTGGAAGCGGCCGGAGCCACCGTCCTTTCGGCTGATACGGGCTACTTCCCGGACGATTTTATTACGCCTTCCGAAAACGATATTGGCAAGATCCAGAAACTCATCGACATGTTGAACGAAAACGACGATATCCAGAACGTGTACCATAACGCAAACTTGCCGGAAGAAGAGGAAGAAGAATAATGTTCGACGTCGAAAAAGTCTGTCGGGAGGCCAAAGAGGCGGCAAACCTGTTTTCGTCCGTATCGGAAGAAAAGAAGAACGAACTTCTGACCGCGATCAGGAATTCTGTTTGGGATAACCGTAAGGCTATTATCGCAATCAACGATCAGGACGTCGAAGAGGCGAAAAAAAGCGGCGTGGCTTCCGCTCTGATCGATCGCCTTACCTTAAACGAACAACGGATCGAAACGATGTGTAAAGGCATCGACGATATCGTCGCTCTTCCCGATTACGTCGGGAAAATAGAAGAAGAGTATACACTGAAAAACGGGTTGCAGGTAAAAAAGGTGCATGCGCCTCTCGGCGTTGTGGGCATTATTTATGAAGCTCGTCCGAACGTGACCGTGGACGCGGCCGCTTTATGCGTCAAATCCGGTAACGCCGTTATCCTGAAAGGCGGAAAAGAAGCTATTCACACCAATCGCTTTTTAGCGATGCTCATGAAGCAGGCATTCTTTTCGATGGGACTCAGAGACGAATTGATCGGTTTTATTGACGGGACCGAACGCGACTTGACGGCAAAAATGCTTTCTTTGGGCGAATATATCGACGTGGTTATTCCGCGTGGGGGAGAGAAACTGAAAAAGTACGTCCTTTCCGCGGCGACCATGCCTGTCATTGCGTCTTCCGGTGGGAATTGCCACGTTTACGTGGAAAAAACTGCAGATCAGGAGATGGCTTTTAATATTGTTCAGAACGCAAAGCTCAGCCGTCCATCCGTTTGTAACGCATGCGAAACTTTGCTTGTCGATCGCGAGATCGCGGTCGAATTTTTGCCGAAGTGTTTGACGATGTTGTCGGAACAGGGCGTTGAAATTCGCGGAGGCGAAGAAATCAAGTCTTATTTTGAAAACGTCGTTTTAGTGGACGACGACGAGTTTTACGTCGAGTACATTGATAAAAAAATCAAAGTGAAGGTCGTAGACGGCGTGGACGACGCGATCGACCATATCAATCGCTATAATACAAAACACAGCGAAGCTATCGTAACGAAGGACCCGGAAGCTGCCGAAAAGTTTACGAAAATGGTGGACGCCGGATGTGTTTACGTCAATGCTTCTACTCGTTTTACGGATGGTTTTGAGCTCGGTTTAGGCGCAGAAATGGGGATTTCCACGCAAAAGTTACACGTGCGTGGACCGATTGGCCTAAAAGAACTGACGTCGGTAAAATATGTCGTGACGGGAAGCGGACAAATTCGATAAGAGTAAGGCCTTTTCCGTTTGCGTGTTGAAAAGGATTATGATATAATGAGGATGCTATGAGAAAAATAGGCATATTAACAAGCGGTGGGGACGCTCCGGGAATGAACGCGGCCATCAGGTCGGTCGTACGTTGCGCTTCCTGTGCGGATATAGATTCATATGGTATCGAGTGCGGATACAGCGGAATGTTGGACGGGAATATATTTCGTATCGACAACAGATTCGTCTCCGATACCGTTCAAAAAGGCGGGACGATTTTAAAGACGGCTCGTTGTCCTGAGTTTAAAGAAAAAGAATATCGCCAAAAAGCGTATGAAAACCTGCTTGCCTTCGGCATTGAAGGCCTTGTCATTATCGGCGGAGACGGCTCTTTCAGAGGTATGCTCGAATTCTATAAAGATTGCGGCTTGCCTTGTGTGGGTATTCCCGGAACCATCGATAACGATATCGGGTATACCGATTTCACGTTGGGATTCGACACCGCCGTCAACACCGTTCTCGGAGCTGTTAATAACGTACGCGATACTATGACAGCGCATAACAGAGCCTGTATTATCGAGGTTATGGGCAGAAAATGTGGGGATATCGCCGTTTATGCCGGCGTCGCCGGCGGCGCGGAGATCATTCTTACCCCCGAAACGCCGTTTAAGATCGAAGACGTGGTAAAGACGATCAAGTACGACCGCATCAAAGGGAAGCAGTCCGTTATTATCATGCTTGCCGAAGGCGTTTGCTCTTGTTCGGAATTGAAAGAACAACTTCTCGAAAAAATCGACGGCATTCAGATCAGAACGGTCAAATTAGGGTATATTCAGCGCGGCGGAACACCTTCTATGTCCGATCGTATTTTTGCCGCCCGTTGCGGCGCTCGCGCGATAGAACTTTTAGCTTCCGGCAACTGCGGATGTCGCGTGATCGGGACGAAAAACAATAAAATCATCGATTTAGACGCGGAAGAGGCGCTTGCCATTCCCAATGAATTCGATAAAGAACTGTATCGCATCGCTACGATGCTTTCAAAATAATCTTAGGAGGAAATATTAATTATGAAAAACTTAGTCGGGGCTTGTATGTTCGGACAATCCGGCGGACCTACGTCCGTTATCAATTCCAGCGCGGCCGGCGTTTTTATTGAAGCTCTTAACCAAAAAAATATTACTGCCGTTTACGGTGCTGCGCACGGTATTCAGGGCATTTTAAACGAAGACTTTTACGATATAGGTAAAGAGGACGTAAAAGAACTCGAACTGTTGAAGAATACTCCTTCTTCCGCTCTCGGTTCCGTCCGTTATAAGCTCAAAGACGCCGACGTGGATGAAACCGATTATAAGCGTATCCTCGAAGTTTTCAAAAAATACAATATCCGTTATTTCTTCTATAACGGCGGAAACGACAGCATGGATACATGCAATAAGGTCAGCAAGTATCTGTTGAAGAGCGGATACGAATGCAACATTATCGGCGTTCCGAAGACAATTGATAACGACTTGTACGGAACCGACCATTGCCCCGGTTACGGCAGTGCGGCCAAGTACGTCGCCACTACCATGATGGAACTCTTTTTGGACGCTACCGTATACGACAAAGGTCAGGTCACTATCGTCGAGATCATGGGACGTAACGCCGGATGGCTTACCGCCGCCGCTTCGTTGGCTTCTTACAAAGGATACGGACCCGATCTTATTTATCTGCCGGAGCAGGTTTTTGATATTGATAAGTTCCTTAAACAGGTAGCCGACGTCGTTGCCAAGAATAACGGAAAGTGCATCGTTGCGCTCAGCGAAGGCATCAAAACCGCCGAAGGTCTTTACGTTGCCGAAGCTATCGCGGCAGGCAATTCCGCCAAGGACAGCTTCGGACATGCTCAGCTCGGCGGCGTAGCCGCTACTCTCGCCAACCTTGTTAAAGAAAAGGTCGGCGGCAAGGTAAGGGCGGTTGAATTCAGCTTGATGCAACGTTGCGGAGCCCATCTTGCCAGCAAGAACGACGTTGAGGAGGCTTTTAACGCCGGAAAGTACGCCGTCAAGTACGCTTGCGAAGGGAATACCGACAAGATGGTCGTATTCAAGAGAGCCGAGGGAGAAGAATATAAGATTAATTACGAACTCATGGATATCAGTCTTGCCGCCAATACGGAAAAGAAGATCCCCGCAGAGTGGATTTTACCCGATAACAAAGGACTTTCACAAGACTATATCGACTATGCGTTGCCGCTCATTCAGGGTGACAGTAAGG
Organism: Clostridia bacterium; assembly: GCA_016297005.1. Classification (GTDB taxonomy): domain Bacteria; phylum Bacillota; class Clostridia; order Christensenellales; family DTU072; genus CAG-1782. The sequence continues at coordinate 47,573 of JAEDHK010000005.1, forward strand.
CTCCGCTCGAAGACGGTCTGCCGAGATTTGCCAAATTGAAAAAGGTCAGGGTATAATTTTTGAGAAAAAAGTATTTTTTACCGGCCTCGAAGCCAATCAAAAATAAAAAAACCAAAAACGCTTTCGCCTGGCGTCGACTTGTCATTGCTTTGTCGATTCTGCTGATCGTTTGCGTCGCCGTTGTCGTGCCTGTATGCGTGGTATATATCGATATACCCGTTCGGGCCGAATTCGTCGATTTCGATCAGGAAAAAGACTATTGGTTGGTCGCTTCGTGGAACAGCGTCGCCGCGGCACAGTCTTATGACGTGGAATATTGTTTCGACGATCCGGTATTAACGACGACGGTTATCACAACAGGAAAAACCAAAAACAAAAAGTTCTATATCGAAAGACGCGCCGGGGTCGTTTATTTCCGTGTTCGCGCCGTAAAAGGCGAGCGGAAAGGAAAGTTTTCCGATTGGATCAAGAAGGAGATCGACGCATGGACGTTGTCTCAACCCGAGGTCACGGTCAATCTTTCTGATATGCAAGTGTCCTGGACGCCGGTAACCTATCGTTATCAATACGATTATTCCAAAGTTGTTTCCGCTTACGTTTACCGCTATGCCTGGAAATCGGCGGATGATGAAAGCGAAACGTTGGTTTGGCACGATGATAAGTCCTTGGCGACAAGCGTTAGTTTGAGGGCGTCTTTGTTGACTCTCGGCGAATACTGGGATTATCAATTCAGCGATGGCGAGTGGCCGGGGGATATTACGCTCTATTTCCGGGTCGCCGCGGTAAACCACGGTTTCAGCACGCTTGGAGGATTCTCCGATCACGTTAACGAAACGCCGGAGGAAATGGCACTTAATAGAATTTATAACGAGGTTGGACAGTACGGAGAAGTCTCCGTTACGATAACCAAAGAAATTTTTGACGCTTTATCGAAATAGAAGGTAAAGTCAGGATAATATATGAAAAGAGAAGATTTACGTAACATTGCCATTATTGCACACGTCGACCATGGTAAAACGACGCTTGTAGACGCCATGTTAAAGCAGGGCGGCGTATTCCGCGCTAATCAAGACGTGCCTACGTGCGTAATGGACAGCAACGATCTGGAAAGAGAACGCGGGATTACTATTCTGGCAAAGAATACTTCCGCAGTTTATAATGACGTGAAGATTAATATCGTCGATACCCCCGGACACGCCGACTTCGGCGGGGAAGTGGAACGCGTATTGAAGATGATCAACGGCGTCGTTTTACTTGTCGATGCATACGAAGGTCCTATGCCGCAAACGAGATTCGTTTTGCAAAAAGCGCTTGAAATGAATCATCGTATCATCATTTGCATTAATAAGATCGATAAACCGGGCGCAAGATGTCAAGAAGTCCTGAACGAGGTTTATGACTTGTTGATCGAACTGAACGCCAACGACGAGCAGATAGACAGTCCCGTTATTTATTGCAGCGGTCGCGCGGGCACGGCGTCTTATTCTCAGGATCAACCCGGCACCGATCTGAAACCGCTGTTTGAGACAATCATTCATCATATCGCACCGCCGGAAGGCGATGAAAAAGGCGATTTACAAGTACTGATTTCTTCCATTGATTATAACGATTACGTCGGTCGTATTGCGATCGGTCGTATCGAACGCGGCTTCATGAAGCAGAATATGGACGTCGTGGTAACAAACTACCACACGGAGGAAAAGTATCGTGCGAAGATAGGGAATATTTATCAATTTTCCGGGTTGGGAAAAACGACGGTGGAATCGGCCATGATGGGCGATATCGTCTGTTTCAGCGGTATAGAAAAAATCACGATAGGCGAGACCGTCTGCTCTCCTAACCGCGTTGAACCCATACCTTTCGTTAAGATCAGCGAACCGACTTTGCAGATGTCTTTTTCTGTAAACGACAGTCCTTTTGCCGGAAGAGAGGGTAAGTTCGTTACGTCTCGCCACCTGCGCGCACGCTTAGAAAAAGAGCTTTTAAAAGACGTTTCTTTGCGCGTCAGCGAGAAAAGCGCGGATGAATTCATCGTCAGCGGAAGAGGAGAAATACACCTGTCCATTCTGATTGAAAACATGCGTCGTGAGGGCTACGAATTTCAGGTGGGCACGCCGCAGGTTATCAACAAGATTGTCGACGGCGTATTATGCGAACCTTTTGAAAAACTGGTCGTCGACGTGCCGACCGAATATATCGGCGGCGTAATGGAAAACCTGGGTCGAAGACACGGAGAAATGGAGAACATGATCAACATGGGTTCACGTACCAAATTGGAGTACGTCATACCTGCACGCGGATTGCTCGGTTTCAGAAACGATTTTATGACGCTTACGCGTGGCGAAGGAATTATGAGCAGTGTATTCGACAGCTACGAACCGCTGAAAGGCACCATTCTTCGTCGTTCGAGCGGCGCTCTTGTCGCCTGGGAAACGGGCGAAGCCGTCACTTACGGCTTATATAACGCGCAAGAACGCGGTCAGCTTTTTATAGAACCGGGTACGCCTGTCTATGCCGGCATGATCGTAGGATACTCGCCCAAACAGGAAGATATTCCCGTCAACGTATGCAAGAAGAAGCACGTTACAAATATGCGCGCCGCAGGCAGCGACGAAGCGCTTACTCTCGAAACTCCCAGAAAACTCAGTCTGGAAGAGTGTATCGAGTTTCTGAACGCCGACGAAATGCTGGAAGTTACGCCGAAAAGCTTGCGCCTTCGTAAGGTCATCTTGGACCATGCGGAAAGAATGAGACGATTGGTTCGGGAAAGAAACGGAAATTAACGGTAATAGGAGAGGATTATGGCAAAAAAAGGGAAAAGTTCCTACATGAAAATGCAACAGGGCGCACAGCGCGCCTCCAACGTTCGCACAAAGCAGGAGAAGAAGATTCAAGGCGGAAAGCAGAACGGCGGACAGTATCAACCAAGTAAAAGAGCGCAAAAAAAAGCTCTCGGTTTGATGGAACGGCTGTCTTTCTATCCGGAATACAGAAGAGACGGGGGTACCACGCAACCTCTTGAAGAGGGCGTAGGACGTTTTAAGTACTTCTGGTCGGTTGGAAGACGCAGAAATTCTTCCATTCTGGTTGCCAATCTGATGTTCATTTTGTTTGCGTTACCGCTCGTTGCGCTCATTGTACTCGTGACTGTTGCCGGCGTGGAAAACATTGCCTATTATCTCGAAAAAATGACCGCGCCTTACCTTATGACGAACATAGGCTTCGGTATATCGAGTTCGGCGTACACCTTCGCCGACGTGTCAAGATACATTGCTAACGTGTATTATATAATTTTCGCTTGTGCGGGCGGAGCCGTGCTTATTATGAGTATCGGTTTATCCGGTATGATGCCGCTTTGTATGAACTTTATATTAGGAGACACGTTCTTCTCTAAAAAAGACAACTATGGCAACGACGTGCCGCGCGCTATAAAAGAGTTCTTTTGGGGCGTAAAAAGATATTATTGGCAATTTTTGATCGTCGGCGTCATGATGCTTGTTTTGGTTGCCGGGATAGGAAACGTCTTCGTATATTTCGTTTCATCGTTCAAATTGGGTGTAGCCGGAGTAGGCCATTGGTTTATGATTATTTTCGCCGCCATCTTCGCATTGCTCGGTTTGATGTTTTTACTGCACCTGATGCCGACCATCGTTTTGTACGACATGCCGTTCAAGAATAAAATGAAAAACGCCTTGGTCTTTACGTTCCAGATGTTTTTGCAAAACCTTTTTATTATTGCGGTCTTTTCGGTTCCGTTCATTCTGTTTGCTTTGACGAATACAATCGTATCCGCCATCGTGCTCGCCGTGCTCCTTGTGTACGGAAGTAAATACTATTGTCTTACCATGTGTAACTACGAACAATATCTTTCCGAAAAGATCATTACGCCCGTATACAACGCGAAATTCAATCCCGTCAAGCAAAAGAAAAATAAAAAAGGGAAATAAATTTCTGCACATTTTTAAATATAAACACTCGCAAAAAACGCTCTTTTCGAGCGTTTTTTTATCGCAATCTTTTTTTGGACTTAAAATGCGGGATTGCTCATTGACAACAATACTCTTTACATTTATAATATAAATGTATAGGTAGGTTAACAGAAGGTATCTCGTCTCAGATCTTGGAGGATATATGAAAAAAGACAAAGTTGTCAGTCCCGCAAAAATTATCATTTCGATCGCCGTAATATTTTTATTGCTGTTGATCCTCTTTTGGGGTACATATAAGCAAGCGCTTAATAATAATCCTACCGAGACGGCGCACGCCGAATCCGTCGAAGCAACCAAAGGAATAATTACCGTAACGGTAGATGAACCGTATTTTAAAGCTTCGGAGGATTATCAATATCAGGAACCCGTTATTGTTGACCTTGCGTCGGAACCCGACTGGATCGAAAAAATTGTCAATAATTTTCATATGACGCTTCAATACAGTTCTGATAATTATGAGATCAACAGGCCGGCTTTTTACAATGCCGCTGCGGGTATGCCTACTTCGAGCTTTTCCAAAACCAATTACGATGAAGCTGTGGATAAAATCAGAAACTGGTCTATCTTCGACAGTATGGAACTGGTGTCCGATAACGGAGCGACGGCAATCGCCGGCTCTCATACGATCAATAAGGGCTCGTTTTATGAGGGCGCTGCTGAAAGAGGCGAGGTTCAAAGTTTTTATTGCCCGACCTGTCAGTCCACGAAGAGCGCGTCTCAGATCAAATACCACGTTTGTAAAGGATGCGGAGGCGGATTGACCGCCGCAGGTGCCCAGCCAGGCAATAAATATGCCGTGACGTGCGCCGGAACCGTTGACGCCAATTGTCCGAATAAAGGTAAAATTTTTATGACGGGAACCGTCTGTCCCGGATGCGGAGAAAAAACTTCAACCGTCGACGGTATCAAAACGTGTTCCAAAATTTCCTGTTTGCTCCGTAACAAAACGTTTATAGATTATTACGAATACAGCGAGGTTCGTTGCAACAACGGCCATCCCATTTATTTGTCGCATCCCGGTACCGAGGCGGAACCGTGGGAAGCGTTCAGTTTGGAAACTCCGAAGAATATCGGCGATTCCGATCATTTCCGGCTCTCGGTCGCTTCGCTTAAAATCAGCGGTTATGACTGGACGGGTAAAAAGATCACGGATAAAGAGATCTATGACGGAACCGATCTGACGGACAACGTGCTGGCCGGCGTGTACTACGTAAGTTCGGTCCGGTTTAATCTTACCGCAAACGTCGAATATTACAGTAATTATTCCTATTGCGATCTGGATTCTTATAATTCTTATTATAAACTTGAGACAGACGAGGCTAACGCCATCGTGCAAAAGACTTTCTGGATCGAGTGTAATCCTACCGTCACGACAGCCTCTTTTAACGCCGGATCTTTTAACAATAACCTGGAATATACATACGCCGAAAATACGATACCCATCGTTTGTACCTCTTCGATTGTTCTCGACAGTACGAAGATCTCTCAAAGAGTGGACAATAACCTCGTTAACGTTGACGATTACGTAGCGATATACAATCCCGATATCGTTTGGTACGATAAGATCGGTTTGTACAGCACTGCAGGAGCCGACGATCCCGGAGAATTCCATTATAGCCTCGGCGTAAACGATCGAGCCCCTTTTACGTTAAAAAAGGGTATCGTCAACTCCGAACTTTCAAACGCCACCTTAAACGTAACGCTTCATGATCAAAAAGTATATGATTTTTTGCAAATCGGATGGTTTACCGATCCAAAATTGGAAAATAGAATAGAAAACAGCATTGACAGCGGAGACTATTATTTGGCGATTTTGCCGAAAGGCGATCCGGAAAACGGATGCGACTTCATGTTAAGCGGTAAGGATTATTCAAAAAATCTGGTATACGTGACCTATTCGGACGGCACGCATTCTCAGCCGATCACGGACGTCACGCAGATAGATACGAATACGATAAACGTATACGTGCAACATTTTTACGTAGCCAAACAGAAGCTCAGAGTCGATATCGTAAACGACTATGGAGCCCGGATATTGAAAACCGGAAAAATGTTTCAGAGGCTATATGTCGAAGTGCCTTTGACGGGAATGACCAATGGAGCCACTCTACCTTCCGACGTAATGTACTACTTGCCGAAAGGGGGCGGTGGATACGAGTTGCAGGGAACTCTCAGCAACAGTAACGACTTTACGCCCGGTACCTTCAAAACGGGGGTTGTGTATTATACGAAGAGCGGTCCGGAAGACGCTCCCGTTTATACTCCCGTCGAATTATCGGGTCTGAGCGTAAACGATGATCTTCCCGAGGGTCGGGAATATTATAATAAATCCGGAGAGAACTATATTCCGATTAAAAAATATACGGCCGCCAAGATATATACGCTCAATTACAGCGACATGAAAAGCGCGGCGGAATTGTTCGCAATTTCAGAACAAATCGATATGACTGCGTGGACGGAAAAAATGAACGGTTATGAAGTCGACCACGGATCTTACGGCGCGAATACGTTCAGTTTTTCCGGAACGGAATTCCCGGATTATAAACCCGGCGTTTATAAATATCTATCGCTCACGATTTCTTTCGACTCAACTTCGATCGAAAAGAATTATTCTATTGAACTCGGAGAATTCGACAGTTTCGGGAATTGGAACGCTTATTCTTCGACGGTCTCCGAAAATCAAACGTATTTTCTCGGGTCGGTATACGATACCGGGAGATCAAAGACGCTTTATAAATACCATTTTGTTCATCCGGAAGGTAAGGATTTTACGATTACTTCGCCTCCGATAGAAATTGTTATAAACGAAGAATTCGGTCATAACTTTTCTTACGGAGAGGTCTTTGATTATACCGAGATCGACACTTCGATATTCAGTCTGGATGGCGAAGTCGCTTACGATGACGTCAACGATTATTATACGTTCGGCTCTTCCGATTGGGTCATAAAGTTTATTAAAGACAAAAACGAAGCCGTATCGATAGGAACCAAGAACGTCGTGTACATCGTCGCGTCTTTTTACGTTTTGAGCGACGAACTTTCTTACGGATATCAGGACGGTTACGTCAGTATGAAACAGGACGATTCTTCCAATTCAAAGTATTATAGACTGTACACCAACAGATTATATCCGTTTACTTACAATGAAGAGACGCAATCGTATAGCGACGGCGCGCAATACTATCTTTCTTATTACGTTTTGGCAAAGCCGATCAACGGCAACGCGACGAATATCCCCACGGGCAACGGCCTTACGGCAGTTTGGGACGTTGCTGCGGAAAATCCGACGCCTATCGATCATAAAAAACCGAGCGAGGAAAGGATGATCGAATCGTTGGTTTCTTTCCAGATGAAAGAGCCTTTTGTGACCAATCCCTACGAAATCAACGTTAAAAAATTAGACGTTTATTTCAACGTCGTCGATTACGCTTCCGAAAAGAATTACGACGGTACCAACCTTGTATTTGCGCCGACCTACGTTCCCGCCGTTCAAGGTAAAGATTATTATTCCGGCACGTCGATCAGCAAAGGGCCGGGCGATACTGTATTTTACGAATACAACGAAGAAAACGATCGCTATGAAGAAACAACGGACGTCAATTTCAGCGGTACGAAAACGTACTATATCGTTTCTCGCTATAAACTTGCCGTTAAAGGGTCGGATTATACCGTCGGAACGGCGATACCGAGCAATACAACGTATTACGAGTATTTTTCGGTTGACGGTCAATATTACGCGACCAAAGATACCATTTTTAAGGACGCGAAAGACTATTATACCAAGTTAGAAGCGCAAAGTTGCCAATTGGAGTTGTGCGTTTACGATCCGAACGTAAAATTCAAACCGAAAACGGCGCAGAATCAAAATAACGAATCACATATTTGTTATTCCGTACTCGAATACGACTTGTTTACGTATTTTGAGAGCATCGCATGGATCAGTTATGCCAACAGTGGCATCGGTACGCAATCGATCATTTTAAACGGGCAGGTTGACGAGTTAACCGGAGAAATGTTGTACTTTACGTCGCATTTTACCGGCTCTCAGACCGAACCGAACAACGCGATGCGCAGTTATAAGGTAAAAGAATCTTTGTTTTATCACAACGTTGAGCAAGGCGATTTCAGCGGAACGATTTTGCCGCTTAGTTTGCGCATAAGCGTTTTACCCGATCTCGAACGGTTGTCGAGCGATGAGGATGGGTATTCATCCGCGTATTATTCCCGTCCGTATCATTCTAAAACCGGCGTTGCGATTCTGGTTGCCGACCATGATGCGCAAGACGCAACCGGACAGCACAATATGACGGATATATACAGAGAAAACGCGCGTTATCCGGTTTCTGACGAAGAATTGCAGCAAAGGACGGAACTTGCCGACTATTATTATGCGTATTATATGGATAATGAAGACAGAAAGCAGGTAATCGGGTTTGTTTTTTACGGCGATTTGTTAAAGATGGCCGCTGAAAATTCGATCAAGTTTATTAGGTTGAAAGTCGAAGACGGATTTTTGCAGAACGAGGGCTTTTATTGGAAAAACGAGCCCGGGTTCAGTAATTGGCAATTTCCGACGGGATATACCGATTTTCTGTATAATCCCATTACAGGAGAAAGCGAATCCTTGACGACCGACAGGCAGAAAGACTTCATTTATTGGTATGATTCGAGCAAACCCGACGCTAATTCCGGTTTAAACGGCGCGATAGATATACCTATCGGATACGATACCTCTTATAGAGGTTCGGACGTAAGCGATTTTTATATTCTTCACCTGGATTACGACTATGCCGTGACAAACTACGTGATCACGTATTATGACGCCGGACAGGCGGAAACGGAATATAAGGACGACAGCTGGTTTACGTTTGCCATTACAAAAGCTGTTCTGACTCCGGAGGATATCGATCTTATTACCTTGCCGTTCGATAATCCGTCCGCCGGAAAATACCTGCAATACAATTCGGATAGCCATTATGAAGATATCGTTATGGCTGAACCGAACCTGACGTACGTTACGTTCTACGGGCATCCGGAATTGGACGAGCTGTATCATTACGACGACAGTACGGGTACTTTCAGCGGTGCTTTTTGCGATCAACTGACGCTTACTTATCAAGAAGTTTTGTTGAAGAACCAATATCAACTCCGTGGATGGATCATTGATACGTACACCCACGACGGAACGACGTACAATAGTCTGCGCGGAACGTCGCTGCTGAATAGGCTCGACAGTACAACCAATCGGCCCGATTTTGATTTCGACAGCATTGTTTTGCGAAAAGGCAACTATAATCGAGATGGAAAATTCTTTACGGTTATCAGTTTTACGTATAAAACGTCAAGTGGTAGCGTTACCGTTACAGGAGACGATATTACCGCGGAAATGAAATCGTTTACGTTAGCCGGGACCTATCTTGTGAGCATTACCGTGCCGGAATCGCCAAACTATAACGCGGTAAAAGGCGCGACGATGGAACTTTCTATTTCGCCTGCCGACATCTACGTATATACGACGGTCGCTACTCGTAAGTATATGGAAGAATACGATACCGCAAAAGAAATCGGGTTTGCCGATTCTTCTCCGTCGAGAATGGTTTTTGTCGACTCCGAGGCGGAATTGGCGACATACGAGGCGTACATCGACGCGAATAACGGCGAAATATACCTGGATAAAGAAAGCATCCCCGAAAATCGCGCTTATTATAAGGTATACGTTTATCATAATCCGTACCTACTTGCTTCCGGTACGTTTGTCGAAGGAACGATTTATTACCGTTTAAGAAACGGCGTTTATGAGATTACGCCCGTAACTGCCGGAGCGTCGATCCCGGCGAGCGGTTATTACGTTAAGTCGACGAATAGGGCCGATTGGACGTATGACCTAGATAACACCTACGTTATTTACTGCGGTTTGCAACATCAAGGCGGCGTTGCGACCAATCCGCTTGAAACGTTCGGCGTGCGCGATACGTACGCGTCCGTCAGAAACAATATTGAGTCTTATTTAAAGAGAGACAACAATAATAAGTTGCAAGACGAAGCAAAAATTTATGGGCAGGAGAGTATAAGCGGACTGCCTGAAGTAGCGATCGAAATATACGGTGCGTTTAAGCAAAACTACGAGTTCTTCTTCCCGACGCAGGGCGAAACCTCTTCTTACTTGTACGTCTGGCCGCAAATATTGTCTTTGGAAGTCGATTATCATCAACAGATCGGTTATTCCGGCGACGCAATGATACCCGAATACAAAGTGTATAACGAAGATCGAAATCTTATCACGGGTGCGACGATGGATCTTTACGTCGTTGCGTATTATTACGTAGACGAGAGCGGACGACTCTGCGTGTTTGTAAACGAATTCACGGAGGACGGTTCAAAGATCGCTTCGACAAGGGCGGCTGTTTTTGCCAAGGACGCAGGCGAAGAAGAAACCGCGGACGCTTATTACTACTTCATGCAAAACGACGAACGCATATATATCTACTGTCAGGATACGTCATATTACTATTATGCGAATAACGATTCTTCGGGCGCGAAAGTGTATTTAAGCTCTCAGATCACCTTCGACGACGCCTACAAGGCGACCTGTATCAACGTGATTGACGGAAAAGAGATCTTTATATGGATCAATGAAGATTCCGCAGCGGCAGGCTGTTCGGAAGTAGGCTCCGTGGTCGACGTTTATTCGGCGGCAGACATGACGAGGGGCGGCTATATTCTTAAAGTTTCGGCCAAACCCGACAGCACTAAGGGATGTAGCGAAACGAATTACAGAGAGAGTCCCAAAACAGTCATTTTTTACGATATTACCAGTACAATCGTTGCATTGGACGAGACAAAGAAGTATATTGAGAAAAAATTCGACGGCTCTGTGTATGGCTCGAAAAACGACGACAGTCTGTATTTTAACAGTTTCTTTATCAATGAAGGTAGCGGTGCGAATATTGCAACGAAGATGGAATGGGGTTGGATCAGTATAGAAAAATACTACTATAATCCCCGTACTTCCGCGTCAACTATCACGCCAATGACCGGTATTACGTACGAAAGCGCGCTTAGTGCCGCTGATAAAAACGATTGGGGACGTTTGATCGATTATGCGGAGGGCGATATTGTGTCCGCAGGTTGGTATATTATACTGATGAAAGCGACGATCAGCGACGGTACTTCCGAAGACGGACGTTTCGATCGGGATATGACGGGCAATATCAGTTTTAAATCTGTACCCAATTTCAAATTCGGAGAGACGGAATACGTAAGCAACGACACATGTAACTATTTTATCGTTTATCTGGCACGTTCCCGCGCGGATGATTATCAATTCAGCTTGACGGTAGACGGTTTACGGGAAGAAGACGCGAGTATCAGCGGTATTGATAAAGTTTATTCCAAGTCGTACGATAAAAAGCAAAACGATTACGATTTCATATTGACGATCATGAACAGAGATTCTTCTAAAGGTCAGGTCGTCAGCGTAACCTCTTCCGTATCCCGCTATGCGGATATGACGGCAGCTGAGGACTTCTTTGCGACAAAGAGAAACGTAAAGACCACTCCGTACGTATTCGGTTCCGAAAATGGTTATAATATCGGCGACAGTACGTCCGGCAAAGACGGAACGGAATATTTCTATAACAAGATCAGCGGATCATTGTACAACCTGACATCTGACGCGCAATTCAAGGGCGGGCGGTTGTATTACGAACTGAACACGGCGTATATCGAATATCTGAACCTTTCTTCGGAGATGCAATCCTATATGATGGATTCGAGCGAGGACGCTAACGGCGCGTCGTTCTATTTACGCTTTATACTGAACGACCGAAATTCCGGTTATTATGATAACAACTACGCTGAAAAGACGTATATTTTCGCCGTTTGTATCAAAAAGGCCGAGCTTCAGGTTCGCGTTGTTACAAAGGAGATACCGCCGGAAGAAAATAATGGTAAACCCGGCGAGTTTTACGAATCCGGAAAGTACTACGGCGAGACGCCGCAATCGGTCGCCTATAAGTTTGGGTTCGAATTCATCGGGTGGATCGAAGGCGAAGAAAATACCATGTCTTCTTATAGCGAAGAATTTTATCCCATCATCAACTGGAACGGTATCACGGCCAGCACTCCTGCCGGTAGCGATTATCAGATTTTTGCCGCAAACGGTCCCAATACAATCGAATTGGGTAACTATATAATGCTTTTCGACCAACCGACTGCGTTTACCATCTGGCGTCGCGCGCCCAGCGTTTCTTTTGAAAGCAGTCGGGAGTATGAGGGAAAAACGATTACGCCTGACGTTAAGCGTTTGGGATTGAACGGTCAGGATCTCGATTTGCCCGCCGCCGGCAATGTCGACGTGCTCGGCTCCACCGAAATAACGATCAGACGTATTGGTATGTACTCTGCGGATAGAGGCCGTTTCTGGTATACGACGACAGACGATCCTTTGACGAAAAAGTACGACGCGCTCCCGGAAAACGGACTGCTGATTTCTTCGATTCATACTTCGAATTTTGACAACGTATTCGTCAGCGTCGGCAGTACTTTCGACGTTGGATTGTATTTGTATGAAGTATCGTTCGGCCGAAGCGCGAACTATCTCCCCGTTGAACCGACTTACTATTTGTTTGAGGTTACCAAGGCGGAATTGAAACTCAGATTCTGGGATATAAACTCGAATATATCGTTCCGCGGATACGCCGAAAAGATATACGATAAAAGCACGCAGAATTATCCCGATTTCGTCGTAGCGTACGAAGGCTTTGTCGGAAGCGACGCAACGGATGCGAACAGAGCCCCGCAGAAGGTCATGTATTATCGGACTGCCGACGGAGAAACGACGGGTATAAAAGGTATCGGGCTGATCAATCCGTACTACGTCTTCGTCGACGGAAAAACGGGTAATGAGTCCGTCGGTAATTATTACGACGATTACCTTTATCCTATCGATATAATCAAGGATTCTTCCGGAGACGTCGTTCCTTACTATATCAAGCTGATCTTTTCGGATTCGTACGGTATTGCGGATAACTACTATATCTCGGTCGAGTACCTGAAAGACGAAGCAAATAAGATACTCTATCCCGAAATGGTCATAAAACCCAGACCGGTCATAGTAACGTTTGACAGCACGAAAGACAGAATATTCAAGACATACGACGGAACGACGACGGTCGTTGCGAAATCCGTTTCTTCTGCGAATTATTTATTCGCTCCGAAACCGGGCGACGAAAAATCCGGTCTGATTGCGGGCGATGAAATCCTGTTGGACGTTGACTACAACGCCAGTAAATACTCCCGTAAAGACGTCTATGAACAAATCGTCGACCCGGTAACAGGAGAAATAACCTATGTAAAATCGGACGTCATCGTTACCGTTTATGCCAGCGATCAGCTCCTCGGCCCGCAGAAGAACAATTATAAATTGTTCTGGGAAGACGAGAGCGATAAGAGAATACAACTTCTCGGTACGATCGGGCAGGCGAAAGCGACCGTTCAGTTCTTCTCTGACGAAACGTTGAGATCACAGGTCAGATCCCGCGTTAACGTCGTTTATAACGGAGAAAGGCAACCTGTATATAAAAAGGTATTCGGCGTGCCGATCTATAACGATCAGAACGAGCTCACAGGGTATGAACCGATCGACTATTCGCAACGATATTACTCGGAAGAAACAATGTACGACAGCGACATGTTGCCCCCGATCAACTGCGCCGAATACATCTACGAACTGACGATCAAGAACGATACTCTCGCCAATAAAAACTATTTAATGGAGACGTCCTGGATTCGTCTTGTGATCGGGCTTGCCGACGTTACCATCGTCTTCGGTGGAGACGCCATGCAGACTTACGGCGATATCGGGTTGGGATTGACCGCCGTAGCCAATGGAATCGGCGGATATTCGGAACAACAGGAAGTGGCTTATTTCTCCTCGTATACGCCGAAAGCCGTCTATAATGAAAACGGCGAGTTGTTATATTATGTAGATGATAAAGACGGTTTCAGCGGTTTGATATCCGACATCACCCGCGCCCCTGCCGGAACGTACTTTGCCCGCGTTATTTATCAACGTACGACCAACTTCCGAGATTCTTTCGCGTACGAAGAGTTTACTATTCTTCCGCGAGAAGCTGTTTGTACTTTCGGTTCGTTGTCGGAAGAATATCCTTATACGGGCTCGACTCCGGCAATCGATTTCTATATAACGTATGAAGAAAAGCGCATCTCCGTGCCGCAAATACTTTATAATATAGCGAAAAACGGAGTTATGGAACCGTATAACTATACGTTGGTAGACGGCGTTGTTACCGATATCAAGAATCGTAAACCAATAAACGTAGGCGAATATCAGATTAAACCTTACGATTACGGTTTGGATAACTTTATTATCAGGAATGCAACGTGGATTGATTTCAGGATTACGAAGGTCGATGTCCTCATCTCCGTCGAAAACGCAACGATCCTGGTAGGAGAGAGCTACATTCCGCAGTATTCCGTTTTAAGTTCATCGACCAATGAAGACATTGCTTCTAAGTTGCAAGGTAAAATCAAACCGCGTTATTATGACGCTATTACGGGTGAAGAACTGAACGAGAAACCGACAAAAGCGGGTACGTATAAAGTGATGCCGGAAGAGATTGCTTGGGATAACTATTATATTCACAGTCAATGGGGTACGCTCGTTATCAATAATAACGAAATCAACGCGTCTATTGCCGGGCAAACCTCATCCTCCGATAACTACATCACGATCGTAGGTTCTTTCGGACAGGATACGAAAATTACAGTCAACGAGGCGCAGAACGTGCCCGATTCCGATATCTCCCGCACGTTTGATTCTTATAAAGAAAACAATAAAGAATTGGAACAGTATTATTTGTCGAGCGTATTCTTGTTCTCGATAGAAAATTATACGTATACGGGTACGGAGAATACCGGATTTACCATCAGGATCAAGTTGCCCGGATTGGCAAGTTTTCTCCATCAATCGTCCGAAACGGCGTCGAACGTGGCGTATGCTGCCGAAGATACCGTATACGTCGCCGTGTTCTATGAAGACGGTAGTATGCAAATCGTTTCGGCGACCGTCGAGGGCGAAGACGTCTTGTCGTTCGAGACTTCTTCCGCGAACGTAAAGGCCGTCAGCATTCTTACGATGGAAGACCCGTACGCCGTGGAAGAAGCCAATCTGGATTGGTTAATGTATCTGTTCATCGGAATAGGCGTTTTGGCTATCGGTCTCGCGCTGCTTCTGGTGTTCAAAAGGAAAGGATAGAAATGAGTAAAGAGGCCGTTTTTAAATATAAATCAGTTGTTTTTATCATGTTTTTGATTATGCTCGGCGCGGCGCTTTTATTCGGTGCCAAGCCGGGTAAAACAGCGTATGCGGCGCGACAGAAAGTGCTGACCGTAGAGCAGACGCAAGAGGTCGTTTATTGCGGAATAGATTTTATTAACGCCTCTGGCGTCCTTTGCGATACGGATACGGATAAACCCGGCTTTAATAACGACCTTTTTAACTCCCTTGTATTTAAACTGGATGGGCAGGAAATAGTCGTGTCTGCTGACGATACGACGTTCGAGACGGTTTCTGCCGTTCAAAACCCGGGCCAATACGCATTACCCGTTACCGTATTGTACGATAATGTATATTATCGGGTATCTGCTTTTAATTTTGCTATCAAAAAGAGAACGGTCACGGTGTTGACTCTTTTGAACGGAAAAACCGATCTGACCGTAAAAGAAGGGGACGAAATATCTATTTCGTACGATTACGGAAACGCAGTGCCGGCTCATACCAGGCAAGTGACGCATAACGGCGTTCCGGTAACCGAGATCAGACCCGAGTACATAACGATCCCGGCATGGACGGACGTCGATATGACCCGACCGATCGAAAAATGCCGCGTCGTCGCGGCGCACGCGGAGAGCGAATACTATGATTTCGTCTATACGAGTTCTTTGTTGACGATCGAACCCGCTACGCTGAAAACGCTTAGTTTTTCGGACGAAAAAACGACACGTCTTATCCTCGTCGGAGATTTCAGTATCCTCCATTCCATACGATACACGGACGTCGGCGTGAATCCGGCGAGCGAAGACTTTTCCGTCATCAGCGCCAATGCCGACGTGATCTATAAAGACGCCGGGTTTTTTGATAAATATGAGAAAAAAGAGTGCTTTTCGGTCGAAGTTTTTTATAATCACAATGTTGTCATGGAGAGCATCCCGGCCGAAGTCGCCGTTTATTCGTCCTCATTGAACGATACGAAAAATTATAAGGTTGTGGCACTCTATAACAACGGTCGAAGCGAAATTCTCGACGCGGAATTTTCCGACGGATTTTTACGTTTCAATGCGACCGATATGGGAGATTTTATCGTTGTATCAGAGATAGAGGGCCTCAGTATTACTTATTACGTGCTCGTGATCGTCGGCGGTATCGCTCTTATCGTTATCGTTATTCTCTTGGTTTCTGTTTTTCGTAGAAAATATTAAAAAAGACCTTTCGGCAAGCTGAATTTTGGTTTTTTGCTCTTGCCTTTCTCGCGCGTGTATGTTATTATTATAAAAAGCTATAAGTATGCCCTTTTTCGGAGGATAATGATGAGAAAGAAATACACCTCGGGATTATTAATTATTATGCTGGTCTGCTTCCTTTTGCTGACCTGTTTTGCTTGTAACGACCGAAACGATATTTCTCAGGAGTCTCCCATTCAGAAGTTCATCATTACCACCATGCCGAAAACGAACTATTACGTCGGAGATAAGTTCTCTGTTGGAGACGCCGACATTACCGTTTATTACGAAAACGGAAAGAGCGAGCGCATTCCGCTTACGCTTAACATGATCTCCGGTTTTGATTCTAACGTCGTAGGAGATCAGATTCTTACCGTTTTTTACAAAAATCAGACGGCTTATCTTACCGTTAAAGTTTCGGTTGCTCCCGTTTATTCCGTCCAGGTTGTAAAAATGCCCGATAAGACGAATTACGTCATTGGAGAACAGTTGAATATCAGCGGGATGCAGATCCTTGTGACGTATAGTAACAACTATACCGAAATCATGGACGTTACCGAAGATATGGTCACTCTTTTTTCCACCGATAAAGAAGGCGAAACGAATATGATCGTCTCTTACGGCGGAAAAACCTGCATGGCGGCTTATACCGTCGTAACGAAGGCTCCCGATCGTATCGAGATCAGCCTTGAAGAGTCTTTCCGTCTTGTTTACGTCGTCGGAGACGTCTTTGAATTGACGGGAGGCAGATTCTTCGTTCATTACAACGATAACACTTCCGAATTCATTGATTGGGAAACCCTTTACGAACAGGGAGACCTGACCTACGTTATCGAAAAAGAAACCAACAACGTTTTTACCACGTCCGCGTTGGAAAGAAACGTATTCTTGTTTTATAAAGGCAACAGATATCAGGTCGGCGTAACGATCAACGCAAAGCGTCCCCAAAGTCTTTCCGTTATGTCGGACGCGCCCGATCAGATCCTGAAAGGTCACATTGATCTGACCGGAGGACAACTTTACGTCGTCTATAACTCGAAGCAAACCGGCTATAACGCCCGCGTAAAAGACGCCACTGCGGAAGCGCGCCGCGCGAATGCGAGCGGGAATTGGAATTCGGTACGCTCCGCATATTTCGTTTTGCAAAATGGTAATTTCGTCGGCGCCGCGAGCGAATTCGATAACAACGCAACCTATTACGCTTCTTTGGAAAACGATTTCGTCGACCGTTATCAGACGCGTAAAGAATTTTTGTACGTGAAAAAAGATTCTTCTTACCAAAAAGCTCCAGCGGAATACGACGCTTCCGTTGTGTATTACATTCCGTCCAACGTTCGTCTTTTTGATTTCGACGATCAGACGAACGTGGAAATCGTCTGGAACGAATTTGATATCAACGTCGTCGGAGAATACTCTATCCGATTGATCGTGGACGGCGCTTCGCTCGACTACCGTATCAAAGTCATCGCGCCTTCTCCCGTCGCGTTAGAGGTTTATCCCGGTGAAAGCGACGTGAATCTCGATCCTATCACGGGCGCATATTTCGTTTATCAGGACGAAACCATTCATATCACCGATTGGGACTATAAGATCAAGCAAAATAACGGCACTTATTCCATCATTTCTTCCACAGGAAACTATTCGGCGAAAGTTACGTCGGATATGTACGTCGGCGAAACGTTCATGACCAACCACGCCGTGGGAACGTACGATTACGACTTTTCTTTCACGACGGTCACCGGCGTTACGCTGAGTTGTTCCGTTCCCGTGGAAGTGCGTCCGAGAGTCATCGTTTCCGCAACGGTGGAAAGACCGACCAGAGTCGTGTACAGCGTAGGCGACGAAATTTCGTTGGTGGGCGGATCGATGCGCGTGCGCTATATTAACGGTGCAGAAAGTCAAACGATGTCTTTTACGGCCGACATGCTTTATGCCGAGGATCCGACCGGGAATTCTCCCATTCGTTACGTAGCACCCGACGGTACTTCGATTCCCCTTGTAAAAAGTGGGACGGACGCCTTTACCTCGAATGTCGGAATAAATAAATTTTACATTTATTACGAAGATTTGTACTATAACACCTCTTATGCGACCGAATTCGACATTACCGTTATCGTTAAGGCCATTGCGATTGCACTGAACGAGGATAAAGAGACCAAAAACGATTATATTTTGGGAGAACCGTTCTCGATGGAGAATTGGGAGGTCGTCATAACGTACGCAGATCAAAGTTATGCTACGGAGAACGATTTTTCCGACAGCAGGTGGACGATCGAAGGCGACGACCTCTCTACGATCGGAACGCACACGATCACTCTTTATTACGGAGATAAATCGGATAACGTGGCTTTGACTTACGTTTGCACCGTTCATAATAATATCGTTTCCGTCCGTCCGAGCGTCGATTTTATCGGATGTACGACGGAAGGAAAGAAATTTGATTTCAGTGGATTGAGTTTTGTGGTCGTGCGTGAAAACGGCGCCGAAGAAAACGTAGCCATGGCGGCGATGACGATATCTCAAAATAAAGCCGGATCGTTCGTTTCCGTTCCGACCTCATACGAACTTGCTTCTTTCGTTACCGCCGAAAATTGGTCGGTCTATTATACGTCGTTGTATGTAAAAGAGGGCGATAACTATAATCCCGCAACTTCTTACGACGCGTCGGAAGATTACTATTACGCCGCCGATAACATGACGGAAATTTCGTTTACGTACAACGAAGCATCCGCCATCGTATCTTCTTTGGTCGTTAGTCGTCGCGTAGAGAGCGTGACCGTCGCGGCGCTTCCGGAGACCGAATATATTCTTGCTTCTGTAGGCGAATGGGATCTTGGCACGCTCAGCTTGCTTATTACTTTTGATAACGGAACGACGGCCGTCGTTAAGCATGCGGACAGCGGTTCTACCGTCACGTTTTCTCAAAGCGGAGATCGTTATTGCTTTGCGCTTAATAATATGACCTATTATTTTGAAGTAAAAGCAAACGGCGTTAATTATTCTTTATCGGATTTCAAATCAGATTTGCAATTGCAAACGTCGGAAGAGTTTATTGAAAAAGACTTGGTATTCTCCGTTGCGGACGTCGTATATCGTGATGCCGTATCCTCTGACGCCGTGCCGTTCTATTGCTTTAAACAACGGGTGGTTTCCATTCATGCGGAGATCGGCGTTCCCGTTTTAAGCGGATCCGATATCGTTGGGGTTAACGAGTTTTCCGACACCACCGTCTATCTGAACGAGGGATTATCGCTTTATACCGTTTCGTCCAACGGTAGCTGTTCTTTTGTGGGCGATAACGGAAATAAGAGATTCGTTTATAACGATTCTTCAATCAAGATCGATTATCTCGAATGCATTTATCTCGTCGTCGAATACGATACGACCACCGTTTATAAGAAGTTGTCTGACGTTGCGTCCTCTTCCGGATTTTCCGTTTCCGGCTTTAAAGAGAACAAAACGGGTTCGCAGACGATCCGTCTGACGTATCTTCTGAAAGAATGTTCTTTTATGGCATACGTCCGTCCCGACGTCCCGTACGCCATCTCTTTCGTCGACGAAAACGAACAAAACGTCACGGAAACGACGGTAATCGAGAAAATGGACATCGATCCCAATAAGATCTCCGTGTTGGTCGAATTGAAAGACGCCGACGGCGACGCCGTGACGGCAAGAAGAAAAGTTGATTTTTCCGACGCCGTCTGTACGTATGATAAAAACGAATCCTTCGTTTTCAACGATAAGAATGCCGACGACGTTTTCTATACGCAAAAAACGGTAACCGTAACGTACGAGGGATGCAGTAAGACTCTTACGCTGACCATTCTGAAAAAATCCGTTTTTGAGATAGTGATCCAAAACATGCCGAGACAGGTTTATGCCGAATTGCCCGAATTCGCGAGTGCGGACGAGAGCGTTCTTTCCTATACCGATAACAACGGGCAGATGGGTACCGTTCTTGTTCGTTATAACAACGGTACTTCTGAGATTGTACCGTTGAACGATTCCAGATTGCGCATCAATGCCTCGCAGTTTAATACCAAGCTTATTCTGAACGCCGGCGCCGAACAGTCTCAGATCATTACCGTCGGGTTTACCGATGAAAACAACGTCACGAAAGAGACGAATTATAACGTCATCGTTCGAGACAGAAAATACCTGACGATTACTTACGACGAATCAAATAACCTTTCTTTCGACGACGTATATTATTGTCAATACGGCACGGGTGCGGAAGCGCGTCCGAAATTCGACGTGTATTATTATTCTAACTTTTATATGCCGGCACCGGTAGCCTTTAACGGATATACGGTTACGTACGAGTATCACGACGACGTTTTAGGCGACGTGACCCGTAACGTCTGGCCGACGGAGGTAGGTCGCTATACGATGGTCATTTCTTACGCAGGCGACTATGCCAACAACGCCTTTGAAGACAGATCGGTTACCATCGAGATTACCAAAAAGCAGATCGGGATTTCTGTCGAAGACATCACGCTGACGTTCGGAGATAAGTTTACCGGAACGGCAGAAGAGGTTTCTTCCTTGCGCGTGCTCGGGTTCGTCTGGAACATGAGCGGCGTATCGGGCGATCTTTTGACCGGCGAGGCGTTTGTCTTGGGCGACACTCTTGAAAACGTCGTATCCGTTTCCTTTGAACTGCAATCTAACGGACGTAAGATCGAACCTGCGTTCAGTAATGATTTTTCTTATACCGTCATGAATCTGAACGTCGGCAGTTATTATGTCAAGCCCATTATTACGCTGAAAAAAGCCAACTATACCGTGCCGGAAGGAATCGGTGATCTTGGCGCGACGTTGACTGTTTCTCAAAAGGCGATCAAGATCGTCGCTCTTGGCGAAAAGAAAGTGTATGGCGACCGTGATCCCCTTTATCGCTTTGAGATCTACGATGAAAACGATCAACTTCTGGGTGGAAATTATTATCGCGAATTTACCGACTTTACGATCGGTGATATTGTTGCGGAAAACGTTTATACGTACGACGATACGACCGGGATTTATTCTCGGGCGACCGGAACGTACGAATCGGGCAAGACCTATTACGTGTTTAAGGCAGAGATCAATATCGATCCGATTTTTATCGATACGGCTTCATCGTCGTACAGGTTGGTTCGGTCGGGAACGGATACCGATAACGTAAACGACTATCATAAGATTTTCAGCGGAGATACGCAAGGAACGCTCGATAATTATACTCTTCTCAGTTACACGCACGCTTCATTGGTTGTATTGCCTGCGGCACTCACGTTGACCGCCCTGAAAGCGACTCGTCCTTTCGGTACGGCCGATATGTCGATCTCTTACGTCGCCGCCGCTTCTTCTTCGTTTAAGTACTCCGACGACTTTAATTCCGTATTCGGCAGCTATTTTGAGCAAAACGACGTTCTTTATTACGATATTACCGAAAAGAAAGTATACGAGACGTTGAAGGAAGGACTTTTGTCCTATGACGATTGGGCCGTACTGTATCGCAACGTGGAGATTGATGGATTCGAGTCGGTCGTATACATGGGCGCAACCTATGCCGTCGTACCGATCGCGCTCGCTTGCGGAACTTATACCTGCCGTATGTGCGACGTGTATTCCAACGTCGTGGCAAACTATATAGTTACTACGCAACCGTTCGAGATCGAGATACTTCCGGTTTCCGTTCGTCTGAACGTCGGTTCCGTTCTTTTGTACGAAAAATCGTCTGTCAAAGACGGCAGAAGAAACACCTTTATCGACTATTTCTCTTTCCCGAGAGAAGATTTCCAGACGGTCAATATCTATGGAGATACGCTGACGTTCTCAGATTTTGTTTTCCCTGTCGAAAACCGTAACGATATCGAAAATCTGTATGCGGAATGGATGTCAAAACTGATCGTTGACGTTGAATATACGACCGGTACGAACGCCCCGTATTTGCTCAGTTCCGACTTTTTAAACGGATTCACGTTTATTAAAGAGCGCGGAACGGATACGGGTGTTTATCGCGTCTCCGTCGGTTATAATTATTCCGATAACTTCTCCGATTTCAGCGTTATCAGTCGGAACAAAGATAAAAACAAGAATTATTTTACATTCTATTACGATATTTTCCGCAACCAGTATGCGCAGGTCGCCGCTATGCAGGCGTCGGTGTACGATGAAGACGCGTACGTGATCGTTATGCCCGGATTTGCCGATCTGAAATACTACAAAGTTGATGAAGAAGGCGCAAGATACCGGGAAGTATATAATCTCAATAAGGCTTCCGAATGGGGATTGACTGCCGAATATAGCGTCGATCAAGAAAATTATTACGGCATGACATCGATTGGGACGGATAGTATTTCTTATTCTATCGCGCCGAAAGAGGGAACGCAGTTCATCGTGAACAACCGTGAGAATTGTCTTGCTGCCGGCGACTATACCGGTACGATCAGGTATTCTTATTTTGCCGACGCCAATAAGGGCTCGAAGTTCTCGACGAATTACATATATCTCGGCAATATGAGCGTGCTTTTGGACAGCGATATCTCGACCATCCTTAATTACGTATTATTCGGCACGATCGCCGACGGCATGTTGATCTTCAATAATACATTCGATTATACCGTTACGCAAAAACCCGTATCCGTCTATATCGAAAACGAGGACGCGCAGTATAACTTCTCCAATCAGACGCTTATTGCGCGCGTGGACGGCAGTTTAGCTGCGGGCGACAGACTGAATTTCTTGTTCGACGTTTCCGTCGTATACAACAGCAAGACGGATATTGTCAACAAAAACGCTTCCACGATCAAGAGCTTTAAGTATTATTCCATCGTTCCCGAAGAGCTTCTGACGCGCGAAAACATGGCCTCGTATTACGAATACGGTTCGATGGGATTTGTTTTGACGCAGGACGTCATTCCGATGAATCGTAAATCGTATTATATGCTTACCGAAGCGTCCGATCCGTCCGTCGAGTCGTACGATATCGCATATTCCGGTACGTATACGATCAAGTTGAACGATCTCGGGAACGCTAACTATTGCCTGATAACAGAAGAAACCGTTCAAAAAACGTTTACTGTTGTACCGAACGAGATCCCGATCCTGCTTTATAACAAGGCGGCGATGCCACAGGTCAATACGACCGATTTTACCTTTGAAGAAACGTACGCCAAAAAGGCTTATGCACCCATCGATTATAGTTGGACGTCCACCACGTATGCGAATTCGTTACTGTTCGACAATATTTCTCTTACGTTGCTTTCCACAGTCAATTCTTCCGCGACAAAGAAGATCGGCACCGTCAAGATCGGTTCGCAAAATTACGACGTCAATATTAAGTTCCACGGTACGTTCCCCAGCCTGTCCGTATCGGGGAGAACGATCAGTACCACGGGCGGCAATAGCAGAACGCTTTCCCAAGATACCTATTCCTCCGAGTATGACTATTACTTCTATTTCATAGAAGATGGAAACGAAAGGAAGATATTCTACGACTCCGAAACGGGAACGTACTACTACAAGGATACGCCGTATACGACGTTCAGAACGACGACTTGTACCATAACGGACTATTATTATGATGATAACGGCGTTTTGCATCGTCCGCAACCTCTCGTCAACACGCCTAATACGTTATTCATTTATTCGGAAGACGCGCCCGGCTCGGGTAACAGACCCATTTACGTCAAGCGTGATCCCGTAACGAAGAAGGTACTCGGCTATGATATCGTGTCGCGCGATACGTCTGATTACGTTAACTATACCGTTGTGTTCGTATATCTGGATAACGGCGTTTACAGAGAATGCGACGACGCTCACTCGTTCTCCTTTGTGATCAATCCGGCGGAAGTTTCTCTTTATAACTTCTCCTCCGCAAACTCTAAAGATTACGACGGCGCCGAAGCGTCGATTGCCAATACCTCGAAGCTTACCGTTAACGGCGCTTTATCCACCGATCCGATCAGCGTGTCGGATATCCAATTCGATTTCGAACGTATCGACGCCGAAGGATCTACTTATATTACCATTGACGGCGTTAAGTATTATCTTGTGGAAGACGACGACCTGAGAAGCGTCGGATTATTCAAGGTCAAAGCTTTCTATTCGGACAATTATGAGATCGTTTTTAAAGGAAGCGGCGCTTACGGCGGCTCTCCGTCCTCTTACGGTCTGTTTACCATTAAACGTGTTAAGGCTACTTTTGAATTCAACAGCGAAGTTGCTGCCTATCTGGCCAAAGACTACGACGGACTGGGACTTGCGGACGAGTCGTTGGTTTATTCCGGCGATCTGACCGAATTCCTCGATCGCGGATACAATATTATCAGCAAGCAAAGCAAAGCGATCGTCGATAACTACTCTCAAATCCACTATCAGCTGCAAGTGAAAGGCTATGCCTCGTCTTTCGGCGGTACGCCGACCACCATTGCCCAAGATCAGATTGCCGGTTACGATTATTCGGCGGGTAATTATTGGTTTGATTTTTACGGTGTTTTCGTTGACAAAGACGGTGTTTATCGTCGGTATGAGGATAGAAATAATAAGGAAGACGGCGAAAATCGTTGGTTGAACTGGAACTATACCTATATTGTCAATAATAAGAAAGACGTGAACAAGATAGGCGACGTCTATTATGACGGGATCTATCAGATAGATAAACGAAAAGTTTATATCGGTATCGACGGACAATTGCCAGAAAGCGCAACAGCGGCATCTTATACCTATAAGAAAGAGTACAACGGCGCTTTGCTCACGAGAGCCGATGTTAACGCGTGGCTTGACAGCGGCGTAGTGACCGTCTATATTTACGACGCGGAAATCAAAAAATTCTTGCCCATAGAAGATACTTATTTTGCCGACTCTTTCGTCGGAGGAAGCGTGACCGTCGCCGGCGGCAGAGAATCTGTTTCCAACGTTTCCGCAAGCGAATACTTTGAGTTGAGCGCGTCCGATATTTCGAGCCAGAACAGTAACTTCATTGTCGTCAACTCCGATATTCGCTTCACTTTGAAAGCTATCGAGATTGAGATCATGTTGACATATACGAATACGGAAGACGATAATTCCGCTTCTATCACGTATGGAAAGACCGTTCGTGAAAACGCCGTCAACTTTACGCTCAGTATCTCCGAAGAAGAGCTGAATAAGTTCAACGAGGCGATCCGGGACGGCAATGCGTATACGGCAACGCAGATACTTGAAAAGATATGTAATTTCAACAATGCGGAATTTTATCTCTTCGGCGACGGCAACTCGACAAACGCAGTATTCCGGTTTACGCTGGAAGGAAAGTCGCAATCGATTTATTTATACAACAAGACCGGCGATTATTATTACGAAGCGTCCGACGGTATGTATGAGGACGGAACGACGTATTATAGCAGATTATTAGTGCCGAATAACGTCGCGTTGGATTATACGAAGTATTATGCATATCACGAGTGGTACGAACACACTTCCGACCCCGTTTCCGTTGTCGGTAAGAAGTATTATTTGATGGAACCGGTAACGGAAAGTGATCCTTCATTCCGCGACGGTAACGGTGTGCCGGAAAATAAGTATTTCGAGCAGTTCTTTAAGTACTCTCTTACGACTGACGCCGTTTTCCGCGCCGGGATATCCTATTATAAGCAGAATCCGGGAACAAAGACATATTCGCTCGTAAACACTTCGACATTGATCGGCTCTTCTGTTCCGGCAGATACTTATTATTCGAAAAAAGAGTATTATGCCTTGACATCCGATCGTGTTTTCAATATGCAGAAGAGATACTATACCGCTAAGGAATACGTATTTACGCAACAAAGCTCTACGACCACGGCGAACATTTATTATCAGTTCAATAGATTTTACGGCGAAAACGACGACGATTACTTTATGTCCGGTAAAGATTATTACGTCTTTACCGTCGTACCTGCCGAAGAATCCAAAGTAGGCACCAACGTTCAGTCCGAAACCTATTACGAATCGATCGGCGGAAGATACGTTCTTACTTCCGATCAGACTTTCGTTCGCTCGAAATTGTACGGCGGTCAATACTATACGGTAAGTACGGCTGACGTTATCAGAGGCGATAACGCGCATAAAAAGTATTATACGTACTCGAACGGACGGCATAACAGAGTGCCCGACGGTACGACGCGTCAACCGGGCGTTTCTTATTACGTCTTTGTTCCTACCGTTTATTCCGCGACGGAAACGATCAGCGAGCGTTATTATTATTATTCCGACGGCAAGTTCTATAACGTGTACGATATGCGTCAGGAAATGGACGGTGATAAAAATTATTACGTTGCTTACGTTGCCGATAAATCTGCCAATGAGAACGTAGCTTATTATACGGAATACGAGGCTATCGTCAAGGCGGAAGGGGTACCGGAAAGCGGCGGTTATTATTACAAAGCCGTTCTGATGGATCCCATCGAAGAAAACGATACGTATTACGCTATCAGAAGGCTACTTCCCGGTAAGGATTATTCCTTTAACGAGAACGTTCCGTTAAACAGCGTATACGAGAACGTTGACGACAGCGATACCTATTATCTGACCGGCGACGTGAAGTACTCTGCCAATAAGAATTATTATAAACTCTCCGTTGTGTCCGGCGAACTCGTAGCCGGCGACAAAGTGGGCGATTATTATATCGTCTCACAAGGCTATTCCCGCGCCGGAAGTTCTTTTGAAAACACTGATGAAACATATTATAAGATTGTAGAAGCGGTTGCCGGTAAAGATTACGCTGTATCTTCTTTGATCCCCGATTTTACCTATTATACGAAGGTAGAAGGGGAAGACAGGTATAATTATGCGCAATCCCGCGTCTTCGCTTCCAACGAAAAATATTACTTGTTCGAGGCGGTTCACGGCGTTTCCGAAGAAAACGCCTTGGATTCTCTGTACGTTTATAACGACGGAAGCTATAAGAAGATCGTTCCGCTTACCTCCGGCAAAGAATACGTCAACGGCGCATTGATCGGTGCGGACGAGGTGTATTACAGAAGTAATGACAGATACGTTCGCGAAACGAGTCAAAAGTACAGAAAAGACGTCGGATACTATCGTTTTGTTACGGCGGAAGGATACATCGCCAATGCCTCGTTGAACGATTATTACGTGGATTCTTCTTCTCGCTATACCATCCGCGAGATGACGGCCGGCGTCGAATATTCGGTCGGTCAATCCATAAGCGGAAACGTCGTTGTTGCGGATTCTTTCACAAAGACGAACGATACGCAGTATCTTGCCGGAAAGCTGTATTATACGTATGATAACGAAGGCTATGTTTCCGGCGCGCTCGTCGGTAGCTATTCGGTACCCGCCGAAGGGTACTATTCCATCAAAAAGAAGACGGATTTTACCGTTGGCCAGATCGCCGGAGAAAACGTATACGTTCTTTCGGGAGATCGCTATAAGAGCGTAAGCGGAAGCGCTTATCGGGCAGGGATAACCTATTATACTTTTATCGCAATGAGCGGTTATATAGCAAAGAGCGATCTTGACGGATATTACGTTTCAGGAAGAGGTTACTATTCCGCCGTTATGATGACGAAAGGTGTGGATTACGAAGTTAACACCCCTGTGATGGAGGGCGTTTACAGATTGATCGGAAGCAGAATGATCGCCGTACCCACGACGGATAATTACGCCGACGACGCGGTCTATTATTTCCTTGACGACAGCGGCGTCGTTCCGTATTCCGGTCTGAACGGTTATTACGTTGACGGCAGTAAGTATTACTCGAAAAAGAGTCTGACTCTCGGCGTCGATTATTCGATCGGAGACAGTATTGCGGAAGGCGTTTACGTCCGCCGCTTAGGACGATACGTTTTGCCGGAAGAACTTACCTTCCGTTCGGGCATGGACTATTATTCGATGGATAATACCGGTCTCGTATTGGCGAGCACGGTCGGTTCTTATTGCATATCAGGCGAAAAGTATTATTCGTTTACTCTGCTTGCCCCCGAAGAAAACGACCATATCGAGGGCGACGTTTTCGAAAAGGAATCCTCGATGTTCATTCCCACTTCGGATACCGTTTATCGTAGCGACAAAGAGTACTATTTGCGCTCGAACGAAGGTATTATCGATCCGTCCGATATTGCTACCTATTTTGTCGACGCTACCGGGTATTATACCTTAGTGGAACAGGAAGAGGGTGTTGCGTACACGGTCGGCGCTTCCGTTCCTAACAATATGTATTACGAGATTACTGCGAACGGTATTTGTCGCTTTACACGTGACGAAACCTTTATTCCGGGTAAAAAGTATTATTTATTCCGCGCGGAGAACACCTACCTGCCCGCGGACACGGATATTACGCCGTTCTACTTTGAAAACAGTTCCGAATATGCTGTTTGCGCACTGATTGCAGGAAAGGATTACGTCCTCGGTTCCGCTGTCGACGATAAAGTCTACGTCGTCGACGATAAGTGGTATACTTGCCTTACTTCCGGGGTCTATGAAGCCAATAAGCGTTATTTCATTCTGGAAGCCGCGGCCGGTTATATTTGCGCAGGCGACGTATCGGCGACGTATTTGCGAAGCGGTAGCAATCGATTTATGGCAGTCCGCGTTCGGGATTATACCATAGGCGACGTAATTCCCAATGATTATTATACGCTTGCCGCGGATAACAGATTGATCCCCGTAAGCGGTAACTTTATCGAGGGCATCGAGTATTACGTGAAGTCGACGAATGGTTTTGTATACGGAGCAAACGAGAGCGAATTATATATTGCTGACGGAACCTATTATAGCTTTATCGTTAAAGACGTGTCTTCTTTGTATGGCACGTCGGCCGTAGGCAGTTACGTCCGTAACGAAGACGGCAGAATGGTCGCAGTAACAAACGGAAATTATACTCAGGGCATTACGTATTACGACAGTATCAATTCCGGACTTGTGCAGATTGCGAGACTCGGCGATTATTACGTTTCGGGCACCGGTTGCTATTCTGTTGAAGAAACCTCTTTTTCCACAGATTCTTACGTCTACTTGAAGGACGGAGAATACGTCAAGACGACGGATGCGTCGGCGCAGAATGGTACGAGCTATTATCGCTTCTTTACCGGCGGATTCGTAATAAATAAGTACTATTCTCAATACTTTGTTCCTACGAAGGCGTTCAGAACGGATAAGGTCGTCTATGATCATTATCGCTATGGAAACGACGTTCCGTATGCCGTTGAAAACAAAAACGACGACTTCTATTCCCAAACGGTGCCGGGACGCGTATACGAAAAGTCCGGAGAGACGTTCTTTACGACTTCCGATTCGGTTTTCGTTGTGGGTAAAGAATATTATTTATTCGTTCCCGTGACAGATTTTTCAGAGAGAGAGACGGCAGACGGACTGTACGTATTCCGTAAAGGATATATTCGTTCGCAATTGCCGTACGCCGCGCTCAGAAAGGCCGAACCCGGCATCGACTATCAGGTCGGCGGTTTCGTATCCGGAAGATTCTTTACGCTGAATGCAAATTCGGTGCCCTTCGAAGTCCCCAACGGCAACATGTTCTCGGCCGATACCGTATATTATTGTCTCAATAATTATTACGGCATTACTTCGATTCCGACATATTACGAATTGAACGAGGACGGATCTTATTCGGTTACGACCGATCGTACGTTCAATAACGCCAAAAATTATTATGCCTTTACAAAAGAAGACATCGGCGTCGGGAATAATATTCCGCAAGGCTACTATTTTGTGAAGAACGGGAATGATTTCGTCGAAGCAGCAGAAGAAGTTTTCCTGCCGGATGTCGACTATTATACGGTCAGATCTGTAAGCGTGACAAACGGCGCGTACGTTGTCAAAGGAACGTATGAGAAAGTGGGCGATATCTATATCCTTACCGGCGATACGGTCATGGACGCCAACAAGACGTATTATCGCTTTACGAAAGACAACACCGTCAACAATTCCGATCCCGTTCTTTTGTACGAAAAAGTCGGCGACGAATACGTCCTCACGAACGATTCCCGAGCCAATACGTCTAAGGAGTACTATTTCTTCAAGCAATCGTCCGCCACGATCAAAAGCAGCGAGTATGCCGTGCTGGATTCTTCATACGTCGAAAACGGCGCCGTTATTCCTGCCGGAGTGTATATGTTGGTCAATAACGAGTACGTTTCCGTAGAAGGGGGTACGTTCGATACTTCGAACACCTATTACACCAGGTCCGTTCGCGCGTTGTCGTACTTTACCGGAGCCGGCAAACCCTACTTCTCCGGCACGGCCGATCTCAGTTCTTTATCCGCAGGCATTTACTACACGGGTGCGAATAACTTTACTTCGTCTGCAAATTACTCGTTAAAGATCGTTTCTACGCCGTTTGAAGTTCGTAAGCAGATCATTCATATCACAGGAGTGGAAAGAGAATACTATGATGCGGAAAAATCGAATTGGAACTTTATTTTGGGAGACGATACGGAAGTAAACAGCGAAGTGTTGAGCATACTGTATTCCGATAAAATCGGTTTAAGACGGCTTTTGCACGACGAATCTGATATTTCGAGCAATGCCGGGTCCTATTATACCGCTACGTCCGGAAACTACTTCATGACAATGAGCAAGACCGAGATCAGCAAATATAACGAATCGAGCGAAAATAACTACTATATCGTTTGCGACGGCGTTTCCGTATCCGGCGTAAGTTCCGATCTCGTCTGTATCCCGCTCTTTATTAAGCGCGTTCCCGTCGTTGTTTCCATCGAGTTGTCGACTGAAATCGAGTATGGCGACAGACCCGCGAAATCGGTTCTGGTATCCGGTATTCGTTACAGCAGATACCCGAATGTATCATCAAATCAAGCGGCGGCGCAAAAGCAAAGAGAATTTTTCAGCTTTATCGAAGGTGACGACGTTATCGATTTTGATTCGATTATCCGCACAATTTCCACAACCGATTATAACAATGGAAATTCTACTTCGCTCAGCTTGCTGTATAATCTTGCGATGGATATCGACCTGGTCAACAATAGCGGATACGATAACTATTTCGTCAGCTTCGGCGAGATCGTTTATACGATAGTACAGAAGAGAGTCAATATTCAGGTCGTCGTCAATAACAGCTATTATGATGGCTCTGCGTCTGTAAATAACGTTTCGTTCCCGACCAGGCCGTTTACCGTGCTTTATTCGGACGTCAATAATATGTTCTACGACGATACGTCGAACGATTATCGTTCATACAGTCTGAAAATAGATACCTTTACGGCGGGCGAAAACGAATACTCGGAGAACAATCTTTCCGAACAGATCATGGAGATCATTACCGGGGTTGAATTCATTCGTTACGTTGTATTCGACGCAAATAGCGGGAATTCGATCGTAGCGACCGGAACCACGGTGCAAGAGCTTTGTACGGCGCTCGGTTATGCCTATACGGACGGAATGACGATAACGGAATTGATGAGTACCGTCAAAACCAATAACGCCAATTATCGTCTCAGAGAAGTGGTCCGGTATAAGAACGTTACGTACGACTCAGTTCAGATGTTGCTGAAAGATAAGACGCGGTATATTATTGAAGATCAGGACGGAAACGCCGATTATATGGCCGGCGTCAATAATATTCGTCTCTATGACGAAACCAAATGGTACGACAGCAATAACTATATCCTCGTTTCGGCCAAAACGCCCATTATCGTTTATCCGGAGATTGATTCTGTAGGCGAATATACGGACGGCAAGACGGACGGCGCCAAGTATATCAACATGATTGGCGATACCGAGGCTATTCTCAGCGGAAGCGTCAGCGTCAATAAGACGACGAAAGAGATATCCAATCTCAGCTTTATCGTTCGTTTGAATATGAACGGTATGAAGACTACTACACAGGATTTTTCTTCGCAATACTTTGACACGTTGACTTTTTCTACCGCTTACGAGAGTTCTTACTATCTCGGAAATCTCTATTCGAGAGAATGGCATTTATATTACGTCAGCGGCGGAACGGAAGGGTCTGACGGGACGATCACTTTAAAAGTGGGCGACGTAGTGACGGTTACCGCGATCGTTAGAGAAAGATTCGATAAGTTTGCAAGACGTCCGGATATCGAATCGTTGAAATTTAAAATAAGAATCGTCGAAAAGCAAATTGTCAACAGCGACGATACCGTCGTATCCGCGTTGCCGCTTGCCGACACGACGGATACCGTATTGTATAACGCCGGCGAGTCGGAATACAAACGTCTCTCATACGGCGTGTCCGTAAAGAATACGAGCGGCGAATACGTATTGTATAATCCGTCGCAGGACGGAACGTACGGCGTCGACGTGCGCAAAGAAAATTACGATATGCTTTCTATGCGCGTCCGCTTAACTCCGGAGATGGGTAAAGAAAATTATTCTTTCTCGACCGTAATTTACGAAAATGCCGTCGGAAAACTGATGTTTATCGCTGTCGGCGGAACGGAACGCAAGTGTATGATCCGTTATTACTACAAAGAGGATTATTACACGGTCAACACGCACACCGTTGCGCAGCCCGGAGTGACCTATTATGCCTTACAGAGCACCATCGGAGGAAACGTTCCTGCGGCGGAGATCGGCAACTACTATACTGTAAGAGGAGGCCTGCTGTATCACGTTTCCGCAATCGATCCGTCCGAGGTATATTATAAGGTAGCCGCGCAATCGTTGACGGCTGGCGCCGCTATCGCCAACCCCTCCGCTTATTGCGTTAAGTTCAGCGAAGAAACGCTCTCGAACAGTAATCTCGGCGACCTCTTTGACGGTAACAGTCATAAAATAACCATTTACCTTGATAAGATCGGTTATTTGTCCGACATGGAAGAATCGCATCAGGAAACGGCGATTAACGTTTCCTCTCGATTTGTGCCTAACGGAAGCGACGCTTACGTTTCGGGCAGGCTTTATTGCACCGCAACGCTTGCGAACGTGGCGGTAGGCGATAAAGTGATTGGCGGCGAAGTCAACTATTACATGCTTAAAGACGGCGTTCTGATCAAGCCCGACAGCGTTTTGGCGAAAAACGGAGTCGATTATTACACCATTACGCATGACGATCAGATTTCTTCGATCAATCAGCCGACGAGCGCGCATTATTACGAACAGGCTTTCTCTTCAACGTATGCTTTCACAAATTATATTTCCACTTATACGGCGTTGAGAAAATATTACGTTTACGTCTCGTTAGACGGCGACGTAGCCTATGCTTCTTCGTCCGACGACGTATCGAAAATGATCCTTTCTTTTACCGGCGGCTTGTACGAGTATGAAACTTCTTATTCTGCCGATAAAGACGATCGTCAAACCAAATGGGACGTTGTCAGTAAGCCGCTGAACGATTGCGTATTTTACATTGCGTCCGACGGAACGCAGCTCGAAGGTCAGTCGGGTATTTCTTACGAAAACGTACAACCGATCGTGACATACTTTGCGATGAAGCAAAAGCTCGCTTGGGCGTTCTCCGCTCGTGCGGGCGAAGAAACGCTCGCATATATGCGTAACGTCATCGTGTTCCCCGAACAGTTTTATGATAATTCGTCGGCTTACTTAGTCACGAAAGAAACGGCGAACAGTATCGGCGATATGATAAGAAAGGTCACGAATTCTATCTTGTACTATTCTTCGTTCGGTTCGACCGATAATACGAATTCGATGTCGAATCCGTCTCTGGTTGCGTCTACGATGGTCAGCTTCGGGTCCGCTTCGTTGATTCCGTATAACGCCGTTTTGTCAGAATCGGGAACGACGCCAAGCGTAACGATCAACAATGCCGATTACGGTTTGTATCGTATGAAGTTACCGATCCGTTTGTCTTATCCCGGCTCGCAGGATCCTTATCAATACATTCTGGAATACAAGTTGCTCGTGACGGACGCCGCCATTTCGAAGAATACGACTTTCTACGAATACGGTGTGTCCGGAACCAAGATGGAGAAAGTCGATCCTAAGGCCTATACCCCGTCGGCTTCCGCGCCCGTGACGTTCTCTGCGATAAATACCACGGAAAGATATTTCTTTAACGATACGCCCATTGACGTATATAACAGTGCGACTTATACATTCGATCTTGGTTTTGCGGACGGTGTGAGTTATGCCAACGCGATGATCTATATCGGCTTGTCCGACCGCGAGCTCAGTGACCTGACGTCTAATATGCTCGTCTCGAACTATGATTTGTGGAACGCGTCCGGTATCGGCATCTCGATCTCGAAGAGGACCGCTTCTTTGACGACTAAGGTTTACGGTTCGGTTTATATTCCGTCCGATTATATACAAGTCAGCTACGGATCCCTGTTTGAAGAAGACGAGAGCTATTATCAGAGAGTAGAAGGGAATAACGGTTCTTACAGTTACGTCAAGTTGACCGACTATAACGTAGGAGATCCCGTTCCGGAAAACTGTTACGTAATCGATAAGGATAAGAAGGCGAACAGCAGCAATATCTATGCCAGCAACGATTATACGGATATCGATTGGGAGCGCGGGCGTAACATTCTGAAAGTCGATTATATCAAGGCGGGCGATGACGCGCTTATTTCCGTACGTCTGTATCAGTACTACCTGAAAGGCAATACGTACGTCACCGACTTTGTATGGCAAGAGTATTTCAGAGCTGATTTCTATAACGGAATAACCGAAAATGCGTCCAAGATCGGTATAGGCTCGGTCAGACAGATTATCAATAACGTTCGTTACGTCGGTTTCAGAGTATCTTCTTCCGCAATCAAGCTTTACGGACACACGATGACGACCAATAATATGACCGACTTTGATCTATCGAAGACTTCGTTCGGCGAAGGTGGATTCAAATACGTGATCAGCGGCAACGATAACGAACAAACGAACATAACAGACGCCGCATATACGGAAGGCGTTTTTGTGGACGGACATTCTCTCGTTCAATCCGAAATGCCGGTCGACGAGTGGCTCAGCTTTTTTAACGTCGGCGGCGAATATTTCGCGCTTGCCGACGCTTACGGTACGCCGCATGCTTATACGGGCAATACCGTGTCGTTGACGTTCAGTATTTCGCCGGATACGAGCAGTAAAAATTTCATGTGGTATTTCGGTAGTTCGACGCCGTATCTGGGTCTTTATGATTCGGAGTCCTATCTGAGACAGCGTGGTCTTGCTATCGTCAGTATTCAGGACGATTTATATTTCGAGTTCTATAAGTATGGTAAAGAATATGCAAGACAGCTCCTGAATCTTCCGCTTCAGGAAGGATTTAACGTTGCCGACGGAAAAGAACATACCATTACCGTTTCGATCGGCGATTTCTGCGCCGAGTACGACGATAAGTACGAAGAAATGCTGACGCAAACGCAGAAGCCGGCCAGCCCGATAGAAGACCGCTTTACAGCCATTTCTCTCGCAAGAGACTTTAGCGCGAGCGAAGGTATGCAGGCAAGAGGCTTCTATTTCGTCAAAATTTGCATCGACGGGAAGCAGACTGTCTGCGTATGTCCCTATCTGAACGATTTGAGTAAGGTCCTTGATATCGAAGGTCACAAGAACGACGACACGGAGATTGGATCTACAATCGTCGATCAATACTTCTTCCAGGGCATTTATTACACCGGTATTCGCTCCGAGGCAAAGATGACAATCAGAGATTATTCGACATACGACGTAAGGAAAACAAATGAATAATAACGTTATTTCCACAGAACAACGGGCGCTTCCGGATATGGGGAGCGCCTTGGATAAAAAAGAGTATTTCTGTTCATCCGTACAAGAAACAAACGAAATCGCGCGGCGATTTGCGCAAGAGATCAAAGGCGGCGAGACGGTTCTTATGTACGGGGAGTTAGGCGCGGGCAAAACGACTTTTACCAAAGCGTTTTTTAAGACGCTCGGGGTAACCGACACGGTCACGAGCCCCACTTTTACGCTGATGAAAACTTATTACGGCCGATTTACCGTTCATCATCTCGATATGTACCGGATCGAGGCGGAAGAGGACGTGGAAGAACTCGGCTTGCTCGAAGAGATCGAAGACAACGACGTAACAGTGATAGAATGGAATAAGTTCAGTGATTTTATCGGTACGGTTTATGCCGTTTCTATCGAATATTTGGGAGAAAATACAAGAAAAATAACAATAGCGCTCTTACAAAAGAACGCATAACGGAAGAAAAAATGAAAATACTCGCTATTGATACATCCGCTTCTGCCATTGGGATCGGTATTTATGACGGAGCATATCACTCAAAAATTACGACGCCTGATCCTAAATCGCACAATAAGAATTTACTTGCTGAAATCGACGCTTTTTGCCGGGAACTCGGCACTTCGGTACGGGATATGGACTACTTTGGCGTAGTCGTCGGTCCCGGATCCTTTACCGGAATACGTATTGGCGTTGCAACTGTTAACGCCTTTGCTATGGCGACGAAAAAGAAAGTGGTCGAAATGACTTCGTTGGAGGTTCCGGCGGGCGACGGGGAGATAATGACGCTTCTCGATTGTAAACACAATAACTATTACGTAGGGTTGTTCCACGCAGACTCCGTTCAGTACGGTTGCATGAAAAAAGAGGAGACGGAAGCGGTCGATCTGCCTAAGATTTACCTGGAAGGAACATATCCGGAAAAAATGTTGAGATTGGCCGTGAAGAAGATAGAAAGGGAAGAAACGGTAAACCGTGCGAAACCTTTCTATATTAAAAATTCTTCTGCCGAAACAGGTGAATAATGATAGAGTTTTGTTCTCTCAACGAAAATAACTATAAGGAAGTCGCGCGGATCGATCGAGAAAGCCTCGGAGATGAGAGTTGGAGCGAGGCACTCTACAAAAATGAGATAGGCCGCTCGGAAAAAGTCTACGTCGTAGCTCGTCTGGACGGGATAACGGTCGGGTTCGGCGGTTTTGCACAAGTTTTTGATGAAGGGCATATAATGAATATAGCCGTGGAGTCAAATTACAGAAAACGCGGGATCGCGCGGCAAATAATGGATGAAATGATTCGTGTCGGAGAAGAACGCGGTATACGTTCTTTTACATTGGAAGTAAGAGAAAGCAATATCGGCGCGATAGCGCTTTATGAAAAAAAAGGTTTTACCCTTGCTGGCGTACGCAAGAAGTATTACGGCGGAAAAGAAGACGCGCGTATATATTGGTTGTATCTGTAAGGGGAGGCAGAACTGATTCATCACGTCGTTATGGGACGCGGTCCCAACGTTATTTGTCTGCACGGATGGGGCGGCTCGACAGACAGCTTTTTGGGGCTTGCTCGTAGTTTATCCGAAAAATATACCGTTTATTTAGTCGATTTTAATGGTTTCGGTTTATCGCCGGAACCCACTTATCCTTTTACGCTTGATAATTACGTTTCATCGATAGCCGAACTTGTACGATATTACCGTATGGAAAGTTTTTCTCTCGTTTGCCATTCTTTTGGCGGACGGGTTGGGATCAAGTTTTGCTATAAGTTCGGTTATATGGTCGACAAATTGATTCTGGTCGATTCCGCCGGTATGAAACCCAGGCGTTCGTTACGGTATTATTATGCCGTTATTCGTCATAAATTATTAAAATTATTGAAAATAAAGCATGAATCCGGTAGCAGCGACTATAAAAAACTATCTCCGGTAATGAAAAAGACTTTTGTTTCTATCGTTAACGAGCATCTCGAAGAATGCGCCGAGCATATAAAAGTCCCGACGATCCTTATTTGGGGGAACAAAGATAAAGAGACTCCCGTATATATGGGTAAAAGACTGCTTCGACTGATCAAAGATAGCGAAATGATCGTTTTCGAAGGGTGCGGACATTTTTCGTATCTGGAACGGCATTTTGCGTTTGTGTCGATCGTCAAAATGTTTTTATCGGGGGAGCGGAATGAAGTGGATAGCGGCATGTTTCTTAATTTGCATGAACGTAGGCGTATCGTTACGATACCTGACCCTTTCGCAAAGAGATAATTATAATTTGCGACTAAATAAACCGTTTTTTCGCACCTGGTTTCTTTCGGTGGTTTTCGCAGCTTTGGCCTTTATTCCGGTTTCTTATTTTACCGTTATCTCGTATGCCGTCGGTGCGGCAACGGCTTTGACGTTGTATTTTACTCGGAGAACAAAACTTAAACCAACGAAAAGAGTCGCATTTTATTGTATTTTTCCGTCAATCTATTCATTTATACCCGTTTTGTTTTGTATTACGGAAATAGACGGATATGCGCTGATCTCGGCGCAGAGCGCGACCGCAATAGTATCATTTTTATCCGTTAAATTTTCCGAACTTGTATTCAATCGATATTTTGAAAGAAAAAACAAAAGATTCATAATGGCCGCCGCAGAAAAAATCCATAAATCAGGCACGAAGATCATAGCCATCACGGGTAGCTTCGGAAAAACCAGTTGCAAAAACATCCTTTATGTTCTGCTGAAAGGGTATTATAACGTCGCTATGACGGAAGAAAACCGAAATACCCCCATGGGTATCGCACTTTCAATCAATAAATTGACGGGGACGGAAGAGTACTTTATTTGCGAATTTGGCGCGCGGAAAAAAGGAGATATTGAAGAATTATCCGCTTATTACCCACCCGATATTGGCATTATTACAGGCGTATGCGGACAGCATAGCGGTGTTTTCGGGACTTTGCAGGTTATTTATAATGAGAAATTCTTACTTGCAAAAAATATTAAAAAAGAGGGTTTTTGCGCATTTGGAAACAATTTATACGCAAAAAAAATGTACAAAGAATATGTCGGAGATAAGATATCCGTAGGAGCGTGCGAAGATATTTATGCGGAAAATGTATGTCGATTGGTAGGAAAGACAACCTTTAATTTACATATACACGAAAAGTGCGAAGCAGTCAGCACTTGTTTATGCGGAAAGCAGGCGCTGGAAAACTTATTATTGTGCGTTGCTGTCGCCGATAAAATGCGTGTTCCGGCAGAGATGATCTTTTTGAGGATAAGTAGCGTCGAACAAACGCCGCACAGATTGGAATATTCGTGTGCAGGGGGCGTGCATATTCTTGATGACAGCTATAACTCAAATACAATCGGCGTCCGGTATGCGTTGGAATACTTATCGATTTGTCCGTCGCCAAGGATCGTCGTCGCACAAGGAGTGGTGGAATTGGGTATAAGACAGCGAGAGGAGAATATACATATCGGAGAGGAAATCGCGTCTGTCGCCGATCACGTCATTTTGTCGGGAATAAATAAAAAAGCTATCAGAACCGGTTTGAAAAGAAAAATGTATAAAGGTACGATCATGAATTGCCGAGGCTTGAAAAAAGTAAAGAAAAGTTTGAAGCGAGTGGTCTGTCCGGGGGCAACCGTACTGTTTCAGAATGATTTGCCGGACATATATTAAGGGGGTATGATGCAAAATATAGTCATTATTTACGGT
This sequence comes from Clostridia bacterium, assembly GCA_016297005.1. GTDB lineage: Bacteria > Bacillota > Clostridia > Christensenellales > DTU072 > CAG-1782. Next base: position 87,415 of record JAEDHK010000005.1, read on the forward strand.
GGAAAAAGTTGTGAAAGCGAAATATCGGTATTGACGGCTTTATCCGTGTATTCCTCTATCAAAAAACAGTATGCGGTCGAACTCGTGTATTTGAAAGACGGACGATTTTTTATCGGTAAAAAACTCTCAAAAATTGACGCTTACCGTGATTTTTCCACCAGAGGATTAAGAAAAGTCGTCTTTATGAATGGAAAAATGTATCGCGCCGGTCTTCCTTATCCCGGCAAAAAGATCAAATGCGCCGTAGTTTGTTGTCACGGGGGCGAGGGGGAAAACGGAAGTTTGTCGGGGCTGCTGGAAATTGCGGATATTGCTTATACTTCCTGTGGACCTCTGCAAAGCTCTATATGTATGGATAAAATCTTTACGAAGTATCTCCTGCGGTATTTTCGGATACCAACGTTACCTTTCCGAGTTTACCGAAAAGGAGAGGAGAAAATTTTTTCCGAAATTGAATATCCAATCATTATGAAGCCGTCTTCGCTTGGTTCCAGCATCGGGATTTCTTTTGCCGATAACGAAATCGAAGCGGAGAAAAAAGCGCAAGAAGCGCTTACTTTTGATCAAAAGATTCTGATAGAACCGGCCTTAAAAAATTTTCGTGAATTTACTTGCGCCGTATTTCGTGACAATGCGGAGATTGTCGTCGGTGAGATTGAAGAGGTAATAAGCGAGAAAGCGTTTTACGGTTTTGACGAAAAATATCGCGGCGGAGACGTAAAACGAGTGTATCCGGCGCAAATACCGATCGACTTGGAAAACAAAATCTATCGGATCTGTAAAAAGATATACGATCATTTCGAGATGAAAGGCGTTATTCGTATCGATTTTTTAGAAGACGGAAAACTTTACGTCAACGAAGTAAATACCGTTCCCGGAGCGTTATCCTGGTACCTGTTTAAAAGGCGCGGATACGATACGCTTTCTTTATGTCGAAAATTAATTGAAGAGGGAGTAAAGAAGAAAGAGTCAAAAGACGCTCTCTTTACCGATTTTTCCGGATCGGTCCTGCGTGACTTCAATGCTTGCGGAAAGGGAAAGGGAAGTATTAAGACAGACGGATAAACCGCCGCTTTGTCTTTCTTTTTCAAGTAAAAAACATAGATCTGAAAGGACGTTTTTCGGCGATAACCAAAGGTCTCGAGTCCATATGCGCACAACGCGCCATCCTTTACTGCGCATAAATCTCGGTTTATCGATATCACGCTCGGCTACCGTTTTGCCGCTACGATAAGCGCGGACGTCCGTTTCGACGCCGATAAGATACCTATTTTGTTCTTGATCGTAAACGGCAAAGGCCAGTTCCCGATCCTTTGCCTCGTACGGGTAACGTACGTCATAGCCGATATCCCGTAGCCTTTCCACGAGCCACGCTTCCATTTCGGTAACGTTATTGTTTACGGAACTTGTGTTGAAGTTTTTGTAGGTTGCGGATACTGTTTTTGCGTATTCGAGAAACCTTTTCAGCATCTTCGGTCCTTCGTTTTTTACGGAAGCCACCGGTAATTCTTCCGGTTCGAGACTTGTCACGACGACTGTTTTTTTCTTTGCTCTCGTAACGGCGACGTTCAGTCTTTTTTCGCCGCCCTCCGTTCCCAATACGCCGTATCTTGCAAAAAGACGTCCGTTTTCGTCGGGCGCATAGCCGACGCTGATCAGGATCACGTCCCTTTCTTCACCCTGTACGTTTTCGATACTCTTAACGAAAACTTTTTGTTCGTCCGAAAAACCTTGTCCGAATAATCTTTTATTTTTCATTTTTTCTTCTATTAAATCGCATTGTTCTGCGTTTAGCGTGATGATGCCCACCGAGTATCTTTTTACGTATTCGCTTGCAAGTCGTACGATCTCGTCCGCTTCGCGATTGTTTTTTCGTTTTGTTCTTTTTCCGTTGACTTTTACGTATTCGACAGGCGCGTTATTGGGGATATGCGGATTCGGCGCGACGAAAAGTTCTTCGTTATAAAAGTATTTGTTACTGAAATCAATCAGTTCCCGATATTCGCTCCGATAGTGGAATTTCAGACTTACAGGCGAAAAAACGGTGACGGCTAGATCGAAGAGCGAGCGCGCTTTTTGGACGCTTTCAGGAATTTCTGTTTCGTTTTCGCTGATTTTTCGTGAGAAAGTATATGCGGGGGATAGTTGCTTATCGTCGCCGGATACAATGGCCGTTTTCCCCCGATACAGAGAAGGGAGGGCGTTTTCCATAGGCAATTGGCTCGCTTCATCGAAAATTACGACGTCAAAGATATCTTTTTGTAAAGGCAATATTTTGCTTGCGACTTCCGGCGTCGTTAAAAGGCAGGGGAGGAGATTCATAATAAAATTTTCGTAATGAAAATAGCATTCCCGAACGCTTTTGTTGTGGTTCTTCATAGCGAAAATAAACTCTTTTTTCTTTTCGACGCCGAGCGACGAATGAAACGATAAATAGTTTTCATCGCATTTTTTTAACGCGATCGACCGACCGATTTTTGTCAATTTTTTTTCCAGAGCAAGGATATGATCGACGATCTCTTGATGCCGTTTCGTTAAGGAAAGCGTCTTTTCCGCTTGCGGATCATAGCGTAATAATTCGTAATAAACGCGCACGGGAATGACTTTTTTCAGGATTTCGTTCATGCTTTCCGCCGTTTTTACTGAATGTGCGTATGCGTAAGCGAGCAGACTTTTGATTTCCGGAGACAGATCTGAAAAAACGTTTTTTATCGTTCTGATCGCAAGATAATTATCGACCGTTTTTTCTACCTGCGGCATCAAATCGGCGCCGCAAGATAATGCGCAAATCGTTTTTGTGTATCCATCTTTTTCAAAAAATGATTTTAACGGATCAAATTCCGATTCGTATTTTCCGAATTTTTCGTAAAACGAACGGACGTATGCCTCCGTTTCTTTTTTCCGTTTTTCGATGAAAAACAGGATAGGGAAAAAAAGCGGGAAAACGGACAAAAATGAGAAGCGTTTTAAGTGAGGATGAATATAATTAAAAAGCATAGACGTCGATTTTTTTATCGTCGCGCCATCCAGATAGTACGGCAAAATAAACCGCCCGTATGGCGTTTCGGAAAACGGAAAAGGAGTCGATATAATTTTACATCGTTCTTTCACTTTGCCGAGGAGTTCTACGTCGGCATCCTGTATGTGACAAGCCAGATCGTTATTTTGCATTATTTTTTGATATTCGATGAATTTATCGGTCAATTTTCCGTTTACGACTACGTTAACGTCGCTTACTATCTTTTCGTAAGTCAGGTTTATCAGTCCCGTTTCTTTAAAGTCCTCCACGAGCTGTCGCTCCGTTTCGGTTTCGGGATTCCGGCAGGATAATTCGTACATTTCCTGTAAAGTTAGCCCAAAAGGCAATTTTTCTTGCAGAGCGTCGTTTAACTTTTCGAGAAGTCCGTATTCTTTTTTCAGTTCTTCTTCTGTTTTTTCGTATTCTTTTTCGATTGTGTTATCGCTCACTTCTGTTGCGTGCGTGTAAGAAGCGGAGAGCGCGTCGAAAAATAAAGATTTTTCATTTTTCGGATCAATACATAGAAAGGATTTATTTTTTAGCTCTTTTAAACGGGAAAATATAACCTCCAAAGCAATCTTTTTTTGACAGACGACAAGGACTTTTTTTCCGCTCGCCAGATTGTTCCCGATAATACCGGCAATGGTCTGACTCTTTCCCGTGCCGGGAGGGCCGAAAAGAACAATGTTTTTGTCGCCGGATAAGACGGCTTTTTTTTGAGAGGAATCCAATTCTTCCGTAAGATACGTTTTGCCTTTTAGCGTTTTTGTTTTTTTGCTCTTTCCGGTTAAAAGTTGTCGCAATATGCCGTTATACAGATTCTTTTTTTGTAAAGAGTAATAATCCTCTTGCATCTCCGTCATCGCCGGGAACGGACCGAGAACGGCAACGTTTTTTATTTGCGGACGTTTTCTCGTCGGAGTTGCTTCCGAAAAAGAGATCAAAGGGTCGTTTTTCGGACGCTCGAAAGTATATCCGCATTCTTCGAGAAGATTTAAAAAAGATTGCGTCGTAATATGCTCTGCGTCGCTCAAAGCGTCGAATAATTTTTTTCGTTTGGTTTTTTCCGAGATGAGAAAAAGAGCGCGGTTGGGGAACGGTCCGCCGGCTTGTTCGACTGCGCCGTCCGTAATCCTTACCGGAAAGAAAAGAAGAGGGGCCTGAACGGATATTTTTTCGTTACGCTTTAAAAAAAGATAAGGGAATCCAACGTAATATTTTTCTTCCGGGTCGTAATTGAAAGTCAGCGAAAGAGAGCAGATTTTTCCATTTAAAAAATCAAGAGCGTCCGGCATGACGGACAGGTCGAAAAATTTATTTCGGGGCAAAGAAGTCATGAGAATGCACTTGTTTTTTTCTCCGAGATCGAAGAGTCTGTCGCAATAGGTGCGGTAAACGTTTTTCATCCGTTAAAGTATTGCCTGAAAGAAAGCGGAATAATCACTACTCGCTTGACACTCCCGATAAAAAATGAGATAATAAAAAAAAATTCGGAGTAATAGTAATGAGTAAGGCGGATAAGATATTCATTCAGAACATGAAAGACATTTTGGAGAACGGCGTCTGGGATACGAACATGACGGTTCGCCCTCGCTGGGAAGACGGTACGCCGGCTCATACGATCAAGAAATTCGGCTTGGTCAACCGATACGATCTTTCGGAAGAATTACCGATTCTGACCATACGTAAAACAAATTTCAATGCCGCCGTCGACGAGCTCCTTTGGATCTGGCAAAAGAAAAGCAACAACGTACATGATTTAAACAGCCATATTTGGGACGCTTGGGCAGACGAAACGGGTTCTATCGGTAAAGCCTACGGCTATCAACTTGCGCAAAAACATATCTATAAAGAGGGCGAATTCGACCAGGTGGACAGAGTGTTGTTCGACTTAAAAAACAACCCGGCGAGCCGCCGTATCCTTACCAACATCTATAACTTCCGGGACCTGCACGAAATGCATCTCTATCCATGCGCTTATTCCATGACCTTTAACGTCTCCGGAAATAAATTGAACGGCATACTCAATCAACGCAGTAACGATATGCTCGTCGCAAATAACTGGAACGTATTGCAGTACTCCGTCCTTTTGATGATGTTTGCCAAAGTGAGCGGATTGGAACCGGGAGAACTGGTCCACGTTATCGCCGACGCGCACATCTATGACAGACATATACCTATTGTTAAAGAGATCATCGAAAAAGAGCAATTTGACGCGCCCACGTTGACTCTTGCGCGCGACGTGACGGATTTTTACGATTATAAGGTGGAAGACTTCTTATTAAGCAACTACAAATTCCACCTTTTGGGGAAGAAGCTTCCGGTAGCTGTTTGAGGTAAAATATGAAAGCGATCGTTGCGGTAGATCAGGAATGGGGCATCGGGAAAAATAACGATTTGTTGTTTTCCTTGAAACAAGATATGGATTATTTCCGTAAAAAAACAACCGGAAAGGTCGTCGTTATGGGCTCTAACACGTTAAAAAGTTTTCCCGGCGGCAGACCGTTGAAAAACAGAACGAACGTCGTTTTGTATCCCGGCGGAGAGAAAAGAGAAGACTGCGTCGTTGTCGACTCCTTACGAGAGCTTGCGGCCGAACTGAAAAAGTATCCCGCGGACGACGTGTTTATTATCGGCGGAGCGATGTTCTATCGCACCATGCTCCCATATTGCGATACCGTATTCGTCACGAAAGTGGAAGCGAAAGGCGGCGCGAGCGTGTTTTTCGAGAACCTTGATCAACTCGAAAACTGGCATTGTGCCGAGGTCGGCGAAGAAAAGACGGAAAACGGGTTTTCTTTCCGTTTTACGACGTATAAAAACGATGACGTGAAAACGTTTATCGGTTGAGAGGTATATTTACATGAAAAAGATAACCATGACTACACCCGTAGTTGAGCTCGACGGGGATGAAATGACCAGGATTTTATGGGCGAAGATCAAAGAAAAACTGATTTTGCCTTTTGTCGATTTAAAGTCCATCTATTATGATCTTGGACTTCCGAACAGAGAAGAGACCAAGGACGCAGTTACCGTCGAAGCTGCCGAAGCTATCAAAAAGTACGGCGTAGGCGTTAAGTGCGCGACCATCACTCCGAATGCGAGCCGCGTAAAAGAGTACAATCTGAGTCAGATGTGGAAATCGCCCAACGGCACGATCCGTTCTCGCCTGGACGGTACCGTTTTCAGAGCGCCGATTATGGTCAAAGGCCTGAAAGTTCTTATGCCGACTTGGACGCAACCGATCGTTATCGCGCGTCATGCGTACGGAGACGTGTATAGCGGCGTGGAAGGGTACGTGATGGAAGGCGGCGCGGTCGTTCTTAAATTTCCGGACGGATCCGAAAAAACCGTTTTTGATTTTAAAGGCCCCGGCGTCGTGCAGGCGATGCATAATACCGACAAGAGCATAACAAGCTTTGCAAGGAGCTGTATGAACTACGCTCTGGACGTAAAAAAAGATCTTTGGTTTAACGCAAAAGATACCATCAGCAAAATTTACGATCACAGATTCAAGGATGTTTTTAACGAAATTTACGAAAAAGAATACAAAGAACGTTTTGAAAAAGCAGGCATAACTTATTTTTACACGTTGATCGACGATGCGGTAAGCCGTATTATGAAAAGCAACGGCGGTATGATATGGGCGTGCAAAAACTACGACGGCGACGTTATGAGCGATATGGTCGCCACCGTTTTCGGCTCGCTTGCCATGATGACTTCCGTTCTTGTCAGCCCCGACGGCAAGTACGAGTACGAAGCCGCGCACGGGACGGTCACGCGCCACTATTATAAATATTTGCAGGGAGAACAGACTTCCACCAATCCCATTGCGACCATCTATGCCTGGACGGGGGCGCTCAGAAAGCGCGGAGAACTGGACGGACTCAAAGACTTGTCCGACTTCGCCGATCGTCTGGAAAAAGCCTGCCTGACTACCATTACCGACGGCATTATGACCAAAGACCTCCTGCCCAACTATGAGGGAGAAGGAAAGGCTGTTACGTCCGACGAATTTTTGGACGCAATTGCGGCCCGCATCGTGGAATAAGGATGGTATCCGTCAGAAAATTCGAAGTAGGGTACATGCCTACGAATTGTTACGTTCTTTCCTCGAATGGTATCGCCGTCATTGTCGATCCGGGCGGCGGCCATGGAAAGATTGAGGCGTACCTGAAAGAATACGGACTGAAAGCAGTCGCCGTACTTCTTACGCATGGGCATTTCGATCATATCCTGGACGCGCATAAGTGGGAAAAAGCGGGCGCTCGGATTTTTATTCACGAGGATGACGCTTCTTGTCTCGTTTCTCCGGACGACAGTCTTGCTTCGATGGTCGGATTGACCATTCCTCCCGTTAAGGAATACGAAACTTTTTCGGATGGTAAAGTGATTAAGTTCGATACCATATCCGTACGGGTTATACACACACCCGGCCATACGAAAGGCGGTTGCTGTTTCGAATTGGAGGATGGCGCCTTGCTTTCCGGCGATACACTCATGTGCGAAACGTACGGCAGGACGGATTTTCCCGGCGGTTCGAGCGTGCGGATAGCCGATTCCATTAAAAACAAATTGTTCACGCTGGAAGGGGACAGGATGATCTATCCCGGCCACGGCGACAGCACGACGCTGAACCATGAACGAAGATTCAATCCTATTTTGCATTTATGAGCGTCCGTATCCTCTTTGAAAAGAATACTTATCTGAACGACGTGCAGGAGATCCCCCGCGCGTTTTTTCCTTATCTCGACTGGGATGACAACGGCGAAAATTATCTTTCATGGGATTATTCTACGTCCGGAAAAACGTTTATTTTTAACGTTAAAAGCGATTTGTGGGGAAACGCAAATTACCGATGCAATATTGACGAAGACGACCGGATCATATTTAAGAAAAAGTCAAAATACTTTGCCAAAAGCAGTTTGTATGATTTTTTGAGCGAGGCACTCGGAGTTTCTTTGCCTTACGGAAGTTTGACAGGCGTTCGTCCTACGGCAATGTACAACGAGCTTGTTAAGTCGACCTCCGATCCGAAAAAGACGCTGATCGAAGAGTATCGCGTTTTACCGGGTAAGGCCGAACTTGTGGCAGGCTGTGCGGAATACCAAAAACAGTTTATTAATCGCGACGAAAAAGCCGTCGGCTTGTACATAAATATTCCTTTCTGTCCCACCCGGTGCAGTTATTGTTCTTTTATCAGCACCGAGGTTTTCAGAATCAAAAAAGATTTGCCCGAATTCGTTTGTTGCGTGCAAAAAGATATAGAAACGGCCTTTGAGATCGTCAAGGAAAGCGGTTTTCGCATACGATCGATTTACGTCGGGGGCGGAACGCCCACGTCGGTCGGAGCCGGATTCTTGTCCGAGATCCTTGAACCTCTATCTTCCTGCGGGTGTGAATTTACGGTAGAGTGCGGTCGACCGGATACCATAAACGAGGATATTGTGAATGCTTTACGAAAAAACAACGTTACTCGTCTCAGCGTCAATCCGCAGACTTTTCATCAACGTACGTTGGATCTGATCGGCCGAAGACATACCGTGCAGGATATTTACGACGCGTTTGCGCTCGTGCAAGACAAAGGTTTTTCGGTCAATTGCGATCTGATCGCAGCATTGCCGGGAGAGACTTTTGAAGATTTCCGGTTCAGTCTGGAAGAAGCGTTGTCTTTTCGTCCCGAAAACATTACCGTACATACGCTCAGCATTAAGCGCGGTTCCGAGCTGAATCGTGACAAAACGAGCAAGAAGACGGGAGGCGAAGCCTTGCGGATGACCGATTATTCTTTCCGGACTTTGAACGCGGCGGGATATTCGCCTTATTATATGTATCGGCAAAAGAATACCGCCGATAATCTGGAAAACACCGGATTTTGCCGCGATGATAAAGCGTGTTTATATAACGTCGACACGATGGAAGAGAGTTGTCACGTAATAGGTTGCGGCGCGGGCGCCGTGTCCAAAAAACTGTCGGCCGGAGGTAAAATAACACGCTTTTCCAATCCGAAAGGCTTGCGAGAATATCTCGAAAGACATTCCGACGTTATAAAAGAATTAAAAGATTTCTTTTTAATTAATACGTAGAGCGTTCTGCTTAAAAATTATCCTTGCTTTTTTATTGCGTATATGATAATATTATTTTATAAATAAAATAAAGTTGGGAGTATTTATGCGCAAAAAAACGCTTTTGGTCTTTTTAATACTCGTTTCGATATTGCTGAGCGTTTTTTGTGCTTGCGTCACGAAGAACAATACGCAGGAGGAAGGCGTTCTTACCTCCATTGAAGTGGATGAATCCACCGTTCCGACCAATGCCGTAATAGGTCACGTCGACGTTACGCAAATTCAACTTATCCTTCATTACGGCAGCAAAACGAAACGCATTACGATCAAACAATCCATGCTCAAAGAAGAGAGCCTCGCCAAATTGAACGAGGTCGGCACGCATCAATTTACCGTTGTGTATCAACAGAAAACGGCCAAGTTTCAGATGGAGATCCACGATAACGAGATCAAGTACTATACGCTCCGCGTTTACGGCGGGGTTCCCACGTACGTAAACAATAAAAAACTAGTCAATGCGATCACTTTGCCTGAGAGCGGCTTTTACGAAAACACCTATCCGGACGGCACCGTCGTTACCATTCAATGGATAAACGACGGCAATAACTTTTCTTATTGGACGGCCAACGATCTGCCGGTCAGTTCCGAAAGTATTACCAACGTCGTTGTCGACGGAAACTATGTTTATCGCCCTTATTCGACGCCTGCGGTCAGTACCGTTTCTTTCAAAACTTTTTCTTCGTCCGTCGTACAGTCGAAAACGACGAACAGGCTCTTTGAAACGGATATCCCCGCGGTATTTCGCGATAACTATATCTTTGCCGGTTGGACGACCGACGAAATAACCGAGGAGCAATCCATCGCCGGGTACTCGACGCATATCGTGTCTTTTCCGTTCGACGTAAACCGTAATATCACTTTTTACGCGACCTGGATTCCCATGGGCATTATTTACGAACGAGTAGGAGACCATTATGAAGTAGTCGGGTACGAAGGGAACGCGCTCGGGCTCGATATTCCCGAAAAGTACGACGGAGCGGACGTCGCGGTCGTAAGAGCGAGCGCTTTTTCCGGAACCCAGGCTAAAAAGTTGCGCTCCATTACCCTTCCCGCTTCCGTAAAAACGATTGAAGAGGGCGCTTTCAAAAATTGCTCGCATCTTTCATCGATCGTCGTCAACGATTCTTCTTACTACCGTTCAACAGGCGGCGTTCTGTATTCCGCCGACGGTAAAGAATTAATTGCGTATCCCGCAAACAAACCGGCTGCTCGTTACGTGGTGGAGGGCGCTGTCGAAACGATCGACTCCTATGCGTTCTTCGACGCGATGGTTGGCAGCGTCGTTGTACCGTCTTCGGTTGACAAAATCGGAACGCGCGCTTTTGACAGCGTTTATATCGATAACGTTGATTTGTCTGCTCTCAGTCCGACCAATCTGACTTTGCCGACCGCTTTATTTAACGAAAAAATCGATAAAGTCGTTTGCGCTTCTTCTTCCAGAGAACTGCTGATTTCACTTTTCCCTGTTATTGCCTCAATCACGGATAAGACGGTTCTGTCGGCGAAGGATACGAACGCGGTATATCTCAGTTCTTACGACGAAGCCGACGGACAGAACATATCCGTTCTGTACAGGGTTTTATACGATAAGAACCTGGTGGACGAAAGCGTGATAACGAACGATAAAGAGTCGTACGCTACGGCGGAGATTTTGGGCGTCGACAGAAGAGCGACTACTTTTGCCATACCGATCCGCCTGGCGCAACCCGGAGAGAGAGCTTATACCGTCGCTTCTTTGGCGGATTGCTCTTTTAAAGGGTGTACGCTTTTGAAAAACGTCGTCATTTCGTTTTCCAGCAAGCTGGAAAGGATAGGCGACGACGTTTTTAACGATACGCCTTGGATTGAAACGATAGAAAACGATACTTTACGCGCAAACGGCATCGTTTATAAGTACCTCGGAACAAACGCCGTTTATACTCTTGATAAAACGGCTACAAAGATTGCGGAGGGCGCCTTCCGCGGAAATACGACTCTGCGTTACGTCGATATCGGCGAAAACGTCGCCCTTACGACGATCGGACCTTCCGCATTCGACGGTTGCACTTCTCTTGTTGGGTTTATTTGCAGCGCAAATCCCCAAGGGGACGGACTATACTTGAAATACGCCGTACGCTCCGTCGGCGAGCGAGCTTTTCGCAATACCGCCGTTACGTCGGTCAAATTGCAGCCGTCGTCCACCCAGCAGATTAACTGCTTAACGACCATCGGCTCCGCCGCTTTTGAGAATTGCTGCTATCTTACGTCTGTGACCCTTTCTCGTTCGACAGTGAACGTTGCCGACGACGCTTTTGTCGGGTGCGTCAGCTTGCAAGGGTTTGTCCTTTCGGAAAAGAATCCTGTTTTCGAGGTTTACGAAGGCATACTTTACAGCTACGACGCCAATAAAAATTATACGTTGTTTACCTATCCGGCAGGGCGTCTGGACGGAGAATTCGATCCGTCGTACGTTCGTTTATACGCCTATTCTCTGGATTGCGATCTGAGAGAATATGACGGCGGAACGGCCGTACCCGTCGGGACCGTTGTTTTGAACGGCGAAAAAGAAGATATATATCTGATCGTTAAATCGGGGATCGAGTGGACTGTCGAATACGACTTTTCGGGGGAGAATTATTATTTACAATCCTCTTCAGGCGCAAGACTGCTTCCATCCGAATGGGCGAGAGTCAAAGCGGACGGGGCGTTTGTGATGAGCGGAGACTACTGTTATTTTATTCTGTCGGAAGACGGAACAAAGCAGATTCCGCTTTTGTACGACAAGATAGAGGACGCTTATTATTACTATCCCGTGACTCGGCGATCCATCCAATCTATTTCCGTCGATTTGTCCTTGTATGAAGAATCCGTTGATAAGAGCGTGGGTTCGGTCGTGATCGCCGGGAAGAAGTTTGTCGTCTATCTGAACGTTCAGGACGGAATCCAAATTGCGAAAACAAGCACGGACGTCGTTCCGAAGAATAAGGTTACGAACGAAAAACTGCGTCAGACCACGACGCTTACCGAGAATGACGACGGCACCTTTACGGCGGACGGCGAATTCTATTATTACGTTTATTTAGATGATGATAAGACGAAAAAAACCGTTCTTTTGTATGATAGCGTATCGGGAGGGTACGGTTTTGACGGTTACCTGAACGTTACGGCGATCGGATCCAACGCTTTTTCTTACAGTTCAATTTCGGCGGTGCGTATTTCCTCTCTTATCGAGTCGGTGGGAGAAAGCGCTTTCAACGTGCCGGGGCTATTGTACGTTCGCTTCGATTCCAACCCGTCCGTATTTTCATACGGTGCTTTCTTCGGCGAATACGAAACGGAATACGTTCTTTTGTCCGATAAATTGTCCGCGTCGGATAAGATGTCTTTCTTCGATAATAACAGCGACCTGATGAACGAAAAATCCTCTACGGAGTCTTATCGCTTTTTCTACGACAATAACGACGCTGATATTCTTTACGTTTTGCGTGAAGAAGACATGAACCTGTACGTGGCGCGCGCGTCCCGCGTGTCCGACTCGCTGGTTGTTGCCGAAAACGTGGTTTTCGACGGCGTGACGTATACGCAGGTAAAAAAGGTGCTTCCGTACGCCTTTTACGGCGTTTATCTCAAATCGGTGACTCTTCGCGGGGTCGGCGCCTTATCCTCGAATGCGTTCAGTAAAGCGTCCGCTCTTACCGCTCTTTACGTTGAATGCGATTTTATCAGCGACATACAAGACGATACCTTCGGTCCGCTTTTCCACAACGGAATGTATATCTATGACTCGATTAACGGGTTTAATCTTTACAGAGAGAGCAAGTGGGTGCCTGCGGACTCGATATTCACTTATACGGACGTCGACGGAATGGAGCAAAGCGCTTGTCCCTATCTCGTTTTGACCGAAAACAAAAAGACGTTCGCCGTTATTGCTTACGTCGACGGCTCCGGCGTTTCCAGAACGATCGACGTGTATTACGACAAAGTAACCACCGAAAACGTTGCGGACGTGCAAGAACGGGTTGCGCGCGAAGGATACGACATCGTCGGTTGGCAAAACGCGCAGGGAGTGATCGTATCGGGTAGCGAAGATTATTTCGTCCCCTACAACCAAATCCTGACTTGCGTTTGGGCGCCGCAGAAATACAAAGTCTATTTCGTTGTCAGTGAAGGCGAAGTGAAAAAAGTCGTCGATAACGGTAACGTTGATCTCCCTGCAAAACGGAACGAAACGACGGGACTTGTGACTTACGTATCTGAAGTGACTTACGAAGAAGCGTATGCTTTTTCGTTCGTCGGCTTTGACGTATTGAAGACGGTATTCCTTCGTTGGAAAGACGATTCGGAAACAGGATACGAATCCACGGGCGTGTGGAGCACGGTTTTGGATAGCAGAGAAATATACCTTTATCCGGTTACCGAGGCAAGAAAATACCGTATCGTTTATTCCGTGGAAAGCGACGTGACCGTTTCCGCAGTAGAGACGTATGTGACTTACGACGCGTCCGGCTGGACGCTCGACGTGCCTACCTGTACCGATTATACCTTCTTGGGTTGGTATATGATAGGCGAGGAAGGCAATAAGATCATCCTCACCGACGGACGAGGGCAATCGTTGCTTTCGTGGAGGTATGCATCCGAAGACGAATATACCGTTTACGCTCTCTGGAATACCATTCTGCTGTACGGCGCCGATGTCGGTATTACATCCGAATCGGTCGAATATAATAAGAACTTTGATTTGGAAGTGCCCGAAAATATAAACGGGAAAACCTTTGTCGGATGGTTCATTCGGGAAGAAGACGGAACGGAAAACATGATTACAGACGCGTTCGGTCATAGCCTTGCGCCTTGGTCGTCCGAAGGTAAAAAACAATATCGTATTTTTGCAAAGTGGAGACAAAATGAGTAAGAGATACATTAAGATCGCTATATTACTGTTACTGACGTTGTCTGTTGCGTTCGTTTTGTTTGCATGCACGTTGAACGATACTTCTGGCAAGACCGATGAAAATGACAATACTGCCGAGCAAGTAGTCGAGTCGATTCGTATCGACTCTTCGACCATACCGTCGATTCTGTACGCCGGTCGCGTTCAGCTGAACGATATCATGTTGATCGTACGTTATAACGATGGCACGCAAGAGTCTGTTGCGATGAGAGAGGACTATATCGCCGTAAAAAGTCGTTATAAATTGAATCGAATCGGAATGCAACAACTTGAAGTCGTCTATGGAAGCTGTACGACGTCGTTTCAATTGAATTTGCTTGATCCGGCCGTGGCCGTGTATACTCTCGTTGTAGAGGGCGGGGTGCCCGTATCCGTTAACGGAGAAGCCGTTAACGTTCAACCGCCGGAAGACGGCGTTTTTACGCAACAATATACGGGAGGAACGGTGGTTGTTATCGCTTGGACGCCAATACCCAATAAGACCTTTGGTTCTTGGGAGGCCGACAACGTTTCCGTTGATAACCAAAGCACGACGACCGTGCATATGAACTCCGATCACGTGTATCGCGCCGTTTCGTTCGACGTCGTATATACGGTCAACTTCATTACGTATAAAGACAACTATAATATCGCGTCCAAAGACATCAAGCGTCTCTATGATTCTTCTGAAAATTACGACAAGACAAACATTTATTATTCAGGATTGCCGTCCATCTCTATGGACGACTACGTTTTTGCCGGTTGGACGCTCGAAGAAATCAGCAGAGATATTTCTTTGTCCGGTAGTAATGCTATTTCTTTGATAGAATTCGATAAAACAGACGAATCCGGAGCAAAATATCTTTCCGTTGACCGTGATCTTACGTTATATGCGGTCTGGACGCCGATCAGGTTGTCCTTTACCTCTTACACGCCCTCTCTCAGCGGCTTTACGCAAATGACAGGGTATCAGGTCGTTCGTTACGAAGGTACGCTGACCGATCTCGTGATTCCCGAGACGTACGGCGGTATGACCGTCCTTTCTATATCAAGGGATACGTTTACGGGCGAAAATGCCGCTTATATTGAGACGATTACCATTCCTTCCGGAGTGGTTGAGATCGAAGAAGGAACTTTCAAAAATTGTTCTTCTTTGCGCGCTATTTACGTCTCGCAGGGTTCTCCCATTTATACCGGCGAGAACGGAGTGCTTTATAAAGACGAAAGAGCCACTTTAGTCGCATATCCGGCCAACAGAGTGGTACGCGCATACGAGATGGAATCGACTGTTTCTTCCATATCTCCCTATGCGTTCTATAACGCGATCGTCGGGCAGATTATCGTTTCGTCCGACGTAGCCGTAATAGGGGATCATGCGTTTGACAGCGTTCATATCGACGCCATCGATTTTTCCGGCGTTGCCGTCAATAAACTAAGTTCGCTTAAATCGCATATCGGCGATAACGTTTTCAACGAGCAGCTTTCTTCCATCGTGCTTACTTCTTCCGAAACGGATTGGGATGGTTTTGCCGCTTTGCACGGCTTTTCCGATTTTGTCGATCGGTTCAGTAACGGTACGGACGTTCATAGGATCAATACCTATTATTATTCCGAGGACGTGGTCATCCTTTTCAGGATCATTAACGGTAATAATCTTGCGACGTATTTTAACAACACCGGATCTACGGCGGAAATAATCGGCGTGTCCAGACAACTGAAAGAGATTGTTATTCCGCAAAAATTAATGGCCTGGAACACATCCTATATCGTTTCTTCCATTGGGTATTACGCCTTTAAGGATTGTAAGTCGCTTTCTTCCGTGACGTTGCCCTCCGATCTGGAACGCGTTTGCGATAAGGCGTTTGACGATACTCCGTGGGCGCAAAAACTAAACGCTTACAGTATCATAGCGAACAATACCCTTTATAAGTATCTTGGAAACGAAACTTCGTACAACCTTCCTTCCGACGTAACGAGAATTGCGGAAAGCGCTTTCAGAGGAAATAAAACGCTTGAATTTTTTAACCTTTCTTCCAACGATATTTTGCGCGACGTTTCGGCAATGGCGTTTTACGGTTGTGAAAATCTGAAAAGTTTTTCCGAGACGAATAACGATTTCAAATTGTTGATCAAGTCCCGACTTTCCACGATCGGCGCATATGCTTTTGCGAATACTGCGATAAAGTATATCGAGTCGGAAGGGGAAAACAGCCTGGCTTCTGTCAAAGAATATGCTTTTGCCGATTGTAGGTATCTGCTTTCGGTCAAGTTCGATTCTCCGGACCTTTCCGAGATTAATAGTACCGCATTTATGAATGCGGAGAGCGTTCTCCTTTACTCTGTTACGGTCAAAAACGATTATTTTGTAACCTATAACGATGTGTTATACAAGATGAACGGCGTTTCCACGGCGGAGCTTTATGCCTATCCTTCCGGCAAGATAACCGACGTTTTCGATCCGACGCAATTTACTCGGAAGATTGTTTCCGTCGAGAACGGAGTTTTCTCCGTTTTCGGACAGGAATATTCGGTTGAAACGGAAGATGACGATCGTATCGTAGGTAAGTATAGCGAAACGGATGAAGAAACGGGCCTTGAAAACGTAACGAGATTCACGTTGAATAAAGATCAGTTCGGCAAAGGATATATTAACGTTCGGGTTAATATGATCGGCGCCAATTCGCTCAAAAACAGCAATATCGGCGCATTGGTAATCGGAGAAAGCATTCATAGCAGCGAGCCGATCCGCGTACCGGGCATCGTTTACGTGCAGATAGATTCGCTTTCTTCCATGAGCTACTCTTATCTTTTTCCCTCGGAAGAATACGAGCCGAAGTTCGTTTGTTTCCCAACGCTTACCAAGAGTCAAGCGCTTGGATTTTTTAATAGCAATCAAACTCTTTGCGATGAAAAATACGTTTCTGCCGTTGCCGTCGACTTTTTTACGTATGATGACGGGTTATATTATAAGGATGGATCGGACATTGTTCTTGCGCGTACCCGTCGTGACATTGATTCCGTTGTTATCCCCGATAGCGTCGTTTACAACGCAACCGACTATACCTATAAGACCATTGGCGGATATGCTTTCGGCGGTTGGTATCTGACGCAAATTACTTTCGGAAAAGATACGCAAGTACTTTCTTCCGGCGCGATGGGATTAACGCATCGTTTGCGGAAGGTCGTGTTCACCGAAAACGTCGTCCAGAATATACCCGTCGTTTATTCCGACAGCTTCGGCAATAATTTTAACCGGGGACTTCTTCTTTACGTCGAGGAGGGTATGGCCGACTATTATATCGAAAAGTGGAACACAAACAACTCCGAAAATATCCTGGCAACCTTTAATTATTATCTCGATAACGTCAATAAACTTGCTTGTCCATATCTTATTGAAGATAATAAGCCGTTTGCTCAGCTCACATACAGAGACGATAACGGCGACGTGATAACCGTCGGGAACCCGATCTACGGCAGGATCACGAGCACGGATATCGAACGTTTTTATAACGACGACGCCGTGCAGAAAGACGGCTACGTCGTCGGAGGTTGGACAGACGAGAATGACGTTGACGTCCAGATCGGAAATTCTTACGTGATCCCTTACAACCAGATTTTAACTTGTATATGGATGCCGCGCGTATACAGAGTCTATTTGAATTTGAACGAGGATTTCGTTCCGAATTTTGGGGTGGAAGTCGCTTATTCACAAGAAAAACGAATGTATTATCTCGACGTGGAGTATCATTCTTCTTACGAATGGGATCTCCTCGGATACGACGCGCGTACTTATTATCTGAACGGCTGGCAATTCAGCAGTAGTTCCGGCGTCAAGTCGGTTGGCGTTAAAGGCACCTGGTCGCTTGTTTTGGATAGAGAAGCGGATAGCGGCGTCGATATTGTGTTTACGCCGGATTGGGAACAAAGAAGCTATTCTATGGTGTATATTTGCGAAGGTCCTCTTTCCAATCAAACGGTATCCGTCGGATATAACGATTCGTACACACTCGATTTGCCGACGCGCGACGGATATTCGTTTAGAGGTTGGTATTACGTTCAGCCCGACAACGAAGAATTAATGCTTACCAACGAAAGCGGACAGAGTAAATTGCCCTGGTTCCTGACCGTTGCCGATAACGATACTTACCGTATCTATCCCAAATGGCAGGCCAATAGCATTACTGTCGATTTATATCTTGACGATAGCGAAAGCATTCTTTACGATACGGTATACATTACGTATGACAGTGAAGATTACGAACTGTTATTGAACGAAAATATTCTCACGCAAGAGCAAATTGATCTCTTCTCCGGGTGGGCGGATGAAAACGGCGTGATTTATACCGATTCGACGGGTAATGCGACGAAAAAATGGGATAAGAGCCTGCCGTCGAAGCTGTATGCCGTCTGGCCGGTTGCGATCTCCACGGAAGAGCAACTTATTGCCACGTTGACCGATTCTTTATCGGCTTCTATTGTCTTAGAAAACGATCTTGTTCTTACAAACGTTACTTTCGGAGCGTTGAACAGACCGTACACGGGCGTTTTTAACGGTAAAGGTCATACGATTACGTACAGCAACAACGACGACACTACCGGTTTCTCCGGATTGTTCGTACGTAACGACGGTACGATCAAGAATTTAAAGTTGTACGTTACTTCCATTTGCAGAAACATCCGCACCGTCATATACGGAAGCGAAAACCCCGTTTATATCGGTACAGTCTGTGCTGTCAATAACGGTACGATCAGCAGCGTCGACGTAGAAGTTGTCGATTTTGACATTACGGTCGATTCTCAGAAGTTCTGCTTCGACGACGTCAATTCCGCTTATCACGTCGGCATCGTTACGGCTCAAAATAACGGCAGTATTACGGGGACGTGCACCTATTACTATTATAAGGATACTACTTATTATCGCGACAGTTCTCTTCTTGCGGCGAACTATTACGAAAATAACGAATGGAGCATGAATTATTCTTCTTTCTATCTGTATCAAAACGGACGCTTCGACGCAGTATCGGCGCCGTATGATGAAGAAGCCGATTATTATACCTTGGACGACGGGAATTTTAATTTGGCTACCTTAGCAGCAAAGAGCGATTACGATAATAATTTGTGGGATGTTTGTTACAGCAAGTATTATATCGGGGACGATCACACGCCCGTTACCGTGCCGTTTGATAGTCAAAGCGTTTATTACAATATAGTGGACGATATCTTTAAGTCGCAAAGTCTGTTTAACGTCGGTACGGGTACGAACAAGATGAGCTTTACGCTGAAAGAACATAAAACCAATAATTAATTTTACGGGAGTATAAATAATGATTGAAAAGATTAAAGAAATTTCCGATGCCGTATCGGAAAAGATCAGTCAGATCACCTCGTTGAACGAACTGGGCGATCTGAGAGTGCGTTACCTTGGCAAAAACGGCGAAATTACCGCTTTGCTCAAAGGCTTGAAAAACATTTCCGCAGAAGAAAGACCTTCCGTTGGTAAGCATATTAATGAATTGCGTCAAAAAGTTGACGAGTTGTTGAATTCTTACGAAGAACGATTTATTACTTTTCAGAAAGAAAAGAAGATGAAAGAAGAAGAGATTGACGTCACTCTTTCCTTGCCCGATAAGAACGCGTGCGGGAGTCTTCATCCGTTGACTCTTGCCAAGAACGAATTGATCAACGCGTTTACCGGTATGGGTTTTTCCGTTTTGGAAGGGGTTGAAGTTGAAGAAGACTATTATAACTTTCAATTACTGAACATTCCCGCCGACCATCCGGCTCGCGATATGCAGGATACCTTCTATATTACCAATAAGATCCTTTTGCGTACGCAGACGTCCGCAGTTCAAGCGCGTACGATGCTTTCGCAAAAGCCGCCCATTCGCGTTATCTGTCCGGGTAAGGTATACCGTGCGGACGACGACGCTACCCATTCGCCGATGTTCCATCAGATGGAAGGTCTCGTCGTGGACAAAAACGTCAATATTTGCGATTTAAAGGGATGTCTGGACGAGTTTGCGCGTAGCTTTTTTGGCGCGGATACCCGTACTCGTCTTCGTCCTTCATATTTCCCGTTTACCGAACCGAGTATGGAAATGGACGTCAGTTGTTTTATGTGTCACGGAAAAGGATGCCGTTTATGTAAAGGTACCGGTTGGATAGAAGTCCTCGGCGCCGGCATCGTCAATCCCGTCGTGCTTGATAATTGCGGTATCGACTCGAAAGAGTATTCCGGCTTTGCATTCGGTATCGGTATCGAGCGTTGCGCTATGCTTAAATACGGCATTCCCGATATTCGTATTTTGTTTGAAAACGATCTGCGCTTTTTGCGTCAGTATAAATAAGAGGTGGTAATATGAAAGTACCTTACAGTTGGTTAAAAGATTTTGTTGATATAGATGGTATCAGCGCCGAAGTTTTGGGCGATAAGCTTGTTTCGGCCGGATTTGAGATCGAAGAAGTAATTCGTTTGAGCGATTCGATTAAAAACGTCGTTGTCGGACGCGTGGATGAGATCGTTCCTCACCCTGACAGCGATCATATGTTCATATGCCAGGTAAACGTCGGCGATAAAGTTTGTCAGATCGTTACAGGCGCGCAGAACGTGAAAAAGGGAGATTTGGTTCCCACTTGTCTCGACGGGGCTGTTTTGCCGGACGGAAAAGTCATAAAAAGCGGCGTTTTACGCGGCGTTAAGAGTGACGGTATGCTTTGTTCCGGCGCCGAACTCGGACTGTCCGAAGACGATTTTATCGGAGCGGGCGTGTACGGTATCTGGATTATTCAGGAAGAATGCAAGATCGGTCAGGATATCAACGAAGTAATCGGAAATACCGATATCGTACTGGACGTCGCCATCACGGCAAACAGACCGGACGCAAACAGCATTCTCGGTGTGGCGAGAGAAGTAGCCGCTGTCCTCGATAAACCGTTGAAAATGCCCGATCTGAGTTATAAAACGATCGGGGAAGACGTATCTTCGTACGTCAGCGTAGAAAATAGAGAATTATCCCTTTGTCCGCGTTATATCGCTTGCGCTGTAAAAAACGTTAAGCAATGCGTTTCGCCGAAGATCATTCGCAACAGACTGAAAGCGGTTGGTATTCGTCCCATCAACAATCTTGTTGACGTAACGAACTACGTTCTGATTGAGATAGGTCAGCCCATGCACGCTTTTGACAAAAACCTGCTCGAAGGCGGTAAGATCGTTGTTCGTAGGGCGAAAGAGGGCGAAAAGATCGTTGCTCTCGATGGTAAAGAATATACTCTTTCGGGGAAAAATCTTGTTATTTGCGACAGTAAGAAGCCTGTTGCAGTTGCAGGCGTTATGGGTGGCGAGTATTCGTCCATTTGTCCCGATACCAATACCGTGGTTTTGGAAAGTGCACGATTTGCCCGCGATAGCGTGCGACATACCGCGAGAGAACTGAATCTTCATTCCGATTCTTCCGCTCGTTATGAAAAGGGTATCGACTATTTATCGCAAGAGATCGGTATGAAGAGAGCGTTATCCCTCTTTTCACGGTACGGTTGGGGAGATATTGTGGACGGAAAGATCGATTGCTTTGCGGACGATACGGACGACAGAAAGATCGTCTACAATTATGAAGAGATCAATAAGATTACCGGTTTCGAAGTTCCTAAAAGCGCAATTATCGAAATTCTGAATAGATTGCAGTTAAAAACGACTGCCCAAGGAGATATTCTCACAACGTTGGTTCCGGCTTTCCGTGAAGATATCGTCGGTATCAACGATCTGACGGAAGAAGTTATTCGTATTTACGGTTATGATGCTGTTACGCCTCGGATCCTGAGCGACATGCGCGGAGGTAAAAGCGAAAAGCAACTTCGCCAGGATAAACTCAAACAGATTCTGGTCGGAAAGGGCGCGTCAGAAATCGTTTCGTATGCGTTTGTAACGCCTAAGTCGGCTGATCTCTTGCGTCTGAAAGCCAATTCGCCTTTACGGTCGATGATCGCTCTCAGAAATCCTCTCGGAACAGATATCAGCGTTATGCGTACGAACCTTGCGTACAGCATGTTGAAGATCATCGAAGGTAACTTCGTCAGAGGCAATCGAGCAGGCAGACTTTTTGAGATCGGGAGTACTTATATTCCGAAAGAACTTCCGCTTACGGAACTCCCTGAAGAAAAAGAAAAACTTTCTATCGCGTTTTACGGAGACGGAGAGGATTATTATTCGATCAAAAACGTTTTGGACGATATCTTTTGTGCGTTTGCAATCGACGTTACCTATAAGAGATCTTCGATGGAATATCTGCACCCGGGCAGGAGCGCCGATATTTTCACTGCCGACGGTACGAAAATTGGGGTCGTCGGCGAAGTCCATCCGGACGTTATGTCGAGACTTGACGTTGATAAGCGGATATACATTGCGGAACTTGACGAGGTGTATCTTGTGGAAAACGGCATAGATATCAAGCCCTTTAAGCCGATAAGCAGGTATCAATCGGTGGAAAGAGACCTGGCGTTGATTGCTCCGATTGAATTGCCGGCTTCTGAGATTATCGCTTCGATCAAAGATAGTTGTTCCGGGTTGTTGCAAGACGCGTACGTTTTCGACGTGTATACGGGTAGTCAGGTTCAGAAAGGAAAGAAGAGTATAGCCGTTCGTTTGTTGTTTACCGATTTTACTAAAACGCTTACGGATGAAACGATAAATAAAGAGATAGAAAATGTTCTTGCGGGATTTGGAGAAAAATCGATCAGCTTGCGGTAATAACTTGAACGAGAATAAAAAGCAAAACGATCCGCTTTCTTCTTACGATTGGGTAGAGATCAACGGTAACCCGTTATATAATATGGAAATTTTGGCGCCGGCCACCGCTTCCACGTATAAGTATGCGGTCAATGCCGGCGCAAATGCGATTTATTTCGGTTATGGCGATCTGAATGCGCGTGCCGGCGCAGATAACGTTACTACTTCTTTAAAAGAAGTGGTTGATTATTGCCATTTTTATAACGTTAAAGCTTTTATTACGATCAATATTTGTTTAAAGGATGAAGAATTGGCGGACGCGGAGAAAGTTGTTATTGAAGCGGAAGAAGCCGGAGTAGACGCCTTTATTATTGCCGATCTGTCGTTGATTCCTATTATCAGAAAACATTCTTGCGCGCAGATCCACGCCAGCACCCAGCTTGGATTTCATAACACGTTCGGTCTGCAATGGGCAGCGGATATGGGATTCGATCGGGTTGTGCTCAGTCGAGAGATGACAAGGACAGAGTTGAACGACGTCGGTTTGTATACGCCTGTTGATCTTGAATTTTTTGTCCACGGTGCGCTTTGCATTTGTTTTTCAGGAGCATGTCTTCTTTCTTCGATGCTGACCGGAAATAGCGGAAATCGCGGCAGATGCAATCAGCTTTGCAGAAAGTTTTATCGTTCCTATCTGGATGGCAAAGAAATCGCTCGCGGCTATTTACTCAGCGCAAAAGACATCTGCATGGCTGATTGTCTGGATAAGATCGCCGGTTGTTGTATTTGTTCCGGAAAGATTGAAGGTAGAATGCGTCGCGCCGAATATATTGCCGGCGTAACAAATTATTATAACTGTTTAAAAAGAAAACTCCGATGCGACGTGAGCGACGACGATTTAAAGGTACTATTCAACAGAGGGGATTTTACGCAGGGGTACTTTAACGGACGAGAGGTCGTTTATCCCTATTCTCCCGCTCATATCGGCAGAATGGTCGGGCGTATTGTGAAAGTGGTAGATCGTCATATCGGCTTCGTACGTTGTTTCAAACCGTTACAAAAAGAAAACGGTTATAAGATCATGCGACGGGATCAAGAGGTCTCCGGATGCACCGCAACCGGTAATTTTAAAGACGGGTATTCCGTTGTTTATTGTTCGGAAGATCTGCTTGTCGGCGATTGTGTACATCTGACGTCCGATATGCAATTAAAAAACAAAGTTTTATCACTAAAACGTCCTCTATTCGTCGATTACGAGGTGTATCTTGTTGCCGGAGAAAAGCCGGAGGTATACGTTTGGTATAGAGACAAATCGCTTACCTGTGACTTTGATTTCGTTGTGGAAAAGGCTCTTAATCAACCGCTTACGCGAGAGGAGGTTCAGGAACATTTTTCCAAAACGGGAAACGCCGGTTTTACCGTCCAAAGAGTATATACTCGGGTAGAAAACGCCTTTTTGCCCAAAGCAAGACTTAACGAGATCCGAAGAAAGATGATCGAAATGTCGATTGAACTCGTTATGGACTCTTACGAAAGAAAACCGGTCAAACATGAAGAAATAAAACCGATTGTGCCCGTCGAGAAGCATCGCGGGGATTTTGCCGAAATAGCCGACGTCGACGATATGACGGATAAACTGATCGAGTATATACCGAATATCGTCTATGCGCCGGAGAAATTCAACGTGGACGATTGCAGAGAGTTTTATGAGAAGGCGAAAAGGGCTGACAATTACGTTTGGGTCAAGTTGCCGCCCTATATTTCTCAGAATATCGTTTACACCGCTGAAAAGATCATTTCTATTTTCGACGGAGCCGTATGTAATAATATCGGAACGATCGCTATGGCGAAAGATTGTCACAGAATGGCGGTTGCCGGACCTTCTCTTAATATTTTCAATACAAAAAATCCTCTTATCGAAACTTGTGAGAACTATTTTTTGTCAACGGAACTCAATCGAAACGAAATAAAGAAGTTCGATGGGGGATTATTATATGCATACGGGTATCTGCCTTTGATGTATTTGACGTTTTGCCCGAGGCATCAAGTCGGTATTACTTGCGATAACTGTTACGGCAAGATCGAACTCCGCGACGAGAAAGGTTCTTATCTTGTGACGACTACAAAATTAGGGAAAGGGCGTTGTATGCACGTTCTTCGTAACAGCTGCCTAACCGACGTCGGTAACGACACGGGTAAGGAGTTGTATTTTGATTTTACGGTGCATAGCGAAAACATTGACGACGTTCTTACGCGCTATTTCGATTACGGATTATACGCACCGGTCGGGACGAATAAGTTGCATTTAAACAGGGGGGTCAAATAATGAACGAAAGAACGTTCAGATCTCTTGATTATTATAAAATATTAGAAAAATTATCACAATTTGCATCTGGGAAACGTGCAAAAGAGGATATTTTGGCATTAAAACCTCTTTCCGGCGTTGATATTATCAATGCCGAACTGGACGCGGTTTCAGAAGCGGATCTTGTTCTTTATAAGTACGCCGTAACGCCGTGGCTTGCTTTGGACGATATTTCCGACGCGCTTGATAGCTCGAAAGTGTTCGGTATGCTGTCTATGGCCGATATCATGAAGGTGGGCCGCGTTTTGCGCGTATCTCGCATTCTTCAAACACAATTATTGAAGGTCCCGGACGATTCTGTTACGATTTTAAAAGATCTTGCGCGTAATATATACGTTAATAAGCGTTTAGAAGACGATATCGATCGTTCTTTTGCGTCTGAGACGGAAATGAGCGACGACGCATCTTCCGATCTGAGGAATCTTCGTCAAAAAATACGCAAGATGGGTGAAGCTATCAAAAACAAGCTGAACAGCTTCGTCACCTCTCCTTCGTATGCGAAATTCATGCAGGATAACATCGTAACCGTTCGCGAAGATCGTTACGTTATTCCGTTGAAAGCCGAATATAAGGGCGCGATTCCGGGGCTTATTCACGATCAATCGGCTTCCGGGGCCACGTTATACGTAGAGCCGTTTGTGATCGTTGATATGAATAATGATCTGAAACAACTTTTATTGGAAGAACAGGCGGAGATCAACCGTATTTTACGCGCTTTTACGGCAAAAATCGGTGCCGAAGCCGGTTTTATCGAGTATACATTCGATATAGTTACCCGTTTGGACGTGCTTTTTGCCAAAGCGGCGTACGCATATTCCATAAAAGCCGTGCGCCCGACGTTTAACGATAAGGGACGCGTTCGTATTGAGCGTGGCAGACATCCGCTTATTGATAAAAACAAAGTGGTGCCGAATAGCGTTATGCTCGGGTATGATTATTCTATGCTCCTTATTACCGGTCCGAATACGGGCGGTAAGACGGTCTGTTTAAAACTGATCGGCTTACTCGAACTTATGGGAAAAACGGGCTTATTCGTGCCCGCGGACGAAGCCGAACTTGCCGACTTTGATCTGATTTTTTCCGATATCGGAGATGAACAAAGCATAGAACAGAACCTGAGTACTTTTTCCGCACATATGAAAAACGTTTCCGACGTTATTGATCGTTTAACTGAAAATACGCTCGTTCTTTTCGATGAGTTGGGCGCCGGTACCGATCCAACGGAGGGAGCATCTCTTGCGCTCAGCATTGCTTCTTATATTCTTAGTTCGGGTGCAAAAGCCGTTATTACCACCCACTATAACGAATTTAAAGAATATGCCGTAACGACCGAAGGCGTAAAAAATGCTTCGATGGATTTTGATCCTATAACTTATTCTCCTACCTATAAACTGATCATAGGTACGCCCGGCGCCTCCAACGCTCTTCTGATCGCTGAACGGCTCGGATTAAAAGAAGAAATCATCTCTTGCGCGCGCATGGGATTGAGCGCGACAAAACGCGATTTTGAGAAAGTACTGCTTGCATTAGAAGAATCCAGAAAAGAAGCCGACGTGAACCTGGAAGAAAGCCGACAAAAGCTGCTCGAAGCCGAGAAAATAAAAAATGAAGCCGAGCGAGAACGTGAAAAACTGTATCAACAGCGCGAAAAATTAAACGTCAACATCCGCAAAGAGACAAAACGACTCGTAGAAGAAGCGATGGAGGAAGCGAACGAAATTATCGACGAACTTCGCACGCTTCTGGACGATCCGACGGAAGCGAACGTTTTCCGTGCTCAAAAATTAAGAAAATCGCTCAAAAAGTATATTGTTAACGAAGAAAACGAGTTGCAGAGCTTCGGAGAAGAGCAGGAGGGCGAAATCAAGATGGGCGATCGCGTTCTGATCAAATCTTTGCATTCGGAAGGGGAAGTACTTGAAATCAACCCCATCAAGAAAGAGGCGAAAGTAAAAATGGGGCGCATCGCTTCCTGTTTTGCGCTTTCAGGCTTGCAACGCTTGACGCCTAAACAGAAAAAGAAAGAAAAAATCCTGCCTAAAAGCTCCGGCGCAACGCTTTATAACGAGTCCGTTTCTCCCGTTCTCAATATTATCGGCATGACTTCTTTGGAAGCCGAGCGAGAAGTGAGCGATTTCGTTGATCGTTGCTTGCGCGTGAGATTACACGAGATCCGGATCATCCACGGATATGGGGAAGGAGTGCTGCGTAATACCGTTCAAAAATATCTTAAAACCAGACCGGAGGTGGAGAGTTTCCGTCTCGGGAATTTTAACGAGGGCGGAAAGGGGGTGACTTTTGCATATCTCAAATAGTTACTCTTTGCAACGTAGGGTGGAAATTAAGAAAGGTTTGTTCGATAAATTGAATTACGTCAATCTTTTTCTTAAAATATTCGCTTTGCTGTCGCTTGTCGGTCTGTTTTGGAGTTTGTGGCTGTTATTTTTGACCGCTGTATTGATTGCTGCTGACGTTATCGTCGGCGTTTATCGCTCGAAACTTCTTTTTACGTATACTTATAGATATAAAAACGGTTTTTTTTATGTTATTAAAGAGGGCTTGGACGGCAAAGAGAGTGTTTTGGAAAAGATAGCCGTTAACGAGATAAAAGACTGTTATTTCGTCGATAAAGGCGTAGGTAAGTTATACTTCTCCGAAGAAGAGGACTTTTTGGGAGATAGACCCATGGCGCTTGAATTTAATGATAAAAAAATTTCCGTACTGTCGGACGATTATTTGTATAGCGTCGTTCGCTATGGAATGAAGGAGAAAGATGATTTACTTGGATAATGCCGGGACGACGCCCGTGCTGAAAGAATGCGTGGACATTGTTAAAGAGTGTCTTGAAACTGATTTTTATAATCCGTCCGCTTTGTATTCTCCGTCCGTTGAACTGTCCAGAAAGATCAGGACGGCGCGGGAAGAAATCTTGACCGCACTGCGCGGAGACGGAAATCTGGTTTTTACGTCAAGCGGGTCCGAAAGCGACAATACGGCGCTGTTTTGCACAAAAAAGCCGAACGGAAGCAGAATTATCGTTTCTGCAACCGAGCATCCGGCAGTATATAATTGCGCGATGGAACTTTTGCAAAGGGGATATGACGTTGTGTTTTGCGGCGTCGACGAATACGGCCGGGTCAAAGAGGAC
Organism: Clostridia bacterium; assembly: GCA_016297005.1. GTDB lineage: Bacteria > Bacillota > Clostridia > Christensenellales > DTU072 > CAG-1782. The sequence goes on from JAEDHK010000005.1 coordinate 115,700, forward strand.
GAATTCCGATCGCTGATTAATGAAAATACGTCTTTGATTTCTATTATGCACGTCAATAACGAGACGGGATGCGTCAATGATATTAAAAAACTTTGCAAGATTGCAAAAAGCATCAAGCCGGGCGTTTTGTTTCATTCCGACGGCGTGCAGGCGGTCGGAAAAATTAAAGTCAACCTATCGGATCTGGGCGTCGATCTGTACTCGATCAGCGGACATAAAATACATGCGCCCAAGGGGATCGCCGGACTATATATCAGAGCAGGCGTCAATATTCGTCCGTACATTTTCGGCGGCGGACAAGAGGGCGGTCTTCGCTCGTCAACAGAAAACGTGAGCGGGATTCTTTCCTTTGCGTACGCGCTCAAACAAGCGACTATGAAGGTAAATGAAAACGCCGATAGATTGTTTTTACTTCGAAAAAAAATAATAGACGGCGTTCCGTCCGAGTTCCGCGTGGTCGACTGCCCGACGCAGTCTCCGTATATTCTTTATATGGCAATGCCGCAGGTAAGAGGGGAAGTTATGCTTCATTCGCTTGAAAAATACGGGGTATATATCGGCACGGGAAGTGCCTGTTCCAGCAAAAAAACGCATAAAAGATTACCGGCTTTGCTTGGATTTGATAAAGAGTATGAAAATGGAACAATTCGCGTTAGTTTGAACCGTTTTACGTCGGAAAACGACATTGATTATTTTATAAAATGTCTTAATTTGGAATACAATACGTTAAAAAAATATGTCAGAGGTTAATCAATAATGGAAAAGATTATTTTACTCCGCGTTGGAGAATTATTTTTGAAAGGTAATAACAGACACTATTTTGTTTCTTGTTTAAAAAATAATATTTTGGCCGCGCTTGACGGTTTTTCTTGTCGATTCAACGGAACGCAAAACAGAATGTACGTCGAAGAATATGATGAAGAAGATGAAAGCGCGATTATTAAGCGTTTGTTGTGCGTTTTTGGAATTAGCAGTATCAGTCCGGCATTTAAAGTGCTTTCGGACGAAAAGACCCTCCGCGAGACGTGCGACGAGATATCTCCCAAAGAAGGTAAATTCAGAGTAACCGTAAATCGAGCCGATAAAAGAATTAATAAGACGTCTATGGAAATCGCTCGAGAGATAGGCGGATATATGTTATTTAAAGAAAAATCTCGTAAAGTCGATCTTTTCAGCTTTGATTTTGAAGTGAACGTAGATATTCGTGAAAACGGATATTCTTATATATCTTATGAGAAAATTGCCGCCCAAGGGGGGCTTCCCGTCGGATGCGGTGGTAACGCTATGTTACTTTTATCAGGTGGCATTGATAGTCCTGTCGCCGCTTATCGTATGGCAAAACGCGGCGTAAAAATATTCGCCGTGCATTTCCATAGCTTTCCTTATACGAGCGAACTTGCTAAGGAAAAAGTCATTAATCTTGCCAGGATCCTTGTTCCTTATTGCGGCGAAATCGAGTTGAACGTCGTGCCTTTTACCGATATTCAGTATGCAATTAAAGAAAAATGCCCGATTGAATACATGATTACGATTATGCGCCGCTTTATGATGCGTATCGCTCAGCGACTTTCCGAACAAAACAATTGCGGTTGTATCGTTACGGGGGAAAGCCTCGGACAGGTTGCCAGTCAGACGATGGAGAGCATTAACGTGACCAATAGCGTGGTTACTTTGCCCGTTTTTCGTCCCTTGATCGGTATGGATAAAACTGAGATTATAGAAACAGCTCAAAGTATCGGTACTTTTGAAACGAGTATTTTGCCTTATGAAGATTGCTGTACCGTCTTTTTGCCGAAAAATCCAGTCATCAAACCCAAGATTGAATACGCTGTCGCCTATGAAGAAAGGATTGAAAATCGAGAAGAATTGATCAGCGAAGCCATCGCTCATGCAGAAGTTTTACATATCAGGTAAAAACTATTTTATTCGGAGTATAACCCAAGAACTCGTTATCGCAATAAACGGCTAAATAATAGCTGTATATTGCATTTTTTCGTAGGTCGTTCGGGGTACTTTCCGGAATGTTCTCGTATTCTTTCACTTCGCGCGTTCCTAAGTTTCTTTCGATCAGTTTGTAGCGGAAAGGCGAGGAGGACGATACGAAAAATTTTTTTTCTTCCCGATTGATCTCGACGTTAAATCTAATGCTCGATATATCAAAATAGGGAGAAGCTTTTGTCGGTGCGTTTCGAACGGAAAAATACCCTTTTTCCTTGTATTTTGTCGGAGTAAACCGTGATGAAAGATAGGTTTTTCCGTCTTTTTCCGATCCGAATGCGTCGATTTCATATTCGCAAACGGTTATCGGTTCAACAAAATTCGGCTGCTTCGGCGCACCGAGTTTTCTACGGATATCGGCGGCAAGCAGAGTCGGATACCCGCCTCCGGTTGTTTCCGTATAAGAATCGACGGAACCATACCATACGCACATTGTGTTTTCCGTCGTATAGTTCACGTTCCAGGCGTCGCTGTTTCCGGTGCCGTTCGCAGTTTCGGCCGTGCCTGTTTTTGAGGCGAGATCATATGAAAAACCAGATAACTTGCGCGAAGTGCCGTCGTCGATGGATTTTTTTAACATATCAGTAACGATAAAAGCGGTATCCGAAGAAAAAACCGGTTCAATGGTCGGCTTGTGGGCGTACAAAAGTAAACCGTCGGAAGTTTCGATAGCTTGGATAAAAGTAACGTTTTTGTGGTTGCCGGAAGAGGCTAGCGTCATATAAGATTCGGCAAGTTCGGGAAGGGTAACTCCGTACGTCATTCCGCCAAGAGCGATGGCGAGATGATTGTAATCGCTTTTATCGAAAGTGATACCTGATTTTTCTGCAAAAGCGATCGAATTATCTATTCCGGATGTTTGTAAAATGCGTACGGCCACGGTATTGACCGATTTGGCAAGAGCTTTATCGGCGGTAATCGAGCCGTAATATATATCGCCGTAATTGCTTGGTGAATAGCCGTTGAAAGAGGATTTTTGATCGTTAAAGTACGTTTTTTCCGTAATTTGTCCCATCTCGATCGCCGGCGCATAAACAAGGGGAGGTTTAATCGTGGACGCGGGCGAGCGACGGAAAGAAAAAACGTTATTGTCAAGAGTTGAATAATAAGCGTTAACGCCGCCCGTCGAATTATCGGCAAGTATAACGGAATAGTCGGCTGTTTTATCGTCATTTTTACAAACGAATTCTTTACTTTTAAATGAAGAGACAACGGCTGATTGTTTGTTCGGATCGTAATAAGTCCGGATTACGTAATCGGATCGGATAACTTCTTCTTCCGAGACGCCCAAAATGTCGGCCGCTTCGTGTATTGCGTTGATAAAATAAGGTCGAGCGGGGTCGTTTTCGAGTTGCGGCGCCGAATAAGCATAGCTTAATCCGTCTTCATATTCTTGTTCGGATATAAAATTTTGTTCTCGCATTAATTTCAATACGATATTTTTTCGTTCGGAAACGCTGGGCGCGTTTCTTGTCGGCGAATATTTGGCGGGGTTCTTGACGATCCCGGCCAAGACTGCTGCTTCCGCAGGGGATATTTCGCTCGGTTTCTTGCCGAAATAATTGTAACATGCGCTGTCGATCCCATAAATACCGTTTCCGTAGTAAATAGCGTTCAGGTACATCTCCAAAATTTCTTCTTTATCGTAACGCTTTTCTAGGTCGTGGGCGAGCGCCATTTCCCGGACCTTTCTTTTTAAAGTTTTTTCGGAAGACAAAAGGGTGTTTTTTATTAACTGTTGCGTAATGGTTGAACCGCCTTCTTTTATCTTGCCGGCTTTCACGTTATGAAACAGAGCGCCGACTGTTCTGTAATAGTCCACTCCTTTATGCGTAAAGTAACGCTTGTCTTCGATTGCAACGAAAGCGTTAACGATATTAGATGAGATATCTTCGTAGGGTATATATCTATATACGTATTTTGAATCGAGGGGATTTCCGTATACGTCTGTCATGCGAACGGACGCCTTAGATGGAATAATTGCATTTTCATCAAGTTTGCTTGATAAACTATTATAAAATACAAATAAAAATGTAATAGCTATAACAAAAACAGTAGCAATTAATAATAATATCCACATTTTTCGGCCGGTTTTTCCATTTTTTTTATATTTACGCATAAACATAGTATTCGTAGAAGGTTGTCTTTTATTCCGCACATTTGCTTGCAAGCGAAGGATAATTTATATATAATATCTAATATGAAAAAATATTTTATATATACGTACGGATGTCAGATGAACGTCCATGAATCGGAAAAAATCGCAGGCATATTCGTAGAGCTCGGATATACGAGTACGAATAACGTTGAAGAGGCGGATCTTATTCTTTTTAATACCTGTTGTATACGTGATACTGCCGAAAAACACATTCTCGGCAATATCGGGGACGTAAAACGCCTGAAAAAAATCAATCCCGATTTAATTGTCGCCGTGGTCGGTTGTATGACGCAACAGAAGGGTATGGCGGAAAACCTGAAAAAGAAATTCCCCTTTATTTCCATCGTTCTCGGTACCGATAATTTATCGGAGCTTTTTTCCGCAATACAAAGTATTGAAGAAAAGAACAGACGTTTTATTGCCGACGTGCATAACGATCCGAGCGTAGACGTTGGATGTACCTTGCCGGTATATCGTACGAGCGGTACGAACGCCTGGGTCAATATCATGTACGGTTGCAATAATTTTTGCACCTATTGTATCGTTCCGTTTGTTCGCGGACGAGAAAGAAGCAGAGCGCCCAAGGACGTTCTTGCTGAAGTCAAATCCCTCATTGCGCAAGGGTATCCTGAGATTACGTTGCTTGGTCAGAACGTCGATTCTTATCGTTATGAAAATTATGATTTTTCCGCGCTTTTGCAGGAGATAGCTCAGATCAATGGGAAATTCAGATTGCGTTTTATGACTTCGCATCCCAAGGATTTTGACAGCAAAGTCATTGACGTGATCGCTTCCTGTTCCAATATCTGCAATAATATTCATTTGCCCGTACAATCGGGGAGTAATCGCGTTCTGAAACTGATGAATCGTCATTATACGCGCGAACGATACCTGGATATAATCGATGAAATACGATCCAAGTTGCCCGACGTCGGGATCACTTCCGACATCATGACCGGATTTCCGACCGAAACGGACGAAGATTTTGCCGATACGATCAGTCTGATGGAGCGCGTACGGTTCAGTAACGCCTTTACGTTTGTGTATTCGCCGCGAAAAGGGACTGTCGCCGCCGAGATGGAACAACTTCCCGCAAAGGTAAAGCAAGAACGCATTACGGAACTTGTACGTATTCAGAACCGTATCAGTTCGGAACTGAGCAACGATTATTTGGGCAGGACGGAAGAGATACTTACCGAAGACGTCAGCCCCAAGCATGACGGCTGCGTTTGCGGCAGAACGGAAAGCGGTCGGCTGGTTACCTACCCGGGCACGTCCGATCTCGTCGGAAAATTCGTTAACGTAAAAATTGAAAGCGCGCGAAGTTCTGCGCTTTTTGGGAGAATAGTATAAAATGGCAGTAAAAAAGAGCGTAAAAAATTCGATTTCGCCGATGATGGCTCATCGCAATGAGCTGAAAGAAAAGTATCCCGATACCATCTTACTCTACCGTCTCGGCGATTTTTACGAGATGTTTTTTGAAGACGCAATCAAAGCCAGCAAATTGCTCGATCTGACCTTAACGGGGAGGGATTGCGGTCTGGAAGAAAGGGCGCCGATGTGCGGAGTACCTTATCATGCCGTCGATACTTATATTGCCAGATTGGTCGCAGCGGGAGAAAAGGTCGCCATTTGCGAACAGCTGACGGCTCCCGGCGAACAAAAAGGCCTTTTACAACGCGACGTTATCCGCGTTATTACTCCCGGTACCAATACGATCGAAGAAATGTTGGACAGTACCGTCAACCATTATCTCGTCGCTGTTGCTAAGTACAAGACGGATTATGCCGTTTCCGCTCTCGATATCGTCACGGGAGAATTTTTTGTTAAGTATTTTCCCGATACTTCGCTTGCCGGATGCGAAGATTATCTTCTGGGCTGTGCTCCGAGCGAAATTATTGCTCCGATGGACGTTTGTGCGGAAAGTCGTTCGCTTCTTTCCGTCAGCACGGAAAGACTCGTTAAGTTTACGACCTATTACGACTACAGTTTTGATTATGATAACGGAAAAACCGCTCTTTTAAAGCATTATTCCGTTTTCGGGCTGGAAGCACTCGGATTGGAAGATAACAAAGCCGTCGTCGGCGCTCTTGGCGGACTCCTGGATTATGTCAGAAGCACGCAAAAACGCTTTTTGTGTCACTTATCCGTGCCAAAGGTCGTGTCTGCTACAAACGAGATGTATCTTGATTACAATACGCGTCGCAATCTAGAATTGACGGAAACGCTTTCGGACGGCAAGAAAAACGGCAGTCTTTTGTGGGTTTTGGATCGTACGAAGACGGGTATGGGCGCGCGTATGTTGCATCAGTGGCTTTTACATCCTCTCCATTCCGTTCCCGAAATAGAAAAGCGCCAGGCCGGCGTAGCAGAGCTCGTTAAAAGCGGATTGACCCGTTCTGCGCTCGGGCAGGCGCTGGAACCCGTTCGCGATCTTGAAAGACTGGTTACGAAAATATCTTACGGATCCATCATGCCGAAGGATTGTAACAGTCTGAAAGAATCTCTGCGCCAACTGCCGCTTGTCAAGAAGATAATGAGTAAACTTCACTCGGAGTATTTTACCGAGTTGAACGCCGATTATTACGATTTTTCAGAACTGGTCGTTTTACTTGAAAAAACGATCGCTTCTTCCGATCTTCCGTCAACTCTCAAAGACGGTGGGTTTATTGCAAAGGGCTGCAATGAAGAATTGGATCATTTACGTTCTATCGGAGCCGATTCGACAAAAACGATTGCCGAATTTCAGGAGCGTCAACGCGCGCTTACCGGCGTGCCCTCCCTAAAAGTGGGCAATAACCGCGTGTTCGGTTATTATATCGAGATCAGCAACGCAAAACGCCCGGAAACGCTTCCGAGCGATTACGTGCGTCGTCAAACGATTGCAAACGGCGAAAGATACGTCAATAACGAACTTCTTAATCTTGAAAAAGACATTTTTACGGCGACGGAACGTTCCATTCAGTTGGAAAATGAAATATATGCCAATCTTGTTCGCTATTTGAACGAATACGTCGGAAGACTGAAATCCATTGCGGCTTTTATTGCCAAAGCCGATTGTATCTATTCTTTGGCGCTTGTTGCGGCTGAGAACAAATACGTTCGTCCCAAGGTCAGTCAAGGCGGTACGCTCGTTATTGTCGACGGAAGACATCCCGTCGTAGAAAAACTTTTAAAAAGAAACGAATTCGTTCCGAACGACACCGCATTGGATAAGAACAATCCCATCGCAATACTGACCGGACCGAATATGGCCGGCAAGAGTACGTATACTCGTCAGGTCGCTCTCATCACTTTGATGGCGCATATAGGCAGTTTTGTACCCGCATCAAAGGCGGAGATCGGATTGTGCGACCGAATCTTTACGCGCGTCGGTGCCAGTGATAATCTTATTCGCGGTCAGAGTACGTTTATGGTGGAAATGCTAGAAGTCGCCAACATTCTCAATAACGCCACTTCCGATAGTCTTCTTGTTCTGGATGAGATCGGCAGAGGAACGTCTACACTGGATGGTGTAAGCATTGCGTGGGCTATTGTTGAGCATATTTTGACCAAAATCAAAGCAAAAACACTCTTTGCTACCCATTATCACGAGTTGATAGAGTTAGAAAAACTTCTCGTCGGTATCAAAAATTATCGTGTTCTTGTGCAAGAAAGCCCAAGCGGAATTTCGTTTTTATATAAGATCGCAAGAGGGGGTGCCAATCGCAGTTTCGGTATCGAAGTGGCGGGGATCGCCGGCGTGCCGGCGTCTGTGGTTGCGCGAGCAAAAGATATTTTGATCTCTTTGTCCGAAACGCACGAGCTCAGCGGGAATTTGGAGAATAAACTGAGCGAAGGAAAGGTCTCTACGGCTCTGCCGTGCGATCAACTGTCCTTATTCCCGGAAGATGAAGAGGTTATGGAGATCAAAAAGATATTGAAAGAAACGGATATCAACAGATGTACGCCTATGGAAGCTCTTACGATCCTGGCAGATATGAAAAAAATCCTGGAAAATAAAAAAGGTAAATAAATATGGGAAAAATCAATCTTTTGGACAGTTCTGTCTATAATCGTATTTCCGCGGGAGAAGTGGTAGAAAATCCCTCTTCCGTCGTGAAAGAATTGGTGGAAAACTCCATCGACGCCGGCGCAACGGAAATAACCGTTTCTATCGAGTGCGGCGGAATAAAAAATATCACGGTAACCGATAACGGTTGCGGTATGGAAAAAGAGGATCTCGAACTTGCCGTTTTACCTCATGCAACCAGTAAAATATCTGCCGCAGAAGATCTGGAAACCGTTGCGACGCTCGGATTTCGAGGCGAGGCTTTGGCCAGTATCTGCGCCGTATCCAAGACGGTTTTGCGTTCACATTGCGACGGCGAAGACGAAGCGTCGTATATTGCCGTGGAAGGGGGCGTTGTTACGGAAAGGGGACAATGTAACCTTCAAAAAGGCACTGTTGTCGAGATCAATTCTCTTTTTTATAATACCCCGGCGCGTTTTCGCTTTTTAAAACCCCCGAAAGGAGAAGCAAATACTGTAACGAAAACCATTGTCGGTCTGATTTTAGCCAATCCGGACGTTACGATTAATTATATCGTTGACGGAGAACTGGTATTTGCGACCGAAGGAGACGGACTGGAAGGCGCGGTATACCATGCTTTCGGCGGAAAAATGTACGACTGCATGATCCCGTTTCATTTGACAGACAAAGGGTATACGATAAGCGGATATACGTCAAGACCTGCGAGCGCGGGAATTATAGGAACGCGCAATAACGAGATCTTTATCGTGAACGGCAGATGTATAGACGACGCGTCTATGCAGGCCGTTGTCGCCAATGCGTACGGAGACAGGTTGATGAGAAGGACGTATCCGTCCGTCGTTGTGGATATCGTGATGCCTTTTGCCGACGTGGACGTGAACGTCCATCCGAATAAAAGGGAAGTTCGCTTTGACGACTCAAAATTGTTATACGGCCTCGTTTATAACGCAATCAAAGGCGGACTGGACGCAGACGATGAAGCGCGGCGAAAAGAAGTATTGAAGTCGATGACGAACGAATTGCATGAAAGGCCCTTTTTTGTAGCACAAGATCCGATCGAATCGGTAGAAGAAGATCGTCGAGAATTTTTTAAAAAGCATTTTAAAGATTATATAGTCGCCGAAGAAGAACCGACGAAAGAATTACTGGATTTTTACAAAAAATCAAACGAAGAATTAAAAAAGATTGACACTCCGTTGCCGTACCCGACGGAACAAGATATTCTGGAAGCGAAAGAAAGAGAAGCGCGCCAGGCTTCTCTCGGATACGAGGATGTAGAAGAGGGTTCTCCGGAGGATCTTCCGAATAGAAAAGGGTATTTATTATTCGCCGATTCGAATAAAGAATCAGACGGATTATACGATCTGCGTTCTTATCGTGTTATCGGACAACTTTTCGAAACGTACGTGATTGTTGAAGTCGGCGACAAAATGTATATCATCGATCAACATGCCGCCCACGAGAGGATATTATTTGATCGTTTTTCCAGAGAAGTGGAGACGAAAGTGTTTATTCAGGAACTTGTGTTCCCATACGATATTGTCAATAAAGACGAAGAGGCAATACGGTTTTATTCCGATTACAAAAACGAATTCAGAAAGATGGGTTTCGACTTACGTATCAAGGACAACGTCGTTACCGTCAAATCCATTCCGAGCGTATTACTCGGTATGGACGTCTTTAAATTTTTCGATTCGATCGAAAAGGACAAACAATTAAAAGAAGTTACGGATGTATCGTTATTCCGCGAAAAACTGGCGCAAACCGCTTGCAAGAGTGCAATAAAAGGTGGGGATAAGCTCGATAAATTACAACTTGACTATTTTATCGGCGAATACATCAAAGGAAACGCGCCTTTGCAATGTCCGCACGGAAGACCTACCGTCATCGTAATGACGCACAGAGAAATCGAAAAAATGTTCGGGAGGATCGTGTGATAGTTGCGATCGGGGGAGCGACGGCGACCGGAAAGTCGGCTCTGGCAGTAGAACTTGCGCGAAGAATAGGCGGCGAGATTATCAGCGCCGATTCCATGCAGATCTATCAAGGAATGGATATAGGTACTGCCAAGATTACCGAAGCGGAAAAGGGCGGTATACCGCATTATTTGATCGATATTATTTCGCCTAAGAATTCGTATAACGTAGCAATGTACGTGAAAGACGCAAACGAAGCAATAGACGAGATACGCTCAAAGGGCAAAACGCCCATCCTCGTGGGCGGAACGGGATTATATATCCGTTCTTTGCTTTATAACTATTCTCATAGTGCGTACGATGAAAAATTGCGAGCCCAAATAACCGAAGAATACAAAGAAAAGGGCGCGGATGATCTTTGGAACAAACTTCGTTCAGTCGATCCCATCGCTGCCGAAAAAATACACAAAAATAACGTGAAAAGGGTAATCCGTGCGTTGGAAGTAGTGACGCTTACCGGAAAGTCCATTGCCGATACGGAAGAATCGAATCCGGAGAGAAGGAGAAAACACGCATTGTTTTGTATCGAGACCGATCGCGAAACGCTTTATGATCGTATAAACAAAAGGGTCGATCTCATGTTTGGCAGGGGATTGGAAAAGGAAATCGATCGATTACTTTCGGAAGGAGTGGATTTTTCTTTTCAGAGCATGCAAGCGATCGGTTATAAAGAATTTGCCGAGTATAAAAAGGGGAACGTAACCATTGAACAAGTCAAAGAGTCAATAAAAATCAACAGTCGACACTATGCAAAACGTCAGGAAACGTGGTTCCATGGTATGGACGCCAAATGGCTGAGAATGGGCAATATTGAAGAGATGGTCTCAAAAATCGAACAAATAATTTTAAAATAGGGAGCAAAATGGAATATTCTGTAGCACAAAGAATCATTAACGAATGCGAAAAGAAAGCAAATAAGGAGTTTGAAGCGCTGAACGATATTGCGCTTGAAAATCAAAAAAGAGTGTTGGACGCGTTTCGTCGTCACAAGATCAGTGCCATGCATTTTCACGGTACGACCGGGTACGGTTACGACGACGTTGGCAGAGATACGCTTGCAGAATTATTTGCGGATATATTCGGCGCGGAGAGCGCTATCGTCTCGCCTTTGATAGCAAACGGGACGCACGCCCTTTCTTTGGCGCTTTTCGGACTGCTTGGCAAAGGAGATTTTCTCGTCAGTGTGGCCGGCAAGCCGTACGATACGCTCGACGAAGTCATTAACGGAGAAAACATCGGATCGTTAAAGGATATCGGAGTTCGGTATGGTCAGGTCGATATGACGGAAGAGGGCGAATTCGATAAAGAGGGAATTGAGTCTGCGATAAGAAAATATTCGCCGAAAGTCATTTTTATACAACGATCGAAAGGCTACTTATGGCGCGATGCGTTAAGTGTGGAAAAAATAGCTGAAATTACTGAATTTATAAGAAAATTATCGCCCTTTTCGTACATAGTCGTCGATAATTGTTATGGCGAATTTACGCAAAAGGCAGAGCCTACGCACGTTGGCGCGGACCTTTGCGTCGGGTCATTGATCAAGAATGCCGGCGGCGGTATCGCTCCGACCGGAGCCTATATTTGCGGAAAAAAAGAATGTATAGATAAGATTGCAAGGCGGTTTACCGCGCCGTCTTTGGGCCTTGAAGTCGGATCTTATCTGTCCGGATACTTGCCCTTTTATCAGGGATTGTTTTTGGCTCCTTCCACGGTAAAAAATGCTCTTATGGGCAACGTGTTGAGTGGATACGTATTCGAAAAATTAGGCTACGAAACGATGCCAAAACCCGGTCGGATGCCGTATGACATTATAAAAAGTATTCGCTTTAACACTGCCGAACAACTCGTTTCTTTCGTGCAACGTATTCAAAAGCTTTCTCCGGTCGACAGTTACGTTACGCCTGAACCCTGGGATATGCCGGGATACACTCATCCGGTTGTTATGGCCGCAGGGACATTTGTACAAGGCGCGTCGCTTGAATTGTCCGCAGACGGTACCGTGCGCGAACCGTTCGTTGCGTATATGCAAGGCGGTCTGACGTACGAACACTGTAAACTCGCTCTGACCGAAATTGTTGCTGAGATGTGTTGATTATAACAATTTTTTTGCTATTTTATAAGAGCTCCCCTCTTCTGAATTTATATCTTTTCGCAAAAGCTGTATTTTGCGAAAAGATATAAAGGCAATCTTCCGAAGAAATCTTGACAAATACAGGACGTTGTTCTATAATTTTTTTGTCATGGATAAGAAAACAACCTCCTATACCGTCAGTCGCGATCAATTGTATACCGATAAAATGAAGTCGGACGTCTATCCTTTTCTGCCTTTGTTCTGTAAAGATTTCTTTGTCGGGATCAATATGAACACGACCGTTCTGACTCGATATAATTACGGTCTTGATCTTCGCGTCTTTTTTTATTATTTGACGGAATGCGACGGTCCGTTCTTCGGCAAAAAACCACAAGAGATTACTCTCGAAGACATAAATAAGCTGAATAATCGTGATATAGAACGGTATCTGGCATTTTTGGGCGGTTATATCTCCCCGATCGGGAAAAGTTATCAGCAAGACAGTTCTGCTTCTAAAGCGAGAAAATTCAGCTCTGTTCGCGCCCTCTTTCGTTATCTTTACAATAATGAATTGATCGATCAGAACGTCACGTTGCGCGTTTCTATGCCAAAAATACGCGATAAAGCCATAATAAGATTGGATGACGACGAGATTTCGGACGTATTTCAATGCCTTTCCGAAGATAACTCTTTCGGAAATACTCGGCAGAATGCTTATAATCAGAATAATACTAAAGTCCGTGATAAGGCGATCATTACCTTACTTCTTAATACCGGTATCCGCGTCAGCGAGTGCGTAGGTTTGAACGTAGATGATGTCAATTTAAAAAACAGATCCTTTTTGGTGCATAGAAAAGGCGGAAAACAATCTATTTTGTACTTTAACGAAGAGGTTCAATGCGCTCTGACGGAATATCTTGTCTTTCGTGAAGAATCGATCAAAAGCAAACGTATTGAGCTGGAATCGATCGACGCCCTCTTTTTATCAACGCAAATGAACCGTATTTCCGTCCGCGCTGTGGAAATTATGGTAAAAAAATATGCGACGCAGATTAACTGCCTGAAAAAAATCACGCCGCACAAATTACGTAGTACGTACGGTACGGCTTTATACCGTCGAACGAAAGACATATACGTTGTTGCCGAAGTGCTCGGTCATAACGATATAAATACAACCAAAAAACACTATGCCGCCATATCAGAAGATATCGTAAAAGAAGCGAGCGGTAAGGTTAGTTTTGGATCGGGCATGGGCTCAAATTCGACTTTCGATGACAATAATTAATAAATTATTACAAAATCTGCGAAAATATTTCTTATTTATACTTTAAATTATAAATATTCTTAGTTATCTTTATTGACAATCCCATTTCAATAGATTATAATTTTTTTGTAGTTTAGAAAATGGAGGACAAAATTTATGTCTGATTCCGTAAAACTGATCAATGAATCGGAAAATGCAAAATTGTTCAGATCGCGAATGGATATATTCGTTCTGAATGCTCTCAACGAAAAGGATGGTCAAGGATATGGTTATGACGTAGTTTCTTATATTCAGAATCACACCAAGGGGCATTATAAAATCAAATCCGTTTCAACCATATATAACATTCTGAAACGCTTGGAAGCGGCCGGTTACGTTTCTTCGGAAAAAGGCGGCGGCGAAAGTTACGGCGCGGCAAGAGTATATTACACTTTGACGGACGCCGGCAAAGAATACCTTGAAAGAGATAAAAAGGAGTGGAAGTATATCCGCACGCTCCTGAACAACCTTGTCAGCGACGAGGATTTTGATCTGGATAATGAAGAACCGCCCTATTCCGCAAGCGTTCTTAAACCTTTGACCAAGAGATCTCGCGAAAGTTCTTCTGATGATTCCTCTATCGACGTCGGCTCCGACCTTCAAAGCGAACAATCGCCTACCGGTTTTACCGCAGATAAAGGAATTGTTACATCCCAAGAAGACTCTTCTTCCGTTCATTTTCAGGATTATTCCGAAGATGACGCTACTTTTTCGCAGGAGGCCGCTACTTTTTCGCAGGAGGCCGCTACTTTTTCGCAGGAGGCCGCTGCTTCTTCGCAAGAGGAACAATCGCCTATGATAGAAAATACGGTTAATAAAACCGCTTTTCCCGAAGCTGCCGCGTCTGTTTCTGCCGGATCTATTTGCGCCGATAACGTTGAATCGGTCGTCGATGAAAGAAAAGAAGACGCTCTTTCTTTTACAGTCCAACCTGTCAAGAGGGGCGAATCCGATTTTAAGTCGACCGATATCGGCGACGTAGATCGGGATGAATATGATCGTTTACGCGAGAGATTATTCGAGTCTACGGCCGTAGAAGAGGAAAAACCGCTTTTATCGCCCTATATGGAAAGTTTAAAGAAAAATTTGCAAGCGGAAGGTTATGTTTTAAACACTTTTGTTCCCTCGCAAAAGTCAAATACGATCCGCTATTTTTTCGTAAATAAGATCATGCGCGATACCCTGCTTATTTCCTTCTTATACTTAATCGTTACCCTTCTTGTGACGAATTTGTTTAAGAACATTTTCGGTATTTCCTTGACAGTTATGCACGTTTTGGCAGGTATCGGCTTTTTCGTTGCTTTTTTCGGCGTTATTCATTTTGCCCGCAATCCAAGAAAAAAGAAAAAAGACGCTACGAATCTGAAACTTCTGAACAGCGTCTTATTAATGATTTTCGTTGTATTGTATATGGCGGTCGTTGTGTACTACTTATTTTCTTCCAAGTACAATCTGACTTCCACACAAATGTATGCGCCGGCGATCATATTGAGCACGCTCCCCTTTTCCGGACTGATTTTCAGCGTCCTCTATAAATCCGATCGTTATTTTCAAACTTAATCAGAAAACGATATCGTCGTCTTTTTCGTTCAGGATAGAACAAGCCGAATCAAAGGCTTGTTTTGTTTTAGCTTGCTCTTGTTTTTCTTTTTCCGCTTCTTCCCGCTCCCGTTCTATCCGTAGTCTATTTTCTATTTCAGCCGGATCTTCTTTCATTTCCTCCGCCGGGATAGTCGATTCTTCTTGTTCGGGAACGACAGGAACGGTTTCTACCGACGTGGGTTGCGTTTTGATTCCGTATAACTTATTGATGTCAACCAGGATCGGTCGCCCTGTGATCTTTGAGATGAGTTTATACATCCGTTCTTCGATTTTATCCGCTTTTCGCCATACAACGATAAAAAGCGCGACGAAAACGGCGGCAATAAGGATCCATACGATAATTCCCCATGCCTTATTCAGCGGAATAATGGACGTCATTTCAGTGCCGAAGTGGAGCAACAGAACGGTTGCGGCAACATTAAGGGGTCTTGAAACGAGTTGAACTAAAATAAATCCAACGTAGGACATTGTTGTCAATCCTGCGATCATGCACAAGACGTCATCGGGGAAAACGGGTAGAATAAACATGTATATCAACATTATTTTGTCCTTTCCTTTGATGAGATCATTGTATTTTAAGAGCATTTTTTCACCGGCGATCCACTTAACCAATTTAATGCCGAACGTCCTGCCGAGGAAAAACGCAAAGAATGATCCCAGCCAAAGCCCGATACAACTGAATATAATGGCAAGTAACGGATTTTGCCCGCATACGTAATATGCCGCGCCGGTTACCAGAGACGAGGGTAGAGGCACGAACGTGACTTGTAAAAATTCTACTACGATAACGGCGATATAAACGTAATTTCCGAATCGTTCTTGCAGTTTTTCTCCGAGTTCTTTACCGTCTTTTGCGGCAAGAAATTCGTTCAAAATGCCGGATTTTAACACTAAGCAAACGCAAACCAATACAATGATGCCCAAATAGGCTATTGTAAGCGCCGTCTTATATAATCCCTCTTTCTTTAAGAAAATCCCCAGCAAAAAAAGCGCGAGAAGAATGGGAATAGAAGCGTACAGAACGATGGATGTGATTAAACTAACAAAGTAGTGAGCCCAAAAAGCACATCCTCCGTATGCGATTGTGCTGATAATCGCAATTACCAAGTGAAGAATATCCTTTTTATTCATTTTAAGTTTAGTCATCGATCTCTCCAAGTTTTTTTATCTCCGCGCGTGCAAGTTCGTCGCAACGATTATTGTATACGTTATCCGCGTGTCCTTTTACCTTTACGAAAGAAACTTTATGTTTTTTGGTTTCCATAAGTAAGGTTTTCCATAGATCTACGTTTTTAACCGGGTCTTTGCCCGACGTTTTCCAATTATTTGCGATCCATCCGTTGATCCAGTTTTTTAAAAACGGGTCGAGAGAATAAGCGCTGTCGCTGTATACGGTCACGTCGCAGGACTCTTTTAATTGCATCAATCCATTGATGATCGCAAAAAGCTCCATTCTGTTGTTCGTAGTCATAGGGTAACCGCCGCTGATTACTTTTTCGACGCCGTTGTAAATTAAAATCGCGGCCCAGCCGCCTTTTCCGGGATTGTTACTGCAAGCTCCGTCGGTATATATGTCAACGTGTTTCAAAATTACTCTCCTCTGCTGAGCTCTTCACTTCTTTTTCGGCATGCGTTGATGCCCGCAATAATCGTTTCTTCAAGGTTGTTTTGACGATATAAGTTGACGGCTTCGATGGTTGTTCCGCCTTTACTGCATACCTTTTCGATAAGTTCCGGAAGAGGTTCTTCGGAGTGCTTTACCATTTCGACCGATCCGATAAGAGTTTCGAGAGTAAGTTTTTTACTTTGTTCGAAAGTCAATCCGCCCTCCATTCCGCCTCGTATCATACCCTCGATAAACATATAAACGTATGCCGGGCCGCTGCCGCTGACGCTTGTTACCGCATCGAAATATTTTTCTTCTATCCGAACGACGCCACCGCAGGCGGAAAGCCAATCAAGAACGGTATTTTCCGCGTCATTACACAGATTGGAACAATGTATGCCGCAAACGCCTTTGCCAAATTTACAGGGCGTATTGGGCATAATTCTTACAATCGGGCAGGGAGAATTAAGACTGCCGCGTAACGTTGCGATTTTAACGCCTGCCATGATAGATAGGATGGTGTTTTTTTGAGAAAATTTTACGGCGTCGGTAATGGAACGATAATGTTGCGGCTTGACGGAAAAAAGTACGAACTCGCATTCGTCCGCAATTTCCTGCGGATCGGAGCACAGCCTGTATCCGTCGGTAAAGGTCATTAATTTATCTTTATTGATATCGTATAGAGCAATCTGTTCCGGCTTTAACTTATTTTCCGCTACGATTCTGGACAAAATCGCCTGTCCCATCGTGCCTGTTCCCAATATTCCGAGTTTGTATCTCACGTTGTCTCCTTTTGTCTCGAAAAATTCTTGACTACTATACCATTTTGCTATATAATATAAAAGCAATTTAGGGGAGTGGCTCAATGGTAGAGCAGCGGTCTCCAAAACCGCTGGTTGCGTGTTCGAATCGCGTCTCCCCTGCCATTTAAAGCAACGATTGTTATATCGTTGCTTTTTTTGACTACTCTATTATATATTATTTTTTTTTCATATGCAAGTGATATTGTTTTGATCCGGATTGTCGCGCGACAATAAAAAACGGGTCGCTTACGCTTAGCGACCCGTTAATAATTAAAGTGCAGAGAATGAACGATTATTCGTTTTTGTCGTCGTCTGTTTTAATGTTCAGGTTTTCAAAAATAGATCCGAGAGAAACTCTGGAACCGCCGGAAACAAAGTTATGCGGCCCCTCATCCTCCTCTTCTTTTACTTTTCTACCTTTGCCTTTTCCTTTAACGGAAGCATCGGCGTCGGAGCTGACTTCGTGAACGGAGACTTCTTCGACCGGCAAGGTTTCTTTGATGCTCAGAGTGATCTTATCGTTATCGTAATTCATGACCTTAACGTTAACGATGTCTCCTTCTTTGACGGCAACGTCGTTAATGTTTTCGAGATAACTGTTCTGAATCTGACTGATATGTACCAAACCGTCGAGGCCGGGTTCGAGTTCGACAAATACGCCGTACTTCATGATCTTGGCGACCTTTCCGGTAACGATGGTGCCGATGGGGTACTTTTCTTGAGCGATCTCGATGGGCTTCTTTTGAAGTTGCTTGTATCCGAGTCCGATTTTGCCGTTCTCTCTGTCGACGGAAAGAACGATGAAGTCATAAACTTTATTGATTTCGAGCACGTCGGCCGGCTTGATATCGCGACGCTTGCTCCAACTGAGATCGGAGTTGTGCACTAAACCGTCCATATACTTCAAGCTCACGAAAGCGCCGAAATCAGCAAAACGTTTAACCTTTCCGCTGACGATGGCTCCAACGTAGATCTTAGACCAAAATTCTTCGTCACGCGCTTGTTTCTCGGCTTCGAGAATAACTCTTTGGCTGGCGACGATACGCTTCGGATTGCGGGGCTTTTTGGGATTGCCCTCTTCGTCCAGTTCTTCACGCGCGGGAAGAGCCTTCAAGCGGAGCGGCTTATTAACGTAATCGGCTAGATTGTTAATGTAGCCGATCTTGATCTGAGACGCCGGGATGAAGATGGTATAAGTACCGATTTTACCGAGCAAACCGCCCTTGATTTCTTGCGTGCGTTCCAAAGTGAATTCTTCGCCGGCAAGGATGCGTTGAACGCGTTCGTCGTCGACCTTCAATTCGTCATAGGCCTTTTTGCTGAGATTAATGTCCTTCTTCTTGTCGCCGGATTCTTTAGGAATGATAATAACGTCCAAAACGGTATCCGCGGGATAGTTAGCCGGATCGTAGCTTCCGTCGATTTCCGCCTCGTCTTTTGCGATAAAACCACTGTCGTTTTTGCCGCCGTTTTCAATTGCGACGGATATGCCGGTAACGTCGGCGCTGATGACGCGGGCTTTTAAGCGCATACCTTCACGATAAGACTTGGGGCTGGCACCGTATCTTTTGAGTCCTTCCGCCATAGTAATCTCTTTCGGGGATCCCGATTCTGATTTCTCTTCGGTAGGGGTTGGAACGACTTCGGTCGTCGCGGTCGCGTTTTCTTTGACTTCTTCTGCAACGGAGTCAATAACTTTTTCTTCGCTCATTCTGTAAAAAACCTCCATAATCAACTCCTTTGGAGTTGACGCACCGGAAATGATACCGAGTGCTTTGTTATTTTCTGTTCGCACCGACGCTAAATCGGATGTTGACGATATTAGGTAGGCGTCTGCGCCGGCGTTTTCGGCGATCTTCAATAATTTTTGCGTATTGGAACTTTTTTTATCTCCGACCACCAAAATCGTGCCGCAAGAGGTCGTTAATTCAGCCGCCTCTTTTTGACGCTCTATTGTAGTATAGCAAATAGTTTTTACTATTTCAAGCGTTTTTTTTGAATTTTTTATTAAACCGGAAATTTTTTTTGCCTGTATATCGAATAATCCATTGTCATAGGTGCTTTGCGCTGTCAAAACATATTTGTCCGAGCGCGAAAGATCGATTTCTGCTGCGTCTTTTACGACTTGATAGCATCCCGGGCACCACCCTGCCGTCCCGATTACCTCGGCGTGATTTTTGTCGCCCAGAATTATGACCTCGTAGCCGGCTTCGCTATATTTACGCACTTTATTATGAATATCCATTACAAAAGGACATGTGGCGTCTATTACGACCGTTCCTTTTGCCTTTAACCTATCCAAAGTTTTCGGATCGACGCCGTGCGCGCTGATGATAACCGCGTCGCCTACGCTAAGATCGTCTATGCTTTTTACGAGGGGTATATTCAGTTTGCGGACGATGGAGTCGTTGTGAATCAGCGGATGCAAACAGAATAATCGTTCATATTTAAGCTTCGCTTTTTCCGCGATAGCAAGGGAGTGCTCGACGCCCTTGCAAAAGCCGCAATTTTCTGCCAGAATTACTTGCATATAATTCCGCAGATGTGTTCCGCAACATCTTCTATGGTCATGTTCGTCGTGTCGATAACCGTTGCGTCCGCACATACGACCAAAGGAGCAAAAGAACGCGTTTTGTCTTGTTGATCTCTTTTCTCGATCTCTTCCTGTAAGCTTTCTACCGGAATATCCTGCCCTTTTTCAAGTAGTTCTTTCCGTCGCCTTTCGGCGCGTACCCTGCTGTCGGCCGTCATGTAGAATTTGTAATCGGCGTGGGGGAGCACGTAGCTGCCGATATCTCGTCCGTCCAGAATACAGTCGGTTCTGGAAGCGATCTCTCGTTGCAGTTCTACCAGTTTGATACGAACGGCGGGTATTTTAGAAATCGTGCTCGCCGCCATAGAAATGCGGTTTTCGCGTATATACGGAGTGGTGTTGATGCCATTGACGGACACTTGTTGCACTCCGCCCTCTTCCCATACTTTCATTTCCATGTCCGTAAGCAAAGGAAGAACTGTTTTTTCGTCGGCGACGTCCGCCCCTTTTTCCAGTGCGTAATAGGCGATCGCACGATACATTGCGCCTGTGTCAAGGTACGCAAAATGCAGTTTTTTTGCCAGGATCTTGGCGATGGTACTTTTTCCGCTGCCTCCGGGGCCGTCAATTGCGATGTTCATGGCTTTTTCCTTGTTTATTCTTTTATTTCTACGTTGTTTCCGGCAACATATCCGGTTGCAAACGCGATTTGCAGATTATAGCCGCCCGTCATGGCGTCTACGTCGATGATCTCTCCGGCGAAAGCCAGATTATCGCACAGCTTACTTCTCATTGTTTTCGGCGAAATCTCGTCCACTTTAATACCGCCCGCCGTAATGACGGCTCTGTTTTTTTCGCAACCGAGTACTGTAAACGAAAGACGCTTTAAAACGTTGATAAGTTGCATTTTTTCCGCTTTTGTGACGGCGTTACACTGCTTTTCGCCCGATATCTTCGCTCTTTCAAGTACGATGGGTATCAGACTTTTCGGCAACAACAAGGGCAATACGTTTTTGATCGCTTTATTGTTTTGCGCGTCAAAATCACGTTGCACTCTCGTTTTAAGCGTTTCTGTATCTAATGCCGGTTTCAGATCTATCTCCAATCTCATTCCCGCAAAATCGCTTCTGCAAATACGGGCAGATAGGGACAATGCGCACGGACCGCCGACGCCGTTATCGGTAAACAGCATTTCTCCGAATTCCGAACAGAGTTTTTTGTTCTCTTTAAATATGGAACAGGCGACGTTCTTTAAAGAAAGACCGCGTATCCCCGACGTCGGTTCTTTTAGAATAATATCGCAAAGAGAAGGCGTCGGTTTTACGACAGTATGTCCGAGGGATGCTCCGAGATTGTATCCGTCTCCCGTGCTTCCCGTTGCCGGATAAGTAAAGCCTCCTGTTGCGAGAATGACGTATCCGACGTCAGCGTATCGGTCTGTCTCCGTTATAATTTCGCTGATAGTATTCTTATTTATGGCAAAATTGATAACTCTTTGATGCAGTTTGACTTCTATTCCCAGGTTTTTTATCTCATTGTTCAATGCCGCGATAACGTCGGACGATTTATCCGAAACGGGAAAAACACGGTTTCCCCTTTCCGTTTTCAAAGGAACGCCGAGCTCTTCAAAAAAGTCCATACATTTTTCGCTGTCAAAGTTACGAAACGCGCCGAACAGAAATTTAGCGTTGCGTACGGTGTTATCTATCAGGTTTTGAACGGAAGAATTGTTCGTTAAATTACATCTTCCCTTTCCGGTAATAAAAAGTTTTTTACCGGTTTTTTCATTTCGTTCCAATATCGTGACGTCGAAGCCGCGTCTGCGAGCGCAAATTGAGCTCATCATGCCCGCGGCTCCTCCGCCAATTACGTATACTCTCATTAGCCGATGGTGGCAATGACGTCTTTGGTGTTTAATTTACTACCTTCTGCGGCAACGTAATTGAAAACGCCCGACGTGGGTGCGGTGATCTCGTTTTCCATTTTCATGGCTTCGAGAATAAGAACGGCTTCGCCCGCTTTGACGGTGGCGCCGTTATTGACTTTGTATTTCAAAAGCGTTCCCGGCATGGGTGCAAGCAAGGGCGTGCCCTTTCCGGCAGCCTGGGGCGCTGCGGATGGCGCCGGAGTCGGTTGCTGAACTGCCGCAGGAGCTGCCGCTTGCGGGGCGGGAGCCGTTTTCGGGGCGGTATAGGCCGAGTCGTATACTTCGACGTTGTATTCCGTTCCGTTGACTTTTACGGTCAACTTGCGTTTATGTTTTTCTTCTCTTGCTTTAAAGAATTTTTCGCTGACCTGCGGGAACATGCAGTAACTGAGCACGTCTTCATCACAGGTATAGTATTTTTCCATTTCTTTCTTGTAGGCTTCAAATTCCGGTTTAAGCATATCGGCGGGACGGCATTCGATGCGTTTGTCGTTTCCGATGCACTTTTGGACCACTTCGGGGTTGGGCTCTGCCGGTAATTTTCCGTATTCGCCGCGAAGGAGACCTTTGCTTTCTTTGGTTACCATGGCGTATCTTTCGCCTTTCAGTACGTTCAGAACGGCTTGCGTGCCTACGATCTGACTGGTGGGCGTGACGAGCGGAGGATATCCGAAGTCTTCTCTTACGCGCGGCACCTCTTGCAAAACGTCGGGGAGTTTATCGGCGGCGTTCTGGTCGGAAAGCTGTTTAATCAGGTTGCTGAGCATACCGCCGGGTACCTGATAAATAAGCGCGTTGGCGTCGGCATGTAAAACCTTCGGATTGATAATGCCCTCTTTAAGCAATCTGTCGGCGACCGGTTTAAAGACTTTGGCAACGTCGTTCAGTGCGGCAAGGTCGAGCCCGGTGTCTCTGTCCGTGCCTTGAAGAGTGGCGACAATGGACTCGGTACAGGGCTGGCTGGTTCCGTTTGCGAACGGAGAAAGAGCGGTATCGATAATATCGACGCCCGCTTCGGCTGCCTTTAAATAAACCATATCGCCCGTTCCTGCCGTGTTGTGCGTGTGAAGGTGGACCGGGATCTTTACGGCCGACTTAATGGCTTTTACAAGATCATAAGCGGTGTACGGGAGGAGCAGGTTGGCCATGTCCTTGATACAAATGATATCCGCGCCCATCGCTTCGAGCTTTTTGGATACGTTCACAAAATAATCGATGTTGTGAACGGGACTGGTAGTGTAGCTGAGGGCTGCTTCGCAAATGCCTTTATACTTTTTGCAGGACTTGACCGCTTGTTCCAAGTTGCGGATGTCGTTAAGTGCGTCGAAAATACGGATGATATCTATACCGTTTTCGATGCTCTTTTTAACGAAGAAATCTACAACGTCGTCCGCATAATGCTTATATCCAAGCAGGTTTTGTCCGCGTAGGAGCATTTGCAATTTCGTGTTCGGCATGCCCTCTTTCAGGACATGAAGGCGTTCCCATGGGTCTTCGTCTAAGAACCGAAGGCAGCTGTCATAGGTCGCTCCACCCCAACATTCCACCGAATAGTAGCCGATTTTGTCAAGTTTGTCCAATGCGGGAAGCATGTCTTCCGTGCGCATACGCGTCGCGGCTTGGGACTGGTGAGCGTCTCTTAATATCGTTTCTGTAATGAGTAATTTGTTTTTCATGATAGTATACCTCCGTATAGATTAAGCAAACATTGCGATCAGTACGCCCGCGGCGACTGCGCTTCCGATAACGCCGGCTACGTTCGGGCCCATGGCGTGCATAAGTAAATAGTTATCCGGATCTTCTTTTCTGCCTACGTCATGCGCCACACGCGCAGCCATAGGCACGGCGCTGACGCCGGCCGCACCGATAAGCGGATTGATTTTTCCTCCGGAGATCTTGCACATGAGTTTCCCGAGCAAAACGCCGCCTGCGGTGCCGCAACTGAATGCAACGACGCCGAGCAGGATGATGAACAAAGTTTGCAACTGCAAAAAGATGGGAGCAAACGCTTTGGTTCCAACGGTAACGCCCAGGAATATAGTGATGATATTGATGAGTTCGTTTTCGGCGGTCTTTGCAAGACGCGGTACGACGCCCGATTCGCGGAAAAGGTTTCCGAGCATTAACATTCCGAGAAGAGGCAATGCCGAAGGCAGAACGATACCGACCACTGCGGAAACAACGATGGGGAAGATGATCTTTTCTTTTTTGGAAACGGGACGAAGTTGCTCCATACGAATAAGACGCTCTTTTTTGGTGGTAAGCAGCTTCATAATGGGCGGCTGAATGACGGGAACGAGAGCCATATACGAATACGCCGCGATGGCGATGGCGCTCAGCAATTCCTGATGCTGCCCGTTAAACATTGCTTTCGAAGCCATTTTTTGGGTAAGGTAGATAGCCGTGGGTCCGTCTGCACCGCCGATTATAGCGATAGAAGAAGCTGCCGCTTCGTTAAAGCCGATCAGGAGAGCTCCGATAAAGGTAAGGAAGATACCGAGCTGAGCCGCTGCGCCGAGAAGAAGGCTTTTCGGGTTGGCCAGCAAAGGCCCGAAGTCGGTCATAACGCCGATACCCAAGAAGATCAGCGGCGGGAAGATAACCCAATCGACGCCTTTATAAAGGTAATAAATGAGGCCCTTGTCCGCAATGATACCATACGTACAGCAGGTGTCGGTGTATTGACCGATTGCGCCAAGATTACCCCAGTTTGCCGACATATAGTCCTTTAACGCCTGCAAAGAAGCGTTTAATGTGTCTGCGTTAGCGTTATTATAGACAACGCCGAAAGAGTTGCAGAGGTCTTCGAGCGTGCCTTGGGCAATGGTCTTTCCTACTTCGTCCGTAAAGGTGTATCCGCCCGTACCGTATAAGACGGAATATACGCCGGGAATATTGATGATCAACATTCCGAACGCAATGGACAAAAGAAGCATGGGCTCGAATTTTTTCGCGATGGCGAGCCAAATAAGAAAAGCCGCTATGATAAGCATGATGAACATACCCCAGATACCGAGGTTGTAGCCTTTCATCAAGTAGTATTCCGGCAAGAAGGAATTAAAACCCGTAGATTGCCAGAGGTTGGAAAAAGCCGCGGAAAATCTTTCTCCTATTGATTGGGCATTCAGTAATAAACTCATTTTGCCCTCCTTATTTTATTTCGGCGATCAGATCGCCGGTGTTGACTTTTGCACCTTCGGGAACGGTTGCAGTAAAAATTCCGCTTGCCGGAGATACGATATCGTTTTCCATTTTCATGGCTTCGAGAACGAAAATAAGTTCGCCCTCTTTGACTTGCTTACCGTTTGCAACGGCGATTTTAAGGATTGTACCGGGCATAGGCGCGTTGACTGCTTTTCCCGTTACGCTTGCTTGGACGCTTGCCGCGGGAGTGTTCGCGGAATCTTCCGCAACTTCGATAGCAGGTTGTTCGGTCGCTACGGAGACGGATTTTATTTTGACAAAGTTATCGTCCTTTTTAACGTAGTTCAGGACGGCCGTTTCGATGGCCTTCATCGTCTCTTCGTCGATGGAAATATCTGCGGTTTCGGAAACGACGGCGTTTTCGGCGACTGCTTTGTCTTCAGAATTTTCGTTCTGTGATTTTTGGGAATTGCTTCGCCCGTGCTGTGAAATTTTGCGTTTAATCTTCGGCAGAACTATTTCCAGTTCTTTTAAAACGATTCGCATCAGCATAATGATCCCGATAAGGAGCGCGAGAATAAGAAAAGTCATCCCTACTCCAATCAACGTCGTGATGCCGCTGATCGACCATTTATCGCCTGTCGACAATGTTTCTGCGCCGAGTAAAAAGGATAATGGCATTCTGAAAAACCTCCGGATTCGCGTATGCGCGAAAAATCGATGACAGTATACACTATTTAATTTTCAAAAGCAATCATATGAAAAAATAAAGGGAGAAATTCACATAATTTCTCCCCCTTTCGGTTGACGTTGCGCCCATTCGATCAGCAAAGACCTTTCAACGTGGCGACTTCTTTGTCGGTAAGGTATCGGTAAGTGCCTCTCGTCAGACCGCCGAGCCGGATTTCTCCTATTTTGATTCGTTTGAGAAAGCAGACCGTTTTTCCTAACGTCTCAAACATACGACGGATCTGTCTGTTCTTGCCTTCGAAGATGGTTATTTCCATTTTTGTCGACTTTTCATTTAATTCTTTGACGGAAATCTTACACTTTTTGAGCTTATAACCGTCGATCGTCATACCGTTGCGCATCGTGGCGAGTTCGCTTTCCGAGATTTGTCCTTCGATTTTTACGGAATATGTTTTCGGTACTTCCGAAGACGGTTGGGTAAGGCGGTTCGAGAGTTCTCCGTCGTTGGTAAGAAGAAGCAGTCCTTCGCTGTCGTAATCGAGTCTGCCGATCGGATAGATACGCTTGTTCTCGAACTCGGGCAGATAGTCCATAACGGTCTTACGCCCCTTTTCGTCCTTCAACGTGCAGATACACCCTTTCGGTTTGTGGAACATTATATAAGAATAACGCGCAACCGGCGTTAATTTTTGTCCGTTGACAGTAACGGTATCGTTTTCTTCGTTGATATCCGTGGCAAGATCTGTGACGACTTTGCCGTTTACCTTGACCTTTCCGCCCGTTATGTACGTTTCCGCCGTTCTTCGGGAACATAATCCCGAAGAAGAAATATATTTATTGATTCTCATGTTTTCTCCGAAATGCTTATTTCTTATATTAATGATACTTTCATTATGAGAAAAAAGCAATTATTTTAAGACCTGTTTTTTCAAAACGGAAAAACCGTAGTCGAGCAGATTTTCGCACATGCCGAACATATCGGGTACGTTCAGTGCGGCGGATACAAGTTTAACGTTTTCTCTTTCCGCCGAAGCGACAAGACATCTTCCGGCCGCTTTGGTGTACCCCGTCTTTATGCCGTTCCCTCCGTCGTAGTGAAACAGTATTTTGTTTTTGTTTGCGATGGTCTTTTGGTATTCGCCTTTCCCTATCGTGCTCAGCTTTGTGCCGACGATCTCTTTGAACAAAGGATTTTTCATGGCGATACAGCCGAGTTTGCATAGATCGTAACAAGAGGTATAGTGATCTTTATGATGCAGACCGTGCGGATTGACGTAATGTGTGTCTTTCAAGCCGAGTTGACTTGCCCGAAGATTCATCATCTCGACGAAATTATCCACGCTTCCGCCTAAACTTATTGCAAGAGCTGTGGCGCAATCGTTTCCGCTCCGGAGCATTAATCCCAACAAAAGTTCTTTTACGGTATACGTTTCTCCTTCTTTCAGATAGACCGAGCTTCCTTCGATACCGACCGATTCTTTGGTAATTTGCACACTTTTGTCAGGAGGACAATTTTCGCAGATGAGCAAAGCGGTCATTATTTTCGTCGTGCTTGCCATCGGTTGACGGATGGTGTAGTTTGCGCCTTTAATGACTTCCAAAGTGTCGGCTCGCATAACGATATAAGAAGAGTTATTTGCGGCTTGTGCTTCGCGTCTGCTCGCCTCGATTGTCAATGACAACGAAAAAGCAAAAAAAAGGATCGTAATAAGGCTTATGAAAAAGAACTTACGATTTTTTGCAATAAATCTGTCCATGTTTCCGTTTCCTCCGTTTTCAGGTATTTTACGCTCGTCGGCGTAATGATCAAAAATCCAATCGGAAAGATATTGGCGCCCCCGCCGACGCAACCGACGGGGAGTTCTTTGTTCTTGATAGATTTCCCTTCAACTTCTCCGCCGCCGCTCGCAAATCCTATCGTCATTTTCGTGATAGGAAGAATGGTGGCGGCTCCGGTGTTTATCGGCTCTCCGATTACACGGTTGACGTCGAGTACGCTTTTGACGTTCCCCACGGCCTCTTTCAATAAGGTAGTTACTTCCATTTATTATTTTCTCCTTTTATTAGTTTTCGTAATAAGATAGGAATTATGTTATAAAGTGATACGGACGCTTTGACAAATATTTCCCAATAAGTTTTTTCCCCTCGATAGACCGATATTTTGACGGGAAGGACGGAGGTTACCGCTCCGAGCATAGATAAGAAGATTGCAGTTCCTTCGTATTTGTTCTCCGGTAACGTAACGGAAAGTCGGATCTCTTTTAAAAGGCTTAGCGGAACGTCTGTCGGTTTTATTTTTTTCAGAAGATGGTTTTTAAAAGTCTTTTTTGCTTTCGACGACGATTTAGAACGACGATTCTCACGTTTTTCAAAAGATTTTTCAAAAAAGGATACTTTCAGCAAAAAATTGCGTCTGCCGTTTTCGTTTTCCCAAAAGCCTACGGCGGAGACGGAGACGGGAAAAAGCCACAAGACGATGGCGACAAGATAACCTATGAAAAAAAATACCATTCCGAAGAATAGTATTTTTAATTCGATTTCGTTTTATTCCACATATGATAATAGATTATTCTGATCATTGAGCATCGTCCGAAACGACTTCCAGAATGTCTTCGTCTTGCAAAAAATCGGGCGTTGATTCGTCCATTTCTTCGAAGAAATCATCTTCCGTTTCTCCCGTATAAAGAGAGCTGCTCTTGATCTCGTACAGATTGTCGCTCGTTTTATTGAATTTACCGCTGTCTTTGATGTTTTGCATCAGTTCTTCGTAAGCGGGAAGATCTTCTAAGGATTTCAATTGGAAATGCTTTAAAAATTTATCCGTTGTACCGTATAAGGAGGGACGGCCCAACGTCTCTTTTCTTGCCTTGACTTCGATCAGTTCCGCTTTCATCAGAATACCGATGGCGTAGTCGCTGCTGACGCCGCCGCGGACGTCTTCTATTTCCAATCTCGTTATGGGTTGACGATAAGCGATGATAGCGAGCGTTTGGAGCACCGTTTGGCTGAGTTGTTTTTCTTTGATGGGCACCAGGATGTCGGCAAGTTTATCGCTGTATTTTGGATTCGTTTGGAATTGGAAAGTATTGTTGAATTCGATCAGAATGATCCCGCTGTCGCCCGAATACTTCTCGCGGATTTCATTCAGGGCGGTTTTTATCTCTTTTTCGGTGTATTCATCACTGAAAAAGGTTTTTAAAGCGTCGTACGTAACGCCGGTGGCGGCGGCGAAAATAAGCCCTTCAATTATATTCGTCAACATCGTCTTGCAATTCCTCGTCTCTTAGTGGTTTATCGTTTTCTTCGTTATGTACAAGCATAATGTCGCCATGATATTCTCCTTGCATGGCCATGGCGACCTGTTTTTTGACCAAAATTAAAACGGCCAGGAACACGTTCAGCAGTTCCGCCCGGGTATTTGCTTTCGTAAAAAGAGAAAAAAAGTTCACTTGCTTTTTTGTGCGTAATTCGCCGGAAAGCTCTTTTACTTTATCGGCGACGCTGAACGTCTCTTTTTCGATGGTTTGCACTTGCGGAGCTTTTTCGATGATCTCCGTGCGTTCGATAACGAGCATATAGGCGTCAAGCAACTTATTAAGATCGATGGCCTTAACGATCAATTTGTAGTCGTCTTTGTCGTATTTCGGTTCGTTGTAAAAAACGTTTGTGACTTCTTTCTCGCGAAGTTTTTCCGGAGTGGAAAGAAGCAGATTTCTTTGAACGTCGGAGATAATTTGTTCGGCAGTTTCGTCTATTTCTTTTTGATAGGGATCGTCTTCCTCCTGAGCGGGCATCATGCGCGCCGATTTGATTTCGATTAAAATAGCGGCCATAACGATATAATGCGAGACAAATTCATAGTCCAGTTCTTTCAGATTTTCCACGTAATGAATATACTGAGAAGTAATATCGCTCACGAAGATATCCATAATGTCGATTTTCGATTCACGGACCATTTTTACAAGCAGATCGATCGGACCGTCAAAATCCTGATTGTCGATATGAAACTTAACGTCTTCCAGTGAGCTGTTTAGATAAGTCGCCATACGTTACGCTCCCTGTACGATTTCCAATAGACGATAAGCAAGTTGTTGTACCTGATAAAATACGCTGTATTCTTTTAGATTTACATTGCTCAAAATAAAGCAGATTCCGACGAAAATAAGCAAAACGACGTTACCGTATTTGTACATAAAAGTCGAGTACTTATTCCCCGACGGCAAAAGGCTGTCGACTAATCTGAAACCGTCCAAAGGACAAACGGGAAGAATATTGAAGAATGCCAACATTATATTCAAAATGACCATATATTGAAGAAAGTAGACCAAAAGATATCCCAGCAGCCGAACGGCGCTGCCTAGCATGCAGATGGCAACGAGATAGTCGTACAAAAAGTAGATCAGCAGCAAAGAGATCCCGGCCATAAGAATATTGGATACGACGCCGGCCAAGGATACAAGCACAATACCCGCTTTTTTGTTTTTGAAATTATAAGGATTGATCGGAACAGGTTTTGCCCAACCGAAACCGACCAGAAGCATCAGAATCAGGCCGGCATAGTCAAAGTGCGCAAGCGGATTGAAAGTAAGACGTCCCCTCTTCTTGGCCGTATCGTCGCCGCATTTGAGCGCAACGAAGCCGTGGGCGTTTTCGTGAACGACCATGGATAAAACGACGCTGAGGACGAGCGCTAAACCAAGTATCAATATGATAGGCAACGGATATCCGCTTGTAAATAAAGAAATAAGCATAGAATAAATAATAAAAAATTTTTTTTTGAAAGTCAAGTTTTTTATGTATTATTACGGCGAAACCGGAATGATTCCGATCGCACCGTATAAGATTTATTTGAGGATTTTCCATTTATCGGCAACGTCTTTAAAATTATCGACAAAATTGCGCTTGTTGACGTCCTCGGTCGGATAAAGATTGCCCGAACAAATTTCTTCTCCCGACGGCGACGTCAGGACGACTTTGCCCACGGCGGTGGATTTTGAAATCGGAGCGCGTAGATCGTCGAACAGTCTGACGGAAAGAACGTGATTATCCGTTTCGCCTTTCTTTCCGAAAACGTTTATATCTCTGTCGCAAATAACGCTTAACATGGGATTTTTTGCTTGAAAAACACTGATTTCGGATGCTATCGGTTCGTTTTTCTTTAAAAATGTTTTAATTTCATAATTTGCAAAAGCATAAGAAAAGGCTTCGGCGACTTTACGGAAACGTGTTTTACTGTCGGGTGCTCCTAAAACGGTGGCGATTACGCGCATTCCGTTTCGTTTTGCGCTGGAACTTAGGCAAAACATCGCTTCGTTGGTAAAGCCGGTTTTTCCTGCGTCGCATCCGTCGTAAGAGCGGATCAGTTTGTTTGTATTTACCATCTGGGTTTTTCTTCCGTCCGGATGGACGTAATCTTCCAACGTGATTTTTGTGTATTCGTAATAAAGCGGATGAGAAAGCAATTCTTTCATCATGGTGGTCACGTCTTTTGCAGTAGAATGCTGCTCGCCCGAGTCAGGGAGCCCGGTTGCGTTGCAAAAAACGGTATTGTCCATATTGAGTTGTTTTGCTCTTTCGTTCATTTTATGAACAAACGAATCGTTATCGCCGGCAATACGTTCGCCGAGGGCTACCGCGGCATCGTTAGCGCTACACACGACAACGCCCTTTATCAAATCGGTAACAGGATATTCTTTACCGGCGTCCAAAAATAGTTGCGAGCCGCCCATCCCGGCCGCATAATCGGATATTCTGATTTTTTCGTTTCTATCCATCTTGCCCGCGTCGATCTCTTCGAGAGAAAGAAGTAAAGTCATGATCTTGACCATACTGGCTATGGGATATTTTTCGTTTTCGTTCTCCGCCTTAATGACTGTACCGGTATCGTAATCGATAAGATACATGGCGCGATACTCGTTTTCAGCCCGAGCAGTAGTCTTTTTTGCGTAATAGGGATGAAAAAGTATCATGCTCGCGGCGAAAACCATCGATAAAAATGGAATCAGTGCAATTTTTAGTGTGTTTTTTAACATAATTTCTCCTTTTGTGATTAGTATGTCGTATTATGAATGAAATATGAGGTAGAAAAGAAGAGAAACGATAAAGGTGTACGCTAAGTTAACGATTAATATAATCGTCGCAGTACGATAAAAAGCCTTTTTTGTTTTATTCCAATGACATCTGTACGGAATTATATATAATATTTTTTTTCTGCAAGGATATCCGATTGAAGAATATATTTCCGTCCAAAAAGCTGTTATTAATATTACGTTGAATAAGAATAGCGGAACGATAAAGAATATTAATGAGCATAGCGCAAAAAATATTCCCATGCAAAAAGCGGCCAAACTATTTCTAAAAATAACATAACTTGCAATAATCAGTTCCAAATAATAGAAAAAAATAGAATAATAATTAAAAGAGAAGAGTATTATTGACACGCAAAACAATATGGGAAGCGCAATCGTGGCGAAAAAAACTCTTCCAAACGGATATTCTCCTGCGCAGATGCAACCTATAAAAGAAAGCGTCTCTTTTTTATCTATGTAATCGGATAAACCTTTTATCGCCGCCACTATACCGATAAAGATACACACGGCGGCGATAATAAAGTAAAGTTTATTTTTTTTCAAAATGATTCGTAAATCGTTTATTCCGTAAAATAATCCGTTGCATTTTTTCATTGCATGGTTATTGTATGGCGATATTCGGCTAAATATGTCAGTTCATCATCCAATCGATATAAATACCGTATCCCATCGTAGAATCAGCTGTCAACACGTGAGTGACTGCTCCGATCAGTTTTCCGTCTTGAAGAATAGGAGAACCGCTCATACCTTGTAATATGCCGCCGGTTTTTCCTAAAAGATCCTTGTCTGTGACTCTAATGACCATGCTTTTCTCTTTTTCCACGTTCTGTTGAGCTGTTTTTATAATTTCTATATCGTATAGAGTAGGCTTTTGACCATCGATTGTAGTATATATACTTGCTTTTCCGGGGCGAACTTCCGTTCTTGGTGCCGTTTTAACAAGCATTCCTTCCGTGGGCAGTGCATAAAAAGCACCCAAAATACCGCTGATTGTATTGGAATCAAAGGTGCCAAGCTGTTTTTGCGTTTTTATTTGGCCGATTAATTCGCCCGGTTTGTCTGATTTTGCACGGTTATAGCCAAAAATTATGCATTCGTATACGTTTCCTTTTTGATAAATATCGATACAACCGTTTTGGTCGGAAATAGGATGTCCGAGCGCGCCGAATCGACCGTCCTTTCGTATATAAGTTAACGTTCCTATGCCGGAAAGATCGTTTTTTACCATGATACCTATGCTCGGATGATTTTGACGGATATCGTTTACGGCGTCGATCTCTTTTTTGATGATCTCTCCCTTTCGGCTGATTATGAGCTTTATTTTTTTATTTTGGGCGATTATTTGTCTGATTCCGTTGATATCGGTCGGATTTTTACCGTTAAAAGAAAGAATAACGTCCCCTTTTTCAAGACCGGCTTTTTGTGCCGGAGAAAAGCTGCCTTCATTTGTTACCACGTTTACGAAATCCGTAATTACGAAATAAGGGCTGATTGCATGTATTCCTATCGGGTTTCCGCCAAGGTAAACTTTTTCGTCCGTTTCGGCTGCTTGCGCATACAAATCATTATTGCTTGTATAAATAATTCCGCAAAAGAATATTGCGGAAAGTAATAAAAATATCGTTAATTTGACTGTTTTCTTCATCTTTTCTCCTTATCGTAGATAGTATTACGAAAAAGAAAAGAACTATGTGAATTTTATTGGTTATTCAGAGAAAGTTTAAATTGATTGGCCTTTTCTTTTAATTCTATTGCGTTATTACGACCGACCTCGCTATTCTCGACGGCACCGGATAAACGCATCAGTTCCCGAATAACGCCGTCTGCTTCCAAATGCTCGACGAACGTCATTGTCTTTCCGGAAACGACTCTTTTTTCGATCAAATAGTTTTCGTCTGCCATGCTGCCGAGTTGGGGCAGGTGTGTAATGGCGATTACTTGTCTGGACCGTGAAATATTATACATCTTCTCGGCTACTACCCGCGCAATAACGCCGCTGATCCCCGTATCGATCTCGTCGAAAATAAGGGTATCAACGTCGTCGATCTCGGCGATGACGTTTTTGAGTGCAAGCATAAAACGGCTGATTTCACCGCCGCTTGCTATCTTAGCGAGCGGTTTAACCGGTTCGCCGATGTTAGGAGAAAGCATAAATTCGATTTGATCGAATCCGTTTTCGGTGTATTTTCGGCAATCGTCAGTAAATTTATCGATTCTGATCTCAAAGACTGCGTTTTTCATACCCAGATCGGCTATATTCTGCTTGATGGCTTTGCTTAGTTTCTTTGAGGCTTCAATGCGTTTTTCGTGCAGTTTTTCTGCAAGCGCCATTAATTCAAGCATAGATTCCTCTGCTTTCTTTTCCAGCTTGTTGAGCTGGCTTTCGGCATTCAGCAGACGATCCAGTTTTTCAGTCGCTTTTTGATAATAATCATTGATATCTTCTATTGTTTTACCGTATTTTTTACTGATCAGACGAATTTCTTCCAATCTTTTTTCAAGCGCGTCGATATTAACATTCTCCATATCGCCGTTATTCAATTTATCGTAGACGGTTTCTTCGATATCGGATAACTCGATGCGACAAGCGTCCAGTCTGTCGGATAAATCGATCAAGTCGGGATCGTATTCGGAAATCCGTTTCAATTCGGACAAGGCGTCTCCGACAAGGCGCGTCGCACCGAACCCACTTTCTCCGGAAAGCGCTTCATACGATGTTTTTAAAGAAGAAACAATTTTTTGTCTGTTGTAATAGGTTGAACGTTTCGCTTTTAATTCCTCTTCTTCCCCTTCTCTGAGCGCCGCTTTATCGATTTCTTCGATCTGATAGCTCAGCATGTCGATTTCTCTTTCCCTTTGTTGTTTATCTGAATATGCGTTGATTTCTTCGCAAATGCTTTTATATCTTGCGAGAGACTCGTTGTATTTTTTCTTGATATCGTTTAGATTCGGCAAAAAGCCGTCGAGAATTCGGATCTGATTCGACGTTTTTAAAAGGGTCTGATGTTCGTTTTGCGTATGCGTATCCACTAAAAGCGAAACGACGCTGCGGAGCAAAGAAAGCGGAACGATCTTTCTGTTGATGCGACATTCGCTTTTGTCCGAAGTCATGGATCGGGTAACGATAATTTGATTATCATCGCAATCGATGCCTGAGTCGATAAGGATTTTTTGTATTTCGGAGAAATTTTTAACTTTATCGAATACGACTTCCACGCTTGCCGTGCTCTCGCCGTAACGGATCAATGAGCGATCCGCGCGGTCGCCAAGTACAAAATTAATGGAGTCGATTACAATCGATTTTCCTGCGCCCGTTTCGCCGCTGAGAATGTTCAATCCATCAAAAAGTTCCAGTTCAAGCGAACTGATGATGGCGACGTTTTTAATATTCAGGTAGGAAATCATAAATACTCCTTCAAAACTTTCGTAACCTTTTGAACGTCTTCGATGCTTTTTGTAACGACAAGAATGGTATCGTCGCCCGCAATGGTGCCGACAATTTGCGGTATTTTCAGTTTGTCGATCATTGCCGTGGCGGCGTTTGCGCTTCCTGAAAAGGTATGCAAAACCAATAAGTTCATCGCAACGTCAAAAGAAATAACGCTTTCTTTGAATATTTTCGACATTTTAACGATCTGTTCATCGTTTTTCTTGACGGTGTAGCAGAATTTTTTTACGGATCCGTTTGTTTTTATCAGCCCTAACTCATTGATGTCGCGAGAGACGGTAGCCTGCGTAGCGTCGAACCCTTCCTCTTTGAGAAGATTGGTCAATTCCCCTTGCGTGCTGACTTCGTAACGCGAGATGATGTCTAATATTGCCTGTTGTCTTGCGTTTTGTTTCATATAATCGGTACTCCTCTGAATAAAACGAAAAAATTATACACGATTACGAAAAATTATGCAATATTTTTTTGTAATATAATTAAATATTCCTGATTTTTATCTTCAAACGGATGAGGTGCGGGAAAGTGATCGATAGCAGTAAAGCCAAGCGTCTCGGCACAATTCTTTATTTTGTCGATGGCTTTCTGTTCGTCTTTTTTATTAATCACGATCCCTTTTTTAGAAAGCGCTTGTTTTCCGCTTTCGAATTGCGGTTTTATAAGACATATTGCGTTGCCGCCCGGCGCAAGACATTCGTACGCCGCGGGAAGGATCTGAGTTAAAGAAATAAAACTGACGTCGACGGTAATGATTTCCGGCAAATATGGCAGGCAATTCGGGGTTATGTTACGCGCATTCGTCCGATCCATGACAATGATCCTATCGTCTGTAATCAGGCGTTCGGGTAAGGCGCATTCTCCGACGTCGAGAGCAATTATCTTTTCCGCTCCGTGATCAAGAAGTACGTCGCAAAAACCTCCGTTTGAGGCTCCGATATCAAGACATCTTTTGCCTTTTACAGCGATATAGTTTGCCTTTTTAAGCGCGTATTGTAATTTTATACTTCCAAGACTGGACGCATAACCGCCTACGACGGTCACGGCGTCCTCTTCCCGAACGTTATAAGAGGCTTTATTGACCACTGTTTCGTTGACGCGAACAAATCCGAGTTTAATAAGATTCTGCGCGCGGGAACGGCTTTCCGCAAGCGATTTTTCTGTTAAATATAAATCAAGTCTCATTTTGAACGCTTTTTTTTCTTTCGGGAAAATATGGATAAGAATCTGCCGGCAAGCAGCATCATTTCCTTGGCGTTTTTTAACGCAATCGTTTTGAAAAAAGCTTTACCGCCTACCGTAACAGCCGAGACGACGGAACTCATCAGAATGCTGAATAGCAGCGAGTGTTCGGTACCAATACTGTTGACCGTGGTTATTTTCAGAACGATCGTGGCGGTGCAAATACCGCTGATGATGCCGGCCATATCACCTATAACGTCGTTACAGATATTGGACACTTTTTCCGCATTTTTAACAAGTTTAACAGCATAATTCGCGCCCTTTATCTTTCTGGAAGCCATCGAGTGCAGTGGGGCCGGATCGCAACTTGCCGCGGCAACGCCTATTGCGTCGAAAAGTATGGCGATCACGATCAAAAAAACCAGTAAAAGAATCGATATAATGACGTTTGACTTGGAAGAGGCAATTTCTGTTATAAAGGTTATACAGCAAGCCAAAATGAACGTGATAATGGTTATTTTTATAGCCCAGATCGTTCCTTTGGAGAATTTTTTCTTTGCTTTCGGTTTAGGCTTATCGGCGCACTCCGCAATAGGATCGTCTTGCGTAGCCGATAATTTTTTTTGTTTATGTTTAGCGTTGATAGTCATTTCGCACCTTATTCATGTTTGGGTGGCTTAGGCTAAGTAAACCTTGCGTCATAGGTTCGGTAGGCTTTCCCACGATCTCACTTTTCGTCGCCGAATAAAGCAGTTTCCTTTTAAGAGATCGTCAAAATCGGCCTTTTGTGCCGGAATTGCACCGAATCGCCACTGAGAACACACTATAATCCTTAGTCTAATCAGTCTAGAAGATTTCCTTAACAGGCCTTGAACAGTTTATCCTCTTTTGCAGAAAAAAGTTTCAAAAACCAAAACCTGTCGAATTATTGGCCTTCAATTCGATCGGTCGAACGTTTTATTCGCATTTTCCACTCAAGGCAGGCTACACTGCACACAGCTATTGTTTACCGCATTGCAGGTTTAATCCCGGTCAGCAAAAGACTGAATACTTCTGCCGAGTCGGGTCTCCACGATAGCTGGGTCATAGACCGCATGCCATTACGGTATGCCCAAAAATCTTAACTCCCAGCACCAGCCCCGGTTTGGGCAACCAAGGCCAGCACAAGAAACTTCAACGATGTGCCCTTTAACGGTATTTTATCCCCGTCCTGACTGTTTTGTACCTGACTAGAATACTGTGCCACCGTGCCACTATAATAACATATATGTGCAAAAAAGTCAAATTATTTATGTTTTTTAAATGTTTCTGTATGCAAGCTTATCGAAAAATGAAAGAAGTTCTGAATTTCGGTCCGGCCATTTTGCAAGTGAGACGTACGCTTTGGCTCTAAGAGAACGCAGCAAGGAAGACGCCTTTTCTTTTCCGCACACATTGACAAACGACGTCTTTTCTTCTTTTTCGACGTCAATGAGATCGTCAGCAATTTGAAAGGCAAGACCGGCATAATCGGAAAATGAAGCAAGCGCGGAAATTTTTTCCGGTGAACCGGATAGATATGCGGGGGAAAGAACAGCGCATTTAATGAGCATCCCCGTCTTTTTTTTGTCAAGAACATACAGATCGTTTTCGGTAAAAGAATCGTTTTCGAATTCCATGGCCTGCCCGCCGATCATTCCTTGTCCGCCGGCGCACTCGGCGATCAATTTACATGCGGAAAGAACGTCCGTGTCCGTTTTTGCGGCGGAAAAAAGCGTTTCGTAAGCAAGATTCAGAAGCGCGTCGCCGACAAGCAAAGCCGTTGCTTCTCCGAAAGCCGCGTGAACGGTAGGCTTCCCTCTTCTTAAAATGTCGTTATCCATACAGGGAAGATCGTCGTGAACAAGGCTGTAAGAATGAATTAATTCGATAGCCAAAGCAAAAGGAAGGACGGAATCCTGTGGCACGTCGCAGAAATCCGCCGATAAAAAACAGAGTTGCGGTCGAATTCTTTTTCCGCCCGACTTTACGGCGTATTCCATTGCCGAAAAAAGTTTCGGCGGATAGTATTCTTTAATCGACAAAAAAAGATCGTCGATGACTTTTTCAAAATCACTCGTCTTCATCGTCCGTCTCCGTAGGCGTTTCCAATGCGGTCAGGTCTTTATTGAGCAATTCGATCTTACCTTTAAAAGAATTTAGTTCTTTTAATCCTATCTTTGCAAGTTCTATTCCTTCGGAATAAAGCGAGAGACTTTCTTGTATACCGATTTTTTCTTTGTTGAGTTTTTCTACGATTTCTTCTAATTTTTCGATTGTTTCTTCGTACGTCATAATCTCTCCTTTTTTTCGACGATCGCCGTAATTCTTTCTTGATCGCCAATGATCAATAATTTGTCATTTTCTTTTATTTCTTTTGAAGAATATATATCATTTCCATCTTTAACTATTCTAAAATAGCCGCTTTTTAATAAACGTGTCGGACTTAGATGATCTAATCTTGTCAAAATATCTTTCAATTTGTTTGATTTTGACTCAAAAATATGGTTTTGATATATTTTTGAGAGTTTTAAGAAAGAATTGATTTTTTCCTGTTGCAACTTGATAATAAAGTTTGCTTTATTTTTTATCGTTTGAGCGATGTTTTTGATTCGATTTTCTACGGAATAATAGATATCGTTTACTTTGTCTCCGATCTGTTCCGCAAGGTCGAGAATTTCGTTTTTTACAAGATCGGCGTCGAAAGCGACTTTTTCAGCGGCGGCCGTCGGAGTGATTGCACGATAGTCCGCGACGTAATCGCAAAGAGTATAATCTGTTTCGTGTCCAATCGCCGAGATCACCGGCGTTTTCATGTTGTAGATCACACGGACCAGTTGTTCGTCGTTAAACGAATATAGATCTTCAAACGAGCCGCCTCCTCTTGCCAGGATGATGACGTCGAATCCGTATTCGTCGGCGTTAATGAGAGCCGTTATTATGTCTGAAACACAGTTTTCCCCTTGCACTCTGACGTCTATAACGGATATGTTCGTAACGGTATTCTTTTTCAACGAAGTTGTTAAAAAATCTTGTACGGCCGCTCCTTGCGTGCTGGTAACGACGGCCACACGCTTGGGTCTGACGGGGATATCTTTTTTGTGCTCTTCGCGGAAAAGTCCCTCTTCTTCAAGTTTTTTGCGCAGTTGTTCCAGGCGTTCATACAGTATACCTCGCCCAAAAGGCGTAATTTGGTAAGCTTTTACGTTGATCTGACCACCTTTGGAATAATAATTGATGCTGCCTCGGACAAGAACTTGCGTGCCGTTTTTCGGTGCTATTTCAGGCGGACAGTTGTAAAAAACGACCTTAATTTGTGCCTTTGGGTCTTTCAGGATAAAATAGCAATGCCCGCCGACAACCGAACATCCGGAGACTTCGCCTACGACGGGAATATTATGGAGCAATTCTTCTTCATTGAAGATATGTGAGATGTAATAATTTAATTCTTCAACCGTTAAATAGTCTTTAGAGGGCATTTTGAGCCGCCTTAACGGTGTTGCACATCAGGCAGGTAACCGTCATGGGACCGACGCCGCCCGGGACGGGAGTAATGTAAGAGCACTTTGGGGCTACGTTTTCAAAATCGACGTCGCCGCACAGTTTGCCGTCTACTCGGTTAATGCCTACGTCAATAACTACGGCGCCCTCTTTGACCATATCGGCGGTAATAAATTTAGCTTTACCGATCGCAACGATAAGAATATCTGCTTGTCTGGTAATTGCCGCAAGATCGGCCGTTTTAGAGTGGCATACGGAAACGGTTGCGTTCGCTTGTAAAAGAAGAAGGGAAACGGGCTTTCCGACGATGTTACTGCGTCCTACTACAACGGCGTGTTTTCCGGCGACGGGTATGGCGTATTCCGACAATAATTTCATGATGCCTTGCGGCGTGCAGGACGTCAGACAATCTTCTCCGAGTAATAATTTCCCGATCTGATTCGCACTGAATCCATCGACGTCTTTCTCGGTTGCGATGCATTCCAATATTTTTCTTTCGTTCAGATGTTTCGGGAGCGGTAATTGTACGAGAATGCCGTTGATGCGCTTATCCGTATTAAGTTCAAAAATTACCTTTTTCAGTTCCTCTTCCGTAACAGTTGATGGAAATGAAAACCTATATGAATGAATGCCGAGTTGTTGGCAGGCTTTTTCTTTATTACGAACGTATACCTGAGAAGCTGCATCGTCCCCGACGATGATAACGGCCAAGCCGACTGCTTCGGGTATGTTTTTTACCTTTTCGGAGAGTTCTGCTCTTATTTTTTCGGATGTTTTTTTACCGTCGATCAGGATCATTTGAGGTTACTTCCTTGTATACCGAAGAAAGTATTCCGTTGACGAAAGAATGACTTTTTTCGGTGGAATAATGTTTGACAAGCACAACCGCCTCGTTTATGGAAACGGAAAGCGGAATCTCTTTGTTCATATATTTCATTTCATAGATAGCTACGAGCAATGCCGAAAGATCGGTTTTATAAATTCTGTCCGCAACGAAGCCATGAGAATATTTTTCTACGACGGAAATCAATTCGTCAAAATGTTCCGTAATGCCGGAATAGACTTTTTCAAGATATTTGACGTCTTCGGCATCCAGATCCGCATTGGTAAAGACGTCGTACGTTTTAGTGTTTTTTGTGTGGTTGAATAAATATTCAAAAACCAACTTGTAAGCGTATTCTCTTGCTATTTTTCTGCTCATACCGATAA
The DNA here is from genome assembly GCA_016297005.1 of Clostridia bacterium. GTDB lineage: Bacteria > Bacillota > Clostridia > Christensenellales > DTU072 > CAG-1782. The sequence goes on from JAEDHK010000005.1 coordinate 156,985, forward strand.
AAAGATGGCGTTACTGACGTTTACGTTGATAGGACCGGGCGTTAAAGGAGTATTTTCTTTTATGGCGCTGATGATCTTCTCTTGCAACTCGCACGCAACGTGCGGAACGCTGAACCCAAAAATTACATTAATATAAACGTCGACGGTTACCGTCGTGCCGCCGATGTAAACGTGAACGTTCCTACTTCCCAAAGAAAAACCGGATTTGGTCTTTTTTCTTTTGCCGTCGTGCAATTCTTTCGCGATGCCTTCCGTATTGAGCATGGCGGTATTAACGAGAGAGGTAACGAGATTGGTGTAGCGAGACGTTTCTTCTTGCGTTAAAGAGTCCTTTATGACGCTTTTCATACTGAAAGTATAACACAAAAGACTCTTTAACGCAAGCACATTTTAAACCTTTTATCCCCTTTACACGTATGGGATAACGACGACGTCGGCAGCAGTATACTCCGTTTGTTCGGTAATGATATTGAGTACTTGCGCCGTCTCTTCCAGCGTAAGTTCGCTGTCCTTAATTACGACGTTGACGTTGTTATCGCTGATCGTGACGATGCAATCGTCGAAACCGTAAGCTTTTATCAGGCCTTCGAGAGTAGTTTCCGTTTCCATATTATTAACAAGGCCGAGATACATTTTTTTTGCGTCGGAAACGGTCGCTTCGTCGGCAGTCGTACTTGCCATGATTTCTTCGAGATACAGGATCTCCTGATTTCTCGTTGCCGTACGATCGTCTCTGTACGTTGAGAAGAACGTCGGAGCGGCTTGTTCAGGCTGCGTATCGCTTTTCGCATTTTTTGCTTTTTGTACGGTCAAAAAGTAATTCAGACATGCTACACCGGCAAGCAGAACGACCAAAGATACCAGTACGATGATTTTTTTCTTGTTAACTTTCATTGTTAAAGCCTCCTAATTAATAATTTTATGACTGTTTTTTTATTATTTTTATGTTTTTATTGTCCGTTTGAACGATGGTACGGACTGCCTGACGTATCTTTAAGCGTATTGCCGGATCGTCTGCGTTTTCGGCGACAACCAGGACGCTACTCGTTTTGTCTTTTGTCGTTATCATAACTTGCACCTCCCCCACCCCGTCGATTTGAGACAGGATTTCGGCTAATTTTTCTTCTTGTTCGGAATACGTTACGGCGCTTTTTTCGGTCGAAGATACGCTTTTTTCTGCGTCATCGAAGTATTTGCTTCCGACAAGTAGCGTGACGCCGACGATGAAGAACATGCAAAAAATTTTAATGCCGGGCAGGCGTGCAATTTTTTTTATCGCGTCTTTTATTTGCCCCATACTCGTATTTTTTCCTCGCTGACGCCAAGATACGTTTTGATCGTATCGATTACCGTTTTACTGTTTTTATATATATTCCCGTCTTTTTCCGATATGACAGATTCTTGCAAGTATATATCGACAAATTCTATCTCTCCTTTTTCGTTCTCTGTCAGCCGAATCGTACACTCGACGCCTGAATCGTTCAGATTCTTTTCCGCAAGCGTGCGAAAGAAATCGGTTTGAATTGTCGTGCTTTCCATAGAGACTTCTTCCGCTTGAAAAACATTCGAAAGTTCGTCGGAGTTTTTGATCAATCGGACGAGCGGCATGAGCATCAATAAGATAAGACCGATCCGTAAAAAACCGACGACGTACTTTTTTGTTGTCCCCTCGCTTAAAAACAGTTCTAAAACGGTTGAAATCAAACAAACGGAAGAAACGGCCAAGATCCACTCTTTCATTGAACGCCTCCGTTGCAGGACAGGATGATCAACATAATAATTATAAAAAGAGTAAACGACGCACAAAGGAGCAGGACGAGCAAAAGTTTCAGACAGTCTGATAACTCATATAACATTGCAGGTATTCTGGCGTCGCCGAACGGTTCTGCAAAAGAAGCCGTCAGGCGTAGAGTCAGTATGGTTAATAATATTTTTAATAACGGAGAAAGTATGATCAGGACAAGAAGCAAAACGGCGGTAACGCCTATTGCGTTTTTTACAACGATACAAGAAGAAACGACGATATCAAATCCATCTTTTAAATAGTTACCGACGATAGGGACGTATCCCGATAAAGCGTTTTTTGCGCTTCGTATTATTAAAGAATCGTTTCCCGCGCCAGCTATGCCCTTGGCCGTTGTAACGGTGCCGAGCAGTCCGAACAGAAAAGAAACGCACCATCCGATCGCCGAACGAACCGTTTTTACCATTTTACCGAGTTTTATATTTTCGTTCATATGTCCGACGATCGTAAGGGCCATACAAACGAAAAATCCCGGTAGAATTAATTTATCGATAATTGTCGAAACGATCACAGAAAAGAAAGTGAGTGCCGGTTGATACAAGCCAGTGGCGCTTACCGAACCTAACGCCGTCATGACGGTCATTAAAGGAGGAAAAGCTATTTCAGAAAATCGAGAAAGATGTTTTATGGTTTCAGACGCACTTTTTACTGCGGAACCTGCCAGATTCAGCGAAATAACGACAACAACGCCATAGCAAGCGACGTATACGATTTTATTCACTGATTGCGTCGAGAAGCCGGAAGTAAGGTTGGTCAGGACGGAAAGAAGGACGGCAATAAGCAAGATAACAGCAGCCTGGGCAAGATAGCCGCTTGCGTTCCCGATCAGTATTTCGACGGCAAGTTTAAAAAAATACGTTGCGTCAGGAACGGATTCCCCTTTTACAATCTTCTTAACCGTTTCTTTCACGGAAGAAATGGTATCAAAACCGTACTCTTCCTTCATCTGCTCCAATAATTCTTCTAAATCGTCAAGACCAACGTTGTCGATAACGTCGTTTAATACTTTCTCTTGCTCGTCTTCCTCGTTTTCGGCGACGGCGACGTTTTTCGAGAGCGGAACGAAGCTGAAAAATAATAATCCCAATAATAAAAAAAATGCTATTGAACGCGAGATTCTGTTTTTCAAATCAATGCCTCTAAAAGGGAGATAATGTCGGTCAGAATTGGCATAGCGGAAAGTAGAATAACGATTTTTCCGCCCAATTCGATTTTTTTACCGAGCGAAGAACAATCATTATCGTTGCATAAAGAAACAGAAAATTCCGTTAAATATCCGATTCCGACAATTTTTATAAGGGAAAGGAAAACAGAAGAAGACAATCCAGCGTTCTGACCGAGCGAAGAAACGGTTCTTATTGCCGTCGAGATCGAGTCGGAAAGTATAATCAGGATTAAACATCCGGCGGCGACGATCAATAAACGGCCGATCTGAGGTTGTTCAACGCGTAAGAGAGAGTATGCTGTGACAGCAACGAACGCTACGCCGATTATTTTTCCGAAAAGGGCCATTTTTTCAGTCCAGATAAAATATACTTTTCAGCGTACCGAAGAGACCGCCCATCATATCGAGGACGATGGCAAGTACGAGTATCAATCCGGCTATAGTAACAAAAGTAGATATTTCTTTTTTGTCCGTTTTTTCCAATATACTGTTGATAACGGCGCTAATGATTCCGATCCCGGCGATTTTAAAAATCACATCGATCCCCATACTATCTCCTTTTACCAAAGTACGATTGCTATACCGGCAAAAAGTATCGGTAGCAATCGAAAAAACGTTTGTCCTTTTTTCCGAAATTCTGTTTTGGCATTTTCGATTTTTTGTTCGGCAATTTTTTCGTATTCGGAAAATACTTTACTTTGCGTTGCGCAATTGACCGATCTGAGTTCCGATATCATATCCGTCAGTATTTTCAAATCGGGATCGGACGTTTTATTATATTGAACAGCGTCGGCGATCATTCCGGCATACTTATTGTTTTTTTGTCGCTCCAACTGAAAAATCAAGTTGAGATCGGCACCGAATCGTCCTATCTCGCTTTCGCATAATGTCATAAAAGACAGTATTTCTTTCCATAAGGCCACTTTTTGTTTGTATTTCGTTTCAATTGCCTTGCCGAGAATGAAACCTGATACTAATATGAATATTGCCCCGATGATTTTAAACACGGACGTTTCCTATGGCCTTGATAGTGCCGATAAACGGCTTATCTGTAAGAACGACATATTTTTTGAAAATTTCTTTTCCGATCGGCGGCAAAGAATCGATCGAGGAAGCGTGAAATGAAGCCAGACATTTGATTCCGGCAAGCGAAAACCTTTTTACGGCGAAAAAATCTTCTTCGGAAAATAACTCGTCGCAGACGACGATTTCGGGAGCCATTGCGCGAATGATGTTTTCATACAGGTATTTTTTTTCGATTCCCTGTATGATATCCGCTTTTTTCCCAACGCGTAGAGACAGAGTATCTCCGCAAAGTTCGTTTCTTTCGTCGATATATAGTGTCTCAAAGCGATCGGACAAAACTCGGGCGATATCCCGTATTAACGTTGTTTTTCCACAGTACGGCGGAGAAATAACGACTGTATTCTCAAAAGAAGAGAAAAAGTCTCCCAATTTATTACTGCAACCGATGATTTCATGCGGTACACGGACGCATAAAGAACGAACGATTGGGAAAAGAATTTTATTATCGACGTTTACTTTTCCTTTCCCGGCAATGCCGATCCTGATACCATTTGTATACGGAATATAACCGGACGAGATCTCGTTTTCAAAAGCGTACGGAGAAAAACGCATTGCGCGTTGCATTATTTCTTCGATGTCTTTTTCGCTTGGAGTAAAACGACAATAATAATCCCCTTTTAATGTCTTTATCAGAGTCTCGTGACCAAGACGAAGACGAATTTCCGTGACTGCATCGTCGTCTTTGATCATGCTGAATAATTTGTCACCCAATAATTTACGCATAAAAAAACACCGCAGTATTGTATTCCTGCGGTGTTTTGATTATGATTCGAATCCCGGGTGAAATTATACTCTCGACATATAGCTTCCGTCGCGCGTATCAACGCGGATGGTGTCGCCTTCATTAACGAAGAGCGGAACTTGGATTTGATAGCCGGTTTCCAAAGTGGCGTTTTTGGTTCCGGGTTGGGCGGTTGCACCGGCAATTCCGGGATCTGCTTCGATGACTTTCAGTTCGACGAAGTTTTGCGGATCGCAAGAGAAAGCGCTTCCTTTATAGAAAGCGATATCGCATTCGTCGCCTTCTTTGATGAAGTGAAGAGCGTCTTCTACGAGTTCTTTTCCGAGGGGGATCTGTTCATATGTTTCTTGATCCATGAAGTAATAAAAATCACCGTCGGCATAGCTATATTGCATCTTCTTTCTTTCGATGTGAGCCAATTCGTATTTTTCGTTGGGGTTGAACGTTCTTTCAATAACGCCGCCCGTCATTACGTTGCGGATTTTGGCACGAACAAAAGCGGCGCCCTTGCCCGGTTTAACGTGCAAAAAATCCACGATAAGTTGTACGGTGCCGTCCAATTCGAACGTGATACCCTTTCTGAAATCGCCCGCGGTTATATATGGCATAAAAAATTCCTCCGTTCTTTTGATTGTTTTCTTAAATTATTATCATCTTTTTTTCACTGTTTGTCAAGTTTCTTACGCCTGTTTTTGTGAAAACGACGATATCTTCTATTCTTATGCCGAATTTTTTCCGGAAATACAGTCCCGGCTCTACGCTCAGTACCGCGTTTTCCGGAATCGGCTCAAAATTTTTTGCGGATAGACACGGGTTTTCGTGAATATCAATACCGAGGCTGTGACCGAGCGAGTGAGTAAAATATTCTCTTACGCCGAGTTTTTCAAAAAAATCCACAACCGTTTTTTGGCCTTCGGCACCGGTTATTCCTGCGTGAAGCTTTTCGATAGCTTCTATTTGAGCGGTCAAAATTACGTTATAAACGCTTGTTATTTCATTCCCCGGGTTGCCGAAAAAAACCGTTCTGGTCATGTCGGAACAATACCCACCGAATTTTGCCCCGAAGTCCAAGGTAATCGGATCTCCGGTTCTGAGACGGTTATATTCGGGATGTGCGTGCGGTTTGGACGTATTTTTCCCGAACGCTATAATCGGTTGAAATGCAAGATCGTCGGCGCCGTTTTTATATAACAGGCTTTTCAGAATTCCGTCAAGTTCTTTTTCCGTCATATTGTCTTTTATGTAAGGGATGATGTCGGTAAAGGTTTTATCCGTTATTTTTTGCGCTTTTTCAATCAATTCTATTTCTTCGTTTGTTTTGATCGAACGCAATTTTTCTATATTGTTTTTGACGTTATTTATTGACTTTACGCCATACTTCAACAATTTTTCGTATTCGTCGATCGTGACTGAAACGTCCGTGGCCAAGACGCGAATATTCTTTTTTTGAATAAAAGAATAGAAATCAATTATATTTTTTTTAATAAAAGGGAGCGTTTCAACTTCTTCGAAGTACCTTGCGTCGGTAAAATAAAACCTTTCGTCGCCGATAATCAGTATTTTTGCGTCCGCATTATTATATTTGCTGAAATATAACAAATTTGAGGGGTTTTGCAGGTATAATGCGTCGGCGTCCGGAACGATGTTTTTCATAATTAAATTATACACGTCGTCCGGTTTGTTGTCAACGTCAGTCTTTTGTTTTCGGTTTTCCTGCAAGCGCCGCCAAAAAACCTATAAAGATGGCCCCGGAAAGTCCTGCTCCGGCGGCTTCTGTTCCTCCGACGATTGCCCCGAGCAATCCCCTTTCTTGAGCGCCTTTGATGGCGCCTTTCGCAAGAGTACTTCCAAAACCCGTGATGGGTATGGATATTCCGGCTTGCGCGACTTCTTTAATGGTATCGAATAGGCCGACGGCTTCCAGAATAACGCCGATCAGCAAGAAAATAACGAGTATTCTTGCCGATGTCATTTTTGTAAAATTGATCAGTAATTGACCTATGACGCAAATTCCGCCGCCAACAGCAAAAACGATTAAAAATTGAATGAAATAATCCATAATTAATATTCAGTTTCCAGACAAACGGCGTGACAGATCGCCGGGATCGATTCTCCTTGCAAAGAAGACGTTTTTGAAAGCAATGCTCCCGTTGGCATGAGTAATACTTTTTTGTATTTTCCGTTCAACATTTTCTTGTAGACGTAAGAATTGAAAACAAGTCCGCAACAACATGCGCCGCTTCCTCCCTGCTCCACTTCTTGTCCTTCTTTGTTAAAAACAAGCATACCGCAATCAAGATAATTTTTTTCAAGCATAATACCCTCTTTTTCGGCTAACTTTTTCAGCATTTTTCCGCCGCTGAATCCTAAATCGCCCGTCAGTATCAAGTCATAGTCGTCCGTATTTGTATTCGTTGCTTTGAGATGCGCTTTCAGGGTGGATAAGGCGGCTGGTGCCATGACTCCGCCCATATCGTTTGCGTCTTTTACGCCGTAATCGGTGACCTTTCCCACCGTTCCGCACGTGATCTTGATAGTCGATTTTTCACGAGTTAATAAAGTGGCCGCCGCTGCCGTTACCGTCCATTGGGAGAGAGGCGTCCTTTGCGAACCGAGTTCAAGCGGATATCGGTATTGCCGTTCTGCCGTCGCAAAATGGCTGGATACGGAACAAATTGCGTTGTCGAGTAATCCTGTTGATATCAATGATGAAGCAAGGATATAGGATTCTCCCAACGTTGCGCAAGCGTTATAAAGGCCGAAAAACGGAACGTCGATTTCTCGCATGGAAAAATTGCTACTGATGATCTCATCTAACAAATCGCCGGAGAAACAACAATTTATGTCTTCTTTTTTCATCTTTGCGCGTTGTAAAAGATGATTGAGAGCGGCAATATGCATCTTAATTTCCGCGTGTTCGTGACTTTTTTGCTTTAAGAGGTCATCGTTTAGGCAATGATGAAAGTACTGTTTCAGCGGCCCCTCGCTTTCTTTGGGGCCTGCGATTGTCGCCGTTTCTTTTACGTATACGGGATTAGGGAAGAATAACGTCTGATTTTTCATATAAATAAATAAACGATTCCCACGATGACGCTTGCGGTGATGCCGAAGACAATGACCGGTCCTGCGATTGCGAACATATTTGAACAAATGCCGAATACGACGCCTTCTCTTTTATGCTCCATCGCTTGACTTACGATAGAATTTGCAAATCCTGTTATCGGAACGATGCTTCCCGCTCCACCGAAGTTTCCGATCTTGTCGTATACGCCGAAAGCAGTCAGTATGCCCGTTATCAGGATCATACATATCGTCGTATATCCGCCGAGTTCTTGTTCTTCCGCTTGCGGTAAAATAAAACCGATCAACATTTTTATGCCCTGTCCAAAGCAACATATTATGCCGCCGGTAAAAAAAGCGCGAAGAATGGTCGAAACGTGCTTTGTTTTCGGCATGTTTTCAGAAAGCAATTTTTTGTATTCTTTTTGTTCTTTTTTATCTGCTTTCATTTTTGTTTTCCTCCGGCAATTGTTCGGCAGATGCCGGATTACGTGATTCTGTTTTTATCGATATCGTTTTTCTCATAAAAAAATCTCCACGAACTGAATTGTTGCTCGCGGAGATTTTTTTATACCATTTCTTTTCGTATTCTTTCGAGGATTTTCGCTTCCAACCTGCTGACTTGTACCTGAGATACACCGAGAATCCTTGCTATTTCGCTTTGCGTTTTATCCCGATAGTATCGCAGATAAATGATTTTTTTATCTCGATCGTCGAATTTATCTATTATTTCTTTCAAAACGACTTTTTCAATATAATCGTCCGGGTTCTCTTTCGACGCAAGTTTATCGGCAAGGCTTAAACCGTCTTCTTCCGTTTCTGCGTAAATGGAAACGGGATACTTACTGCTATCCAGGATAAAGACGACTTCGGTTTCTTCGACCTTCAAGTAATGCGCAATTTCTTTGATTGACGGCTCTTTTTGATGTTCCTGTCGATAATTTTCGATGTACTCGTTGGCAATTTTGTTTTGTGCTTTTAAAGAGCGGCTGACCTTGATCGCTCCGTTATCGCGAATAAATCTTTTTATCTCGCCGGCAATCATCGGCACGGCGTAGGTAGAAAAACGTACGCCGTATTTGTCGTCGTAGTTGTTCATTGCCTTGATAAGGCCCAGAGTGCCCAATTCCAATAAATCTTCGTATTCTATTTGCTTATTCTGATATCGTCTGACGATACTTTTAATTAGTGGGAGATTGTTTTGCAAAAGTGCGGTTTTTGCGTCGTCGTCCCCCTTTTGAGCTCTTTTTATAAGTTCTGTTGTTTCTTCAACGGTCAGCATGGATCAGTTCTTTAGTCATCAATACCGTTGTTCCCGCACCGAGCTTGCTTTCTACCTGAAGCGTGTCCATATATGTTTTCATAATAGTAAATCCAAGACCGCTCCTTTCTTCTTCAACGTCGGTTGTAAAAAAGTCTTCCATTGCCTTTTCCACATTCTTGATTCCCGTGCCGTTATCGCTTATTTTTATGTAGAGTTTCGTTTCGATCAGTTCCGCTTCGATCGATACGTCGCCTTCGGTTTTTTTATAACCGTGAACGATGCAGTTCGTGACCGCTTCGCTGATGGCAGTTTTCACGTCGTTAAGCGTTTCTACCGAGGGATCGGTCGAGACGCAAAATGCGGCGATGACGTTGCGGATAAAGCCCACGTTTTCGGGCAATGCTTTCATTTTTAAGTACATGCGATTGTTCATATTCTCTCCTCAAATCAATGGCATAATTGTATAAAGTCCGCTGACGCGAATGATTTTGTCAATTTGCGGATTGGGCGCTGTAATGTAGACGGGGATGCTTTGCTGTCTGAGTTTTTTATATCTCGATAGGATAATCCCGATCCCTGTGCTATCCATAAAAGATAGCTTACTCATGTCGAAAACGACGTTGCGATACGTCTTTTTGTCAAAGATTGCTTCAAGTTTGTTTTTTGCCGTCCCGGCGACGCTTTGATCAAGCTCCCCGGCAAACCGTATATAAAGATTGTTTTTGTCTACAACAGAACTGATTTGCATTCTTTCCTCCGAAGTCGGAAACAGGATACTACGATTATTGCCGTACAATATGCCAAAGAATGTCGTTTTATAAGAAAGAATGTAGGGATAAAAAGGTTTCGTTTGGATAAAAGCAAAAACAGTATTCGTCCTGTCCGTGCTTGTCCATGTTCAAACGTTACGTCGATTTAAACGCGCCTGTACTTAGCGTAATGAGATGGCCGCCTCTGAAAAGTCTTTTACGGTCATATTTGGTAATACAATCAATTGAGAATATGCTCGAACAATAAAAAAAATAGACTATTAATTCCCCAATTTGGGGAATTGGTATTCCCCAAAAACAGGGTGTTTTATTCCCCAATTTAGTCTGCCGTCCATATAAAGGGCGTAAAAAAATGCCCCAATTCTAACGAAAAGGGGCATTTTTGGTGGAAGGAGATGGATTCGAACCATCGAAGTCGACGGACGGCAGATTTACAGTCTGCTCCCTTTAGCCACTCGGGAATCCTTCCATATGATGTCTAATATCTGATTGGCTTATTAAAGTTCAATTGGAGCTGGCTAACGGAATCGAACCATCAACCTGCTGATTACAAATCAGCTGCTCTGCCAGTTGAGCTAAGCCAGCATAGTAATTGGTGCCTTGGGGCGGAATCGAACCACCGACACGGGGATTTTCAGTCCCCTGCTCTACCGACTGAGCTACCAAGGCAAATTACTTAATGGCGATCCGAATGGGGCTCGAACCCATGACCTCTAGCGTGACAGGCTAGCGTTCTGACCAGCTGAACTACCGGACCGTAAATGATATTATGTTAAAAGGTACGTTTTGGTGGGCCTTCACGGACTTGAACCGCGGACCAATCGGTTATGAGCCGACCGCTCTAACCAACTGAGCTAAAGGCCCTCATTGCCATCTTAGTTGGTCGGGGTGAAGAGACTCGAACTCCCGACCCCATGGTCCCAAACCACGTGCGCTACCAACCTGCGCTACACCCCGTTTGTTTTCCTAAGCGACGAGATGTAGTATACACTAAAAGCTTTTTTATGTCAATCACTTTTCACTATTTCAGTTAATTTTTTTTTATCAATTAAATCGGTTTACGCTCAGTACGGCTTTCTCTGCGGAAATCTTTTTGATAACGTCCGTCAGATCGCCCGAATTATGTACTTCAATAGTTAAATTAATAACCATCTTGTCGCGATTTTTCGACATTTGAGCATTAAGATAATTTATTTGCATGCCCATCTTAATAACAAGACTCGTGATCTTAGAAAGGATGGTGCCGTTGTTTTCTGTTTCTATAAGCAAAGGTGCGTTAAAGACCGAGCTTGCCTCTTTGTTCCATTCGGCGTGGATCAGTCTTTCTGTTTCAAAGTTGGCAACGTTGGGGCAGTTCTTTCTGTGTACCATGACTCCCCTGCCGCGTGAGATATAACCGATGATATCGTCGTCGGGGACGGGGTTGCAACATCTGGCTAAATGAATGACAAAATCGTCGTATCCTTCTATGTTGATGCCTGACGTATGACGCGTGAGCGGCTTGTTCAGGTTTTTTTCGGAAACAGGCTCGTTTTCTGCGAGCATTTTCTTATAAAAATCGATCAACTTATAGAGAATCTGCGAGATCCTGATACCGCCGCACCCGATCGAGGCGTACATGTCGTCAACATCGGAGAACATATATTTGTCGTTGATAACTTTCATAGAAGAAGGAATCATCAGATCGGATAACTTATAGCCTTTTTTTACGGCTTCACGTTCGAGCATATCCTTACCAAGTTTGATGTTCTCTTCTTTAAGAGATTTTTTAAAGAATGCCTTTATTTTCTTTTTCGCGCCGGAACTGATGGCATAATTGAGCCAGTCCCTCGAGGGACCTTTACTGTTGTTGCTGGTTATGATTTCTACGACGTCGCTGTTATGCAACACGGTATTCAGGTGCGCGATCTTATTATTGATGTGTACGCCGACGCAACGGTTCCCTACTTCGCTGTGTATGCGATAAGCAAAGTCTATCGGCGTGCTGCCGACGGGAAGGTTTACTACCATACCTTTGGTCGTAAAGACGTATATTTCCGATGAATTTACATTTATTTTCAACTCATTTAAGAAGTCTTTGGAATCTTTTAGGTCGCCCTCGATGTCCATCAATTCACGAATCCAACTGAATTTGGCGTCCAATTCGTTCATATCTTTGGTCATACGTCCTTCTTTATACTTCCAGTGTGCGGCGATACCGTATTCGGCAACCTGGTTCATCTCAAAAGTTCGTATTTGGATTTCAAAAATCTGACCGAAGTGCGTAATGATCGTCGTATGTAAACTTTGATACATATTCGGTTTCGGAGACGCAATATAATCTTTAAATCGTCCGGGCATCGGCGTCCATTTCGAGTGGATTACGCCCAGAATGGTATAGCAGTCTTTGACCGTATCGACGATGATGCGGATTGCAACGATGTCGTATATTTCTTCCAACGTCTTGTTTTGACTACGCATTTTTTTGAAGATGGAATAAATATGCTTTGGTCGACCTTTTATCTCGTAATGGAAATGAAGATCATCCAACTCAGCGGATATCTCGCTGCAAATTTGTTCAACGATTTTTACCCGCTCGCTTTGTTTCATATTGAGTTTTTTCTGAATAAAAGCGTAATCTTCCGGATAAAGATATTTCATTGAGTAGTCTTCCAACTTCGTTTTGATCTCAGAAATACCCAAACGACCTGCGATCGGGGCGTAAATATCCAACGTTTCGCGCGATTTCAATATCTGTTTATCATGTGGAAGTGCGTCTAAAGTTGACATATTGTGCAACCTGTCGGCCAATTTAACGATCAGAACGCGAATATCTTTCGCCATGGCGATAAAGAGTTTACGTATGTTTTCCGCTTGCTCTTCCGCCTGTTCTTTTTCTTGGTCTGTTCCGTCGGGAACGTTCATTTTAGTCAGTTTTGTTACGCCTTCTACCATTTCTGCGATAGCGGAACCAAATTTTTGTTTAATATCTTCGTAAGTAACCGGCGTGTCTTCCAAAACGTCGTGCAAAAGCGCCGCAATCACGGTATCTACGTCCATTCCGAGGTCGATCAGGATCAATGCAACCTGAATAGGATGATTGATATACTCTTCTCCCGTTCGTCGATATTGATTTTTGTGTGCTTCTGTAGCAAAGTTTAAAGCATATTCTATAGAAAGATATTCTTCATGAGTAAAGTTTTCTTTGACTATCTGTAATAAGTCGCTCATAGTTCGCCTCGTAGGTATTTAAAAAGCATTGTTTTCGACGGATCGACTTTACATTTTTTAATCATCAAATCGCCTGTTTCCTCGTCGAATTTTAACAGACCGCTTTCGGCAAGGATATAAGAGGCAATCGTAAAATCCTCTTTGCTTCCGATAAGCGGATTCTTTTCGTCATAATATGACGAGAAGGCTCTGTTTTTCTTTTCGCATAGGTTTGCTTTGCTATAGTATATAAAAACATCACGCAGATAGTCAATGGATATATCTTTTTTTACTCTTTTTTCCGTTAATTTTTCCGTTGCGCATCCTGACGCTCTCGCGCATTCTGCCAAAATGGGATGATATAAGTCTGCAAAAATAAGCTTTCCGAAAAAGTAGTACGGAAAATCGGGACCGGGTGCAAGAACAATAGAATCAAGCCGTTCCAATCTATCCGTATTCCCATAATATACGGGCGTATTCTCCGGGCATTGCAGAAGCAAATCATTAACTGTTTTTGCCAAAAAGCATACGATCAAAACCGGCTTTTCACTCTTTTTTTCACATTGTTTTGGGATCGGTATAAGAAAGTCCGCCCAAAACGCTTCTTCGTTGTCGAATTTATAGTCCTTAAAGAAGAATCTTTTAATGGAAAATTGCGGCCGTATTTGCCCGTTAAAAACATTTTTGTCAATAGTGTATAAGAAGGAATAACGGCTTTCTGTCAAGAGAGGCAATAGAGGCAGACCGTTGAAAGAAACGACTTCTCCGACCTGGGTTCGCGCTTTAACGATGGGGTGGCTGACGCTCCCCTTTTTGAAATTTAACGATGGGTTTTCGTCGTAAAACACCGGCGCCGGGTTGCTCGCGCCAAAGGGCGCAAACATTTCGATTTCATGTAAGATTTCCCAAGAAACAGACTTAACCGACAGTTCGCAATCGTAATACGCTTTACGTAAGAATACGGATGGATCGGTTTTTTCGAGAGTTGAATTCATGCTATCGCGCGCGGACAGGAAGTCTATTTTGTTCAAGGATAGTCCCGCCGCCATCGAGTGTCCGCCGTATGTCAGTAAATGACGTTTGTTGGCGTTCAATAATTCGTAAAGATTGACGCCATCGACGCTTCTTGCGGATCCGCAAAGCGTTCCGTTATCTTGTTCGCATAAAAGTATAGTCGGTAAATGAAACAGTTCGGTTAAGCGAGAACACACGATCCCGACGACGCCTTCGTTCCACTTTCCGTATAACATAATGAGTCTGTACTTGCCGAAGTCGTATTCTTTCAGTTGTTTCGTCGCTTCATTAAAGATGTTTGCGCTGAGTTGTTGTCGGTCCGCATTCTGCAACGAAAGGTTTTCGGCAAGCAAAGAAAGCGTTACCGGATCTTCTTCGATCAGTAACCGTAATGAATCGATGGGCGTACTCAGTCTTCCGGCAGCATTCAGTCGTGGAGAAATACGGAAAGATATATCTGTAACGGATAACGTGCGAAGGTTACATTTTGACGATTGAATAAGGATTTTCAGACCTTTCCTTGTATCGCCGCTGTGTATCTTATTGAGTCCCGTTTTGGTCAGAATCCGATTATCCTTTTCGAGAGGTACGATATCTGCAATTGTAGAAATTGCACAAATATCGGCGTAATTTTTGGCTTCTTCTTCGCCGAAAAGTCCTCGGACTACGTACAATGCGACGCCTGCCGCACATAGTTGCGTCAGTTCCGGCGTAAAACATGGATCGGTATGTAAGCAATCGGGTAATAATTCGCCCGGCGTGTGATGATCGGTTACGATCACGTCCATGCCCAATTCTTTTGCGTGTTCGACTTCTTTTATCGATGTGATACCGCAATCGGCCGTAAGTAAAATATCCGGAGAATATTCTTTCTTGATTTTTTCTATTGCAGCGATATTCAGTCCATACCCTTCGTCTTTTCTGGTGGGTATATAAAATTCAGGGTTTAGTCCGGCTTTTTGAAACGCAAGATAATAGATGGCTGTTGCGCCGATTCCATCGCAATCGTAATCACCGTAAATGACGATTTTCTGTTTTTTTTCTACAGCGCCGCGAAGTCTGTAAACGATCTCGGACATATTTTTATAAAGGAAAGGTTGAGACAAGTCTTTCCAGGTGCCGTAAAAAAATTTATTGATTTCTTCTTTGTTTGTGAGACCGCGTTGATACAGCAACAAAGCCGAGAGCCTGTCGACGTTGTTCTCTTTTTGTATTATCTCAATAATTTCGTTGTTGACGGATAATTTCGATTGCGGTTTCATAGGTATAAAAAAGTTCCGCCTTCGTTGCATTTTTTATGTGACAACAAAGGCGGAACAAATTTCAATAGAAAAATTATTTAGCGTGGCTCTTCTTATATTTGCGGTTTTTGCGGTTCTGTCCGAGTTTTGCTCCGATGGACTTAAAGTCGGACCAAAGAGGAGCGGCAATAAAGACGGAAGAATAAAAACCTGCGATCAAACCGAAGATAATAGGCAGACCGAACGTGCGGATAGAAGCAACGCCAATGGCGACCAGAATGATCATAACGATCAACGTGGTAAACGTGGTGTAGATCGTTCTTGTCATAGTGCCGAAAATCGAGGTGTTAACAATATCTTTGACGTCATAGTTCGTCTTGTTCTGCTTGTAAGGCTTGATGGTGGTTCGTAATTTATCGAAGACAACGATCGTGTTGTTAATGGAGTATGCAACGATCGTAATAAGCGCGGCGACGATGCTGTCTCCTACTTCTACATAGAAAATGACGGACAAGCTGAGCATGATGATCAGGTCGTGCAGCAATGCTACGATGGTCGCAAGCGCGCTGTAAAAGTCAAAACGAATAATGATATACAGCAACATACAAGCGAGCGCCACGGCCACGGCGATTGCGGCCGTTTTCAAAAGATTTTTGCTAGACGTGTTGCCGATGGTCGTATCGTTGATGTTCAGAATGGTGCTGATCTCGCCATCGTCTGATTTTTGACGAAGAGTATCTTTAATTGCCTGGTTTACGAGGTTCATTTCTTTGGCGTCGTTGGAGCCTTCGCCTTTCTTAAAGTTAACGTATTGGACAATTATGGTTGAGTCGCCGCTTTTTTGATCGCGCGATACAGATACGCCCTGTTCGTTAAGGACTTCGGTAATGACGGCAAGGTTCTGATCGTATTTTTCCGAATTGGCTTCGGAATCCTTGAATTCAACTGTCAGGATGGTACCGCCCTGGAAGTCAATACCTATATTGGCAAAATATTGTTTGGTATTGCTGAACTGATAACACATACCGCAGATCAGCATGACGAGTATCACGAATAAAGGAACGATATAAAATATCTTTCTGTTTTTATAGATATCGAATTGCTTGAATTTCGCTACTAGTTCTTTAAGCTTTTTCATCTCTGCATTCCTCCTTTACGCTCTTGTGGCGTCTTTCTGCGAAACGCAGTTTTGCAAGCCGTAGAATTTTTCGTTTTCATCATCGAAGGCCATAAAGCAGTTAATGAAGATTCTTGTAATAAAGATTGCCGTAAAGAGAGACAATACGATACCGATCAAAAGCGTAAGAGCAAAGCTCTTAATGGAAGCCGAACCGAAGATGAGCATGATGATCGCACCGATGATAGTGGTGATGTTTGCGTCGAGAATAGTGACGAACGCGCTCTTAAAACCGCCTGCCACTGCCGACGGGATCATACGGTTTGCACCGCCTGTCGTCTTAACTTCTTTGATACGTTCGAAGATAATGACGTTTGCGTCGACTGCCATACCGATGCTCAGAATAACGCCGGCGATGCCGTTCAGCGTAAGTTCAACCCAAGGCACGATGGCGAGAAGAACAAGAAGCAGTTCGGTATAAATAAGTAAAGCACAACTTGCGGCAAGTCCCATACCGCGATAAATGAGGCAAAGGAAAATGCAGATAATGCCGATACCGATTGCCGCGGCGATAAGGCTGAGGTTAAAAGCTTCTTCACCCAAAGACGCGCTGACCGATTCGCAAGTGTTAAGACGGAACTTAACGGACGTGATACCGGCTTGGATCTTGACTTGATAGTTGTAGGCTTCTTCATAAGTAAAGTCGCCGGTAATGCTTGCTTTTCCGCCGGTAATGGTAGAATTGACTTTCGGTGCCATCAATTGTTCGTCATCGATATAGATATAAAGCACCTGGCCGGTCATCTCTTCGGTAAT
>JAEDHK010000009.1 GCA_016297005.1 Clostridia bacterium
TTCGGGTCTTTTTATGTTGCTTAATAATCGTTTAACGATTAGGCAGCCTTTCCGTAATTGCGCAAAGCAGTGAGAAGATCGCCAGCCATTTCAGCAATGTAGTATTTGCCGGTTTCGATGTTGATCTCGTTGAACGCTTTGCCATCGGTGATTGTGCCACTCGGAGCGGCCGCGGTAGCGTTCATTCCGAATCCGGCACTCAGATAAACGTAGCTATCATTTTTTAGAGTATCAACGGAAGCGGCGATACGGATAGCGCCGTTGAATCCACCGAGGTTGATGGCTTCAAAATAAATGCCTTCATTGATAACGTCAACCAAGCCGGTACCGAGAATGTCTTCGACCATTACACGATATTCGTTTTCAACGGGGAAGATCCAGTTGAGCCACTTAACAAGGTTATCTTTGTCGTTGATAGCGACGAGATTCGTAAAGTCGGGCACATTGGTTTCGCTGATGGTCGGGACTTTAACAAAATGAGCGATATAATCGAGCAAGTCGTTTTCCGGAGTCGCAGGATCGAAGAACTGAATTCCGGCAGTAGTCTCAGTAGTATTGGTCGCAGCGGTAAGCGCAGCTTTTCCGGCTTCATGGCAAGCCTTGATGTTGGTCCACAATCCCTCAAAGGTAGTAGCCGCAACGCCTTGACCATTCTTATAGAAGAGAGCATAGTCGGCGATCTTGCTTCCGGTATTGCCCAAAGTACGATTGAACGCGTAATCAATCACGGTAGCTTGGGTAATAGGCGTGCCTTCGGGCGGCAGGAAATTAGCCGCCTCTGCATCAATCGTCATGATAAGAGGATAGATCACAGAGCAAACATAGTCGACTTTGTTATCCGCTGCGCCGAATTCGTTTGCAATTTCCATGATAATGTCCATGATCGAGAAATCGGGTGCGGGTTCCGCAGGTTGTTCGGGCTCGACGGGTTGTGCAGGTTCGTCGGGAGTAGTATTATCGTTGTTTTCGTTATTGGCTCCCGACATATTGGCGATAAGTTCGTCAATAGCCTCAGCAATGGGTTTGTTTGTAGTGAAATCCGTGACAAGTTTTTCGATTACGTTAGCGCCGTCGGAGCGGTAGGTAGCTTGATACTTAGTATTTCCGGCATATTCGCTATTTCCAAGAATACTGAAAACAGGCGCAAAGTCAACGTAAGCGCCGGTAGCGTCGATATAGCCGGCCAGGCTGTTGCCGATAGACAGGGTAGCCCATTTGTTGCCTTTATTCTTCAAAGCGTCGGACAAGCGGATTACCGCCTTAGCGTCGGCAGAGAGGTTTTTCTTGCCGAGGATGCCGCCGAGATTGATCTCAAAATCCTTAGCAACAAAACCATTGGTGTTGATCGTAACCGGCGTAGTGGTGCTGAACGTATTGAGACCGATCGTCAAACCGAATCTGTAATCGAGGCCTTGAATACCGAGGGCACCGAGGTCGAGAACAAGATTAAGTCCGGAGATATTAGCACCGTTGTAGCTGACTTCGATGTTGAGCAGATCGTTATTTTTGAGATCGTCATATCTCGGATCATCCTCTCCCGTGGGGAACAACGCCAGAATTCCGCTCATGGAAAGATCTTCTCCGTTGAGTTGGATACGATCCATTTTGAGAGCGTCGGTTACCTTATAGAAGTAGCCGATATATTCGTCGATCTTTCCGCCGTCCTTAATGAAGGGTTGGAGCGTCGGCATGGTCTTAATAAAGTTAATACCCAAAGAAAGGGTGCTTACGGTAGCGCTGATGATCTTTTCGCCGTTGGCTCCGTCCTTAACGTTGAAGATGTTGGCAAGGGAGCCCAATTCTCCGTTCAGAAGGGCTGCGACATCATCGATCAACGATGCGATCTGGAGATCGGTAGCGTCCGCCGCAACAAGTTTCATAACAGGGCCCATGATCTCAGGGATGCAGTCAGCAAGCGCGGTAACGTCGATCTTATAAGCTTGCGGCGCCGTATTGCTTCCGCTCAGATCGTTGAACATATTCATCGGCTCTCTGACGTAAATAGCCAGATCCTTATATCCGAGAGAAAGGTAATCCGTATCGTTCAACTTCAATCCGAGCATAAATTCGGGATCATTCACGCTGGCATTGGCCTGAGCGAAAACGTTGAAACTGTTCTTCTTCGTTTCGTTTTCAAAGAACCCGCCGAGAGCGATATCCGCATACAGTTGATTCGTAGCGCTATTCCAAGTGTCAACGATACCGCCGACGCCGTTGAGCAAATTAACAAGCTGTTTCGCCGTGCTCAGCGTATAAGCTTTCTTCGCGCTCTTTTCGCTTTCGTTATACTTGTCCTTGTATTTTTCCAAGGGCAGCGCGACGACCTCGATGGATTCTCCTTCTTCGAGCTGATACTGATACACTTTTTCAGCGGTTTCCTTCGTCTCCTTTACAGTGCCGTCGTACTTATAAACCGTAACGCGATAAGAGCCGGCACCGTCTATAGGACGCCATTCGGCCAGACCACTTTCATTGACGATGACGACAGGCGTATCCAACGTTTTCTTGCTGGTGCTGCCACCGCCGCCGTTATCGGTGTTTTTGGGACCACAGGCGAACAACGAGAAAACAAGCAAAGCCATGACCAAAATCAACATCAACTTTGTAATTTTGTTCTTCTTCATAATACCTCCATATTTTTTGTTGTTACCCATTAATCATAATAGGTCATAATCATCATAGCATAACAACGGCTTTCTGTCAATACCCCTAATTTTTGTTTACATATTTTCTTAATAACGAAAATTGGATAAAATAGTGCGTTTTCTTTCGTTTCTGTAAAGAATAACGCACTTTCATCTTTTTCATTTAATCTTTAAGAAGTAAAAAAACGGATAAACTGCAAATCAATGTTCCCATAGGAATTTTTTTGTCCACAATAAAAGTATAGCACACTATCTTTACCGGAGGCGGAACATAGTGCACTTCTCTTATCCACAAAAGAATTAGAATAAAGTTATATTTTTAGCCTTATGGCTAAAAGTGATATACAAGTTACTTGCGTTATATTTCGGCTTTTAGCCGAAGTTATATTATATTTGCCTTAGCTTTTCTCAAAGAGAGAAATATCACTTTGCTTCAAGCAAAATATCTCGCCGAAGGCATATAACTTGCCGTAAGGCAAATATAGCTAACGGCGTAGCGATAGGGATCTATCGCTACGCCGTTAATCTCTACCCGTCTTTTTATTTTATTCTCCCTCAAAAAGCGGTGTGGAAAAATACCTTTCCGCCGTATCAGGGAGCACGGTGATGACTCGTTTTCCCTTGCCCAGTTTGCGTGCAAGCTTAATTGCGGCGGCAACGTTGGTCCCGCTGGAAATTCCGCACATAATACCCTCTTTTGCGGCAAGTTCTTTCGAGGTGCGGAGCGCCTCCTCATCCGAAATAATGCAAATTTCCGAATAAATCTTTTGATTCAGGGTGTCGGGGATCAAACCGTCGCCGATACCCATTTGAAGATGAGTCCCAACGTTACCTCCGGCAAGGATGGCGGCGTTTTCCGGTTCTACGGCCCAAATTTCTATATCGGGGTATTGGGCTTTTAATACCTCGCCGATTCCGCTGATGGTACCGCCCGTACCGATACCGGAACAAAAGCCGTGCAAGTCGCCCGCAACCTGTTCCATAATTTCGAGCGCGGTATGATGTTTATGCGCGCGAGGATTCGCCGGATTCTCGAACTGTTTCGGTAAGAAGACGGCGGGATCTTCGTCCGCCATCTTTCTTGATAGTGCGATACACTCCTGAATGCAGTCGCCGATATTACCTGCGTCGTGCACCAGAATGACTTCGGCGCCGTAATGACGCATCAACTTGCGTCTTTCTTCACTCACGGAGTCCGGCATAATGATCCTTGCTCTATAACCGCGTACGGCCGCCACGAGAGCCAGCCCGATCCCTTGGTTACCGCTGGTCGGCTCTACGATAATACTATCCTTATTTATCTTACCATCCCGTTCGGCTTCCGAGATCATGTTATACGCCGTGCGCGTCTTGATCGATCCGCCGACGTTCATCCCCTCGAACTTAACGAGTATCTCGGCGCCGTCCGGATCGCCGATTCTGTTTAAACGTATGATCGGCGTATGTCCGATCGCATCCAATATCGTGTTGTAAATCAATTGTATCTCCGTATCGTCAGTATATGTTTTTCAGACTTTTTTCGATTATACTTTATTTAACGCATAATTGCAAGTTTTTCGTTCTTTCAAAAAAAACAGCCTGCCATCGATGGAGTACACCCCAAAAAGCAGGCTGTTTTTATTCGGAAATAGTGATTACCGTCTTCTCTTCATGGCGGGGAGCAGGAAGAGCGCGAGGAGCAGGACTCCGCCGGCGATAAACAAGACGATGGTAAGGAAGCCGGGGCCGTTATTGTCCTGAACAAATCCGATACCTGCGATCTCTTCCACGTTATTCAGGATAACAGAACCGTCTTCGACGACGTGCGTTTCCACAACATATTCGCCGTTATGCTTTTGAATATACAACGTGACCTCCTGGCCATCTTTGTAAAAAGCGGAAAGGTTCAGTTGCATGGCTCCGGAAAGGGATCCGTCCGACTCGATACGATAGTAGTCGGATATTTGTTTGGTTGCGGAGTTGTCTATAAAGGAGAACGCGTTATGTACGCCGGACTCAGAGGCTTTATCTTCCACCATCGTAAAGGAAGCCGCCGTGGAATAACCGTTTTCGTCGCGTACGGTAGCTACGTAAGAGCCGAACTCCGTCTTGATCTCGTTCGGGTAGATGGTAAAGGTGTACCGTAAGTCTTCCGGCGGATAAAATTGCGCCTTAGCCGTGCCCTTAACGACGACGTTGTAAACGCCCGGTTCGACGAGTACGTTATCAGAAGCGACGCCGTTGACAATATAGCTGACGGCGCCGTTACCGCTGTTTTCAACGCGAATACGAACACTTTTTCCGTCGTAAACTTTGGACGCGTTGGGATAAGCCTGTACGAAGTCTTCTTTCAAGGATAGCACGGCCTGCGTCTTGGTAACGACGAACTTGGCGTAAGGTGCGTGCACGCCGTCTTCGCCTGCGTCGCCCACGAAAGTAACTTGGTAATTGGGATTACTGTAAGAAGCGCGGATCATACCGTACTTGACGTTCGGGTCGTTGAGGTCAACCGTGGTGGACAAAGCAATATTAAGACGATCGTTGCCTACGATGGCGTTAGCGTCTTTTACGTCCCAGGCGATACCGCGTTGCTGACTGAGATCGGAAGAAAGCGGATCGTTCTGGATCTGATCGTGCAAAATAACGGTGATCTCTTTCGGGCGGATGGTATATTCGCCGCTCACAAAAGTAATATTATAGTTCAGCATTTCCGCAGACGGTACGATGCGATAGCTGCCCACGTCGTTTCCGCTCTCTTTCGTCAAGGTTACGGAGAGCGTTTTTTGATCGTTTGCCGTAAAGCCGTCCGCGCTGTACTTACCGTTCAGGGATACCAACGGAGAGCCGTATACCGAAGAGAGATTTCCGGCGATAATAACGGCGTCTTTTTTACCGATGGAAAACGAGATCGTCACGCTGCCGTCCAGTTCGTAATTGCCGAACGTATCGCCCGCCTGTTCTTCGTCGACGGAAACGGTAGCCGTATAGGTGCCCGCGTCGCGAACCATGCGGTCATAACGAATCACGAGCGGCAAGCGATCGTCGCCGACCAATCCGCCGTCTTCGATCTTAACTTGGATCTCCTGCTCCAATCCGTTATAAACAAGGCCGGAATATCCGAAGAACTGTACTCCGACGGACTTCTTTACCACAAAGAACTCCGTTCTGTCTCCGATCAAGGTATAGTTAAGAGCTTCCGCGCTGCCTTCTTCGAACATCGCTACCGCGTGATAAGGCGTATCGGATACGCGGCCGTAGTCGATTCCGGTCACTTCCACGCGCAACATTATGATACCGTTCTCTCCCTCCGCCGAGGCGTTCGGTTTAGAATTTCTGCCGCTGTATTCGACGGCGACGAATTCTTGTCCGTCCGTTCTCTTACGGATCGGACTCCATATTACCGGCAAAGCCTTTGCCGTCAGGCTGAAATAAACGGTATATTCTTCCGTCGGACGTTCATAGTTGGGACTGTCCGCGGCTTCTCCTTCGATATTATACGTTCTGAACGTGACGTTCAGCGCTTTTTGTCCGTCGCCGACCTCTTTGACCGCTCCGCTGAACTCCGCTCTCAACGTATACAAGTGGCTGTCCGCGCCTTGCGGCAGTTCGTTTCCGAAATCGGGCGTCTGATCGTGGCCGTTGTACTCGGCCGTAAAGGTGTACGACTTAGCCTCCAAATAAGCCACGAAGTCAGTAAAGTCGTATCTTGCTTTCTGAATGGTCAGCACGCCACTGACGTTACGGAAATAGAAATCGTAATTGCCGTTGGTTTTTTCGTCTTTTTCCAACCATACGTTCTCGACCGTACCTTGCCATACGCCGACGTCGGTCGGGTTATAGCGAGTCACGTTACCTCTGACGTAACGTATACGCTGTTTCAGGTAGGCTTCGTCCCCGTTAAAGAGCGCTTTGTCCAAAGAGACGATAAGTTGCTTTTCGCTTCCGTTATACACCGCCGTAGCGTCCGCCAAAGAGACGTTTACCGCATACGGCGTAATAATGATCTCTCCGCGTACGTCGGAGAAGTCGGCGAATACGTAGTTGTATCTGAGCCCGGTCGTTACCGCCGCGCCCGTAATAGATACCGTACAGGTGCCGACGTTGACGTTATCGCTGTAAGAAAGATACGTGGTTACGACGTCTCCCGGCACGATGCCCCAGACCACGGGTTCGAGCGTCTGTCCCTGTCCGTTATAAGTCGCCGTCTTGCTTTCCATAGTAAAGGTTATCGTCGCCGGAACGATCGTGATACGACCTTCGTTGACGTCGCCTTTCTCATAATTCATCTGATAATTGTTGCAGATATAAGCATATTGTTCCGCCGTCAGAGATCCGATAGCGTCCAGATGCGCAAGCTCTACTTTCGAGAAGCAGTTTCCGTCGTTGACGTTAACGTTGTCGCCCTCGAACGAGAACCTGTCGATCACGACGCGCACCAGGCTTGCGTCTTCGTCGAGCAATCTGTTAACGACTACGATCGGATAATGTTGTTGTCCGTTGAACGTGCCCGTATAATCTTCGAGCGTAAACGTAATCCTGCGTTTGGTAATACCGAGCGAACCATACGCGTCCACTTCGGGATAAATAAATTCATAGTTTTCTACGCTGCCGCTGCTGACGTTACTGTGCGCGGTGTTTTCCTTGATCCTGACGTAATAATCGCCCACTGCTTTGATACGACTGACCCAGGTTGCTCCGGTGGGGTCGGCGTCGAATACGGACTTCAGGCAGTATTCGAGCTCGGCCGATACGGTATCGCCGGCAAGCATTTTCGGCGACGCCGTGATACTCACGCTATGATACTCTCCGTCGTATTCGATATCCAATCCTCCGACGAGCAGGTTGGTTCGACGCTTATCAATCGTCATCGTTCCCGCGATCACTGTATTATCGTACAAGAAATCATAGTTACTGTTAGCTCTGACTTCTTTAACAGCAATATTCCATACGCCCGCCGAAATAGGAATATATTCGTCTGCGGCAAGGTCGCCGGCAAGCATGCTTTCGAAATTGACAACCTTCCACTTCTGGTCGATATCCTGCATAACCCATACGCCGCTACCGACCCTGTCGCTACGACTGTACATCAACGTGTATCTGAAATCGTTCGGAGAAACGCCGGGCGCATTCGCCGTGGTAGTATGGACCTGATTATTAAATACGTAACCCTCGGTTCCCGCCGCAATCCCGTTGACAGTTACCGCAACCGCTTTCTTTTCGATCTTGAATTCCCATGCGCCCGCTTCGCCGTAATTTCTCAGATAGTCTTGCGTATAACCGAAATCATACCATTCGGAATGGTCCGTTGACTCGCTTCCGTGATATCTGTATTCTACGTTTTCGAGCGTAATGAGATAGGTGCCGGCGTCCTTCGGCGTAACCAACGCGCCGCCGAGCGTCACTCTGTACGTGATCACAAGTTCGTCGTCTTCGCTCAAAAGCGGATCGCTGACAATCTGCGGCATTTGTTCCATACCGTTATAGACGGAAACCGGTCTGACGTTGGACAGCATGATCTTGACTTTTCCGATCTCAAATTGCACTTTCGCCGACTTATTCAGAGCATAGTCTCTGTTCCAGAGCGCAATAACCGCTTCGTCGGTTTCGCCCGTCGCGTCTTTTATCTCAGCGGCACCGATCGTTACTTCCCAACTGCCGATGTCCTTTGCAGGGGACAACGTGGGCGTCTTTCCGTCCTTAGAATACAACAAGGTTGCGTATACCAAAACGTGGTCGGGCGTATCCGGTACGATCACGTTCAAAGTATACGGCGTGTTGATAAAGGGCACGACCGGTCTTCCCGGAGTGGTAATGCCCAGTTCGATTACTCTTTGTTCAATGATAAGTTCTGCTCTGTCAGAACAATCGAAAACGTAGTTGTTCACATTATACGTCAGCGACGTCGGGGTGCCATCCGGCTTCACGGTATAAGCGCCGGCGTGAACGGCTTCGTTCGTCCACGTCTCGCCGTCCGTACTGTACAAAAGTCCGACCGAGAAAGTTTGTCCGCCGACGAGACCGGTATATTCTGCGTTCAGCGAATGCGCGTTACCGTCGTACGTCACACGGGCGTCCTCGATAGTAACCGTTACCGGCCTGGGATCGATGATCATCGTGCTGTACGCGCTGCCTTGCGTGCCGGCAACGAATCTGCCGCCGGAAGAAAGCACGACGTAAACGGTATCTTCATAGTTATTCAGGTCAACGCCCGGACCAAAGGCTACCGAGTCGATATAGACTCTCCATTCTCCCGCGTCCGTATGATCGGTTTCCGTTCCGTTCGCTCTGCGATAAGAAAGCGAATAAGTAAACGTATCTTCCACGCCGATATTACTTGTGACCTTCCCTGCTTTCACGGTCCCGTCGTATACGTACCCCTCCGTACCGCTCGGCACGTCTTCTACCGTAACGGTAAAGGCGCATTTAAGTACCGTAATCGTTCCGTTCGGGAGTACGGTAAGGTTATAACTGTCGCTGATATTGTTTCCGTTATGATAGACGGCTACGTTCGACATGATTACCGGATAAACGCCCACGTTCTTTCTGCCCTCGGGATACTCAAAATCGCATACGATCTCGTCTCCGTCGACAAGGGTGTCGCCCACCGCTTCGCCCACTTTGTCTCTTCCGTCAAAAGCTTCTTCTTTGTTTCTTACGGATACCGTCATATCGCGAGGCGCAATATAAATGGAGAAGTTTATGGCAGATAGATCGCCCGTTATCGAATAATGGCTGTCCTGTCCTGGGAAAGTAACGTCCACCAGAACGACTTCCCACTCGCCGGCATATATGGCGCTCGCCTGCCACTCCCCGCCGCTTCTTCTGAAATTATAGACGTACTCGATCGTATCGCCTTCCACCAGACCCTGACCGCCGATGACGATCTTGCTGTCCGCCGGACGCTTGGCCCTGCCGTCGTACGTAAAGGTGCCGGCAGACGCTGTCGGATCCACCGAGAAACTCAGTTCTCTGTCCGCAATGACGAGTTTACCCTCGGTATCGAGCGTAAAGTAGTAATTGGCCTGTTGTTCGACGGGCAAAACGACCGCCGTCTCAATCGTCACGTCGTACGTCCCAACAAGAATGGGCGCGGTTTCGGTATTGTCTTTGTAATAAGTAAAGCTGAATTGGGCCGTCGGACGTTCGCCGTTCTCCGCCCAGCCTCTCACTTCCGCCGTAACGCCTTGTTCCTGCCCGTTATAGGTCGTCGTCTGCGTCCCGACGGTAACAATCAGTTCACGACGGTTGATCATTAACGTCCCGGCAACGAAAGTGAACGTACCATAGTTGCCCGGCGTTCCGCTCGTAAAGACAACGGTGGACAGATCGACTTCAACCGTCCATTCGCCCGCCTCTTCGGCGCCCGTTTTCGTATTCACTGCGCCTTTCTTATAAACGAATTCGTACGTAATGGCGTCGCCTTCTCCAAGCGTGTAATCTGCCGTCGCAAAATAAGGCGTCGCGTTAAAGGTCTCTTCCCGACTCAATACCGTGATGACCGGCGACAAAGGCGTTACCGTCAGAATACCGCTCTCGACGTAATAGTTGTTCTTATTGCCGCTCGTCAACGTAAAGTCCGTAATATGCACGGTATACGCGCCTACGTTCACAACGTTGCAAGGCTCGCCGTTTTCATTGTAATAAGCGAACTCGGCCGTACCGAACGCGTCGCTTCCTTTTAATCCTGTCGAATACGCCCATACCGGTTCTCCGTCCGATCCGTCTCCGGTCGAATATACGCGCACCCGGCCGTTAAAGACCACTTCGCTCGTCATCGTAAGCGTGACGGGCGCTTTTTCGATCGTCATAACGCCGTCCGTAAAAGAATCGAATTCATAATAATCGCGGACCGAGTTGTCTCCCCCTATCACACTCGCCGAATGGATATGGATCACGTACGTCCCCGCGTCGATCGCTTCATAACTTCCGTCGTAAGTAAAGACGGGCACAATCCTGTCTCCCGTGGGCGTATGATCGGTCCCGGCGGTCAGTATTCCATCGCCGCCGATCGTAACCGTTCCGTCAAAAGACAATCCGTTGAACGTCCTCGTTACGTCGTTCGCCGTAAGCGTCAGTCGTCTCTTGGAGATCGTCAGCGTGTTCGTCCCGTACGTTACGTCGTAGTTGCCGAGGATCGGATCGCCGCTGAGTATGCGAACGCCTATTTCATAACTGCCGAGCGCCGTCGGCATCGTTCTGCTGCCGTCGTACGTATAATAACAACTCGGCTCGCCGTCTTTCGCAAGTATCCCTTCCGTCGTAAATCCGGGGGTTCCTGCCACGCCGTAGATCGTGTTGATCGCCACAGGCGTGACGGTCGCCGCTTTCTTCGTGATCTCAACGTACTTCGTTCCGTTGTCATACCGGAAAGCCTCGTAGTTGTCCTGATTGCCCACCTCGAATACTATGTTCGCCGTGTCTCTTTCAAGAATGGTCACGCGGTACTTCCCGACGTTGACCGGCAATGCGGTATAACCGTTATAAAGAAGGGTAAACGTACTGGATAGCCTGTCTCCCTCTCCAAGCGTAAAACTAACGTTCGTTCCGTGCGGCTCGCCGTCGTATTCCACCGTTTTTTCTTCGATCAGCACAACCACTTGCAACTTAAATACTTCCATCATGCAATAGCTGTCTTCCGACACCTCGTATTGCGTCTCCGTGCTGCCGTTAATAATAAGATCGTCCGCCACAACTTTGTATACGCCTGCGTCTTTATGCAGATCGTCAAGCGTGTACGTCACGCCGCCGTCCGTCACGTACTGACGATAATACTTCAAAGTAAAGCCCGTCAGAACGTCCGTACTGCTGATACCGGACTTCAACGTCGCCCTTACTTCTTTACTGCGCCCGCTATAAACGTAATCATATCCGTTTTCTGTGATAAGTTCAAAATCGAACGCCAAAACGCCCTTATTGACCGTCAGAACGCCGTTTACGCCCACGAAAGAATAGTTTTCCGCGCCGAGTCCGCTCACGTCTACCGCGATCGTATATCTGCCCGAGTCGTCGCCCTTTACGTATTCGCACATGAAAACGGGCGTTCCCGAAACGACGCTCTCCGTATCCGTCCCGAAAAATCCTTCGTACGTTCCCGTATAAACCGGCGCCGCCTGATCATATTCGATCGTATAATCCGTCGCCGTAAACGTCAATACCTTTTTCGCTACCGTCAGCACCCCGGCATAATGCGCCGTCACATGGTAATTCAGCAGTTCGTCCGTCGTCACTTCAATGGTATAGACCCCCACTCCGCTACCCTGTGCGTAATCGCCGCTTACGCGGTACTTTCCGCCCAATACGCTCTCTTTCGTGTCCGTTCCGTATAACGCCGAACAAGAGATCTCGTACGTCGGGATCGGATCGCCGTATACGCACGCAGCGTCGTTTGCCGTCACCGTAAGCGCTCTCTTTTCGACCGTCAGAACGCCGCTCACAAAAACAAAACCGTAGTTGCTCGCCGCAAGGCTCCCTTGCGTCGGTTCTATCTCGTACGTTCCCGCGTTGTAACCGCGAGAATACTCGCATCTGTATCCGTTTCTTAAATCGCTGTTGTCAAAAAGCGACGCCTTCGTGTCGCTCCCCACGAATCCGGTAATCGTCGCCGTAAACGCAGGAGCGTCCTCCCCGTACGTCGTCGTTTTGTCTTCCGCCGTCACCGTAAGCGACGCCTTCCTGATAGTAAAATTCACCGTCTTCGTATCGCCGTAATTACCCTGACCGGTAATCGTGATCGAAGCTGTGCCCGCATTGACGTTCCTACTGTAAGAAACCGTATAATCGCCGGCGTTACTCCCTGCTTTAAGGGTAAGAATCGCCGTCGGAGCCGCCGTCGATCGCACCGTCACCACCGGCGTGTACGCGGATCCCTTATACGTCACCGCCTCGATAGGATCGACCTCGATGGTAGATACCGTCAGCGGCTTCGGAGTGATCGAAAAACTCCCCGTTTTCGTTCCGCTATAATTGCCCAATCCGGTAATAGTCACTTCCGCCGTCCCGGCGTTCGTGTTCTTGGCGTACGCGACCGAATAGTCGCTCCCTTTTATCATGTCCACCGTGCTCTTGCCCTGACTGTCTTGCAAAAGCAGAAGCCCTTCGCGCGCTTCCCCGTTATATACGTAAGTCCCATAAGAAGCCACGATATACCCGTTTGAAGATATATTCTTCCTCACGATCGTCACGCGCACCGTCTTGCTCGCCGTCGCCGTCACGTACGCGCCTACCGTACCATATACTTCTATCTTATAATCGTACGTCCCTACGTCCAGATCCGTCGGTACCGTAATCGACGCCGTGTGGGCGTTGCCATACTCCCATGCATACGTGTACGCAATCTCCGCGCACCCATGGGTCGCCGTCGCCGTCAGCGTCTTCGTCCCTACGTTGTATTCGCAAGAAAAATCGGCCGTCGCCGTCAGCGTCAGAGCGTTAATCGTCCACTTGCCGGTAAGCGTTACCGCGCTGTCAATCTGCCATACGCGTGCGGGCGCGCCCGAAGCATTAATATATTGCGTATCTCCGTAATAATATCCCAAGAAACTAAACCCGTTCTTCGCCGGAGCCTTGACGGACGGTAATTTCTGATCGTACGTCGCCGTTACCTTGCCCGATCCGGCCGTGTTCCCCGTGTCGGTAGCAAAATTGTCGTTCAGCGTAACTGTGTACGTCTTCGCTTGCCACCGCGCATAAACGGTCGTGTTCTTGCTCGCCGCAAAAACAGTCCCCGACTGTACGTAAGCCGCGTCTCCCGCCGTTACCGTGCCGCTGCCCGGATAAAACTTGTTGCCGATCACGTCGTATAACCCGGCCGCGTCGTCGCTGTCACGATAACAAGGCACAAGGTAGGCCACCGCCGTTCCGGCGTCCCATACCGTCACTTCGTACAGCTTCATCGAAGCCTGATTGGTGATGTTCGCGCCCGTTCCGCCCGAATAACTGGACATGAATATAAGCGGACCGCCGGCAGTAAAGCTCCCGGTACTCATTGCGTGCGTCTGCGTCAGAGCGTTTCCGTTCTTGACCCAAAGTCTGTTCCTCTCCGCGCTGATAACGTACTGCGTATTGACAGCCGGAGCAAAATTCTCCGCGCCTGCGGTCGTATTATAATCAAATCTCAACTTAGAATTGATGAAAAACAGCGTAAACGTCCTGTCTTGCAGGTTGCTCGCGCCGCGCGCTACCCAGTACGTCTGCGTGCCGCTCAGGCTCGTTTGCGCCTCAACCATACGTAAAGAACTCGTCGACTTCGGCACGATATCCGTAAGTACGTATCCTCCGCCGCTCGTCTGAATGTACTGTACCTGCGTATATCCGTTCGGCACAAGACTCCATCCGCTAAAAGTATACCCCGTGCGCGTCGGCGTGGTCAGCGTACCGTACGCCGCGTCGAAAGAAACGTTCTTGCTCGCCGAACCCACGCTCCCGCCGTTCGCATTGTATGATAACACGTACTGTCCCGCCGTCCAAGTCGCCGTTAAGGTTACTTTTCCGCCGTTCGTCGGCGTCAAATTCTTAAAGTATACGTCCGCCGTCGCACTGTTAAAGCACAACGTAGAAGCGCTTTGTATCGCCGTAACGGGCGCCACCGTCAAGCCCCACTTGGCCGTGCTCGCGTCCAGTCCGCTCGTTACTGTCCACCCGGTAAACGTATATCCCGCGCGCGTAGGCGCAGAAACCGCTTGCGCCGCGTCGTACGTCCAGGAAGTCGGCGAGCTACTGCCGTTCGTGCCGCCGGCATAGTTATACCCTACCGTGTATGTATTGGCTGTCCACTTCGCATACAGATTGATCGTCGCGCCTTGCATAAAGGTATAGTTCGGCTTGGTCAGGGCCGTCCCTGCCGCGCCTGCGGACGTCGTACACGCCTGATCTTTGTACCATCCGCCGAACGTCCACCCGGTCAGGGTAGGCGCGCTCCCGAGCGTCGCGTTGCTGTCGTACGTCCAGACAGCTTTCGACGGAAGACCGGCTACGCTTGCAGACGCCGTAGACGGCTTGTTCTCATTATATACGACGTTGTACGTGTGCGGCGCCCAATTGGCCGTGATCGTCGCACCCAATCCGTGCTTGTATGTGTATAAGCTGTTATAAGCCAACGATTCGTTATTCGTTTTGTCAACTACAGCGATGTTTTTGATATCAATGGTATACTTGACCGGATCGGTCGTGGCCCCTCTCAGAGTCGCCGTATATAATTCTACTCGCGGACTGGTCGTGAACTCCTGCCCGTTTCTGATCGATTTTTCTTGGAACGTCGTCGTCAGCCGCACCGTCGTCCAGCTCGTCGCCGAGGCCGAAAGATTAGTCATGGTGCTTTGAAAGTCGTTATCCATGCGCGAGTGACGCAATGCAAGCGTCGTACCGGAAACGTTGCTCGTACGGTACACCAACGTCAGTTCGTACGTGTGCCCCGCCGTAAACGCATACGATGGGAAACGAATAGAGTACCAAGTGTCGCCCGTCGGCCTTGCCACACTGAAACTGTATCGTGTGAAAACGGTACCGTTCTCCGTCTTCGCTTCTTTGGAAAAACCGGATTGACCGTTGCCCACAAGAGTCATCGTCCCTGCATAAGACGCGTTGGTCGGCGTGATCGTCCATCCGGTAAAGTCGTATCCTACCCGCGTAGGCGCCGCAATGGAAGAAGTCTGTTCAAAATAAGAATTGATCGTCGTATTACTCGTAGATCCGCCATAACTTCCCCCGTTGGGATTCACGGTGAGCGTCGTAGCCACCCCTCGCCATACGGCGTATAAAGTCGTCGTACCGCCCGCCGAAGCCAGATTGGTCACAGCCTCTCCCGGCGCGTACGTGGGCGTGGTCGCAGTAGCGGACGTCGCCCATCCGAGCAGATCGTAATTGGTTCGGGAGCAAACGCTCGTCCGTAAGGCCTCGCTATGCCCTACGTGGATCTCCTGCATGGGTAGCGACGAGCTTTTTTGCGCGATATAAATCTTATGCCCCGTCGTCGGCTCGGCATAAAGCCTCGGGCCGTTATTCTGATATCCCGTTGATCCGCTGTCAAAGACCGTCGACCAGTTGACCCCGTCGGCCGATACCTGCGTTTTTGTACCGAAATAAACCCTGTCGGGAAAGTGCTGAATAATAAGGTATTCTATATTATAGACGGCTCCGAGGTCGATCGTTATCGCGCCGCCGCTACCGTAGCCGGTGTTGATATAGCCGTCGACGATGTTCGCTGTCGCGCCGCTCGGCGTAGACCCGTTGACCTTGACCGCGCTGTTGTCCGGGTACTTGGCCTTGTTGACTCCGTCAAAGGTCCATGCCTGCACTTCTCCTATATGAGAATACGGGTTACCTGTGCTGCCGTAGTTGTAGTCGCGGATGTAGCGGATGCCCGTCAGCGCCGTGCCGCCGGTGTTGGCGTTAAAGACGACGTTATAGGTGCTGTCCTGCCAATGCGCGTAAAGCGCTTTGTTGTTAGCGGCAAAGTTACACGTGCGCGCGCTCGTACCGTCCGCTTTAATATACTGCGTGCCGGCGGATACGCCGTCATAATATCCCAGGAAGGTATAACCCGTACGCGTCGGCGGCGTAACCGAGGGCATGTTCGAGTCGTATGTCGCCGTCCCACTCCCAATAGAAGTGAAAGTGACCGCCGAACTGCCGTTTGCGTTAAAGCGATAGTTGTCGTAAAGATTGAAAGTATAGTTGTTCGCTTTCCATACCGCATAAAGCGTCACGTCCTTGCCGACCGCAAATTCAGTCGCGGACGTAATATAGACGTCGCCGCCTTTGCTCAGCCCCGTCCCCGCCCCGGCATGGAACTTATTATTAATAATATCGTATAAGCCGATCTTATTGTCGCTCTTACGATAGCACGGCACAAAGTACCCCGTAACCGCACCGCTATCCCATACCGTCGCGCCGTACATCTTCATGTTGCCGTAATTGGCCGGATTGGAAAGCGTCTTGTTGTCATAATTGTACCCGTCAAAATAGGAAGCCATAAAGACGATCGGACCGCCCGCGATATGCTCCATCGGACTGTACGCCGAAAGCGCCGTCGTACCGTTCAGCCAACCGCGGTTCTTTTCTGCGGAAATAACGTACTTCGTATTCGCCGCGATGGACCCCACGTTACTACCGATCGCATTGCCGTAGTCGTACCGAAGGGCCGTCGGCAGAGCAAACATGGTAAAGGTCTGCGTCTCGCTATTCGCGCCGCGCGCGCACCATAGGTTCTGATTGGCAGCCACCGAATTAGGCATCATTACCATACGCATAGAGCTCTTTCCGGTAGGAACAAGATCAGTCATGACGAACCCGCCCCCGCCGTTGGTGGAAATATATTCTACTTGTTGATATTCCGCAGGGATCAGCCGCCACCCCAAGAAGGAGTAGCCCGTACGCGTCGGCGTAGCCAGATCGCCGTAAGCGGAAGCAAACGTAACCGACTTGCTCGTCGGCGATACGCTTCCGCCGTTTGCGTTGTAGGTCACCATATAACTGTTCGCCGTCCAGGTCGCGGTAAGCGTTACAGAACCGCCGTTCGTCGGCGTGAGATTTTTAAAATAAACGCTCGATGCTCCGCTGCCGCATTGGGTCGTAGTCGCGGAAATAGCGGTAGAGGGCGAAGAAGTCGTGCCCCACTTTGCCGTGCTCGCATTTAACCCGCTCGTGACCGTCCAGCCGGCAAACGTATATCCCGCGCGCGTAGGCGCAGAAACCGCTTGCGCCGCGTCGTACGTCCAGGAAGTCGGCGAGCTACTGCCGTTCGTGCCGCCGGCATAGTTATACACGGTACTATACGTTATCGGTCTCCATTGTATGGTAAACGTAACGATCGCGCCTTGTGTTGTGGCAAGGTTTTTAACGTTAATATCGCCGTTCGATTCGGCAAATTTCGTATCGTTCGCCAAAGCATGGATCGCGCCTGCGGAATATTGACCTTCGCTCCAATATCCCCAGAGAGCGGTAGAGTCTCCGCCGGACATCTTTAATCCGTCGTAAAGATAGCCCGTTCTGGTCGAATTGTTTTGGAAATTCCAAATATTATACCCCAAATCATACGTTAAAGTCGTTGTGGTAGTAAAACCATGCGCCGACTCTAAATTCTCCGAACGGGATTGTAAAGAGCCTGAGGGACTACCGCCGTTAAAGTCGACTTGTACTGTATACGTTATCGGCACCCATTGTACGGTCAACGTAACCGTCGCGCCTTGTGTTGTGGCAAGGTTTTTAACGTTAATATCTCCGTTGTCCTGTGCAAAAACCGTATCGTTGGCAATCGACTTGTTTGCGACGGTCGAACCACCGGTTCCATCCCCAAAGTTATTATGAAAATAGTTCCAAAGAGCGCCCGAAGCACCGCCCGACATTTTAACGCCGGCATATAAATAACCGGTTTTTGTTAAATTGGTTTTAAAATTCCAAAGATTTTCTACCTTATCATACGTCAGAACGTCAGTTCCCGTTTGTGCAGAGGCACTCGCTGTCCAACTGGGCCGCGATACGGTACCGACACCGCCGTTGGCGTTGACCGTCACATTATATGTTATCGGCGTCCACTTGGCATAAAGCGTAGTCGCCGCCGCTAAATCCCATACCCTCGTAGCCGTGCCGGAAGCATTATAATACTGCGTACCGCCGCCGCCTGTCGACGTATAATAACCGCCGAAAGTATATCCCGTACGGCTCGGAACAGAAATGCCGCTATTGGTTGTACCGAGCGTTACGGTAGCGGTTGTCGTTCCGGCGCTGGTTGCGCTTTGTCCGTCGAACGTGACCGACCATTGTGCCGAAGTGTGCGTGCTTTGGGTGGACGCCGGAGAGCGAGCCGAGACCGTCGCGCCGGAGGATTTATAAAAAGTACCCTCGCCGCCTTTACTGCCCGCGCCGCCGCCGCTGCCGGCATAACCGCCGTAAGAGTCAGTGTGTCCCGTACGATTGCCGACGCCTGTAGAACCATTTGCACTACCCGTACCGCCCGTACCACCGGCACCGTTGGCATATGAACTTTCATTATCATAACCCTGGCTGCTGCCGAAGTTATCGATACCGCCGGATCCGCCGGATCCGCCGCCACCGCCACCGGCTCCGCCGCCGCCGATCGCAGAAGCAGCATATCCGCCGCCACCGCCACCGCCGCCGCCGCCATAACCGGCATAATACCATCTCGACCATCCCGATCCGGAGTCGTTTGCCCAATTACCGCGAGCTCCGCCGCTGCCGCCGCTGCCGGTTGCGCCCGCAGTTGCGTTGACCTTCATTGTTCCCAGAACGTATAAAGTACCCATCGAGGTACCTGTGCCGCCCGCGTTACCGGCGTTTCCGTTATAGCCGTGATACCAGTTACCTTTGCCTGTATACGCCTCCGGTCTACCCGTTTGCGCGCCGCCGGAACCGCCCGTACCGCCTTTTCCTCCGATACCGGCGCCAGAACCGCCGCCGCCCGCGCCGCCCGCGCCGCCGACGCCGCCGCCGTAATATTCATTGCCGCTTTTATTAAGATAAGCGTTACCACCGGTACTTCCGGCAGTACCGTTGCCTGCCTTTCCTCCGGTGGCCGTTACCGTACCTGCGCCGGTAATAACGAGCGTCGAGTTCGACGGAATATAGATGCCTGCACCGCCGCCCGTTGCGCCGCTACCGGCGCCACCTGTACAAGTCAGAGTACAACCGCTCGCAACATAAATAACAACGGTAGCTCCGCTTGCAACGGTAAGTCCGTTACCGCCGGCGTTACTGTTACTGCAAGTGATAGAAGAGGTAACTTTGTAAGTATAATTGTTAGAGAGAGTCGTTCCGCCGGTACTGCCGCTTAAAGTAGCGACGTTAGTCGTGGAGGCAAAAGCCGGGAGCTCATATCCGTCAATCGAGGGAGCGGCCGCCGTAAAAGCGGACATACCAAGTATAATAAAAAAGAGCGCGGCAATAACAATCATGCAGATGGGGTTTTTCCATCCGGCGAACTTTGTTATGATAGTCGCACTCTTAAACTTTCTCATTCTCTTTTTGGTGTTCAATCACGCGCTTACGCGTACGCGTATATACATGCGTTTAAGGGCATAGGTTACCCTTTACCCCACGTTGCCATTCTATTCAAGGCGTAAGAGAGCTATTCCCTGCGCGTCTTGTACGATGGATTTTCTTTTTTCTATTATAGACAAAAAGCACCCTTTCTGTCAACGTTTAATTTACAATTAATTCTTCGTTAATAAACCGGCCGATAATAGGTTTTTTTAGTGCAATTCAACCATTCCCTTTACTCCCTCTCCGCATTCCTTTACGCCCTTTCCGAGAAAACCTGTTTTCGAGGGAGGAAAGGGAGCTTGATTTTTTCGAGCGGGGTAAGAAAAAATGAGGGTTTTTGAAATAGCAAAAATTATCAGATATTTCAATAAATCGCCATGTCTGAAAACAGCAAAGAACTTCACTTTTATACTCATTTTATATTTAAAAAAGACTCGCAAACGAGTGCGAGTCTTTTCTCATTTTTATCGTATTTTTGATTATTTCAGCTTCCAGACGATGGCGTCATGGGGCTCGAGAGTAACGGTAATGGAGTTCTGTTCGGTCGTTGTTTCGCCTGTCCAAAGGTTTTCTACGATGTAAGACGACTTTGTGCAACCGTCAACGTATTCTTCGTTTTTCAACTTCGTGAGATCGAACGTAAATTTCTTTGCGGTTTTACTTTTATTAAGAACGCAAAGAGCGATGCTCTTTCCGGAAAGCGGACGAACGAGGACGTCGAAAATTTTATCCTTCTGGATGCGCTTCGCCTGTTTTCCGAGACGATCCTGATCGACGGCGATCAGGCGGCGATTCTTTAAAATTTCCAGATGTTCCTCTTTCATATTCACGACGTCGTTGCCGAGGAGCAAGGGAGAAGCCATCATGCACCAGAGGGCGAAATGAGCGCGGTTTTCGGCGAGCGTCAGCTTTCCGTTGCCGACTTCAAGCATATCGGGATCGTTCCAATGTCCGGGAGAAGCGTACGGATAGAGCGGAACGTTGAGTTCATAAAGCTTCATTATGCTTTCCCACGTCCACTCGATATCGCCGGTGGTACGCCACAAGTTAGAGATAGACGGACCCCATTCCCACGGTTTTCCGTTGCCCCAACAACAAAGAGAATACGCGACGGACTTTTGCTTTTCGCCGGTCTCTTCTTCCACCGTTTTTACCGCTTTTTGAAGGGCGTCGCTCATAGTAGCGTAGTTAATCATGATGCTGTCGGCTGTGTCGCCGATGGGATTAAAGATCTGGATCAGATTGTTTCCTTTTATCATCTTAAATACGAAGCGGAAGGGTGCGACGGCGCAAGGAAGGTTAAACGGTCCGGGTTCAAGGAACTGCGGACGCTCGTTATTGACGACGATTGCCGCCATAAATTCTTTATCCATTCTCGCTTTTGGATAAATATAACGGGTATAAAGTGTCACGACGTACTCGCCCTCTTCCGGCGCTTGATATAAGAAAGTCGCCGCGCCGCGGTTAGCGTCCAGTCCGGTAATGAATTTGATCTTTTCTCCGGCGTCGGGCATACCGTGATAATGATTATTTTTGCCGACGACCAGTTTCGCCGTGCCGCGCAAAGAGGCTTTTTCCGCGTCGATATAGACTTCTTCGTCAGTTCCGCGTCGAGTAACGGATATCCCGATCAGGTGAGGACCGATATTGCTGGAAATTTTATGATAGCAGAAGTCGTACTTCAGGTACTCCACGCCCCAACGGACGAATTGCAGAGCGTCTATATACTCCTTACCCAGACTTGCGGGCAGGCTCTGACATGTCATGGGGCCGTTGCAGGAATAAAGCCCGACCTTAAATCCGATATCGTTGCATTTTTTCACGAAACTCTTCATGCCCTCGGGAAAGCGCACGATATCGCATTCGAGACGACCGTTTTCATCGCGGCGATCGGCCTCCCAATAGTCGTCGAGGTTAAGATAGTTATATCCCGCTTCCAAAAGACCGCTTTCTTTGATGGCTTTGGCCATTTCAAGAAGCATTTTTTCGTTGATATTCTGCTTGAAGTAGTTCCAGCTATTCCAGCCCATCGGCGGCGTTTTGCACAAGCCGTTGTCGAATGGTTCGGTACGATATAGATTCATTACCTGCGGCGCTTTTTTGCTGATCCGAGTGATTTTACAAGTTGGACAAGTCATTTTTTTCTCCTTTATATTATGATTTTTATCAAACAAACTGCATGAATAAGGACAGAAGATACATTACGAGCACGTATAGCGCAATAAAAACAAGGATACCAAAGCATTTTGACATGAGGCTCCTTTTTCTCGCCCGATCGCTTTCATAAGGTTTGTTTTGGGCCTTCGTAATCAGCGCGTTCTCCTCTTCTTCCGTCGTCGCGGAAAACCCATTGGGAAGAGCGTTTTCCGGATAGACGAGATAATAAGCGAGAGCGGTGGGATGATCGGAAACAAGGGCGTTTTTGTCCTGTTTCAGGGCAGAAACGAATGTGACGATATCCCCCGCGCATCCGGCGAAGAGCAGACATGCCGCGCCAAGCGGAATAATCCCGCCGAAAGCGGTAAGGAGTGCGCAAGGCAGGATAGCCGTAATCGCGCAAGGCAAGAGCGCCGTCGATAAAAAGCCTCTTATCGGCATAGGCGCTTCGAAATGAGTAAACAGATTCATTCCGCGGATATCAAAACCGAATTTGACCTGTCTGGCGCTGAGTTTTCCGAACAGAATACCGCTCAGGGCGTGAATCCCCTCGTGTGCAAACATCCCCACGATAAAGATACCGAGAGCCAGAAGGCTGTCGAACCATACCGACCCGGTCGTAAGAACGGGCGTACGTTTATCAAAAAGATTGATCGCGCCGAGCAGAATAAAAGATACAAAAAAGAGGATAACGGCGAAGTTATCCGCTTTTTTTATATTCAGAGCGACCAATTTTTTCTTATATCCCATGATTATTTTTTCGAGCAAAAGAAGGTATAGCAGCTGCTCCCTGCGGCCGACGTCCAGGAGAGGTTATAATTGCCGATCCCGCTGACGCCGTTGATGATCTCTTGCCTTTTGGTTTCTTCAGAAAAAGCATTATACCCGGTATCGAACTTCACGTCCATAGATATCAACGTTTTATCGCTCGGTGCGCAGGAAAGAAGATAGGATAAATAAGCCGTCATTTGCGCGTCGTCGGAGATCAGGCAGGTATATTCGTCCTCCTCCCACGTGAAAGTAGTCTGCTGATAATAATTTCCGTTTTCCACAGCAACGCACGCGCTGAATTCGTCGTCGTCAACGTTATAACGCCCGGTCATTTCTTCGTCGGAATACAGGAAGTAAGCGTGCGTCAACGACTCTTTTGAGTCGGTTTTGCTGAAATTCACCAGCGTGTCGCCACTGGTACTGTCGACGACGTACCAGGCTTTTTCTCCGTCGCCGACGGCTAGGTATACCTTGTTCCAGGCATGGCCGCTGCCCGTTTTTTTATCTGCGCCCTCCACCTGGAAAGAGCGGACGCCCTCCATTCGGGTAAGGAGCATAAACGCCTTACTGTACCCGTCGCAAACGGCAATCTGATAATTAAAAACGCCTTCCAGATAGAAGCAATAATATCCTGCGGCCGTATTATCGTCGATCAGCCCCTGAATAACGCGATCGAAAGTATCGTGGTCGTAAGAAACGTTTTTGACCAGATATTCGTATATAGCGAGCGCCTTTTCATAGTCGTTCATATTGTCGTCGATGATATTACGCAAGACGATCTTTGCATTATTATAGACGGTCTCAGCCGCACTGTTTTCCACGGGGATCGGACGATAACCGTGTTCTACGGCGTACACAAGCTGTTCCGTGTCGCTCACTTCGAGCGTATCCGCAACGTGTTCTAAGGCAAAGTCGTTGAAGTCTGCCGGCCGGCCGGTCGCGGAGACGTGCGTCTCATACGGCTCTACCTGCGCATACTCGGACGTTGCGGAACTATGCGAGGGAGCGTCTTTATACGGGACCGA
Organism: Clostridia bacterium; assembly: GCA_016297005.1. Classification (GTDB taxonomy): domain Bacteria; phylum Bacillota; class Clostridia; order Christensenellales; family DTU072; genus CAG-1782. The sequence goes on from JAEDHK010000009.1 coordinate 23,573, forward strand.
AACTCTTATATCCCATGCTCCGGTTTCATCTGTGGTATAAGCGAGATTTATCGGCTCGTATCTCTCGGCGCCGTCGATATACTTGGCCACTTCTGTCGCCGCAGTGATATAGTTGTCGATATGTTCTCCGGCGGTCCCTCCGGTGACCTTGATACGAAACTCGGATATGCGATGAAAGAATGCATAAGCAAAGTAGTCGTTCAGTTCCTCCAAAGCAATCTCGTCGCGCCCTGAAAAATCCTTGATCGTCTTATTGACCAGTTTATACCGGGCATAAAGGGTTACGTGATCGGTCGAACCGAGAGTGATCTCCGTTATTTTTTGCGAATAATCCGCATTATACCAACCGTCGAAGGTGTACTCTTCGTTCGCCGACACAGCGTCTGCGAAGACAACCGCGTCCTCGACGGTGTAAGTAGCGGGATTTTCGGCGCTGTTCGTCCCGTATCCCAAAACGTACGTCAGATGATAGACGATTGCAGAAAACTTTGCGTACAAGTTGAGGTCTACGTCCGGTTCGAGCGTACTACTAAAATCGTATTCTTCGCCCTCCGCGCTACCCGTACACCAATAATCGAAGAGATAACCGTTCGCAGGATCGGGATCGGTCACTTGTTCCGCTTTATCGCCCGCTTGGCGATCGTTCGACGTATAGTAAACGACGTCTCCCACGTAATAGGTGACCACGACTTCCTTGCTCGTATATTGCGTTATCGTCAGATCGTATTCCTTTACCGTCAGTCCGCTCTCGGACGTTACCGTCAATTTATAGGCCCACACGACGTTCTCCAATCCTTCGTTGTTTGGCAGAACAACGCTATCCACGGGCGCGTTATTATAACTTAATTCAAACGTGGATCCCTCGCTGAAAATAATATATTCCGTCAGATCGATGGTACTTTGCAAGTATTTTACGGAAAAAGATACGCTGTCTTCCGAAACCTGGACCGAACTGTACTTAGGCGTTACGTCGGCAATATTGCAAGTATACTTGGCGTAAAAATTTTTCGGCCCGCTGTTTCCTTTTGCGATCTCCGTTACGGGATTACCGGTCTTACTTTCGTTATCATACCATCCGATAAAGGTATATCCGGCCTTTTCGCAAACGGGCAAGGTCGTTGCGGCTGTCATGGTATACGTTTCGGGCGCGCCTGCGGAAAGCGTTCCGCCGTAAGTCGTATAAAGAATATCGTAACGAGCGGCCTCCCAACCGGAATAAAGCGTCAGGTCGGTCGTGACCTTCGTGGTCGAAATAAATTCTTCGCCGCATTCTTCATCAACGTACCAACCGATAAAGTTATACCCGGCCGCTTGTCGATCCGGAAGCGAAACTGTCTCGTTATACTCCACTTTTGTCGTCACGACCGATCCGTCTATGGTGTTAATAAAAGAAACCGTCAGAATTTTGATCTTCCAAGAGGGATATATATCGAGATCGGCGGTCAATTTCTGTCCGTATTCGAGCTCTTTCGTGCCGGCCTCGTCCGAGCACCATTTCACGAAATCGTAACCTTCTTTGGTCGGCTCGGTCGCAGGTTTCTTGATGGTCTTATCTTTTTCATCGATGAAATCGCTTATCCTATACCCCTCGACGTGCAAAGTGACCGTAACGGTAGAATTTTTATTCCCGCCGCTTCCGCTCGATCCGCTTCCTGAACCGAATAGCGAGCAGGCGCAAAGTCCGAACAAGAGACTAATGCAAAAGACTAATAGCGTCCACCTTAAAATGTTTCTTCTTTTCATACTATCCCCCTCTTTTCTCTATTTCAGATAGTTCAGAACGTCTCCCACGGTTTTGATTTTCGCTATTTCTTCATCGCTGAATTTTTTGCCGAATTCTCTTTCCATGGCGATGATCATTTGCACGATATCCAGGCTATCGGCGTGCAGATCTTCTATAAAACGAGTTTCCTCGGCGATCTGCGATTCGTCGATCATCAGGATATCAGCCATAATGCCTTTGATCTTGCTTAGCATTGTCAGTACCTCCTTTTTTCAAAAAGGGTTGTATCCATATTCCCGACACAACCCCTTTACGTTTATTTTATAACTTCTCTTACCTTATCGCATCAGGAAGGTTTGCTTCGAGGCCACGTAATCCATTACGAGCGCTTCTCTGTTGCCGAACGCAACGATGATCATCAAAATAAGCGTGATGACGGCCATTACGATACCGCTGACGCAATCCATAAGGCTGATTTTCAGCATTACGTACGAAAGGACGACGGCGGCGATCAAAAAGATAAGAGCTAACAAGCTGAGGACGTTGAATCTTCTGACGGCCTTTAACTTACATAGCTTCACGATACCATCGATCAGAACGATGACAATAAAGAGAAACGCAAGCGCGTACAGAGCTCCGACCACGACGGGAAGAAGCTGATCCATATTGCCGGCCAGCAGTTCGGCCACCTGATTTTGTTGGATCAGATTAATAACGTTACTCAACGCATGCTTTTCCATCGGAATCAAGCACCCGACCACCAAAGCAATCAGAGTCATAATGATCGTCATGACGCTGAGGCCGATAAAGGGACGCTTACGATAAACGGGCTCCGGCGTTCTGGTCTCCGGTACGTCCGGACGGACGTTGGGATCATATTGCACGAGAGGCTGATTCTGCGAAGCATACGGCACCAAAGAAATGGGCTGCACGATCGGAGGCAACTGAACGATGCTCGCCGGAGTGGGAATAGCGTTGTTCATGTTTGCGGAGATCGGTCTCGGTCCGCCGTACGGCTGTTGATATCCGTAAGGATTATACGGATCGGCCTGCGGCGCGTTCGCCGCGAAAGGCGTCGCATAGTAATAGTTGTTATCCGCGCCAATGCTCGGTTTGTTCGGGTCGGTACTGATATTTTCGGGAACCTTACCCATCTCTACGGGTACCCACGTGCCGGTTTGACCGTTTACTACGCCGCGGCGGGTGTTGTTATTGGAGTCGTTCATCATAGTTTATCTCCCTTATGTTGTCTAATATTACACGTTAAAATTGACGGGAACGTCAATCGGTGAAGTCTGTACAGTCTGAGACGGGATCGGTACGGGTACGGGTCCGCCGATGCCGACCGCCTTATAACTTATGGGCATCTCGAACACTCTGCCGTATTCGTCCGTCGAATAGAACTTCGGGATCCCGAGGCGTTCTGCTTCCGCACTGGCATAGCAATTAGCCGGATTGGGTATAGGATAGCCTCCCGCATTCGGACAAGGTCTCGCATAACACAGGCTCTTAGGGGCGGGTATCTTGCAGACGCTTCCCGGAACGGGTATGTTCCTGACTTTCGGCATCCTGCTCGCTTCTATCTCCGCCTGACGGGAAAGAGCGTTTTCGTACGCGTCGGCCGGACGCTTCTTCCGGCAGTTGGGACAATGTTTTGCCGCGAGCGGAACGATAAAACCGCATTGGGGACAACTGTACTCCAAACGCTCGCAATTCTCGTTAACGCCGTATTTCAATGCCTTCTTTTTTGCTTTATCCATTATCTTCTTCCCCTACCTCTTTTTTTCGATTTGATTTTATTGCTTTTCCCGAATAGCGAAATAATAAAGATCAAGAATATTATTCCGCCCAGCACGTAGCAAGAAAGACCAAGCGTTGCGCCTTTGACCAAGAAGGCGAACAAGACGATCGAACCCGCCGTAAACAACAGGGCGAGAATGATCAGTATGCGCACGAAGATCGGCAGCTTTCTTCTCGTAATGGAAATGAGAGAAAGCAGAAACACGATGGCAAGAAGAGCCGTCGTGATTGCCAGACAGCACTGTGCGAGAAGAGCGTAATTATTAAAAGCGAACGTTACTTCTCCGGTAAAGATCCTGACGACCGTCATGATCGAAGAATAAAGTTCCGTCTTTTCAGCACCGACCACAGCGAATGCAGTCTCTTGCCCCGTTACCTTCAAAAGATCGAGGAGGGGCGCAAAAAACATTTGTAACGTGCCGAAAAGCGCGATCAGAATCATCACAAGGATGGGCACCGCTCCGACGCCCTTTCTTTTCTTACTCTTCGAGAGTTTTTCCGTCTCTTTTTCATCCATATTATAGTATATATCGTCGGACATGCCGGGCATCATCGGTCCTTGCGGATTCATACCGGGCATCATACCGCCGTGAGTGCGCATATAATCGGAATCGATATCTCCGATCGGCAACGTACCGTCGCCGTAATGGTACAGAGGTTGCATAGGCGTAGAATAAGGCACGACAACAAGCGGCTGAATCACGGGCGTCGCTTGAATCGCTCCCTGTTGCGTGGGAGCCGTCGGCATATTGGCATTCATCGGCATAGCGTTATTCTGAGCGGCATTCGACATTCTTTTGGGCGCGCTTCCTGCATCACTATCCCACCAGTTGATCTTTTGACCGGCCATTATTTCTTCTCCTTCATCTTCTTCGGGGCGGTAACGACACATATCGCCATAATGCCTCCGATAATCACAAGCGCCGCCAGACCGATATTCGTATCCAATCGACACACAATTACGATTACGAGCGCTGCGACCGCGCATAAGAACGTCAGTCCGCAACCCGTCTTCATCAACTTACCGATACCGCGTCCTTTTGCCGCGTCAACGATCCCGCCGACCACCGCAAAGAGCGCCAGAACGATCGAAACAACCGCGGCGATCCCCCCGATCGTTTCGATATCGATCGAAAATCCCCCTTCTACGAAATCCAGCGCAAACGTCACTGCATCCTTCCCGTCGAATACGGAAAATAAGCTTTCGAGAACGGAATTCTTCGTATTCAAAAAATATCCGATCACGCCGAGCGCGATATAGATCAACCCGAAAATAATGACGACGACCGAACGTCCCACACCGCACTTCTTCTGAGGTTCTTCATCCGCCCGGCCTTTCGTGACTTCGGCATATACCTGCGCGGGCATCTTCGCTCGCGCGGCCTCGTACCGCTTATAAAAGTCGCTTTGTTTGTAGTCCCTGTAACCGATAAATCCGAAGTCTTCGTTCTTTTCGGTCTTGGGCGCGTCCATATTTTCCACCGTCATATTCTCCTAAAAATCAATATTATCAAAGCCGTCCAGGCCGTAATAATTCAACGCTCTATAATCGTCCAGGCCAAGATCTCCATAGCCATACGGGGCGCGAGTCTGTCCGTACACGTTCATATTCATATTCATTTTCATGCCCATACTTGCCGTCGGCATGACCGTACCCTGAAAAGGCGCCGGTGCAGGAACGGGACCGTTGTTGACTCTGCCATAAACCAGTCCGGTCGACTGCGGCTGCGCCATAGGCATTTTTTTTCTTGCCACTCTGCGATACATCGTTTCCTCCTATTTCTTCTTTCTGCCGACGCACAAAGAAAACAACATCGTCAGGATGGGCACGATCAACAACGCATAGAGTCCGTACCCACTGTAAAGCGTATACCCTTCTTCTACTCGCGACAAACCATAATCTCCGAGCGCTTTGGGCAGGATCAAACTGCAAAAATCACCGAAGCCGATCTGCGCTTTCAACCCGATCAATCCGATCAAAGCAGCAACGAACGCAAGAATGGTCAAAAAGGCGACGACGCCGAAACGAGCGCGCTTTTTCCCGGGCTTGTTCTGCGCGAGAGCAACGATAGCCACGATAACCTGCACGAGCGAGAACAGCGCAACGAGCGCGCCTCCCGCGGCAAAGACGATCAAAAGAATATTCGCGGTCGCGTCCGCGTTCACGGAATAATCCAGTTGCGACTGTGCGCCGATCGAGGATAATTCCGCAAATAAGCCGTCAAGCAAAGAAACCGACTGAGCGACGCCGCCGACGGGTTCTTTCACAAACACGGCGATCATATTGCCGACAGGACCGATATCAAAGCAACCGACCGCAATCACGGCAAGAGCCAAAAGATTGAGGATCAGAATGAGCGCCAACGAAAAGCCGCGCATAGGCTTTACGCCGACCGATTCTTTTTTAGCGGTGCGCGGAGCAACGGGCAATTCGGGATAGGTCGGTTCCTGCACGGGATAAAGTTCCCGACGGAGTTCGTTAACGACCCTTTCTACCTCGCTCTTATAATACGTATCGCCTTCCGTATTGTAAATGGAAAAGCCGCGCATGGGCGCGCTTTGCGTATAAGTAGGGGTATCGATCGTTTCTACCGTTTCGTTTTTCCCGCTGTTCTTTTTCATTCCTCTGTTTCCTCTCGTTATCGATTAAAAAAAGTCGTCTCCGGAAAAATCTCCGAATTCGTCGTTTCCTTGGTTCTCATACAAAAAGGCAGGCTGGTTCTGCGCCGTATAAGGAACCATGGCTATCGGTTGGATGATAGGAGTAAGCTGAATAAAGCGCGGCGGCAGATTGCCGTTCGGCACGTTATTCATATATCCGTAACCCATAGGTTGTTGCGGATAATAGCCGTACTGCTGACTCGCCATCATTTGTTGACGACGCATCATTTCCCGTTGTCTGAGACGAGCTTCCTCTTCTTGTTTCCTTTTCCTTCTCGACACTATATCCTCCGGTTAGCGATACAAAATCTTATTTCTCTTTGTAGTGATACACTACGATAGGCTGCGTTATTTCGCGGCCGCGCAATTTCTTCTCCAACAAGAAGAAAGAAAGGATGAGTTCTATCAGCGGCATGGCGATCAATATCAACAACAAGTAACCCGCCGTAAAGCCGCCCGTCCCGGTAACGCCGCCGATCAGGAAATTAACGATGCCCGAAAAATCGATCGAGCCGTCGATCTCCGTTTGCGATACGAAGCATCCGAGCAAAATAACCGCCCCGCTTAAAAGAAGAACGATATTTTGTATTCCCGTAAAACGAAAAATACGTCTGTCGTTGGAAGCAAAGCAGATAAAGGTCTGGATCATCAACGCAAGGGTCAGAATCGCATAAATGATGATGAACAGAGGATAAACCAGGATAACAATAGGCGCAATCTTATCCGTCATACCTACTTCGATTTTGGATATCTGCGCGTCGTACCAAGGAGATTCTCCCAATTCAAGGTCCAGACCGAGCTTTCCGGCGACAAATTTGATCCAACCGTAAAGCGGATCGCTCAGACTGTACAAAGTGCCGTCGAACTCAACGGGAGCGTCGCTGACTTCACCGTCTTCGACGTTTTCCGAAGAACCGTCTTCGCCCTCGGACTCGTTTTCGTCGGCGCCAAGCACACCGTGCGCAACGGCGTTCTCCGCATTCTCTTCACTTTCGTTATTGTCTTCGATGTTTTCGTCGTTATTCTCTTCCTCGACAACCTTCGGTTCCGTTTCCATACAAACGGCGATATACTGATCGACGTTGACAGGCAGACTCAGCTGCAATTTAGGCAAAACGAACGGAGCTGCCAACGCAACGAGCAAAATAATATAAAAAAGCCACATCAAAAAGCCTACCGGTTTACGGCAGAACTTCATTTTCTGAATATCGGCGGCAAAGCTCGCGTCGACTTCGGTGCCCTGGATCTTTCCGCCTACAAGAGGATCGGCGTTGTTATATTCGACCGACTTTTTGCCACGCAGAGGAGAAGCGCTGCCTTCCGTCGCAAGGAGACGCGAGTTTTCTATCGCATACGCCTGTCGCGCAGACATCGTTTTGCGGTAGCTTTTTTCCGCTTTTTTCTTTTCTTTGGCTTTACTAAGGTTTCTCGATGCCATGTCTCCACCTATTTTCTTTTAACGTATAAATTTATAATATAAATATTATACTAGACGATGACATTGTAACATAGCCGAAAAAAAATATCAATAGCAAATACGATTTTTTTTGATAAAACAGAGGAAAAAAAATGCAGAAACGAGCCTCGATCCCGCACACGTTGGAATTACAGGCATTAAAAAATGCTTTTAAGGTACTCTTTTTTGATTTTTCCGTATTCATCGATTTGCGTTTCCGGAACGGAAATCGTTCGTTTTTCGTAAGAAAGCATGGAAAAAAGAAGAGTCAGTAAGGGCATAACCGCCACGAAAGCACACCCCGTATAAACAGGTTGCTGATCGGCGATCAGCGCGCACGCGACGAGTCCGAGCGCACAGACAAATTGCAATAAAGATATCCATCCGAACCCGATTTTTTTATACGTTCCGTCCCCTTTTCTTTTCGCGCACATAGCGCATAAAGAAACTGCGAGCGTAACCAAAGAAAGAACAACGTAAAAGACGGAAAATCCGGCTATGGCGTACCCGTATACCTTTCCGTCGCCGGAAAACAGTGCGGAAAGGGCTGTTTCTCCTCCGATCGCACCGAGAAACCCGTCCGTAAATGCGACTTTATCGCCGAATATGTAAAGATATTTCCGGACAAAATCTATTTTTAAATACGAAAGAACGGTATACGCAAGTTCTACAAGCGATAAAAGAAAGATTAAAAACAAGAAGAACATTCTGCGGGTATAATACCCGGTAAAGTCCATTGTCCTCGGCGGATTTTTCGGATAGGTGGGGGCGACGAAACTCTTGTTTTTGCTCTGCGAAAAGAAACTGTCTACGTTTGCCGTCAGCGTTCCGCGACCCTGCGTATAGTCAGAGTGATAATGACTGGCAAGCAGATCGAGATTGCGAATAAAATCGGCGTCGGAAAGGGCGCGATAATCCACAAATCGCTCTTTTTCATATTTAGGCGCGTCCATTTTTTTCCTCCGATTATGGCAAAGGAGCTGTATGATACGCCTCCTCTTCCTCCAACGATATTTATCGAAAAGTCATTGTCTTTCCCGTTTCGTTTATACGGGAAGCGCTCACTTCAAGAAAAAGAATACGAGATGAGCGGCCGCAATGAACAAGAACACCAGCAGGATTAACACCCAGCCGCCTTTCGACTTCTTTCCGCCGATAAGCAGTACCAATCCCTGAATAAACGCCCCGTATGTCAAAAAGATATACGCTGCGCAAAGAATGGGGAAGAGCATCTGCGTGAAATTCATAGAGCCGAAGTTGTTAATGAGCTCCATGATGCGCTCAAACGGAACGCCTCCTCCCACCAGAGCGTCGCTGATCAACGGCGTATTAAAGAAAGAAAAGAACATAACGATTGCGGCAAGAAGTATTTCCAAAATTCCAAGGAAACGAACGCCGCCCTCTTTCTTTTTCTTTTCGGGCGCGAAAACAAGAGGCTCTTGATCGTACTCTTCTTCTTCCGGCGCATCGGGAACGAATTTATAAAGCATACGCGGTTGATTCGGATCGTATTGATAAACCGGTTGCTGGCTGTTCAAATAAGGAACGATCGCCAAAGGCTGCACGTTGAGCGGGGCGGGATTAACGTCCGGATAAGGCGCTCCCGGATAAAAAGCCGCTCTACCCCCGCGACCGAATATCTCGCGTTCGGCCCGCAGTCTTTCTTCTACGGCGCGCTGAATACCTTCCCTCTCGGCGTCGTGCTTTGCTTGTTCGTACTTGGTAATACGCTCGGTCTCTTCTTTTATTCTTTCCATCGCGGCGCGTTCGGAAGATTCTCTTTCCAGGCGGATACGATCCTCCGTACTTTGCTCGGCGGCGATAACTTTCATTACGGCGCGTCTGGCAGCGTCTTTTTCTACGGCATCCACAGACTCGGCCAAAGAACGGTTGGCTTCTTTTTGTATCTCGGCACGCGCAAGATTAATCCTCTCTTCGGCGGCCTGCTCGATACCGGCGCGCTCGGATACGATTTTTTGTGCGGCGGCGTATAACGCCTTTTCGCGCTCTACACGAAGGGTTTCTTCCGTCTCGCGCGCTTTTCCGGCAATAGCCTCTTCCGCTCTACGCTCCGCTTCTATCACCCGTAACGCTGCGTCGCGGGCGGCAAGACGTTGAATCGCGTCTACGTCCTGTTCGCGTCTGACCGCCTCTTGCGCTTCGATCTGCGCCCTCTCGTCGGCAACGCGTTCTTCCACCAAGCGAACAAGCTGCATGTCCTGCGCTTCTTTCCGTTCCAATTCCGCCTGAGCCATTTCGGTCGCCATCGTCTCACGGAAACTCTGCGCCTGCTTGGTTTTGCTCATGACGTTAAGATATTCGTTTCTCGGACGTCTTTTTCCGCAACGCAAGCATTTTCCGGCAACAATAGGATTGACTTTTCCGCAATATGCGCAAATATAAGAAAGCTGTTCCTGCCCTACACTGGCATTGAACTGCGCTGTCCGAACCGGCTGGGTCTTATCGGTCATGTTCGTTTCTGCCATCTTGTTCTCCTTGTATCAAGAATACCAAAGCGTTTTTCGAGGTCGTCCGAAGACAAACCTCGTCCTTTACATTATATATGCTAAAGATTTTTTTTTCAAGAGTTTTTTCTCAAAAAAGCGGTAAATATTTCCTTATTTCTCTTTTTATCTTTTATTAAAGCTGTCTTTCAAACCGACGACGCGATAAAACAGCAACCCGCTTTCCGATTTTTCGGCGAGCTTATAATAAGCCGAACGCATAAATTGGAAGCAAGAGTCCACCTTTTTCTCCATGATCCACGGTTCAACCAACGCGCCTTCGGTCACTTCGAGAGAATTCGGGTTGATCCTGTCGTCAAATTGCTTGTTGCCATCTACTTCGTCTACAAGAAGGCTCTCGTATTTGTTGAGCGTCGCTTTGACGGCGCTGTGCTTCGGCACCCATTGTACCACGCCCTTTACCTTGATGGCAGCGTTAACGCCTCCCTCTTTGGAATCAGGGATCAGGTTGCAGCGTACGAGCGTAACGCGACCGTTTTCTTCTTCGTGCGAAACGTATTGCAAAATGTACGCGCCTTTCAGACGAACCATGCCGCCGGGAACCAATCTGTGATACTTCGGCGGGGGGACGACGGCAAAGTCGGCTCTTTCGATATAAATCTCTTTCTCAAAAGGAATCGTATGCGTTCCGGCCTCGGGATGATTCGGATTATTGAGCACCGTAATCTCTTCGACGTCTCCGGCGTTTTCGATAAAGACGGGTAACGGATCCTCCACGGCCATTATACGGTCGGCGGTATCGTTAAGGACGTCTCTTACACAGTGTTCGAGCGCGGCGGGATCGACTTCGCTGTTGGCTTTGGCTACGCCGACCATCGCGCAGAATTCGCGAATGGCCTGCGCCGGATAACCGCGCTTACGCATACCGCTCAGCGTGGGCATGCGGGGGTCGTCCCACCCCGTCACAACGCCGGTATCGACCAATTTTTTCAAATATCTTTTACTCATAATGGTATTTTTGATATTTAAGCGAGCAAATTCGTACTGATGCGGAGGATTGGTAAAGCCGCAATGTTCCGTCACCCAATCGTAAAGGGGGCGATGATCCTCAAATTCAAGGGTGCAGATAGAATGCGTCACGCCTTCGAGCGCGTCTTCTATCGGGTGAGCAAAATCGTACATCGGATAAATCAGCCACGCGTCGCCGGTATGATGATGGGTGGCGCGCAAAATACGATAAATAACAGGGTCGCGCATATTGAGATTACTGCTTGCCATATCGATCTTTGCACGGAGCACTTTGCTTCCGTCGGGGTACTTACCTTCGCGCATCTCGGTAAATAAACGAAGATTCTCTTCCACGCTGCGGTTACGATAGGGGCTCTCTTTCCCCGGCTCGGTCAGGCTGCCGCGCGTCGCGCGGATTTCTTCCGCGGACAGATCGCAAACGTATGCGTCGCCTTGACGAATCAATTTAAGCGCCAGCTCGTACGTCTGTTCGAAATAGTCGCTCGCATAACACTCTTTATCCCACTCGAACCCCAACCATCGAATATCGTCTTTAATGCTCTCCACGTACTCCACGTCTTCTTTGGTCGGGTTCGTATCGTCGTAACGGAGATTGCATTTGCCGTGATATTTTTGTTTGATACCGAAATTGATGCAAAGGCTTTTCGCATGTCCAATGTGCAAATAGCCGTTCGGCTCGGGCGGAAATCTGGTCAGTATTTCCTTATGAACGTTGTTTTCAAGATCGCTTTCCACGATCGCTTCGATAAAATTGTTTGCCATATATAGTAAAAAACCTCGTTATCGCCGTTTTCCGGCGATCTGTTATTTTTCTTCCGTTTTAAAATAAGTATGCGGAGCCATATCGATCGCTCCGCAAAAGAATACCGGCGATCGGTCGGATCCGACGGCGCCGAGTTATCCGGTCCGGCAAATCGCCGGTTTACTATTCTCCGATGAGCTTAAAGTACTTGTCGGCGAGCTTACCGAGATAGTCGGTAATCGCAGCCTGACAGGTAGGATCGTCCAACGCCGCCAATGCCTGATCGAGCAATACGCCCATATTTTCAAGATCTCTCGGATCGGTGTTTCTGTCATACAGAGCGTCGTCGCAAATGTGCAAAACGGTCTCCACCCAATCGAAGGTCTGTTCTTCGGTCATGTCGGTGAAATCAACCGCCGGTTCCGGAGCGGGTTCTTCCGGCTCTTCCGCCTTTTTCAGAAGATTTCGGATCATCTCTTCGTTGTCGAGAGCATACCGCACGAACTCTTCGTTATTCAACGTATCGTCGAGCAAAGCGACCTGTTCCGGCGTAAGCGGATTTTCTTCCTTTTCCGGCTCTTCGACGGGCGCTTCTTCCGCAGGGGCGGGCTCTTCGTTCTTTTCTTCGATGCCCATGCTCCTCAGAACGTCGCTGACGGAGGGCAATTCGTCTCCGATGGGATCGACCGTCTTAGGAACGGTAATGACTTCTATCATGTCTTCGTCCAGACGTCCGGCAATAAGTTCTTCGACGCGCTTATTAATCTCGGCCAGGTTATCGCTTACAAAAGCGTCTTCTTCTTTCTCCGCAACGAAAACGCGCTCGTCCAGAATTTCACAAAAACTGGCATACGCCATCGAAAGACGACGAATCTTTTTTCCGTAAACGATATCGAGCGACAGACAGAAAATAACGAATAATCCGATGGGGATAATCAAAAATTCAAGAGCGAGGATAATGCCGGCGACGCTTCCGACGTCGAGAGCGTTCGGATTGACGTTGGTGCAATAGTAGTATCCGAGCAAACCGCTCAACACCCAGACGATGGTGCCGAGAATAACGAAAAGCGATTTGCCGACAGTGCGCTTACCGTTGAATTCGGAAGTCGAAAGCACGTTCCTTGCCGGAAAGTAGTCGGACGGTACGCCCACTCTTTGATCCATGAACAGCGACCAACCGGAAGAAACCGCGTCGGGATGCTTCTTTATCTCGTCGTACACAACGTCGACGTTCTCGTCGGTAATAGGGCCCATCGAGGCGATTTTTTTGGAACCGGCAATCAGTAACTTGGTATACTTGGCTATCTTGCTTGCGGACGTAAGACCGAGGCATACGCAGAATATAACAAGCAACAGGATCCCGCCGATTACGCCCAACTTAACGGGCATATCAATGCTCGTCAGAAAGGCATTGCCTAATTTGTCGAAGAGTTTGTCAAGGATGTCGTACATGTCGCTTTTACTCCTGAATCACGGATTATGAAACAATTATAGCATAAAAAAAAATTTTTGCAACACGTTTTTTGCTTTTTATACGAAAATACCGCCCCCGCGAAAAGATACTATTTCAGAAACGAACCGTTTCTCCGTTGTTCAGATTGTACAAGAAAGCGGTCGAGACCGGTTTTTTCAGGATTTCTTCCACGGCGCGCTTGTACAAATATATCTGTTCTGAGTATCTTTTCTTTAACTTTTCGGCTTCCAAACGGCTCATTTTGTAATCCACGAGCATAAACGTGTCGTCCGGCAACTCGACAAGCAGGTCGATCACGCCCTGGATCAGCACTTTATCCGCGGCACCTTTATAAGGATATGCATATGCGATAAAGGGATATTCTCTGTGACAAACGCAGGAGCGTAAAACGGCCATATCGGGCGCGAGGACGACGTTGCGTATCTTTTCGCAATCGACAAGAGCCGCCTCCTCTTCCGTCAGCAATCCCTCTTTGATCAGACGTCCGACTTCGACACGAACCTCTTCCGTCGTGCGTACGGAAAAATCAATATATCGTAAAACGGCATGCATGGCGTTTCCTCTCCGGATATCGACGTCGTCGCCGTCTTTGCGGACGACGCGGATCGCCGCGTCGCGCTCTTCTCTTTTCAGAATGCCCGATACGCTGGTTTTTGCATACGTCGTCGTCCCTTCCGAATAAGGATAGCTCTTTTCAAGCGCGGAGAAGTCGAGTTTTTTCGGAGCGACCTCCGTTTTTTTCGTTTCGCATTCAGCCGCCTCAGGCAACGGAAAAAAGTAGCGGGCGAACGCGCCGTTTTTACGCCGCGCGAACGTCAGCATATCCATCACGCAGGCGGCCTCTTCTCCTTCTTTCTCAAACGGTTTTTCTTCGCCGATCAGAATAAGTTCTTCCTGGGCTCGGGTAAAGGCCACGTACGTTAATCTGAGTTCCCCTTCTTTTTCTTCTTCTGCCTTTTTCATTTGCATAACGTACAACGGAAAAGTCTTTTGAACCGAATGCCCTTCTTCGTCAAAGCGATTGACGGCAACGCCAAGTTCCCGATCGCACAAAATCTGTCCGCCGCTTCTGCCTCCGCTTTGTCTGGAAATATAAGGTATAAAAACAACGGGAAACTCCAATCCTTTACTTCCGTGAGCGGTGATCAACGTAACGGCCGAAGGAGGTGCCGGAGGCGTATTGCCGTCGTATATCTCGTCGTAATATTCGACGAATTCTCCCACGCTCATGCGTCCGGCCTGCTTTTCGGCAAACAGAATAAAAGCGTTTATTCTCGCTATACGACCTTTCCGCATCAGAACGGCGTCGTAGCCGGACCTTATGATCTCGCGCATCAAATCGGCGACCGACATGTACTCGGCGCAAAACCGCCACCTCTCCATTCGCTCGAAACAGGCGTTCCTTTTTTCGACCAGTTCTTTTTCTCCGTCGTATTTTCTTAACGCTTCCGAAAAAGAAACGTCGGGAGAAAAGAGCCGTATTTTCATTAATTCTTCGGAACCGAATCCGAATAAGCCGATCAGGACGTTGACCAACGGAATATCGTTTTCATCGTTCAAAAGGATCCTGAGACAGTCTATCAGGGTTTCTCTTTCCGCAAAAACGTCTTTTCTCTCTTTCGCCACGTAATACGGAACGTTCCGTTCTTTCAACGCTTCGGCAACGGAAGCGATCATGTCGTTCGTGCGGACCAGAACGGCTATATCTTTATATCTACGTTTTCCTTCGCGCACCATCCGTTCCGCCTCGATCGCAACGAATTCGGCTTCCCGATCTCTCTTTTTTTGTTTTGGCGCGGTCTTGACGCGATATATCTTTCCCCTCTCGGTCTGTACGTCGCTTTTTTCTTTCGGATAGGTATAAACGCGCACGGCGTTCTCGACGCCCTTTTCATGCAGTCCGCCCCGAAGAAGAGCCTCCCGACGATAGTTTACCCCGCCGAATTCGCTCGTCATAATCTCCGAAAAGACCTCGTTGGTAAAGTTCAGCACCGCATCACAGGAACGATAATTATCATTGAGCGTACAATTCGTCCCTTTGTTCGACGCTTCGTAAAAACTCTTTCTGTCGTTGAAGATCTTCGGTTCGGCGTAGCGAAAAAGATAAATGGCCTGTTTGACGTCGCCCACCGCAAAAAGATTATCGCCCCGTCCGATCCTTTCGAGCAGAGCCTCTTGCAAATAATTGGTATCCTGATATTCGTCAATAAAAATACAGTCGTATTTCTTACTGATCTCTTCTCGCAAAGCGTCCTGCCGCAGAATGGTCAGCGCCGCGCGCTCGGCGTCGGTAAAGTCCACCGCCGAACGCGTCTTTTTGCGCGCTGCGTATTCTTTTTCGTTATCTCTGTAAAGTTCTACGAGAACGTCGGTAATAAACGCGGGCGACCTGTCGGCAAAGAACAGTTCCCGGGCGGTTTCCGCTTCTTTTTTCATTTCTTTCGCGCCGCTTATAGCCCGGTTCATCGTCTCTTTCAGATAGGACGTCGCCTTTCCTTTTTCCACAATGGTATCGGCATAAGCGCGCATCGCCGGCAATCCTCCGATCTCCTCGAAATATCCTTTAATATCGGCCGACCCTGCGCGAGTAAGGCGCAACAGGATATCTCTGAACGCTTCTTCGTTCTTATCCGAAAATCCCTCCTGGCTTCTCAGATCCAGCGCTTCTTTGCAGGTTTCTTTCAGCCGGGCCGCTTTTTTTCTTACGCGGGAAAGATAATATTCTTCCGCGGCAAAAAGACCGTCGTCGGCGTTCTTTAAAAACAAGTCGGGATCTTCCTGCGCATTCAGAAAAGTCCGCAATGCGGATACGGCGTCCTTGATGCCGTCCGTCTTTCTTTTGCGAGAAAAGTATTCGAGCGCTTTTAAAAAGTCCGGCCGGCCTTCGACAATTTTGCGTTCGAGCACTCTGTCCATACATTCGTCCCATAACTTGTTTTCTTCATCTTCGTCCAGAATGGAACAGGACGGATCAACGTTGACCGCCGAAAAATATTTTTTCATCAACGAAAAACAAAAACTGTTGATGGTGCATACGTCGGCGAACGGGACGTACTCCAATTGCTTACGGATCCTCTCCGATTCCTTACCGAACGAAAGACGCTTGTACATCTTTTCGACGAGTTTATTTTTCATGTCCTGCGCCGCGGCTCGGGTAAACGTCATCACGAGAATACGCCGGATATCGGCGCCGTCTTCAAGCATCCGTATGATTTTTTCGATCAGCACGGTAGTCTTACCGCTCCCTGCGGAGGCCGATACAAGAACGTTCCCGCGTGAGGATAAAACGGCTTTTTGATCGTTACTCCATTCCATCTTCGCTCTCCCCCTCGTAAAACGTCGTCTTATTTACTCCCGCCGGTTTCTTTCTGCTTTCCACCTCTCCGCACAGCGCACGATAAGGACATCTGTCGCATGCTTTATCCATCGGATTCTTCTCTTTGTCTCCTTTTTGGATGTCCGAAATAGCTTGCTCGGATATCTTAAACACGTAATCTGTTATCGCGCGGAATTCTTTTTCGGACAAGCGATTTCCACCCCTGTCCGCAAATTCAAGCGCGCCTTTTTTTTCTGTCAGCGCGAAATCGACGGTTGGGCTTTCGTACCGTCCTTTTCGTGCGCCGTCCGCCGCCCGATCGTCGAAGCGGCAATAAGTCTCTACGCTGTCTTCCATCTGTCCGCACATCGCGTACGAGCTCTTTTTTGCATAATATCCGGAACGGATGGGAAGATAAAAGACGCCCGCCGGGCGGTATCCGTTTTCCAAAAAGTGTTTCAGATAAACGTACAACTGAATTTTTTCTCCGGTGTAGATCTTGTCCGTTTGCGGCTCGAAATTACCCGACTTATAGTCGATGACGCATATTTTGTCTCCGTCGACGTCGGCGCGGTCGACGTATCCTTTAAAGTAGTATTTTCTTCCGTCCGCCGTCACGCTGAGAGCCTCTTCCCGATCGAACCTGACCTCGAAGAAAGCCGGCGTAAACTCGGAGTGTCTTACGTTGTCGGTCAGTTGCGTAAGCACCCGACGGCATTCGACGCGAAGTTGTTCCATTTCATAAGCGGACACAGGATCGTCGAAAAATCTTCCGTTTTCGGAGGCGGAAAAGATTACGTTTATACTCTGCTCGATCCTTTGCGGAATATCGGTCGCCGTTTTGATATCCCTTGCGTTAACGCGGAAATAGCGTTCCAGCACGGCATGGATCAACGTCCCCTTTTCATTGGGCCGCATCCGGCCTTCTTCCCGCTCGCGTAACTTCAAAACGTCCGCTAAAAAGTGTTTATAGGGGCAATTGAAGTAGTTTTCCAACATAGTAACTGAAATAACGAAATCTCCGTCAATTCTGCGATACCCCGCCGTGGGATCGCACTCTTCGTTTCCCTCTTTCATTCCGATGGCGTACCCTTTACCGATCAGATAGTCTTTAACGGCGTCCGCATATTCGGGCGGAACTTTCCCCGAAACGTATTCGTAATACGCGTTCTCCGGACAGGATAACCGATATAGCAGTTTTTGTTCTTCATCAAAATCATAATACGATTCAAGCGGTTTTTCGTCGACGCCGAGTCGATCGAGGATCTCGCGGACCCCTTCTCCTTTTTCCGTTTTTTCTCCGGCCAGTCCCGTCTGCGCGTACCCGACGTACAATCTGCGCGACGGTTTGGAAATAAGGTCAATGACGGAAAATTTCTCGAAAAGATTCGTCTCTACGGGCGACGGATAGATCAGAAGTCCGCTTTTTTTCATCAGTTCGGTATCATAACATCCGAGAATAAGCGGATCGGACGTCTGGGAAGGAAAGTTACCTGCGGTCGCTCCCAACACGAAAAGGAATTTGACGTCGGAAAATCGACTGTCCGAAGTGTTCCCGATAAAAACGCAATCTACGTATTGCGGAAGTAAGCTCACGCTCATACCTTCCAACGTTGCCGAAAGCATCTCCGCAAAATCGGCGGGAGAGGACGGCCGTCCGGCGCAAATGGACCTGATTTCTTCGGCAACGGCGATCAGATCTTCCGTATCCGAATAGGCAAGCAAAACGCTGTTCTGTTCCTGTTCGCACTTTTCGCGCAGAGAGGTCGACTCTTCCGATCGAAGAACGGAAATAAAATAGTCGCAGAATTCTTCCGTTCCCGCGCCCGCTTTCGGTACTCTGTCCAAAAGGGCGAGCACCTTTTTACGAACGGCTTCCGCCGCGTCTTCGCGGAACGGCGTCAGAAAACGGGAATAAGAAACGCCGCACTTTAAGCAATAATTTTCGAACGCCCGTCTTTCTTCAAACGTAATCCCGGACAGAGGCGACCGCATGAATTCGAGCACGTCGCCAAGAGAAAAATCGGAACAAACCGTCCGTAACGCGGAAAATACGTATCTGGCTCCGAACGAACGGGCCACGGAGAACTTTTCATCGGTAAAACAGGGTATTCCGAACCGTGCGAAAACGGTCTTCATGACCGGTAAATAATCGTCCGCGTTACAACAAACGGCAACGTCTTTGTAACGATATCCTTCTTCGACGGTCAGTCGGCGTATCTCGCGGCAGGCGCACTTGACTTCTTCGTACGGGTTTTCCGCGACGAACACACGCACCTTTTTTTCTTCTTCTTTGGTAAAGTCGCCTTGCTTGCCGACCGAAAAGCCGAAAACTTCTTTTTGCAAGGTCCGGAACGGCTCTTCGAGTTCTTGATTACATTCTTCGTAGACAACGGGAATATTTTGCTCCGTGCACCAATCGACGAGCGCGTTACGTTGCAGAGAGGGATAACAAAAAACGTTACTTCCGCCCATTCCTCTGCAAAAAGAAACGGACACGGACGGGCAGACCCCGATTAATTTCCTGATCACAGCCGTTTGCAACTCGGAATAGACGTTGAAACCGAGCACGTAAACGTGACTTTCGGCAATGGAGGGTATTTCGGGGATGCGCTCGCAAAGCCGTTCTACCCTGGTCACGGTGTCGAGATTTTTTTCGGACAAAGCGCGCGCATACTCTTCGTATAACAGAGCGATATCGGCCAGCTTTTCGGCGGTGACGCCCTCTATGGAAGATAATTTTTCCCGAATCTGTTCCGGCGTGATCCCACCGGAGCGAAGAGAAGCGATCGCCGCGAACATTTCTCGCGCAAAGCCGACGCTCCGAATGTTTTTATAATAGTTCAGTTTATCGTTGTTTTCGGAAATAACACGGTATAAAAGAAGAACCGTGCCCTCTTTTGAAAGGCAATCTTTGGCAGAGTTCCCCAGACTTTTTATCGCCAGACGGGTAAAACTTTCTACGTCGACGGTAAACGAACCGGACGGAAAGCACCTTTCGCACACCTCTTTTTCGACGCCGAGTGTATACCTGTCCGGCACGATGAAAAGATGCCGGGCGCCGGGCGCGTCGTTCTTTTTCAACCTCTCGAACAGACCTCTGTGACCGCCGAGAGTGGTGTTGGAGTCGATACAAAAGAATTTCATGCGATTAATGATACCATGAAAAGCGTCCTCTTGCAAGATTTTTACATTTACCACCCGCAAAATAAAAGCGCATTTTTTATTGACAAAATAAAAATTGTTATATATAATATCACTTACGTTCGCACGTCCTTTTCTTCATGCAACGACGGCGAGGATGCGAAATCGACCGAAAAATCATTATTTTTGCGAGGAATACAGCACTATGAAAAGAACTTACCAACCCAAGAAAAGACAAAGAAGCAAAGAACACGGTTTCCGTGAAAGAATGTCCACCAAGAGCGGACGTAACGTACTGAAAAGAAGAAGAGCCAAAGGCCGAGCGAAGCTGTCCGCATAGGCAGCGGGACTTTTCTCATGCAAAGGATCTACCGCCTGACGCAACGAGGGAGCTTTTCTTACATATATAATCACGGAATTTGTCGCACGACGTCCCGTCTGAGCGTATATAAGGTCCCCGCCCACAACATAAAAGTGGGCATCGTCGTCGGTAAAAAGGTCGGAAACAGCGTGGTAAGAAGTCGCGTCAAGCGCCGCATTGGCGAACGCTTTCGGTTGCTTATCCCGAATATCGACCCAAAAAACAATTTTGTCATCGTAGCGCGTTCCGCCTGTGCGGACGCCACCAGCGAAGAGATCAATATGGATCTGATCTGTATTCTGAAAAAATTCAGAGTGCTTTCGGAGAACGAGGGATGAAGCGATTCTGTTTTTTTCTGCTTCGGCTTTATAAAATGTTTATTTCTCCCTCTCTTGCTTCACGGTGCAAATATACGCCAACCTGTTCGATGTACGCATACGACGCAATAGAGCGGTACGGCGTGATCCGGGGGATCCTCCTCGGTTCTTACAGAATCCTACGTTGCAATCATTTTTCCAAAGGCGGTTACGATCCCGTCAAGGAAAACCTCAGAGGTAATGCCAAATGGACTTTATGAATTTACTCTCGGCCAACCAGCTCAGTAACGCTATCGGGGACTTGATCTATAAGTACCTCTACGCCTGGGTGCAGACGTGGTCGGATAACTGGACGACGATAGGCGCATTCAGCGTGACGACTATTATGTTTACCATCTTCCTGAAAGTGCTCGTTTCTCCCTTGGATATCTGGCAGAAAGCGGTCATGCGTAAAAATGCCAAAAAGATGGATGCCATGAAGCCGGAACTCGAAAAGATCAATAAGCAATGCGGCAGCAACCGCGAGCTTCTTGCGCAAAAGCAACGCGAGGTCTACAAAAAGCACAAGTACTCCATGTTCGGCTCTTGCTTGCCTCTCATCATTACAATGGCCGTCTTCTTCATCGTCTTCGCCGGATTCAACGGAGCCGTCTCCACGCACAATTCGGAAACGTACAAGGCTCTGCGCAACGAGTACAATACGGTCTACGTGCAAGTTCTGGACGAAAAAGATCCTGACAGAACGCTGACGGGCGAAGACGCCGCCAGAATAAATAACGAGGCCAAAGCCGCGGGTCAGGCCGCCGTCGTCGATCTCTACGAAGCCAAATATAAAGAATCTTTCTTTTGGGTAAAGAATATTTTCGCCGGCGATAACTGGCAATCTCCGATCATGTCCGCGGCCGAAACGGCAAAGTCCGTTTCTTTACGCGAAGACGAATACAACGACGTCATGGGCGGACTCAAAGCCAAATACACCGGCTGGAACGGATACCTCATTTTACCCATACTCGTTCTTTTGCTGAATATCGCGTCTATCTTTATCAATAAACCGATGATGCAACAACAGCAGAACGCCGCCGTCGCCGCTCCCGGACAGACGGACGAACAACAGAAAGCGCAACAATCGCAGGCCAAGATGATGCAATACGTCATGCCCGTAATGATG
Organism: Clostridia bacterium; assembly: GCA_016297005.1. Taxonomy (GTDB): domain Bacteria; phylum Bacillota; class Clostridia; order Christensenellales; family DTU072; genus CAG-1782. Next base: position 45,229 of record JAEDHK010000009.1, read on the forward strand.
TTCGTCTTCGCCCTCTTCTATTCGGCGGCATTTACCCTTTATATGTTCGTCAATATGCTCTTTTCCATCGTTCTCAATCTGACTTATACCATCATTACTAAAAGAAAGGACGACAGAGAAAGAGAACGCATTTTGTCCACTACCTTTAAAAAATAACCTTGTAAGGAGATAATAAATCCAATGGAACAACAATCGTATGAATTCAAGGCGTCCAACGTTGCCGCAGCGAAAAAGAAGGGACTGGAAACGTTAGGCATTACCGAAGATCAGGCGGAGATAGAAGTACTTGCAAACGGCGGAATTTTTTCCAAAGCGATCGTACGCATCACCCCTAAAGAAACGCTTGCAGAAGAAGTCAACGAACCGGAAGAAGAAGTTGCAGAACCGATCAAAGAGGAGCCCGCTCCCGTAAAAACCGCTTCCGCCGAAGAAAAAGAAGAGGTCAGCTATGAAGTTCTGAAACAGAAACTCGAAGAAGGAAAAGAATTTTTTGCGGGGCTTTTGAAAACGGCCGGCGGAAAAGGCGGTTTCGAAGCGCACGTCCGCGAGGGCGAACTTTGCTTTTATATCGGCGCGGAAGACGCAAAGCGTTTTATCGGTTACAAAGGAGAAACGTTGGAAGCTATTCAGGTCCTCGTCAGCCACTTTATCAACCAAAAATACGAAGGTCCGCACATCAGCGTAATCGTCGACGCGGACTTCTATCGCGAAAGAAAGAAGAAAACGTTGATCGCCATGGCTCGTCGGCTTGCCACCCAGGCCTTCCGTACACATCGCGAGATTGCTCTCGAACCGATGAACAGTTATGAGCGCCGCATCATCCACACCGCTCTTCAAAACAGCTACGAAGCGGAGACCCGTTCGGACGGAGAAGGCGCCTCTCGTCACGTCGTCATCGTCCCGAAAAACGGACAGATGAGCTACGGAACCGATTCTTCTTTCCGCAAAAAGGGACCGTCGCGTACGAAGAGCTACGGCTACGAAAAAAGAAAGTTCTTTTAAGCCGTGACCGACACCATCGTCGCCGTGGCGACTTCCCTTGCCACGACTTCTGCTATCAATATTATTAAAGTAAGCGGCGAAGACGCTTTTGCAATCGTGCAAAGCGTCTTTTCTTGTAGAAAAAAACCGGACTCCCCCGAACCGAACTATATGTATTTGGGAAGGATCGTCGGCAAAAACTTTTCCGAAAGGGCTTTCTGCGTTTTCTTTAAAGGGCCTCATTCTTATACAGGCGAGGACGTGGCCGAAGTGCATTGTCACGGAGGGATCGGCGTTACGCAAGCTATCGTTCGCTTATTGCGTGAAAAAGGCGCCCGGCCGGCGCAAGCGGGCGAATTTACGAAACGCGCCTTTCTGAACGGAAAGCTGACTTTGGCCGAAGCCGAAGGCCTGCTCGACGTAATTAACGCCGAAAGCGAAAGCGCAATCCATAACGCTTACCGTCTGGTCGGCGGACAACTTCTGCAAGGGCTATACGAAAGCGAAAAACGCTTGATCGCCGCTATGGCTATGATGGAAGTCAAACTCGATTATCCGGAAGAAGTGGAAGAAGACACCTTTCCGAAAGCGCAAGAAGCATTACGCTTCGCGCTAAAAGAAGTTAACGCCCTCCTCGCTTCCGCCGCTTATGCCAAGATCGTCAAATCCGGAGCGGACGTTGCTATCGTCGGATTGCCGAACGTCGGAAAAAGCACCCTTCTGAACGCCCTCGTACGCTCGGACAGAGCCATCGTCAGCGACATTGCCGGCACCACGAGAGACGTCCTGTGCGAGAGCATAGAGCTGTCGGGCATGCGACTGAATTTTCTTGATACCGCCGGCATCCGAGAAAGCGGAGACGTTATCGAAAAAATCGGCGTAGAGCGTTCCAAAAAGGCTATTGAGGGAGCCGATATCGTATTATTTATTACCGATCTTACTTGTCCGATTACGGAAAGCGAAGCGGAGATCGCCTCGCTCATAAGAAATAAAAAACATATTCTTATCGGAAATAAAGCGGATAAAAAAGCCTATCCAAGAGAGGCGGATTGCTATATCTGCGCCAAGACGGGAGAAGGGGTAGACGAAGTAACCGATAAAATTTTATCTCTCCTGAATCGCGACGCCGTTTACACCCAAGGCATACTGACCAACGAACGCCACGTGGCCGCGTTGACCGAATGCGAAAAATACCTTACCGCCGCTCTCGATACCTTTGGTATTGCTCCGATGGAATGCACTCTGGCGGACGTTCGTTCCTCTTTAAACGCTCTCGGGACCGTCACGGGTACCGGCGTCAGCGACGCTGTGATCGACAATGTCTTTTCAAACTTTTGCGTCGGCAAATAACTCCTCGTTCTACGATGACAGACTAAAAAAGCACGCCTTTTCGGTTCGATATAGCCGACTCCTCCCGAATCGGCTTGTTGTGGATGATACGGAAAGTCGTTTCTGCCGTTCAGCCCCGTTTGTATTGCGTTTCTTTTTGATCGTTTTTTAAGACTTATTCCGCAGTTTACTTTACCAATATATTGAGAAGACAATGAAAAGGATTCGGCAGTTATCCGAATCCTTCATTTTTGAATTTTTGTTTTATGAGTTTACTTAATAAATTCTTTGATGAATTGAATCTGTTTTTCTACGTTTTCCGGAGCGGTGCCGCCATAAGAAATACGCTTTTTGACGCAAGTGGATAAATCTATGGCTTCATAGACGTCTTCGTCTATCAGCTTTTCAACCGCCTTATATTCGTCGATGGTCAGCGTATCGAGCGTTTTGTTTTCCGTAATGCATTTTTTGACCAATCCGCCGGAAACTTTATAGGCGGTCCGGAACGGCAAGCCCTTCCGCACGAGATAGTCGGCAAGATCGGTCGCATTGATAAAGCCTTTGCTCGCCGCCTTTTTCATGTTCACAACGTTGAAGACAGCGGTTTTTAACATGGGAGTAAAGACGGTCAGGCACTTTTTGACGGTGTCGGCCGCGTCAAAAACGCCCTCTTTGTCTTCCTGCATGTCCTTATTATACGCAAGTGGCAGGCCTTTGAGCACGGTCAGTATTCCCATCAGGTCGCCGTAAACGCGACCCGTTTTTCCGCGGATCAGTTCGGCCATATCGGGGTTCTTTTTCTGCGGCATGATGGACGAACCGGTAGTAAAGGCGTCTGACAGCTCCACAAAGCGGAACTCCCAACCCGACCACAGAATCAGTTCTTCGCAAAACCGGGATAGATGGGTCATAGCCAGGGCGCTGTTTGCGGAAAACTCCGCGACGAAATCCCTGTCCGATACGCCGTCGAGACTGTTTTTGCAAACGTCGCCGAATCCGAGTTGATTCGCCTCGAAAAACCGATCGGTATCGTAGGTTGTACCGGCGAGAGCGCAACAACCGATGGGAGAAACGTTCATCCGTTTCCGGGCGTCGAGAAAACGTTCAACGTCGCGGACAAACATCATCGCATAAGCCATCAAATGGTGGCCGAGAGTAACCGGTTGGGCCCGTTGCAAATGGGTATAACCGGGCATAACGTCGCATTTATGTTGTTCGGCCTTTTCTTGCAAGACGAAAAGAAGGTCTTTCAAAAGCCTGACGATCTCATCCGTTTCGTCCCGAAGATACATCCTCAGGTCGAGAGCGACCTGGTCGTTCCGACTGCGGGCCGTATGAAGTTTCTTTCCCACCTCGCCGAGACGTTCCGTCAAAACCTGTTCAACGAACATATGGATATCTTCGGCGTTCGGATCGATGATAAGAGTGCCTGATTCAAGATCGTCCAGAATGCCTTGGAGACCGCCGATCAGCGTTTCCGATTCTTCTTCCGTCACGATTCCTCTCGCGCCGAGCATGGCGGCGTGCGCCATACTGCCGGTGATGTCCTGCCGGTACATCTTCCTGTCGAAAGAAATGGAAGAATTAAAATCGTCGCACAATTTATCGGTTACGCCGTCTGTGCGCCCCATCCACATTTTTGCCATGTTTTATTTCCCCGCGACCATCGCTTGCACCTTAATGGGCAAACCGAAGAGGTTGATGAAGCCGGTAGCGTCGGCCTGGTTATAATCGCTTTCGCCAAAAGTGGCGATCTCTTCGCTATAAAGCGAATAGGGGCTGGTAACGCCGGCGTTGATCACGTTACCCTTGTAGAGTTTGAGTTTTACTTTGCCGGTTACTTTCTCTTGCGTTTTGTCGACAAACGCGGACAAAGCCTCGCGCAAGGGGGTAAACCATTGACCATTGTAGACCAATTCTCCAAAAGTAATGGACAACTTTTGTTTTTCGTGCATGGTCAGCTTATCGAGAGTGATGCTTTCGAGTATGCTATGCGCCTTGTAGAGAATGGTGCCGCCGGGGGTTTCGTACACGCCGCGGCTCTTCATGCCGACGAGACGGTTTTCTACGATGTCGAGCAGTCCGATACCGTTTTGTCCGCCGAGCTTATTCAGTTCAAGAATGATATTCTTGGCGCTCATCTTTTTGCCGTCGAGAGCAACGGGCGTGCCCTGCTCAAATTCGATTTCCACGTAAGTCGGCTTGTCGGGAGCGTCGATGGGAGATACGCCCATTTCCAAAAAGCCTTTCTTTTCATACTGCGGTTCGTTGGCCGGATCTTCCAGATCCATACCCTCGTGAGAGAGGTGCCACAGGTTCTTATCCTTGCTGTAATTGGTCTCACGATTAATTTTCAGCGGAATATTATGCGCTTCGGCATAATCGATTTCTTCGTCGCGGGATTTGATGTTCCACTCACGCCAGGGTGCGATGATGGGCATATTGGGAGCGAAAGCCTTGATAGCGAGTTCAAAACGCACCTGATCGTTACCTTTGCCGGTGCAGCCGTGGCAGATAGCGTCGGCCTTTTCTTTGATGGCGATATCGCACAGAGCCTTAGCTATGCACGGACGAGCGTGGCTGGTGCCAAGAAGGTACTCTTCGTACAAAGCGCCCGCCTTCATGGTAGGAATGATGTAGTTATCTACATAGTCGTCCGTCAGATCAAGAACGTAAAGCTTGGAGGCGCCGGTCTTGATGGCCTTTTCTTCCAATCCCTCCAGTTCGTCCGCTTGTCCGACGTTTCCGGAGACGGCAACGACTTCGCAGTTGTTATAATTTTCTTTCAACCAAGGGATGATAATCGAGGTATCCAATCCGCCGGAATAGGCGAGAACGACTTTTTTTATATCTTCTTTCTTCATAAAGCAAAAACTCCTTTCTTTTTCCGATTTTTTCTACATTATATCCCCGACAAGTATAAATGTCAATTTTTGTGAATAAATTTTTATTAATATTCATAAATTTAGCAAATATTGCTATTTTATTCATATTTTTATGAATAATTTTAATTTTTTAAAAGCATGTTCCCAAAGAAAGGGAAATATGATACAATAAAAGACGATGGAAGAAACGAAAAAGCTGCTTCAACAGACGGAAAAAATCGAAGAACAAAACGCTGCCCTGGAAAGAATGATCGCCGCCCCGGAGATCATCGCCGACAACAGATATTGGAGAAAATTGGTCGCCGAGCAAGAGTCTATCTCCGGGATCGTCGCCTTGCGGAAGCGTCTTGTTACGCTCGAAAAAGACATAAGCGGCTGTCGCCTGCAACTTGCCGACGAAAAAAACGAAGAAATGAAAAAACTTTTGACGGAAGAGCTGATCGCTCTGTCCGAAGAAGAGCGGGGCGTCTGTCAAAAACTGAATCGCCTGCTCGCTATAAAAGACGGAGACGAAAAAGCCGTCCTCGAACTTATCCCCAACGGCAATAAAGCGTCCGATTATTGCAAGACCCTTTGCGCCTGTCTCGCGGCGCACGCCTCCTTACGAGAATTGACCGTTCAAGAAAAGGGTCAGAAAAGCTCCACCTTATTATACATCGCGGGCGCGGGCGCGTATGCGTTCGCGCAGGAAGAAACGGGCGTACATAAATTTATTCTCGGCGAAACGGCTTATACGGTCACGGCGACGGCTCTGCCGCCGCGCGGCGATAATGCCGTTCAACTTTCGGAAAAAGACTTACGGATCGATCTGTTCCATTCCGGCGGGGCGGGCGGACAAAACGTCAACAAGGTGGAGACGGCCATTCGTATAACGCACCTGCCTTCCGGCGTCGTCGTTACCTGCCAGGACGAGCGCAGCCAATTAATGAACAAACGGCGAGCCATGGAAACGCTGAAAAAAAAGCTCGCCCATTTGCAGGAGAAGGCGCAAAACGAGGCCGAAGACGCTTTGCGCAAAAAGGCGGCAGCCGCCGTCGTTTGCACCTATTACATGAATACGAACACAGTAACAAGGTCCGACGGAAAATACGACCTTAACGAGTATCTGCAAGGAAGGAAAAAACAATGATCATTGAAGCCAAAGACTACGGGATCCTCCCCGGAAAAGAAATCGGAAAAGCCCTAAACGATCTTCTCGCCTCCCTTTCGGGAAACGACGAAGACAAAGAGATCGTCCTGGAAAAAGGAGATTATTATATCGATACGGAAAATTGCCCGGTAAGATACTTACACGTGACCAACACGATGGGCGAAAAAGAATACGACCCCGGCGAAGAAAAATGGCGGCATACGATCGGTATTCTTTTTGAAAGGATCAAAAATCTGACCTTCTCCGGCGGAGGGTCCACCGTCTTTATCGACGGTATTGCCGATAACGTCGTTTTCGATAGTTGTGAAAACGTACGTCTCCGCGATCTGGAAATACGCGTTATCCGCCCCAATGCCCACCGTCTCGTCACTCGTTTCCGGAGTCTGACAAAACTTGTTCTGGACGTTGACAGCGACCAACTGACCGAAGAGGAGGGCGAATTGTATTTTGTCGGAAAAGGCTATAAGCATCCGCTGAAATTCCGCGCCGAACAAAGCTATTTCAATTCATCCCTCCCCGAACACCCCTCTTACTTTACGCGTATCCGTCATCCCCTCTTCATGAAAAAGGGCATACGCTACGATCGGGAAACGAACACAATTACCGCAAGAGGCTTTTTCCCGAAAAGATTCTACTCCAAAGGAAGAGATTATTATATTTACGATAACCGCCGCAGAAACGTAGGTGTTTTCGCTCAGAAGTGCAAAAATCTGTGTATCGAAAACTACGTTCAGCGTTTTTCTTATTCGCTTGCCCTCGTCTGCCAGGACTGTGAAGGACTGACTTTCGATAGGCTGAACATGTCCCCGGTCGATATCGGGACGTATGGTTTCGCTTCGATAGCCGACTTCTTGCACCTGTGCTGTTGCCGTGGACAAATCACCGTTCGCAACAGTTACTTCTCTTCTTCCGGCGACGACGTACTCAACGTACACGGTATCCACTTCATGGTAACAGGCGTGTCCGGCAACGAAATTACCGTAAAGTTCTGTCACCCGGAAGCCTACGGCTTTAATATCTTTCACGCCGGCGATAAGATTGCCTTTGTCGATCGGAATTCGCTTCTGGAACAAACGTCTGCGTCTGTCGTTTCTTCGGAAATGCTTGATCTGTATACCATAAGACTAACTTTGGATACCAATATAAGCTTAAGCATGATAGACAAGGTCATCGAAAACGTATCGGCCTGTCCGGACGTGCTCTTCGAGAAAAACCGCTTTGAAAGAATTTCTACACGCGGTCTCCTGCTTACTACCCGCGGAAAGGTCGTCATCCGCGACAACGATTTTATTTTTACCAAAATGTGGGCAATCGAGATCGCCGACGACGCGCGCGACTGGTACGAAAGCGGTCCTCTTACCGACCTGACGATCGAAAACAACCGCTTTATCGAATGCGGACAAGAGTTCGTACACATCTTCCCGCACAATCTCATTCACAAAGGATACGTCCACAATAATATTCTCATTCGCAACAACGAGTTCCATCTGAAACGTCTTTCCTGCTATATCGTTCGCTCTGCCGGCAACGTACGAATGATCGGAAATACCTATATAAAGCCGAAATTATATTGCTTCATGATGGTCAAACTCAATTCCGACGTACGGGAAAAGGACTTTTAATAAAAGGAGAACGCTTATGAAAATCACATATTTATGCCATGCTTCTTTCCTGATCGAGTACGAAAATAAAACAATCCTGTTCGATCCTTTCTTTACCGACGAAAGAGCGGTAATAAAAAAATATCCGCAAGTCAGGAATCCGGATTATATCTTAGCCGGGCATGGGCACGACGATCATATCGGCTCCGCCTTTTCCGTCGCAGGAGAGAACACGACGGCAATCGGCATTGTAGAGCTCTGTTCCCTCTTCGCCGAAAAGGGAATCAAGACTATCGGAATGAACTTCGGCGGGACGTTACGCCTTGCGCCCGACATCGCCGTGACGCTGGTCCGAGCCGACCATTCCAGCAGTTATAACGGCATTTATACCGGAGAACCTGCGGGATTCGTGGTAGAACTCGGCAAAGACAAAATCTATTTCAGCAGCGATACCGCCGTTTTTTCGGACATGGAACTGATAAACAAGTTCTACCACCCGAATATCGGCATCCTATGCGTCGGCGGACGCTTTACCGCAGACATGCAAGCGATGGCCTACGCCTGCAATAACTATTTCGATTTCGAGACCGTCATTCCTATGCACTATAACACCTTTCCGCCCATTACCGTGGACATAAATTCTTTCCCGGGCATGGTCAAAAAGGGAAAAGTTGTTTTACTGAAACCTTTGGATCAGATCACGTTATAAACGAAATATCTATTGCTTAAAAAGAAAAGCGCGCCGATCGTTGGGTACGTCCCACGTTTTCGACGCGCTGTTTTGTTGACTTTCTTCCGATCAGTTCAGTATTCCCTCTCCAACCTTATCGAATACAAGATCTTTCAACAAGGTAAAGAGGTGTATTTGCATAACCGGCGCCCCGTCTTTGCTTCCGACGGTAAGTAAAGAATCGAACGGAACCCCAAGGATGGTCTTGGTTTCTTTATCGTATAATCCTTTGTTTTCGAGAAGGCCAAGTCCAATGGTATCAATAAACGTTTTTACGGTGCTTACCAATGTCTCCGGCGACAAGCCGCTCAGGTCAATATAGTCTTCTATCAACGGATTAAGCACAGTAGCTATATTGAAGATGAGATTATCGCACAGGAGATCGATAACGCCGTCGTTAAAGAGCTTATTCAAGAAGTTCCCGCTGATAGCCGACTCCACAATATTCGGGTTGATGGCATGGAGCTTCGTAAAAAGCTCCGACTGAGCAAGGATGTCAAAGATCGAACAAATGCTGTAACGCAGGATCTGCCCTTCTGCACTGTCATAAGTTATCGGACCGCCGTCGTTCTCATAGTCGTATTTATAGAATTTACCCAATACCTGAATAAAGAACTGGAATACGCCCTTGTCACGGTATCTTTCGGACGCCGGCAGACTGACACCGTACTTTTCGCATATAGCCTCGACAGAATTTTTCCCTGCCGTCTTATAAACCGGCATTTCCATAAAGGCCTTATACAGATCGTTATAGATATACGACGCAAGGTCGTCAAGTTGTTCCTGATGCGTGCCGTCGGCGTCGACTTCGAGCATATCGAATAATTTATAGAACAGATGATATTGTCCACCGTCGTTGATCCTGTTCTCGAAGTTCGTCATCAGGTTATTATAGATGAACGGATCAAGCGCGTACTTTTGCAGATCGGTCGTGATGGCTGTCCTGATCGTCTGATCGTTCAGGTAAGACGGCAAGTACTCCTCCTTGACGCTGCTTAAATAATCGTTGCGGATAGATACTTTACCGTCGTTGCCAAAGCTCAGATAACGCATCGGCAGGGGATAATTTGATAAGCAACCCGTCTCCACGTCATTGACCGTCGTTTCAAAAAAAGTGCTGGTATAACTCGTTTCGTGTTGCGTATGCAAATGTCCGGTAAAAACGTATTCTACGTTGTACTCGGCAAAGAGAGAAAGCAATTCTCTCGCCATATTCATACGGTTATCAATGCCGTCCGTCAACAAACCGACTACGTCGCCCATCTGGTTGTTGATGGGGAAGTGAGACATCACAATGGGCTTTTTGCCCGCTTCTTTCGCCGCGTTGAGTTGCGTTTCCGTCCACTTAAAGAGTCGATCGGTCATCACAGGGTAGCCGGTGCCTTTAATCTCCGTCTTATGATCTTCGCCATAATACGTCATGTAATATGTTTTTTCGTTTTCGTCTTCATAGTAGTTGGCAGCGTCAATAGAGATCAAACGGAAGTTACTGCCCGGCAAGTCCTGCACGTAACTCATCGTACCGACCTCGTCGTATTCGTATTCCGTAATTTCTCCCTTCTTCGTAATCGTAACGTGCACCGGCTCATCCAGCCTATCGAGCGCAACCGCATTATCGTATCCGTAATTGTGGTAGATCGTCATAAATTCTTCAGGAGAGACGCCGGGAACACGTACGGAACAGCTACCGTCGGAAAAGGTTTCATAAATCGTCAGCCCCTGCGCATTGGCTTGTTCCACCGTCATGTATTTTTTCGGAGTTTTATTGATATCGTGGTTGCCGCACATCGCATAAACGGATATACCCGCCGCTTCCAGACGCGCGCATTGACTCGCCACCATCTCGTGTCCGGCCTTAGACCCGTTTTCGGTCAGGTCGCCCGGGATTAAAACAGCGTCGACTTCTTGTTCGATCAACTTATCGACCGCCGTTTTCAGAATAGCCTCCGAAATAAACAGCATCTTTTGTCCGACGGCGTTAAAATCTAAAAAGGACTCATAATCGTCGTCTCCGACGTCGCTCGCCGCAACGATCTGCGGATCCGATATAATACCGATCACGTAATCGTTCTTGTTATCCTTCTTCTTATCGCACCCCACGCACGAGATCGCCGCGCATACGATCAAGAAAACCAAAAGAAAGGATATAATAACTTTCGTCTTCTTCATACTTGTCTCCTTAACTTGTCCAAAAGGAAGATTTTTTTTAGTATATCATACTATAAATATTTTTTCAAGGTACAATCAAAATTATGATCGCGCCTCAAAATCTGTCTCTTCCGCTCTCTTATAAACGGATTTCTCCTTATTAAAGTCCGCTTTGCTTTTCAGCCCCGAAATCGCCTCCCGGCTGTCCGGTTGAGGTCTATCTTCGGGTTTTCTTTTCGGAAAGAACGTTCTTTCCGGATTATTTCTTTTTCGGAAAAACGGGAGAAATAACAAAGGAGTAGCGCAAAGTCTTTCCGCTCGGAATAAGATATTTCTTTTCCGGCGGCGGACCGCAGCTGTTACTACCGATACCGCCCAAAAGCCCGTCGATATTGACGTAAGTCGCGTCGAGGTCACGATAGTCGGTAATATGTTTCCACTGTTCGAGATCATTATCGGAATAATGGTTAAGATTGAACGCAAAAGCCTTTTTATCGGCGACGAACATAATTCCGTACTCGCCGTCGGTTACTTCCGCCCATCTTACGTCGCACCTCTCCCCGCTCTGTTGCGGAACAATCATTTTCGTGCCGAAGTCGCCTTCTCTTTCGTAAATACCGATTTTCGTATGCTCTTTCATATCGGGGTAGTTTTCCTGATCTCCCCGACCATAGTAGCGGACTTTATCGAAAGCGGAGCCAAGCTCAAACGTCTTCCCTACCCGCGGCGCAAAGGGCGGTCTGCATAAAAAAGCGCAGGACGTATCGACCGAAACGACTCCGTCGGCATAAAGCAGGTATTCGTCCGTTATCCTGGCAATCGGAAGCAACCCGTGACGGAGAAAATATCTGAATTTCAGACGAAAGGCGTTTTCTTCTTCGGTCGCCTTAGCAAAAGAATGGGTAACTTTATAAACGCCGAGACCCGCTAACTTCCAAAAGGCCTTGATATACATGTCGTTATCGACGGGCGCGCGGTATACCTCGGCATAGACCGAGCGTTTATGACGGTTTTTCGGTTCTCCGTTCAAGATCTCCTTTCCGCAAACCGAATAGGACGTCATTGTCGCGCGTCGAAGATCAAACGTGATTTTCGTTCCGTTTTCAAAACGGGCGCTCAACGTCCCGCCCTTCTTCTCCACGGCGATCCTGCCCCTGCTTCGGGTAACTTCGGGGATGACTTCGTTCAGAACGACTTGTTCTTCGGCAATTTGCCGTCCCGTCTCCTTTTCAACGTATTTTATATTTAAAAACGCGTCTTTGTCCGTCGGATAATCAAAAGTAACGACGGTCTTTTCGTTCGGAGCAAGCGTAATCGGGAGCACTTTTTTCTCTCCCTCTTCGCCGCAAACGGAAAGCGCGGTCGTAATTTCGAGATAGTCGGACGAACGGAAGCGATTGACGTTATAAAACTCGACTTTTCCATTTCCCAGATGCTGCGCCCGGACGGGACGATAGGCCGCTTTCATCAGAAAGGCGGACGTATAGGGCTTGCGGTCGGGACGGAATAGGCCGTCGACGCAAAAACACCCGTCGTGAACGTATTCGCCGTGGTCGCCGCCGTAGGTAAAATTGCCGTTTTCCTTATGATATACGGAATGATCCGCCCATTCCCAAATGCAGCCGCCGAGATAAATATCGTCCGACAAAAACAACTCTATATAGTCGGCGAGCGCGCCGGGGCCGAGCCCCATAGCGTGACAGTATTCGCAAAGATAATAAGGCTTGTTGCGCCGTTTGTCTTTTCCGCGGCGCGCGGCTCTTTTTTTCATATCTTCGATACCGGTATACATTTCGGACACGACGTCGAATCCGATTATATGTTCCCGACAGGCGGCCTCGTAATGAACGGGGATATCCGTCACGGTTTTCAGATAGTCGTAACAATACTGCTGACAGAATATCCCGCCGGACTCGTTACCCAACGACCACATCGTTACCGAACAACGGTTACGATCTCGGAAAAACATTCTTTTCACGCGGTCAAGATAGTGTTCTTTCCATTTCGGATCCTTACTGAGTCTCCCTACGTCGCCGCAGGCATAAGCTCCGTGCGTCTCTATATCCGCTTCGTCGATTACGTACAGACCGTATTTATCACACAGCCGGACGAACACGGGGTCGGGTGGGTAGTGGGAGGTTCGGACGGCGTTGACATTATATTCTTTCATCAACCCGATATCCTTTTCGAGTTCCTCCATGCTCATCACATAGCCGTTTTCGGGATGGGTATCATGATGATTGACGCCGAAAAGTTTTATCTTCTTTCCGTTAAAAAAGAAAACGTCGTCTTTTATTTCAATACTCCTGAATCCAACCTCGTCGGTCAAATACTCTCTGCCGTTCAGTCCGATGACAATGGTATATAAATAAGGAATTTCGGCGCTCCATTCCCGAACCGAAAGCCCTTTCAATAAAAAAATGACCTTGCCGTTTTCGCATTTTTTCTTATAGGTTTTTCCGGCAAAAACGAGTTCCGCTTCTCCGCCGTTTTCGTTACTGATCGAGACGGTAACGGTCATGTCGTATTTATTTTCTCCGCAATATTCGGTTTTGATCTCATAATCGCCGATGTGCTCTTTTTCGGTGCCGTATAGCAGGACGTCTCGGAAGATGCCGTTATTCCGGAACATATCCTGCGCTTCCAGGTACGATCCCGTCGAAAACCTGCGAACGACGGCAACAAGCTCGTTTTCGCCCTCCGTCAGAAATTCGTCAAGCAAAAATTCGGCCGTATTGTGCGCCCCTTCCGAATATCCGACGAAAGAGCCGTTGACGTATAAGTCAAGGCACGCCGCCACGCCGAGAAAGGCGATTGTGTACGTTTTGCTTTTATCGCCGATAAAAAACTTTTTTCGGTAAACGCCGACGGAATTGTATTGTCCTCTCGCGTCGATCTTCTCCGCTCTGTTATAACTTTTTTTATACCGTCCCATCTCTTCGTCTTCGGGAATGCGCGGCGGATCGAACGAAAACGGATAAGCAATGTTGACGTACATCGGATCAAGATAGCCGGTATACTGCCAAACCGACGGAACGCTGATCTTATCGAACGGCAGTTTATCAGTGTCGAATTCTTCTTCAAGCGTCTTCGGGTCTTTGTAAAAGCGAAAATCCCACTCTCCCGAAAGACAGGCAACCAGATCGGAACGATACCTTGCCGTCGTTACTTCGGCGGCAAGCGCTTTCTCCTTTTCCGAAAAGGGAATAAAGTAGGATCGCGGAGGAAGTTTATTCTTTTCAAACGTTTCAAAAGTGCAATAATTCTTGTTTCTCAGGCAGTACTTCATACCATCAAGTATAGCACACGTCCGCCCTCGGCGCAATACCGGATTTTTCGGGAACACGTCCCTTGCGTTTCAGAAGTCGAAATATAACGCAAGCTCCCTGCATATCACTTTTAGCCACAAGGCTAAATATAACTTTATTCTAATTCTTTTGTAGATAAGAAAAGCACACTACGCTTTGCAACCGCGAAGTATAGTGTGCTATATTTATTTCTGACTGATAATCTCTATGAGAACTTTGCTTTACCTGTCTTCTTTTTATCGTTTCGATTCTTATCTTTTTCCCACAATGCGAGCATGCGGAAACCGGCTCTGATTTTTCAATTTCAACGCGTCGTACTTATTCTCTTGCCGTATCATTGTTTATTGGCTTCGTCATAGGCTTTGCGCACGGCCTTAGCCAACTGATCCATACAAGAGGTTGGGCGTCTGCCGCAAGTATTGCCGAGCAGTTTTTCTTCGATCTGTTCTACCGTCCATCCGTCGAGGATCTTACTGAGCGCTTTTAAGTTGCCGGGGCATCCGCCCGAAAAGCGAATGTCAGTCACAACGTTGCCGCTGAGATCGAACGTAATGTCCGGTGTGCAAACGTTTTGCGTCGTATATCTGTATTGCATGTACGCTTCTCCCTTGCCTGCGACGGCAATTCCGTCGCTTATTTGATTCCGCACGATATTTCATGCGTAATTAAATTGTATTTGTCTAATGGACAATTGTCAAGTTTTTTTATTTTTACCAATTATTATTCCCGATCTTCTTTTTCTAAAACAGTTGGGAAAAGAAAAGATTCGTGTTATACTTATTTTATGCAGATTACGGTAATGAACGGCAGTGTGGAATACGACGGCGTTCCGATCCTTACGGACGTCGATTTTGATTTACATGATAAAGAGAAAGTCGCCCTTGTCGGGCGGAACGGGTGTGGCAAAACCACTCTCCTGAAAGCCCTCGTCGGCGAGGTGCCTTTCGTCAAGGGGACGGGGGAAGAGGACTTCGGCATGTACGTGACCGGCAAGCCGACCATCGGCTACTTGAAGCAGGTCGCTTTCAACAACAAAAACGGAACGATGTACGAGGAGGTAAAGAGCGCGTACGCTTCCCTTTTGGAACTGGAAAGCAGGATGAACGTCGCCCTTGCCCGTCTGCAACAAGATCAGACGGAGGAAGCGGCAGCCGCCTACTCACGCTTGCACGACGCTTTTGAATCGGGCGGCGGGTACACCTATGAAAAAGAGTGTTATATCGCCGTCAAAAAATTCGGCTTCTCCGATGAGGAGATGAAGAAGCCGATAAATGAATTTTCCGGCGGACAACGGACGAAAATCGCCCTACTGAAACTGCTTTTATCCCGTCCGGACGTGCTGTTTTTGGACGAACCGACCAATCATCTGGACGTGGAAGCGGTGGCGTGGCTGGAAAACTATCTGAAAAATTATCGCGGATCATTGGTCGTCGTATCGCACGACAGAATGTTTCTCGACCGCGTTGTCAACGTCGTGTACGAGATCGAATACGGCGAGGCCACCAGGTACCGCGGTAATTACTCCGACTTTTGGAGGCAGAAAAAGGCCAATTACGAAAAAGCGCTCAAAGACGCGTCTCTACGTTTTAAGGAGATAGCGCGCCTGCAAAAGGTAGTGGACAGGTTCCGGTACAAAGCGACCAAAGCGGCCATGGCGCAATCCAAACTAAAACAAATAGAAAAACTGGGAGCTATGGGCAACGCC
>JAEDHK010000010.1 GCA_016297005.1 Clostridia bacterium
AATTAAAAATTGAATTTTTACCGCTTTTTGGCGCTAAATCTTAGCCCCTCGGATTACGGATATTAGCCTGTGCAGCCGCCAAACGAGCGATCGGGATACGATACGGCGAGCAGGAAACATAGTTCAAGCCGATCTTGTTGCAGAACTCGATGGAAGACGGATCGCCGCCGTGTTCGCCGCAGATACCGCAGTGAAGATTCTTGCGGGTGCCGCGACCGAGTTCTACAGCCATCTTCATGAGTTTACCTACGCCGACGGTGTCGAGACGAGCAAACGGGTCGGACTCATAGATCTTGGCACTGTAATAGCTGGGCAAGAACTTGCTGGCGTCGTCACGACTGAAACCGAAGGTCATCTGAGTGAGGTCGTTGGTACCGAAGCAGAAGAATTCGGCTTCTTTGGCAATCTCGTCAGCGGTAAGAGCCGCTCTCGGGATTTCGATCATGGTACCGACTTCGTATTTAAGATCTATGCCCGCAGCCTTAATAACCTCGTCGGCAGTCTTGACAACGGTCTCTTTGCAGTACTTTAATTCTTTGATTTCTCCGACGAGCGGGATCATGATCTCGGGAACAACTTTCCAATCGGGATGACGCTTTTGAACGTTGATAGCAGCCTTGATGACGGCTTTGGTCTGCATAACGGCGATTTCCGGATAGGTAACGGCCAGACGGCAACCACGGTGACCCATCATCGGGTTAAATTCTTCTAAGCCTTTGCAGAGCAAGCGGATCTCCTGAGTGGTCTTGCCCTTGGCGGCGGCGAGTTGTTCGATATCTCTGGCCTCGACGGGTACGAATTCATGCAGCGGCGGATCCAGGAAGCGGATGGTAACCGGTTTGCCTTCCAACGCTTCCATCAAGCCTTCAAAGTCAGCCTGTTGCATGGGTTCGATGGCGGCGAGAGCTTTTTCTCTTTCCGCAGTCGTTTCGGAGCAGATCATTTCTCTGAACTTTTCGATTCTGCCGGGTCCGAAGAACATGTGCTCGGTACGGCAAAGCCCGATACCGTCGGCGCCGAGTTCAACGGCCTTCTTTGCGTCGGCCGGGGTGTCGGCGTTGGTACGCACTCCCATAGCCTTGTATTTGTCGGCGAGCTTCATGATGCGGCCGAAATATCCGCTGTTGGGGTCGGCCGGAACCGTCTTGATTGCGCAATCGTAAATCTTACCGGTGGAGCCGTCGAGAGAAAGTTCGTCGCCCTCGTGGAAAACTTTTCCGCCGAGTTCAAAGTATTTTTCTTCTTCGTGCATCTTGATATCTCCGCAACCGGATACGCAGCAGGTACCCATACCGCGGGCAACGACGGCCGCATGAGAGGTCTGTCCTCCGCGAACGGTCAGGATGCCCTGAGCGAACTTCATACCTTCGATATCTTCCGGAGAGGTCTCTAATCTGACGAGGATAACCTTCTTGCCACACTTGCCGAGTTTAACGGCGTCTTCGGGAGTGAAGACGATAGTGCCGGCAGCGGCGCCGGGAGAAGCCGCGATACCCTTGCCGACTACGTTGGACTTATCGGCGGCTTTAAGAGCGGCTGCGTCGAAAGTCGGATGCAGGAGCATGTCGAGCGTCTTTGCGTCGATTTGAAGCAGAGCCTCTTTCTCGCTGATCATGCCTTCGTCGATGAGATCGCAAGCGATGCGGATAGCGGCGGCAGCGGTACGCTTACCGTTTCTGGTTTGCAACATATAGAGTTTTCCTTGTTCGATGGTAAACTCCATATCCTGCATGTCTCTGTAGTGATTTTCGAGCGTGTTGCAAACGCCGAGGAATTGCTTGTAAACGTCGGGAAGTACGTCGGCCATCTGAGAAATCGGCATCGGAGTACGAACGCCGGCAACGACGTCTTCGCCCTGAGCGTTCATCAGGAATTCGCCCATGAGTCCTTTCTCTCCGGTAGCGGGGTTACGCGTAAACGCAACGCCGGTGCCGCAATCGTTACCCATGTTACCGAAAGCCATCATCTGGACGTTAACGGCAGTACCCCAGCTAT
This sequence comes from Clostridia bacterium, assembly GCA_016297005.1. Classification (GTDB taxonomy): domain Bacteria; phylum Bacillota; class Clostridia; order Christensenellales; family DTU072; genus CAG-1782. The sequence goes on from JAEDHK010000010.1 coordinate 1,996, forward strand.
AAGGAATATCGTGGTCCATACGATAGATGTTGGCGCGGGGGTTGTCCCAGCTGCGGAAAACGGCCTTGATAGCCTCGAAAAGTTGTTCTTTCGGATCATCAGGGAAGTCCTTACCGAGCGCCTGCTTATATTTGGCCTTGAATTTATTGGCGAGTTCGCGGAGATCGCCGGCGGTCAGCTCTACGTCGTAGGTGACGCCCTTCCATTCTTTCATTTCGTCGATCAGGCTTTCGAATTCTTTCTTGGACACTTCCATGACGACGTCGGAGAACATCTGTATAAAACGTCTGTAACAGTCCCACGCCCATCTGGGGTTGTTGGACTTAGCCGCGATGACGTTGACGACTTCTTCGTTAAGACCGAGGTTCAAAATGGTATCCATCATACCGGGCATCGATGCTCTTGCGCCCGAACGAACGGAAACAAGCAACGGGTTTTCTTTGTCGCCGAACTTCTTGCCGGTAATCTTTTCCATCTTCTCGATGTACTCTAAGATCTGGGCTTGGATTTCGGGGTTTATTTGTCTGCCGTCCTCGTAATATTTGGTACACGCTTCGGTGCTGATCGTGAAACCCTGAGGAACAGGCAAGCCGATGTTGGTCATTTCGGCAAGGTTAGCGCCTTTACCGCCGAGAATTTCACGCATTCCGGCGTTACCTTCTGTGAAAAGATAAACATACTTTTTCATTGAAATCTCTCCTGTAATTAGAATAAAATGCTTTTAAGCTATTGGATATTATAGTTGATTTTCAAAAATAAAACAAGTACTTTGCTATAGTTTTTGCGCAAATGATCGGTTAAAACCCGAAAAAGATCCTTTCCGCTTCTCTTAACGAACGAAGCCGCACGCCGAATTCTCCGTTCAAACAGAGGGCAATCGACCTCAGCGCCGAAAAAAGATCCCCTTCCGTAGCGCCGACGACCCCTTTTTCCGTACCGTCGGCGATCGCGGAAATTAACTGATATGTATCGGGATCGAACTCGGCGATGCTTTGGTATTCGCATCCCGTCCTCTCCGCACATCTGACAACGAACCAATCGCAGGCGGCCAATGCGTTTTCTCCATACGTTATTTCGCCGAGGGCCTTCAAAAGCATGACGAATTCGTCCTTTGTCTCTTCTTCCCGTTTAAAAAGCTTTTCGACCGTCTCCAAGCATATCATGGCGCAAGAATAACGTTTCGGATCTGTCCAACACGGAAAAAAGTTTTCAACGACTTCGCCGCCGGAAAGAACCTTTTTACCTCTGCCCTGTCGGAGCGTGAATTCTCCGTACGTAAGAAGAGCGGTCAGACTCTTTAATTTAGCCGAAGCCCCCCTCACGCCTTTTGCGGAAAAGGTTACCATGCCCGTCGGAGAAAAAACGTCGACGATCTTGTCTTTTTCTCCGTAATCCGTCGAGCGTATGACGATGCCTTTAATCGTTTCTTCCATCTTCTTCTTTCAATAGAGTTTTGTATAAAATGTAATATCCGGTATTCCCGCTTTTTTCAAACGCCTTCCAGAAAAGATCCGATGATTTCATAAATGCCTCCGAAATCAAGGATGCGCCATTCGGAGGGTTTTTATTCCCGTTCAGCTTAAATCTTTTTTGTTATATCCTATCGATCTCATGACAGATTCGTCTTCTCGCCAATCATCCTTGACCCGCACGAAAAGCGTCAGGAAGATCTTTGTTCCGGCGATCTCTTCCAGGTCCTGACGGGCATAGGTGGCGATTTTTTTGATCATGCTACCATTTTTCCCTAAAATAATGGGTTTATGGGCCTGTTTTTCGCAAATAATGTCGGCGTTTATGTCAATGATATCGCCGCTTTCGCGATAGGCGTATTCGCGGATGTCCACGCCAATGCCGTACGGCACTTCCTGATCGAGAAGTCTGAGCGCTTTTTCGCGAATGATCTCGGCTGCGATAAAACGCATATTCTTATCCGTATAACTATCTTCATCGTAATATCTGATCGTATCGACGAGAAGTTTTTTGATTTCTGCGATCAACGGTTCGATATTCTTTTTCCTTAAAGCGGAAAGCGGAACAACGGCAACGAGACCTTTTACGCCGTTAATCTGCGTCAGAATGTCCATTACCCTTTCTTTGGTAATATGATCCACCTTGTTGACGGCAACGATGACCTTAAAACCGTCCGCCACGTAACGATTGACGTTATTTACGTCCTCCGCAGACAAACCCTTTTCTCCGTCGACGAGATAAACGATACAATCGATGTCTTCGGTTGCGGAGGCAGCAGTCTTCATCATATAATCCCCGAGAGAATTTCTCGGCTTGTGCAAACCGGGCGTATCGATAAAAACGATCTGGCAATCGGGATCGTTATAGATACCCTTTATCTTATTTCTCGTCGTTTGCGGCTTCCAACTGACGATAGATACTTTTTCTCCGACGATGGTATTGAGAAGGGTGCTCTTTCCGGCGTTCGGACGACCCATCAAAGCGACGAAACCGGAATGAAAAGGACGGTTTTCTTCTTTTTTCTCATATCCCTTATCACGGGTTTGTCCGAGGTCCGAAAGAACCTCTTCGCAAAGATCGTTCATTATCTTCTCTTTTTCTTCCGTATCGTGATCGTAACCGAAAATATGGAGCATCCCATGACAGCAAAGGAAAGATAATTCTCTTTCTATCGTATGATCGTATTCTTTGGCCTGTTCGTCGGCTCTTTCCTCGCAAATAAAGATTTCTCCAAGAAAAACGGACCCGTCTTCCGGATTTATATCGTCCTCGTAATCGTTTTTATCAAAAGGAAAATGCACGTCGGCCAAGTTCTGAAAACTAAGCACGTCCGTTATTTTATCGATATTGCGTTGTTCTTTATTGAGAGAGCGTATTTCTTCGGCGTCGACCATATTGATCTCCACCGCGATATCGGCGGTGGGAACGTTTAGTTTCTTACAAACGCCCTCGGCTGCCGCCGACAGAACGTCTCTGTATTTTTCCGTAAAAATGTCTATCACTTGTTATATTTTATCCTTTGATGATATATAGCTGGTATACTCTTTAAAAGTGTTTCTTCTATCAACGAGAAGTCTTTAAACGTCAAAGGACAATCGGAGAATTGTCCCGAATTCATTTTATCTGCAATGAGCTTATGAATAAAAGCGCGGAAGAGAACGGGATCCTTATTGATGCCCTGCGCTCTCGTCGCCGCTTCTACGGTATCGACGATCATGATGATGCCGCTTATCTTTGTGCTCGGACGCGGACCTTTGTAGCGGAACAGATCGCTGTTCATCTTTTCGTCCGTCATTCTGATAGACTTATTTAGAAAGTAACTGACGGTCTGATCTCCGTGATGTTCTTCCGCAATCTGCGCGAGCGCCTCGGGAAGAAGTTGCTTTCTGATCAGATCCGCCCCCTCTTTCGTGTGCCGCGTGATTAGCGCGACGCTGACTTCGGGAATATAATTGTCATGCGGATTGTAGGTCGTCTGGTTTTCGGAAAAGCAAATGGGATTATACAACTTACCCACGTCGTGATAGCAAGCGCCCGCTTTTGCCAAAGACGCGTTTTCGCCGATGGCTCTGGCACAGTCCTGCGCAAGGGTCGCCATGGCTATGGAGTGATTATACGTGCCGGGAGCCTCTTTTGCAAGTCGCTCCATAAGCGGCGCGTCCGCGGTACATAGTTCTTCCAGGCGAAAATTACTATACAACCCGAAAACAACCTCGAAGAGCGGCGTAAGAACCATAAAGAAGGCAAGACCGATCAACACGGAAAGAGAAGAAAAAATACCGCTGACCACAGCGTCGCTCATCAACATATCGTTGTGCAGAAACGAAGAAACCATCGCAACGGGGAAAGAAACGACCATTCCCACAACGAGGCATTTCAGCAAAAACGAAAGTCGGGTATATCTGTGTTTTGTCGAAACCAACATAAAGCACCCGGAAAGAAGTTGTACCAATCCGGAAGAAACTAAAGAAAACGGATCGGCGTCCCGGTTCAACACATAGTAGCAAACGAAAAACAAGGAGGGTACGACGGCGTTAACGACGTACGCCAATTTTTCATCCACGAGCAGAGACACGAGCAGTCCGCAAAAAACGAGCGGAACGATAAACGGCGACAATACGTTGGCAAGAATGGGAGAAAGCAAGAAAGAAAAGTAGAACGTCGTCGTCAGTATCCACTTCGTACTTCTATGCAAAAAAACGTCCGCCTTGCGATAATACAGATACCAGGAAAAGAATGTGAACACGAAGAAGAATACGACGCCGAGCAGCGCATAGCGTATCACTTTTTCCTGACTGAAAATGTCGAGCAACGTATAACGAGAGGTCAAAAAGAAAAACAGCCCCATCAGATAAGGTAATCCAAACGAAGCGAACAGAAATAGTATTTCCGTCCGTATCCAAGTATTCTGAGCTTCCTTTTTTTTGATCGTAGACGTCGATTCCGTCTGTGTGATCTCTCTCATGTTCACCCTTGTATTTTATTCCGAAATTTTGGTTTCTATTTCATAGTATAAATCCAAAACGTACATTTTGTCTACTGTTTTTATAAAAAACCATTTTTTGAGTTTTTTACAGGCGGCCGGCAAAGACTTTTCCATGCGGTCGAATTTTGCTTGCAAAATATCATCTTTTTGCGCCTCAAAATCAATTTCTCGCCGTTTTTCTTCCACTTCGAAATAGGTTATTTTACGCGCTTTAACAGGGACGGCCGTTCTCAGAACGATCTCTTCTTCTACCCTTTCATACAGTCGGAACTTACCCTTGTATTCCGGTTTTTTATCGCCCGAACAGTATATCGTTTCGTAACGCCCCGTCCGTTCCGGCGTTATCTCCGAGAAAGGGATCGCGACGTTTTCGTGCAGCCACACTTTGCCGTACACGTCGCCTTTGGCGCTTTTGTCCGTCTCCCGGATCAGAACGTCCCCCGCTTTGACCGTCTCTCCTACTTTCGTTACGCATTCGCCCTCATAGACGACTACTTTCGTAACGAGCGCGTCGTACTTGCTCGTCAGGTCTCCTTGCGGCGTTTTTATCGCCGGCAGACGTTCCAATACGGTAACGAAAACGGTATTGCCATCGATTTTAACCGACGCGTCGCTGATCTCTTCGATACCGCAGACGGCCGTCTTTAACCGCTCCGGATCGGCGACGCTTTTTAAAACGGGCATCGCGCCCAACTCTCCTCTGACGACTTCAACGATTGTTTCGGAGGCGACGAGCTCGTTCCCTTCGACGGTTATTCTCGTTATACATCTCGAAAAAACAACCGCGAGGGCCATAACGGCAAGTAATCCGATCCACAATCCGGCTCTTCTGACCGCCATCTTAAAAAGGCTGTTTTTCTTTTCGGAAAGAACACATTCTTTTCCCCGCTCAAAAAGGATCTTGTCTACGGTCGGCACATCTTTTTCATAAACGGAGAAAACGCATTTATTTTCTTCCTGACGGATATCGAAAAGAGTTATTCCGGAGAGATTCATCAATCTCCCGATAAAAGGCGCTTTGCCGTCGGTTTCTATACGGCGCTTATTCATCGACAACTCCGACGAAAGAAACTTCTCCACGAATAAAAAGCTGCCTGTCCGATATCTCGCGGATCTTCAAACCTTTGCCCGATATTCCGATTTTATCTTTGTTTAATCGAAAAGTGATCTTCTCTTCCGAACAGGAAAGGAGTCCCTTGTGCCCTTCGACGAAAACCCCGGCGTTGTAATACAAGACGACGCGTGGCAACGTGGTTTGCTCCAACGGCAATCCGAGGCGGATCAGCGTCTCATCGTAAAACGAATACATATCAAAACAGTATGCGCTTATGGAAAATTAATGATAAACGGAACGTAATTTTTTTAACGTTTTCTTAAAGTCGTCGGGAAGCGGCGCGCAAAAAACAATTCTTTCGCCCGTCGAGGGGTGATCCAATTCAAGACGATACGCGTGCAGCAATTGCGATTCCTGGCCGAATTCTTTTTTGCCGTTATACAAGGGATCGCCGACCACCGGATGACCGATAAATTTCGAATGCACACGGATTTGATGCGTCCGACCGGTACCCAGTTTAAATTTAACGAGCATATATTTTCCACCGAATCTTTCCACGACGGTATAGTAGGTTATCGCTCTGCGCCCATCCTTGTCGACGGTCATTTTTTTGCGATCGGTCTTGTGCCTTGCGATCGGTTGATCGATGGTTCCCGTATCCTCTTTTACGTTTCCGTCAAGAAGTGCGAGATAATACCTTCCCGCCGTCTTTTTTTCGATCTGCGAAGAAAGCGATAGGTGCGCTTTGTCGTTTTTTGCGACGACGATCAGTCCGGTCGTATCTTTATCCAGGCGATGAACGATACCGGGCCGGAACTCTCCGTTGATACCGCTAAGGTCTTTGACGTGATATAAAAGAGCGTTGACGAGCGTGCCGTTGGGCGAACCTGCGCACGGATGCGTTACCATGCCGCGGGCTTTGTTGATCACGGCGATATCCTCGTCTTCATAAACGACGTCGAGAGGAATGTTTTCCGGTTCTACACTGATCTCGACGGGATCGTCGATAAAAATCTCTATGGGAGAATGGGCGGAAAAGACGGCGCCGCTCTTTTTTACGGCGGAACCGGCGACGGTCACCTTTCCGTCTTCCAACAGCTTTTTAATTCTTGACCGAGTAAAGCCCGTTTTATCGGCCAAAAAAACGTCGATACGGGTCTTACCATCCGAAAAAAACTCAAATCTCTCCATCGTTGTTCTCTTCCGATTCCACGGTCTTTTCTTCCTCTTTTTCGGAGATCGCGGCTTCCGGAACGACGATCCGTTCTTCTTTTTGAGGGCTCTCGGGAACGGCTTGCTTTTGTTGTTGCGCGCGCATTTTTGCCGCCTCCTGTTCCTCTTTGCCGTAGAAGAATATAATGTAGATCAGCAGAACGATGGTGCCGACCGTGAGACAACTGTCCGCGAAATTAAAGACGGCGAAATCGATCAGTTCGAAATAAATAAAGTCCCGAACGTACCCGAAAGCGATGCGGTCGACAATGTTACCGATAGCTCCCGCCGTGATCATGATCAGCGCGGAGCGAAGCCAAAGGTTTCTTCTTTTATAGGAGTAAAATATAAAAACGAGAAGAAAAGCGGCGCAAATTGTGGAAAGGATGGTCAAATAAACCGTCTGTCCGGAAAGCATCCCGAAGCTGGCCCCCGTATTCTGCACGGGGACGAGGCTCAGGACTCCGGAAATAATATTGATCTTTCCTTTCTCCAAACAAGCTCCGTAAACGTACTTTTTGGTAATAAGATCGATAACGATGAGCGCAACTACGATCAGAAGCTCTATTCCGCAAACAAGCCAACGCTTTTTATCCGCGACCGCTATTTTTAGATTCTCTTTCGTTTCGGAAAGAACCTGTTTAATAGGTTTCTTTTCTTCTTGCATTTTTCCTCCGGATCCGTTTTTACTTATATTCGCGGATCTTTCTGATCCGTCCTCCGGGAGGGATCAGAATGTATTTATCGTTTTTTACTCTTTTGACGCTTCCGCTCATGGCGTACAAGGCGCCCGTCACGAAGTCGAGCATTCTTTGCGCCTGTTCGACGGGGAGTTCTCCCAACGCAAGCACGACGCTCTCTCCCCTTTTTAGTCGTACGAGGATATCTTCTACCGTCTCGATCGACTCGGGAATGATCTCTATCGCTTCTTTTTGTACGATCAAAGTACCGTTCTCTTTCACATGGGTACGATCGACAAAACTTTTCATGTATAATTTCTTTCTCCGAAGATGGTCCGCCCCACTCTGACGATATTGGCTCCGCATTCGGCCGCAATAAAACAGTCTCCGCTCATGCCCATCGAAAGATATTCTATTTCGCCGTTTTTAATACGGGAAAACGCATTATAAACCTCTGTAAAGGTCTTACGCAAGAGATCTTCCGAATAAAAAGCGGGAGCGACCGCCATTAAGCCTTTGACTCTCAGGTTTCCGTAAGCGGAAACCTTTTCCAAAAACTCTTCCGTTTCGCCCAAAAGGATGCCTCCTTTCGATTCTTCTTCTCCGGAATTGATCTCAATAAGGACGTTTTGGATGACGCCGCGTTTTTTTGCTTCTTTATCGATCGCTTCGGCAAGCTCGATCCTGTCGAGGCTATGAATAAGTTCAGCCTTGCCGACGACGTATTTTACTTTATTGGTTTGAAGTCTTCCGATAAAGTCCCACCGAAAATCGCCGACGAATTTATCCCGAAGTTCCTGCACGCGGTTTTCTCCGGCAGCAACGCACAAACCCGTGTTCATGCACTCTCGGATCTCCTCTATCGTTCTGGTTTTCGTTGCGGCGACGATCTGAACGGAGGGATTGATCTCGTCCAGTTTTTTACGAAGTTCTGTTACCGATTCACGTATACTCATGGACTAACTATAACACAAGCGGAACGAATTATCAACACTATCGGTTACATTTCGTTAATTTCATCGGTTGCCTGTTCCACCCTGTTGATACTCACTTCATAAGCCGTTCTTTCTTCGATGGTACCGTCAGCCAGCACTTTTTGATAAGCTCTTGATTGAACGCGCCCGTTGACGTACACTTTCGTACCCACGGGGATTTCCCGCATGAACCGGGCGTTTCTTCCCCAGGCGATACAAGGCAAATAATCGCTCTTATTGTACGCTCTATTGACGGCGAGAAGAACGTCGCATATTTCCCGCTTAAACGGCGTCATGCGATAAACGGGGTCTTTACAGACGTATCCGACGATATCGATGGTATTGGGATTAAGATTGGGATCGTTGTCCAATACTTCTCGGACGAACATGGTCAGGAACAACTTACTTTTTCCGTCGACGAACTTATTATAGCTTCTTAATTGTCCCGAAAAAGTAACAAGGCTGTCTTTGCCCAATCCGATATCGTTCAATAATCTTTCGCTGATCGTAAACGGCACGTAGTCGTTCTGTCCGCTGAGTCGCGGAACGCTGAGTATACTTTCGTAAAACCCTTCTCCGTACATCTGATGAGAGTAACGGGGAGTTTCAATAATGGTCCCGCTCAATAAAACGACGTTGTTATTCATAAATTCGTAATTCATAAAGGTACTCCTTAGGTAAGTTTTATCTGTGTGCCGTTGTTGTCGATCGTGTAGTTCTCCGTGGCAACGAGTTCGTCCATCGTTACGGTGGCCAGTCCTTTGTTCTTCAAGCCGAGGAGGATCAACGGCAAAGCGTCCAGGATATGGTCGCTGTTGTTATGGCACAAAATGATCGATCCTTTCCGCACTCTCGACAAAACTCTTTCGGCGATGTCTTTTCCTCCGAGTCCCTTCCAATCCAGACTATCCACGTCCCATTGGATGCCGATCATGCCCTTTTCTTTTAAAACGGAGATCAGAGCGTTATCGTAATCGCCGAAAGGCGGACGGAAAAACAGCGGTCTTTGCCCCGTCAGATTCTTCAAAGAAACGTTGACCGATTCGATCTGCTCTTCGATTTTTTCTTTGCCGAGAGTCGGAAGGTGCGGATGATCCTGACTGTGATTACCGATACAATGGCCGCGAGCCAGGATTTCTTTCGTCAATTCCGGATTTTTTTCGATCCAGAATCCTACGAGAAAAAAAGTCGCCTTGGCGTCGTATCTGTCCAGCAGGTCGAGTATCTTTTCCGTTTTATCGCTTCCCCACGCCGCGTCGAACGTAAGCGCCACCTTATTTTCTTCCGTCCGGACGGAATAAACGGGCAGCAACTTTTTGGGCTTCGCCGCGACGTCGGTCGTATTTACGCGTAACAACGCGGCTGTCAGCGCGCCTGCGATAACCAATAAACAAAGTACGGCCGCAAGAACCACTTGTCTCTTTTTTACAACGACAAACATTTCTTTTAACTCCTGCATTTTACCGCGCGTTACGACAAAAAGAATGACTATTTTAAACGAATGGCGTCTAAAATTGTCGAATTCTCTTTTTTAACGTGCGTGATGTTAAAAGATATGGCGGTCTTGTGTGAATTATACCAAAACCATTTAAAAAAAGCTAAATCGTACGAGCGATATCTTTTCGGTAGTGCATTCCGTCGTAATAAATTTTTTGCAGGTTTTTATATGCCTTTTCCGAGCATGCTCCGATATTTTCTCCCCAACAAGCCACGCTGATGACGCGACCGCCGGAAGTGCGGAGTTCTCCGTCGACCAATTTGGTACCGGCATGATACAAGCGGACGTCCGGGTCGACTTCTTCGATGGTAATCTTATTATTCTTCGTGTAATCGAGGGGATATCCGCCGCTGGTCGCCACGACGCATACGCCGCAATTCTTCGTTACGTCGATACCGCCGAGTCCGGACAGGTCTTTATCTATTACCGCCTCGAAAAGGTCCAGAAGCGGCGTCTTGATCTGCGAGAAAATAAGCTGACTTTCTACGTCGCAGAAGCGACAAATAAAATCCACGACTTTAACGCTGTCGTTCTTGACGATCAGGCTGAATCCGATCACGCCCTGATAAACGATACCTTCCGCTTTTAACGCTTCTATCGTGGGGACGAAAATAGTATCGTACGCCTTTTGTGCGATTTCAGGCGTATAGGCCTTGGCGGGCATAGAAGCGCCCATCCCAGCGGTACTCATGCCGAGATCTCCGTCGTAAACGCGTTTATAGTTGTTGACGGCGGGAAGCGGATAAATCGCCTTGCCATCCGTAAACGCCATAACGATAACGCGATCTCCGGCGACGAATTCTTCTATATCGACCTTTTTGCCGGCTTCGCCGAAAAGCTCGGCGATCATAACGTCGTAAAGAGCGGTTTCCGCTTCTTTCGGATTACGGCAAAATATGATGCCTTTACCGGCCGTTCTTCCTTCCGTTTTGATAACCAAAGGATATTTCTGAATCTGAGAGTACTTTTTGGCTCTCGTATAATCGTTGAAAACGACGTATTGCGGCGAAGGGATGCCGTATTTTTTGCACAAATTATGAGCGAACGACTTACTGCTTTCCAGCTGAGCCGCAGCTGCGTTGCACCCAAAAGATCTGTGTCCGTGACTGTTAAGTAATTCTACCAGGCCGCCGCTGAGCGACTCGTCGGGGTTGACGATGGTAAGTTTAATGTTCGGGTTGTCGTCCAAAAATTCGAGAATCTTATCGAAATCCGTAACGCTGATCTTGACACAGGTGGCGATGCCTTCCAAACCGCCGTTTCCGGGAATGCAGAAGATCGTTTCTATTCGATGGTCTTTTTTTAATTCCAAAGCAATAGCGTGTTCCCTTCCTCGCGAACCGATCAACAATACGTCCATAATGATTCCCCTTTTTGCTAAGAATGGCGTCAAACCCTTGACTCTTATATTTTAACAGTAAATCCGGGTTTCGTCAACACCGATATTCCTGAAATTTCGTTCTTAGCATGTTATTAAGCATAAAAAATAGCAGAAAACAAACGTTTCCGGCCTGACTTTTCAAAAAATTAATCGAAAACGGCAAAAGCGCTGCAACCGCAAGGAAGGACAAAACCGTCGCGACCGGGCAGGCCGATCTCGTCGGCTTCCGTATGATGTCTCCGATCGGAAAAAACGATATCGATGATGTTTTTCATGACCGTCGGTTGTAAACCGGTCGTATAAGAATTGATCAAATAAAAAAGCGGATCGTCCGAGACGATGGCCTTCGTCAATGCAACGAGATCGAATATCCTTTCCTCCAATTTCCACATCTCTCCGCGCGGTCCCCTGCCGTATGCCGGCGGATCCATAATTATGGCGTCGTACTTCTTACCGCGGCGTATCTCTCTTTCGACGAACTTAATGCAGTCGTCGACGATAAAACGGGCTTTGCTTATATCTGCGTTACTGTGTCCCACGTTGCTTTTGGCCGTTTCGCACATGGCTTTCGCCGCGTCCACGTGACATACGGAAGCGCCCGCTTTTAAACAGGCCACCGTCGCTCCTCCCGTGTAGCCGAAAAGATTCAGCACGTTGATCGGACGCCCCGCTTCCCGGATAACCTTCATCATTCTGTCCCAGTTAACGGCTTGTTCGGGAAAAATGCCGATATGCTTAAAGTTCATCAATCTGAGCTCGAAGGTCAGATCGCGCCAATGGACGAAGAAAGAGTCTTTGACCGGGCGAAACTTTATCCATTCGCCGCCGCCCGAAGCGCTCCTGTGATATGCCGCGGTAAGTTCTTTATACCCTTTCAACTCAAACGGGGGCCGCCATATGACCTGCGGATCCGGGCGCAAAAAGGTATACCCGGCTATTTTTTCCAGCTTTTCACCGTTTCCTGTAGCTATCAATTCATAATCTTTCCATTCCGTATTAATGATCATAACTCACACCAATTTATCTATTTCCGTTTTTAATTTTTCGCAATCGAACAAGCCGATCTTTTCCAATCTCAACAAGAACCGCTTTGCGTTCAGATAGTCGTTCAGGCGTATCATCTCGCGGATAAGACCGGTAAGCATAAGGGATTGTTCTTCTTTTATCCGTCTGTCTTCCTGTTTCAGGCTGGGTAATTCGCAATCAAGGGCCAAGCCCTCGTCCGTAAGCGACAACATTCTACTTGCAAGAATGGCTTTCTTTCTCAAATCGTCCGCCTCCGCGTATTCTTTTTGCAACAAGCGGTAGCTCTCTATATCGCTTTCGCATCGTTCCGTCGTCAGCCGATATTTTCCGTTCGCGTACGTAAATTCAAACGGAATACCGTATTCCTTCAACGTCTTTCTGATCAAATTGTTCGTCGTTTTCAGGTTATTGATCGCGGAAGCGTACACGTAGTCGGACCAGATTTCCGAAATGATCTTATTCCTTTCTATGCCGTCCGGATAAAAGCTGTACAACAGAAACAGTTCTTTACACTTTCTTGTCTTCCAGAAGATCTCTCTTTTGTCCATGTAGACGGCGGAACTGCCGAAATACTTGACCTGAATATTTTTTCTCCCCACCGTCGCTTCTTTGTTGCGAACAAGAAGAAGCGACATTTTCGAAATATAATCGGAGCATATCCCGTTTCTTTCGGCAAACGAGATAAGGGGAGTAAAGAGAGTCCTCAGAACGACAATGGCGTTATCATACTCCCTTTTTTCAGCTACGCTCAATAGTTTTTCCAGACGTTTTTCGACGACGGAATAAGGTTCCGCGTCAAGGGTGCAGGCAATTTCGAGCGCCGCGGTAAGGAATGAGAAAAAAGCGTCCGTATTCGTCTTCTGCACCTTTTGCAAAATGGCTATTGCACGGTTGTTATTCCGGAGCATCCATTCGCAATAGGCAATCGAAGTAAACAAGAGAGAGCTCTCTTCTCTGTCTTCTCTTTCGCACAGAACGGCGTATAAGAGGGCGAGAGAGCGGCCGAAATCGGGGTCGCCGGCTTCGGCGTAAAACAGGCTTTGCAAGGCAATTCCGAGCATTCCCTCCGGATTATACACGTCTTTATTCTCGATCTTTTTCAGACAAGACAAGACTTGCGCCTTGTTCCCTTCGTACAAGTAACCGCAACACTCGAGAAGGGTATTGGACGTCTCTTTCGCATAGCTTGCGACGATGTCGATGGGCATATTAAAAAAGAACGACCACGATTGCGCGTAAGAATAGCGATAGTAATCGCATAATTCTTTTATGCGCAACAAGAATTTTTTCGCCTCGACATAGTTACCGATCGCGGCATAAATTTTCGAAACGTAATGCAAAAAGACGATATCTTTCGTCCCCTCCTCGAAAATACGCTCCGTTGTTTTAATAAACCCCGGCAAAACGCCGAGCGTTTTCTTTTCCGAATAAGTCAGGTAACCGATGAAACCCACGCACGAAAAAAGCAATTCCGGTTCCTTGTCAAGCTCGTTGCAAAACCGGTTAAACGCTTCTTTTCTGACGTCGGGCAAGTAAAAGGACAGCATATAGTACGCTTTTTTCCGGACGCTCTCTCTCTCTGTTTTTTTCGACGCTTCGAGAGCGCCGCGAAAATCGCCTGCAGCCGCTTTCGTAAACGCGTTACAGATTGGCAGATCGGGTAAAGACAACTTATACCGCATAAACAGTCTGCAAACGAAATCTTCCTGTCCTTTTTCAAACAAAACGGCAACCGTTTTTTCCACCATGTCGGGCTTATTGAATTCGATTGCCTTTTCAAGCGCGCTTCTGTACTGCCCGTTTTCAAAATAAAAAGAGACGTACTTTTGGGTCAATTCAGAAAAAGATCGACAGGGTTTGTCGCATACTTTTTCCAAAGCGGCGTGGGCAAGTGGATGGAAGCTATAAAAATCGCCTGCTTTCAAAATAACGGAACGATAATTGCGCGCAAGAGCTGCCAGAAGAAGAGAAGATCCGGGAAATAATCTTTCGGCAAAATTATTATCGACGTAAGGGCAAACCGACAGTTCTTTCAGAACGTGCAGCCGACTCTCATCGAAAAAATCCTCGGTAAAAACGCTTTCTGAAAAGGGCAATTCTTCTCCCGGTCGATCGCAAACGATGATCCTCGGAAACGCGCGATCGTTCATACCGTAAAAAATATGCGGAACCGCGGTAGAACAAAAGACCAGCTTTAAATTATCGGGACACTCGGCCATCAGATACTCGAAAATAGAAAAATCGAAAGAGGGATCAAGTTTTTCGAGCGCCGTCAAAAAGAACAGGCAATCGTTATGCACGAGAAATATTTTTAACAATATTTTTTTCAGAAGCATGCGTTCGTAACCGTCCTGACGACAGTTTACGTATGCTTCCGCAACCGCATATTCTTCTTCCGAAAGCACGGTTTTTGCGAAATACAGCAAAAAATCGACCTGCGTATTCCAGGCGGCGGAGTAAGTGTATACCGTATGATAATTGTTGGTCAGATCGGGTAAGAAATCGAGATACGACGGCTCGGTCGGACACAAAAGAAAGACCGGAGCCTGTCCGGACATGATACTGTTTATAATCCTGTTGTTCCGATCGCGACGAGACGGTTGATTAATTAACATGTATAAATGGTAAAACATCGGTAAAAAAAAGTCAAACGAAAGGAAGATTTTTATTTAAAAAAGGTGATTTTCATTGACGAGAACTAAAAATAATGATAATATTCTTTCTATATTATCATATGTGAAGGAGACACATTTTTATGAAACAGTATAACGTCGCCGTCGTCGGAGCGACCGGCATGGTAGGAAATAAATTTTTACAGGTTTTGACCGAAAAAAAATTACCGGTCAAAAACTATTATTTATACGCTTCCTCAAAAAGCGCGGGCAAAGTCATCAACTTTATGGGCAAAGATCACACCGTTATCGAGTTGACAAAAGAAAACGTCATCGATAAGGACATCGATTTCGCCTTGTTTAGCGCGGGCGGCGGCACCTCCAAAGAATTCGCGCCTGTTTTCGCCGAGCACGGCGCTGTCGTCATCGACAATTCCAGTCAATGGCGTATGGATCCCACGGTTCCGCTCGTCGTTCCCGAAGTCAATCCCGAAGCGATCAAGTATCATCACAACATTATCGCTAATCCCAACTGCTCCACCATCCAGGCGGTCGTCGCTTTAAAGCCCTTGCACGAAAAATACGGCATCAAGCGCGTCGTTTATTCCACCTATCAAGCAGTCAGCGGCGCCGGCGTCGCCGGATATAACGATCTGGTCAGCCAAGCCAAAGAGGGCGAAACCAAGAAGTTCCCCTACCCCATTTTCGGCAACTGCATTCCGCATATCGACGTCTTTCTTCCCAACGGCTACACCAAAGAGGAAGAAAAGATGATCAACGAGACCAAAAAGATTCTGAACGACTACACTATTAAAGTTACCGCGACGACGGTACGCGTACCCGTTCGTTACGGTCATAGCGAGTCCATCAATATCGAATTCAACAAGCCCTGCACGTTGGAGGGCGTAAAAGAATGCCTCGCCAATCAGAAAGGAATCATTCTTGTCGACGACGTAGCCAACAACAAATACCCGATGCCTCTCTATGCGGAAGACCACGACGAAGTATACGTCGGCAGAGTACGTATCGACGACACCGTGGAAAGCGGCGTAAACATCTGGGTCGTTGCCGATAATATCCGTAAGGGCGCCGCAACCAACGCCGTCCAGATCCTCGAATACATGATCAACGAGGAGAACGCATAAATGAAGATCATTGTCTACGGCATCGGCGGCGCGATGGGACGTAACGTCGTATCCGTCACAAAAGAAAGCAAAGATATCGAGGTTGTTTGCGGCGTGGATAAGTTTTATTCCGGGAATGATTTTTCTTGCCCGGTATACTCCTCTTGCGCCGAAATTAAGGAGCAAGCCGACTGCATCGTCGATTTTTCCGTTCCGCAGGGTATTTACGACTATCTTCCTTACGCCGTAAAAAACAAGATTCCTTGCGTGATCGCAACAACAGGTTTTTCCGAGAAAGACGAAGAATATATCCGAGAAGCCTCAAAGTCTGTCGCAATATTAAAATCCGGCAATCTGAGCATGGGTATCAATCTGCTGCTGCATCTCAGTAAAGAGGCCGCCAAAGTCGTCGGAAACTACTCCGATATCGAAATCGTTGAACAACACCACAACAAGAAGAAAGACGCTCCGAGCGGCACCGCCCTGCTCCTCGCCGACGGTATCCGTTCCGTACTCCCCGAAAAAACAAACAAGCTCGGCCGGGCGGGAATGGGAAGACGTACCGAAAACGAGATTGGCATTCACGCCGTACGCGGAGGAACCATCGTGGGAAAACATACCGTTATGTTTATCATGAACGGAGAAGTCGTTTCTTTGACGCACGAAGCGGAAAGTAAAGCTATGCTCGCGCAAGGCGGATTAACGGCGGCGCGCTTCATCGTCAAAAAGAAAAACGGCTTGTACTCCTCTTCCGACATGTTTGAATAAATTTAATACCCAAATACTACGTAATATAGCTCGCTTTGACGCGAGCTTTTTATTAAAAAAGGTGCAAGGAGATTTCCTTGCGCCTTTCGGTCATTAAAACAAACTCTTTATCATTCGTCGGAACCGACCGGAGTCAGGCGAGTGTCGGCGCTTACTTCGCCGAGCATAGATACGACGCCGTTGATATACGTATCCGAACCAGTAACGATGTTCATAAACGGAACGTCGGTCCGGACGCTCATAATGACTTCGTTGGTTTTTACGTAATCGTAAAAATCTCTTATACCGGGAACGTCCAAAACCGTCTCTTCCACGAGCGAATCGATATAATTGCACACGTCTTCGAAGTTATACCAGACGTCCGAATAAAAATTGGGTTTAATGGAGAATCTGACGCTCGACTGTTCTAAAGAAACGCCGTTAATAATATATGCCAACAGTTTGGTCGGTTCAAACTCGTTTGTACCTCCGAGATTGTTCGAGACGATCTTCGTTGCCAGATCCCCGATATCGATAATGTCCAACGAGCAAAGACAAGTATAGGATCCGTCTTTCAAAGCAAAAAAGTACAATATATCGTTATAAATATACATTCCTTTTTTGAGACTGTTCGTTTCTTTGTCTCTGTATTCGGCGAACAAAAAGTCTTCTTTACTATCGCTCTGGAAGAACCTGGTCGTGATCTTCATTATGGAGCTGTTAGCTACGATACTATTGTTTTTGTATTCGTCAAGCGGAATATCGACGGAGAAGGTAGAACCGGCAAAGGATACGTACTTCTTTTGTTCTTTATCATCGTTTACGAACGGAATCTTAACAGTGGAATAATCTTTACCGATAGATAGCTGTTCTATAGAAACGCTGCCTTTCATCTCGCCGCCGTCGAAAAGCTGCGTCTTGCCTTTCAGATCGATATCGAATGTGCAATCGAGTGACGAAATGATGCTGTTATTCGTTTCAAAGTTGATGACAACGTTGCTTTCAGGAATATTGGAGCCCATTACTTCGCTACTTTCGATACCATAGAAAACGGCCACGAATTCTTTGGCCTTTTTTACGATATCCGATTGGAAAGCGATATTGGGTTGTTCAAGCGTTCTGAACAAAGCGGGAATCGTCTCTGCAAGATTAATATCCATCGAATAACGATATTCATCTATGCCATCTTTGCGCCTGTACTCCCCTTTATTGGCTCTGTTCGTCATCAGGCTGGACGTAAGGATAGCCGAAAGACCGGATATCTTTTTAGAATCCAATTTTTCCATCTCATACGGGAAATAATCGGTCCAATCGAAGTTGTTTAATAGCACACTGACTTTATTGTTCTTTTGTTCGTTGGCTTCAAAATCCTTACCCAACGCAAAATAGAGCGTATTTTTGTATAAATATGCTCCGATAATTCGATTTTCCGCGGTAGGAGTCTCTTCCCTGCAAATTTCAAGAGATACGATCGTAGTGTCTTTGGGGTCGTCTTGGGCGGTGTTTTTGTACTTCCCTTTCAGCACGACCCATAAACCGCTCCCATTCAGAGTCAGTTTCAACTTGGACTCCAACGTAATAACGCCCTTATTTCCCTCTACGGATGTTTTTGAACCCTGGAAGGCAACGTTGGTGCATCCTAAAATAAAAGCGTTGTAGATGTTGGGATTCTCGACTGTGGTCCAGCCTTCTTCTTCCTGCTTCGGCGGATCTTTTTTTCCGCCGCTTGAACCGGAGTCGTCCCCTCCGCCGAACAGGCTACACGAGCAGAGCATCATGGCAAGTACAACGCAAAGTACCGTCAAAAACAGGATCAGCATTTTTTTCGACCGCATAAAAGCCCCCTAAAAAAATATTGTCTGAGTATTTGTTGCTACTATCTTATCCTAATTTAGTTTCTCCATTGCTTCGGCAATAATTTTATTTACGAATTCCAATACTTTTTCCGTAGGTACGTTTTCACAAACGGCTTTATCTCTTGTTTGAATTTCTACAGTTCCCTGATTCAATCCGCGCGGGCTGACGACGATTCTTATCGGTATCCCGATGAGGTCGCAATCCGAGAACTTATAACCGGCGGACACGTTTCTGTCGTCGTAAAGGACTTCCACTCCCGCCTTTTTCAGGTCGGCGTATAACTTATCCGCCGTGTTCTTCACGTTTTCGTCATCCGGTCTGAGCGAGCATAGCGATACCTGCCATGGACAAATGCTCATCGGCCAGATAAGGCCTTTTTCGTCGTGGCTTTCTTCCGCGATCGAGGCAAGAGCCCTTCCGATACCGATACCGTAACAACCCATAATGGGATGAAACGCGACGCCGTCCTTACCGAGAACGGTCATATTCATCGCTTTGGTATACTTCGTACCAAGCTGAAAAATATTACCGACTTCGATGCCGTTTTCGATCGACAGCGGCTTGCCGCAAACGGGACAAACGTCCCCTGCGCATACTTTTGCGATATCGACGAAACCGATGCCGGGCATATCTCTGTCAAAATCGATTCCGGTCAGATGATATCCGTCCTTATTTGCGCCGGCGACCATGTTATTAGTCCCGCGTAAAGACTCGTCGTAATACACGCCGGCAAGGTCGTCCGTTTTTAATCCGTAACAACCGATGTTGCCCGCATGAAGCACGTCCGAACCGGTAATATCCGCCGGTACGATCTGCGACATCAGTATTTTCGTCAGTTTGCTTTCGTTGACTTCAAGGTCGCCCCGTACGAAACAAACCACAACCTTTTCGGTGCCTTTCAAGAAGTAACAAACCGCTTTAACCGTCTTTTTCTTATCCGCGTGCAAAAGTTCCGCAACCGAATCAATATCGTGGCTGTCCCCGGTAAAGATCTCTTCGATCGGCGCGGAAACGGCGTCCCGTTCCGTCTTGCGGACGGTGGTGGCGACTTCCATATTGGCCTTATAACCGCATTCGGGACAAAGTACGATGGTATCTTCTCCGATATCGGTAAGGAGCATAAATTCATGCGAGACGCTCCCGCCCATCATTCCGCTGTCGGATTTGACGGCGACGACGCGCTTCATTCCGATCCTGCGGAAAATATTTTCGTACGCTTTATAGGCCTTTTCGTAATACTCTTTTAAGTCCTCCACGTCGTTATGGAAGGAATAGGCGTCCTTCATGATGAACTCACGGACGCGGATCAGACCGCCTCTGCAACGGGCTTCATCGCGGAATTTTGTCTGGAACTGGTAGATCATAAACGGCAACTGTTGATAACTGTTAACCGCGTCTCTGGAAAATTGAACGGCCGCTTCTTCGTGCGTCATACCAAGCACCATATCCCTGCCGCCTCTGTCCTTAAAACGAACCATCTCCTCGCCGATGGTATAATATCTGCCGCTTTCGGCCCAAAGATCTTTGGGCATAACGACGGGGAAAGATACCTCTTGACCGTCGATAGCGTTCATTTCTTCTCTGATGATGGCTTCTATCTTCTGCGCTACGCGTTTGGCCGGCATAGATAGAGACCATATACCGTTGCTGACGAGTTTAATAAAACCGGCTCTTACCAGCAGACTGTGGCTGGCCGCCGTGGCATCGGCGGGTCCGTTTTTTGTTCTTTCGCCAACTAATTTGGATAATAACATCTTTTACTTCCTTATATATATATGCTTACTTTTCGTTAACGGTGACAATCCAGTCGCCGATTTTCAGATCGCTGCGTTCTTCTACGGCATAAACGGCCACGCTATATTCGCCCGCTTTCTCAAACTTACCCTCTTTCAGGTCGGCGTCAACGGCGTCAGTAACGAATTTCAGATTGGTGTCGATCTTGACTTTTTCGCCGTTTTTAAGTACGGCGGTGATTACCGCGTCGGACGTGGAAAAGGTATCGCCGACGGTATAAGTCTTATTCTCTATAGAATAAGAGTCGACGACCGCTTCTTTATCTTTACAAGCGGCAAAGAGGCATACAAAGCAACACAAAATAAGTACTGTTGATGCAATGGAAACAAACTTTTTCATAATACTCCTTCTATGCGGGGCTACCCACATTATATTTGTCTATTCTCATTATATCTTAATGCGTATAAAGTTGTCAAGGACAATTTGAAAAATGGAGATTTCTCGCCCTTTTTCTGATGTTTTAATTATGTTTAGCATCGATAAAGAAGCATTTTGGGGATGGAGACGGCAAAAGACTCCTGCCTGTAAAAAAGCTTGATAAACCGATCGCGACGCGTTATAATAACTTTGAGGTGAATAATTGATGGAGACGATAAAAAAATTACCCCAAGGCTTTTCGATCGGTCATGAAAACGACGAGTATACCGGCGTTACGGCAATCATATGTTCCGAGGGCGCAATCGGCGGCGTCGACGTGCGCGGCGGCGCGCCCGGCACGCACGAGACGGATTTACTTCGCAACGAAAAAATGATGCAGAAAATAAACGCGGTCGCCCTTTGCGGCGGTTCGGCGTTCGGCATGGGCGCTATTACCGGGATTATGAAATGCTTGCATGAAAAAGGCGTCGGATACCCAATCGACAACAAAGTCGTACCTATTGTTTGCGGCGCGGTCATTTACGACCTTAACGACGCCGAATACCATTATCCGACGGCGGAATCCGGCTATAAGGCCGCGTCCCGCGCAACGTCCGACGACTTAAGGCAGGGAAAAGTCGGCGTCGGCGTCGGCGCAACCGTAGGAAAAATACTGGGCATGTCCGGCGCCTGTCCTTCCGGCATCGGCATCGCCGGCGTTCGGGTGGGGAATGCGCTCGTTACGGCAATCGTCTGCGTTAACGCTTTGGGCGACGTAACAGACCCGAAAACGGGCAAGATCGTCGCGGGCGCAAAAGCAAACGGACAATTCATAGACACGAAGCGTTTTATTCTGGAAAACGTTTCTTCCAATCCGCCTTTTGGAACGAATACGACCATCGGTTGCGTCCTTACCGACGCTAAGATTACCAAAGTACAGGCCAATAAGCTTGCTTCCGTGGCCCATAATGGTCTTGCGCGGACGATTTCTCCCGTTCATACCGATTTCGACGGAGACGCCCTCTTCTGCCTTTCTTCCTGCAAAGAAGAAGCCGACTTCTTCGCGCTCGAGATTGCCGTGACGCAGGCCGTCGAACAAGCCGTATTGAATGCTGTAAAATAAAAAATCGAGAACAAAAGCAAAAATCGCCGCAAAGATAATTGCGGCGATCTTTTTATTATTTTTTTCGTTATTTACCGGCGATGTTCAAATATTTATACGGATCGATCGCACGGTCGTTTTCGTACACGCTGAAATGCAGATGCGGACCCATAGAATATTCCCGACTCGACGTATTACCCATTGTTCCGATGACCTCGCCTTTACGGATGGTATTTCCGACTTTAACGGTCGGCTCGTTCAAAGAACCGTACGACGTGAAAAGCGAGTCGTTATGCTTTACGGTAACGGTATATCCGCTCAGCATATCGTATTCTACCGCGGATACAACGCCGTCGTAAACGCATAGTACGTTCGTTCCGTCCTCCCCTTTGAAATCGATACCGTTATGAACGGCGTAATGTTTCAGAGTACTGTTCCAGACAAGGGCGTCCATCGAGTAGTCACATCCTATATCAACAACGCCGACAGGTGCGTCGAATACGATCGTTTGCGTGGGAGTCTGTTCGGGATCAGTCGTGGTCTGTTCGCTTTCTCCCGGCATGTTTTCGGTTCCCGTTTGCTCATTTTGGTTTTCCTTTTCCGGCTCTTTATCCGTTTCCGTGGGATCAGCGTCAACCGGTACGACGTCGTTCAATCCGTCGTTTACCGCGTTATTGACGCTCTGCTGTTTATCGTTGAGCAAAACAGTCGCAGTGATCATCGCGGCGATCGCAAGCAGACAGGCCGCCATGATGATATAATAGACGTTCTTTTTCAAAAACGCTTTCAGTTTTTGCGTTGATTCTTTCTTTTCCATGATAACCTCCGATTTTTTTCACGAACGATTATGCACAAGATTTTCCGAATTATACAAAAAAATACGGTAAACTTTTTTTCGAGCGTCATACACTCTTTATTGTGAGTAAAAAGATTCTTTCGCCCCGGTCGGCGACCTGTCTGATTATTTTGACAATTATGTTTCTGTTTATCCTCTGCTCCGACGTTTACGTCGACTCGGTACGTAACGGACTGTCGCTGTACGTTATTAACGTTCTTCCCGCCACCTTTCCTTTCTTCTTTTTTTCCAAACTGCTGACCGAACTGAATTTCGCCTCCGATCTGACGTCGATCACGGAAAAACCTCTCCGATTTCTTTATCGTGTTTCTACCCCGGCGGGCTATATCCTCGTTATGAGCATGCTTTGCGGCTATCCCGTCGGCGCAAGGCTTCTCTCGGAGTTCTACCTTGCGGGACAGATCGGCAAAAAAGAAGCGCAAAAAATCGCTTCTTTTACTTCTTTCGGCAGTCCTATTTTTATTATCGGTACGGTAGGCGTCGCGATGTTGAATAACAAAGCGTTCGGATTTATTCTCCTCGCCTCTCATTATCTCGGAACCGTCTGCAACGGTTTTTTCTATCGCGGAATAAAAAGCGATAAAAAAGAATTTCCTCTCCCCGACGCGGCGGGCGGAGACGTCCTGAATAAAAGCATGACCGAGACGCTTCTTTCGGTAGGAATCGTGGGAGGATTCATCGTTCTGTTTAATTTACTTATCGATATGGTCGACCGGACGGAACTTCTTTCTCCCATTGTTCATTTTCTTTCTTTGTTCAATATTCCTTCCCGACTATCCGAAGGTTTTTTGTTTGGGCTGATCGAAATGACGCGCGGATGTAAGATATTGTCCGGACTGTCTCTTCCCGTCCGCATACTCCTGCCCGTTTGTTCTTTTTTGCTTACTTTCGGCGGTTTCAGCGTTACTTTCCAAAGTCTGACCTATCTGAGCAAAATAAAAATATCCCCTGCGTACTACCTTCTCACAAAGTCGACGCAAGGGATACTTTCTTCGATATTTTCGATTTTGCTGTGTCTTTTACTCGGTCTTTAATTTATCTTTGACTACCTTAGTAGCGTTATCGACCCACTTGGAGGCTTCTTCGAGATAATTACCGACGGTCGTCAACACAACAGAAGCGTTTTGTTCCAGTTCTTTTTCAACGGCCTTCTTATTCTCTGCGGCCTGCATAATGATCTTTTCGGCCCTGGCTTTCGCTTCGCGCATCGCCATGCTGGCGTCGATCATGACCTCTTTTCTTTGCTCGGCAAGATGAATGATCTCCTGCGCTTCTTTTTGCGCTTGTCGGATCTGCGCTTCGCCCGTCGCTTGCGGCAGAGCGATACGGATACGTTCCACAAGTTTCAGGATAGTGTCGCGATCAACGATTACGCCGTTCCCGATCCAAGTCTTTTTGCCCTCTTTTACCTCCGTTTCTATATAACTGAGTAGCAAACCGATATCTTCCATCTTTCATCCTCCGTTCTTCAATAATGAGATCACGTTATCGTTTACCATGTCTTCCACGCTCAGACCGTCTTTGATCCGACGTTTCACTTCCGTCGAGCTGATATCCGATCTCTCCGCGTCGAAAATCACGGTTTCCACGTCGCCGTGCTTCTTGTTGTATTCCGCCATTTCTTTTTCGTAAGCGGCGTCTTTTTCATTCCTTATCCCTCTTATAATATATTTTATACCGCGTTTTTTACAATAGTCAACCGTCATTCCGTCGAAAAATTCCACACGAAACCGTTTTTTGTATTCTGACAGGGACAATCTGATCAGTTTTTCTCGCTTTTCCACGCTGTACGTCGCCTCTTTATCGGGATTGATCAATATGCAGATATACGCGAAATCAAACTTTTCCAGGGCTTTTTTTACCAGGTAGGCGTGTCCGTCCGTAAACGGGTCAAAAGTGCCGGTAAGGACGCATTTTTTATAATTGCGGAATACGTCGTAACTGACCTTACCGAATTTTTTGGTATCGGTACAGACAAAACATGGAGAATCGGTCTCTCCGTTATCTGTCAGGCGTTCGGAAATCAAAACGCCGCCCTCTTTAAGAAGACCGCCTTTTTCTATTTTTTCCATCGCTTTGACGGTCAATCCCGATGCGTACGGCGGGTCGCAAAGGATCACGTCGCACTTAACTCCGCGGGAAGAAAGCAATCTGATGCAGTCCGAATAATCGCCTTTATAAAGTTCGTATTCTTTTTTATCGCAAAAGGACAAATTTTTTACGAGCAGGTCAAGCGATTTTGAATTGCAATCGCAAAAATATACTTTTTGAGCGCCTCTGCTGAGCGCTTCTATACCGAGCGCGCCTGTGCCCGAAAAAAGGTCGAGTACGACGCCGCCGTCCACTTGTTGTTGAACGGTGGAAAAAACGGATTCTTTTACTTTATCGGTGGTCGGACGGATATCGTACGTTTCCGGTGCGATTAATCTCCTGCCTTTGTATTTTCCGCTGATAACGCGCATTATTTACCCAACCTTTCTTTATTGCGATTTATGAGGCATCCCGCTTTGATGATGCTCTTTTCCTCTTCGGTAAGCGGATCCATTTTTAATTCGACAGTCTGCTTTTTACCGTCGCGCACGACGTAAGCAAGGCATTTTCCGCTGTCCAGAACGTCGGCCGCATTCGGCACGACGACGATATCTCCGCATTGAAGCGGAACCTTATTATCGTAAAGGTACGGAAGCATGCCCCAGTTGATAAGATTGCTACGGTATCTCTTGGTCGCGTACTCTTTGGCAAGGTTGGCTACGCCGCCGAGCACCCTCTGACAGCTTGCCGCCTGCTCTCTCGCGCTTCCGTCGCCGGGTTTAACCGCATAAACGACGCTACCGATCTCAACGTCGCCTTCCACGCCGGTAATCTGAAGCGCGTCGACGTATTCTTGCGGCATAGCGCCCTCTTTACGAGCCTTTTCGTCAGCCATGACCTCTTTTGCTTTACCGACGTAATCCGGACGCTTACGGCTGAGAGCAAACTCGGCGAGACGCAACGGGTTACTGCGATAACTGCTCGTCTCTCCGGAAGGGATCAGTTCGTCCGTCGTTGTTACCGGGTCGTCGATGACCGCCACCACTTTCATAAGAAGATTTTTCGTAAGGGGCGACATTTCCGGCCAATCGGCGATATTGGGACCATATTTGAGAGGCAGAGAGCCGTCGCCTTTTCCGAAGCAGTCCGTAATACGGTTTTTATAAACTTTTCCGTCGTACTTAAACGGTTTTTTGACATATTTATACTCGATCTCGTCCGCCCCGGTAAGCACGCCTCCGTTCGCAGCCGTCGCCGCGATACTTCTTGCGTCCATAAGCGCCACGCAGGCAAGTTGTCCTTCGCCCGGTTTACTGCCTTCCCGGGACTCGAAGTTACGGGTGGTATGACGAATGGACAGACCGCAGTTCGCAGGGACGTCGCCCGCACCGAAACAGGGTCCGCAGAACGCCGTTTTAACGGTAACCCCCGCTTCGATAAACTTACTCAGATAGCCTTTCTTTGCAAGATCGAGATAGATCGGAAGACTACCCGGATATACGCTCATATTCAGTTTGCCGCCGATATATTTCCCGTCCAGAACGGAGGCGGCCTCGGCGAGGTTATCGTACGTGCCCCCCGCGCAACCGGCGATAACGGCCTGATCCACGACGATCTTGCCGTCGACGATTTTATCCGTCAGGCGGAATTCGCCTTTTTTGAGCAACTTTTGTCCGGCTTCTTCGCAAGCTTTGAGTATTTCGTACGGATGGGCTTTCAATTCGCGGATGGTATAGGCGTTGCTGGGATGGAACGGGAGAGCGATCATCGGTTCGATCTTGGAAAGATTAACGCGTAATAGCGCGTCGTACATACAAAGTTCGGCCTGTTTAAGCGTTTTGTATTCGTTACCTCTTTCGTGTTCTGCAAGATACTTTTCCGTTTCGCCGTCCGTTACCCATATGGAGGATAGGCAGGTTGTTTCCGTCGTCATAACGTCGATGCCGTTACGATACTCGATAGGAAGATTTTTTACGCCGCTTCCGAAAAATTCCATCACCTTATTCTTAACGAAACCGCACTTGAAAGTCTCTTTGATAATGGCAAGAGCCACGTCTTGCGGGCCGACGCCCTTACGGGGTTTTCCGATCAGTTCCACGCCGACGACGTCCGGATACTTGATATCGTAGGTATCGCCGAGGAGTTGCTTTACCAATTCTCCGCCGCCTTCGCCGACGGCCATGGTCCCGAGCGCGCCGTAACGGGTATGAGAGTCGCTCCCCAAGATCATCTTACCGCAACCTGCCATGCGTTCGCGCATATAGGTATGGATAACGCCCTGGTGCGGGGGGACGAAGATGCCGCCGTATTTCTTGACGGCCGAGTATCCGAAATCATGGTCGTCCTCGTTGATCGTACCGCCTACGGCGCAAAGGCTGTTATGACAGTTGGTCAGAACGTAAGGAATGGGGAATTTTTTTAATCCGCTGGCCTTCGCCGTCTGAATAATACCGACGTAAGTAATATCATGGCTGGCCATGCAGTCGAATTTTATTTTCAACGCGCCGCCTTTTACCGTCGGCTTATTGATATTGTGCGCGTTCAGAATACCATATGCGATCGTACCTTTATAGGCGTTTTCGTAATCGAGGCCTGCTATCTGCCCTTCTTTGATACGCTTGTCGCGGTAGAAATATACTTTTTTGTTGATCTTGGTGATTGCCATAAAATACCTCAATATAAAAATATTATTTTTATGGTATCACAACTCGCGTTAAAAATCAATAATTTTTGCTAAAACCGCTCGAAGCGCATATATATTTTAAGATGAAGAAAAGCATTTCGGTCGCATTCGGATTTGTCGCAACGGTCATAGGCGCGGGATTTGCGTCCGGTAAAGAAATACTACTGTATTTTTCCGGCACGAACGCATTTACACCCTTGCTTGCAGGAGTCGTTTTGGGCGCGCTTGCCTATTTGTTTTGCGAAATGGGGCGAACGGACGGCGGTATCTATTCTTATTTCGGGAAAGGGAAAAAAGCGCTCGTCTATCTCATCAGGACGGCGAACTTCCTCGTCTTCTGCACGACGACGGCAGCTTGTGAAGACGTCGTTTTTTCTTTATTCGGGTTTCACGGCGGCGCCGTGTTGACCGTTCTTATGACGCTGATGACTCTTTTCGTCAGTAAAAAGGCGATGGGGGCAGTCTCTTTTTTTTGTGTGGCCGGCATTCTCGTTATGCTCTTCGTCGTCTTTTTCAAGACGGATATCGTCGCGCCGCGCGGAAAGTTCAGTCCCCTCTCTTCCGTAACCTATGCCGGCATGAATATGCTGACGGGAGGATTTTTTATCGCGACGTCCGTCCGGGATTTTTCGAGAAAGCAAAGCGTTTCCGTCGCCCTTATTTCCTGCACGATTCTGTCCGTACTTCTGATCGTCGTTTTCTTGCTTTGTTCAGATAAGGAGGAAGAACTGTTTCCTATGATATCGGCAGCCGAACAGGTAGGTTTGGGGTATGTAGGTCTTGTTATTCTGTATATTGCTATGTATACGACCTGCAACGGCACCTGCTTTGTAGCCGCGAATGACAACGTCGAAAAAGCGCTGCTTATCGCAACGCTTTCTTTGGGGATATCCTGTTTCGGATTTGAAAA
The DNA here is from genome assembly GCA_016297005.1 of Clostridia bacterium. Classification (GTDB taxonomy): domain Bacteria; phylum Bacillota; class Clostridia; order Christensenellales; family DTU072; genus CAG-1782. The sequence goes on from JAEDHK010000010.1 coordinate 30,350, forward strand.
ACTGATCGGAGCCGTTTATCCGATCATCGGCGCCGTCGGTTGCGGAGTGATAACGCTTTGCGCGGCGCTTTATTTCATCAAAAAATCATTGCGGCGTAATAATCTTGACGTTTTGATACCCGACCACGCCGATCAGAGTGTTCTTTAAACTGTCCACGCCCATGACAGTAAAATTGAGGTTATACAGTTTTCCGTCCATCTGTACTTTGACGGCGCATCCATCGCCTCTGTATCTGGCGAGCAGGTCCATAACTTTTTGATACGTGTCGATATCGTTATCGATACGTATGCATAAGACGCGTTCATCGCGGATCGTTTCTTTCTCTTCCAGGCCCCAGCCGTATACGTTTTGCGCTTCAATCTTCGGTTTTCCGCCTTCGGCAATGGATACTTTTCCGCGTATTTTAACGAGGGAGTCTTCTTTAATGAGATCTTTATACGAATTGTAAGCGTTGCCGAAAAAGACGACTTCAAAACTGCCGTTCAGATCTTCGCATACGCCGGCCGCCCACTTCTTGCCCGATTTGGGATTGACTTTGACGACGACGTCGCTCAAAATACCGCCGAAATAGACGACGTCCCCGTTCTTGACCGGATACTCTTCCGGGCTTTCTTCTTCTTCCTCAAACTCTTCATCCGGTTCTTTTTCGATGGGGACGAACATCGTAGAATCGAACGTGAAAGCCTTCATCTCTTCTTCGTGTCCGTCGAGCGGGTGTCCGGTAATATACCTGCCAAGCACTTCTTTTTCCAGTTGCAGGCGCGCCATTTTACTTTCGGGGACTTCTTTGTACTTATATTCGCTTTGCAACATGAAATCGAAAAACAACTGCCCTCCGTTTAACAAAGAACGATTGCTATCTTCTATTTCCAGAATTTTTTCGTAATTCATCATCATAGTGGCGCGGTTATGACCGAAGCAATCGAAAACGCCGCCTTTTATCATACTTTCCAGCATACGTCTGTTGAGTGCGTCGGACGACGCGCGACGTACAAAGTCGGAAAAATCGGTAAAAGGTCCGTTTTCGTTACGCTCTTTGACTACGGCGTCAATGGCGGCCTTTCCGACGTTCTTGATACACACGAGACCATAGCGGATGGCGTCCCCTTCCGGGATGAATAACCCTTCGCTGTGGTTAATGTCCGGCGGTAGAACTTTTATATTATGTTCCTTGATAACGCGCAAATACTTGCCGGTGTCATCCGGCTTGTTAATGCGGTTATTGATAACGGCACAGAAGAACTCAAGCGGGTAATAACACTTTAAATATGCTGTCTGATAGGTCAGCGCCGAATAAGCGGCGGCGTGCGACTTATTAAAGGCGTACGCACCGAATTTTTCCAATTCATCCCAGATCGTCAGCGCAAATTCTTCCGATACGTCGTGCGCTACGCAACCGTCGACAAAGCGCTTACGCTGTTCCGGTATCTGTTCAACTTTCTTCTTACTGATGAACTTACGGAAGTTATCGGCCTGCGCCATGGTATATCCGGCAAGCGCCTGAGTAATAAACATTGCCTGTTCCTGATAGACGATAACGCCGTATGTGTTTTTCAGAATCGGTTCCAACTTGGGATGGCGATAGTCGATCTTATCTTTGTGTTGTTTATTTTCGACGTATGTGTCAATATACTGCATGGGGCCCGGTCGATACAGACTGACGCCTGCGATAATTTCTTCTATGACGGTCGGTTTCAGACGCTTCATAAAGTTTTTCATGCCCGCGCTTTCCAGCTGGAAGACGGCGTCGCAGTCGCCCGTACCGATCATTTTGTAGGTCTCCTGGTCTTCGTATCCGATCTTATCGAAGTCTACGTCAACGCCGCGGTATCTTTTGATCAGTTCTTCGCATCTATCGATATCGGTAAGCGTTTCTATTGCCAAAAAGTCCATTTTCAGAAGGCCCAATTCCTCGCATTCGGTCATATCGAATTGAGTGGTAATATCATCGCCGTTTCTGGACAATGCGACGACCTCCGCAACCGGTTTGCTACATATGATAACACCGGCGGCGTGCTTGCCGCGGTCTCTGGGCATATCTTCGATCTCGGCCGCCAGGTCAAGAACTTCTTTATATGTCGGATTTGTATTGTACATCTCGATCAATTCCGGTACGGCGGCAGGATCTTCCGGATTGAGCAAGTTCGGAATATGTATTTTTTTATCGTTATCATGAATGTTCTTTACCAGCGCGTTGGCTTCGGCAAATGGTATTTTATAGACTCTGGCCACGTTTTTGATGGCGTTTTTCTTCTTCATCATGCCGAAAGTGATGATCTGCGCGACGTGATCCTGATGGTACTTTTCTCGCACGTACTCGATGACTTTTTCGCGACGATCGGAACAGAAGTCAATATCGAAGTCGGGCATGGTCTGTCTTTCGGGATTCAAAAATCTCTCGAAAATGAGTCCGTACTTTAAGGGATCGATCTCCGTGATATGAATGGCGTACGCAATGATACTTCCGGCGCCGCTGCCGCGACCGGGACCGATCGGAACGCCGTGCGTCTTACCGTAATTAATAAAGTCCCAAACGATCAGATAGTAAGAAGCGAAGCCCATCCGGCAAATAACGTCAAGCTCGTATTCTGCGCGTTGACGTATTTCGGGCGTGACCTCGCCATAGCGCTCTTCCAGGCCTTTAAAGGCCATCTTCCGCAAAAAATCTTTATCGTCGTCGTACCCTTCCGGCGGATCGTAGTGAGGAATGGTATAGACGTGGAACGGTATCTTGAGATTACACTTTTCGGCAATCTCAATGGTGTTGTCGAGCGGTTCGGGATCCCCTCCCATCAATTCGAGCATCTGCTCGTACGTTTTATAATAAAATTCGTTATTGGGAAAACGCCATCTGGTCGGATCGTCGATATCCTTTTGCGTCTGGATAGCCAAAAGAACGTCGTGCGCCTTGGCGTCGCTTTGCTCGATATAGTGAATATCGTTGGTGGCGACCGTTTTGGCTCCGATCTCAGCGGCGATCTTTTTAAGAAACGGAAGAATGCGAAGTTCTTCTTCCAATCCGTGATTCTGGAGTTCGATATAAAAGTCCTCGCCGTAGATCCCCTGTAATCTTTTAGCGCAGGCAAGGGCGTCGTCGTACCGCCCGTCGAGAAGAAGACGGTCGATTTCTCCGGCGATACAGGCACTCAGGCAGATAACACCTTCGCTGTACTTTTCAAGCACGCCGTAATCGACGCGGGGCTTATCGTAAAAGCCCTCGACAAAGCCGGCGCTTGACACGTTCATTACGTTATGAAACCCGGTCAGATCTTTGGCGATCAGGACAAGGTGAAAACGGTCGTTGTGTTCCCGGTCCTTCAAAGTCATATCGTGACAGGTGTATGCTTCGAGACCGATCAGAGGCTTAATGCCGGCATTGTTACACTCTTTATAAAACTTTATTGCGCCGTATGTGTTGCCGTGATCGGTCATGGCAACGGCGCGCGCGCCGGACTCTTTGGCCTTTTTGACCAATTTTTTGATGCGCGCATAACCGTCCAGTAAGCTGTACTCGGTATGATTGTGTAGATGAATGAATTCCGGCATCCTTTGTGTTCCTCTCTCGTCTATTTTTTTGCTAGCTCCATAATACGGCGCATACGATGATTTACGCAACTTTTGGTTATGGGGGGATCGAACATCTTTGCGATCTCTCCCAATCCTGCCTCGACGTTCTGCAATCTGTATTCGCATACGAGGCGCAATCCGTCGGAAAGATTTTTTAAACCGATCTTTTTATCTACTTCTTTGATTGCGGCGATCTGTCTGGCAGAAGAAAAGACTGTTTTGTCAATGTTGGCGATTTCAAAATTCTGCAAACGGTTCATGTCGTTTTTCATTTTTCGATTCGTAATGACTTCATACAGTCTGAGAACGCCGATGTTACTGCCGATAGCCGTCAAAAAATTACAGATTACCTGACTGTTCTTTATAAAAACGGTAAAACCGCGCGCTCTCGCCATGACCGACGACGCGTCTGTTTCGGCCTGTTCGACAATCAGTCTGATAACGTCTTCTTCAACGTAATCGGAATTGAGATTCAGCGAAAGCAGATATCCGCTTTTCGTCTTATTCTGACTCCATTCTTCAATATCGTCCGGCACGCGCAAATTGCCGCAAGACAGATACAAACCGCGTAAAAAGGCCCTTTTCGCCGCCGAAGAAAAATCTTCCGGCAGGTTAATGTCCGTACGCTCAACCGAGGAAGGAAACAATTCTTCCGGAATGCCCTGGATGAGTTCGTATCTATCTTTTACGATCAGGCACCGTTCGAGTAATATATTGGACAGATGACTGTCGATAGAAAGAGCATACTTTCTTTCTCCGTCGATGACCGTTTCCGTACGTTCCGTTTTTACGCCTTCCAGCCTGTACACAACGTCCGATAGCAGGTCGATAAATTCTTTGTCCGCATGAACAAACTCGACTTCGTAACCCGTACGAAGTAAAGACACTTCTCCGCTTCCGCGTATAGCGCCGCTCAAAAAGGGCAAAAGGCATTCGTCGGCGAGCTCCGCCGCGTAAAGCTCCTTTTTTACGACGTTACTGATCTCTTCCAAATATTACGACCTCTCTTTCCGGTTTTCTGCCCGTTGCTTTTTGTATTTCGCTTTCGCATAATTCGACAAGGGCAAGATATTCTTCGGGGGTACCGTCCCCGCGATTGACGATAATTCCGGCGTGCTTTTCGCTGACTTGCATTCCGCCGATACGACGACCTTTTATGCCAAGTTGGTCGAGATAATACCCGCAACCGACGTCGTCAAGCTTTTTAAAAACGCTCCCCAGGCTCTTTCCGGCAGGCAACGCCTGCTTCCTTCTCTTTCTTACGTCCGACATTCTCGCGCCGATCGCTGCTACGCCGTCAGGAAACAGTTTCAGCGTAACTTCGGTAATGAAATCGACGTTCTTACGCAAATTGCAATACCGGTATCGAAAAGCGATCTCTTCCGCAGATAGTTCTTCTTGCTGTCCGTCGTCGAGATGAAACAGTCTGACCGATTTTACGACGTCGGCAAAAGCCGTGTCGAAGCAACCCGCGTTTCCCATTACGCCGCCTCCGACGGTACCCGGAATGCAACAGAGATCTTCCATTCCGGAAAGGCCGCATATCCTCGCCACGTCCGCAATGTGTGCGGTCTTTTCTCCCGCCCTGACGGTAATAAAGTCGTCGTGAACGCGTATTCCTCGCATCCCGCCGCAAAAAATCATTACGTCGTCCGGAGCCATATTCATAACGAGCGTATTCGTCAAGCCTCCGGCAATAAAAAATCTGCTTTGTCCCGCATAACGGCGCTGGATCTGTCGCAATCGGTCGATATCTTTCGGAAAAAACGCCGTGGGAACGGTCGCTCCGCAACCCAAAGACGAGATATTCGCCGCAGAAACGGACATTGATTTTATCTCCATAATTATACCTCTTTCCGGACGTCTTTGTCAACGTCGCCACACTATTGTATTAGCGTAAAAGGGATATAATACCGCCTCTTATAAAGAGTCTTGAAAACACCTGTCAATCAACCAGGTAATAGGATCGTCGTCGCAATCGGGAGCGATCAAAGAGGCGGCCTTTTTCGCCGCCGGCGATCCGCCGGCCACACACACGCCGAGTCCGGCGTATTCGATCATGGTAAGATCGTTGTCAGAGTCGCCGATACAGATCACTTCTTCGCGTTTGATACCGTATCTCTCGGCAAGGCGGGCAACGGCCTTTCCTTTGCTGACGCCGTGCGGAATGATCTCGCAAATAAACGGTTTCGAGATATTGATAAGCAATTCGTCGCCGTACCTGGAAATCAGATCGTCCCGGACGGACGGCATGACTTTCGGATCGCCCAAAAGAACGAACTTCGGCGGACTCAGCTTTTCTTGCAGGATATATTCGGAGAGCGGAATCTCCGTCTCACGATATTCGGCATGCGCGACTTTTACGTACAGGTCCGTGAACCCGGTCGATTTTTGCGTATAAAAATAATCGCCTCTGTAAGTCTGATAATAATATCCTTTGCTTTCTATGTATTTTCCGATTTCGGATGCCAGATCATATGGTATAGTTACCTCTTCTATCGTTTTTTTGGTGTCTATATCCGTCACGACCGCGCCTTGATACGTAAGAACTTCTCCATGAAGATCGAGGTCTTTGCATACGGGTAACGCGCCTGCCGTCATTCGGCCCGTTACGATCACGAATTTTCCGCCGGCGTCGACGTATCTCTTTATGGCGGCCTTTTCTCCCCTTCCGTATTTCTGATCCCTCGTGATCATCGTATCGTCGAGGTCTGAACATATCATCTTGTATTTCATTAATTATCTCCTTGCGACTTCCCTGAAAAATAAGCCGCTATTCTTTCGGCGTCGGCCTTGCCGATACCTTTTACTTCCGTCAATTCTTCGACCGAGGCCGACGCAATCTTTTCCGTTTTCCGGAAGTGAACGAGCAGGTTCCGCGCTTTTGTTTTTCCGATACCTTCTATGGCGGTCAACTCGCTCTCCGTCATTTGTTTCAGCCTCAGACTCCTATGATAAGTAATGGCGAAGCGGTGCGCTTCGTCACGAATACGTATCAGCAGTTTCAGCGCGAGGCTGTCGCGCGGAAGCAAAATACTTTCTTCTTTTCCGGGAACAAAGACTTCTTCTATCCTTTTGGCAAGGCTGATCACAGTAAAGTCAAGCCCTTCTTTTTTCATTGCCTCCATGACGTAACCGAGTTGACCTTTGCCGCCGTCAATAACGATCAGGTCCGGCCGTTCGGAAAAGCTGAGATCTTTTTGAGCCTTCCACTCCTCAAAACGCCGCGTCAGCGTCTCGAACATACATGCGAAGTCGTTATTGCCAGCCACCGTCTTGATCCTGAAATGGCGATAATGATTGGAGGCTTTGGCTCCCTCTTTAAATACGACCATACTCGCCACCTTATTTGTGCCGCTGATATGAGATATATCGTAGCATTCCATCCGCATTGGCAGAATGGGCAAACCAAGGAACTCTTTCAACTGTTTTACCCCGCCGAGAGTCAATTCGTCGTATCTGTTCTGATGTTCGAGCTGCCGCGCAAGGTAGTCCTTTGCGTTCGTTACCCCCATATCGACCAACTGACGACGGATGCCGCCGGACGGCACAACGACTTGTATTTTCCGTCCCGCTTTTGCTGAAAGATAGTCCGATAGTTCTTCTTTGAATTCTATCTCGCTGCTGACAAGAATTTCGGAACAGTTAATAGAATTATTTTCGTAGTACTGCATAATAAAAGACGTCAGCCCGTTGCTGAGTTCGGTTTCTCTGCACGGGAAATTGATGCCGCCCAGGTATTTTCCTCCGCGAACGGCAAAACAGTTAACGACGGAATACATTCCGTTGGTCACGAACGTAAAAACGTCGATATCCGTTTCTTGTTTGAACGGAATGGTCTGTTTCCGCATAAGGTTCTCTAACGACTTCAAGGTGTCACGATAAATTTTTGCCTGCTCGAATTCTTCTTTCTCGGCGCAGGCCATCATCTTTTCCGTCAATATCTTCTTGACGGTCTCGTCGTTTCCGGACAAAAAGTCAATGACGTTTTTTATGACTTTTTTATATTCATCTTCGCCGATCCTGCCTGTACAGGGCGCAAGACATCGGCCGATATGGTAATTTAAACATTCTCTTTTTCCGAGCGTGTTACAACTTCTTACCGGAAAGACGGTATGAATGATTTCCAGAACGTCGCGTACCGACACTCCGAGCATATAGGGACCGAAGTACTTGTTTCCGTCCGCTTTCATTTTATAACAGATTTCCACTCTCGGAAACTTTTCTTTTGTCCTGATGCGGATATACGGATACGTTTTATCGTCTTTCAACAAGATATTATAAGGCGGATTATACTGCTTGATCAGGTTGTTTTCCAAAATCAACGCTTCGTATTCGTTTGGTGTGATGATATACCTGAAATCGTGGATTTTTTCCACTAGCGCCATCGTTTTATCGTTTTTTACGCTGTTATGAAAATACTGCCGCACGCGGTTTTTTAGCACTTTCGCTTTGCCAACGTATAACACGTTGTCGTATTCGTCCAACATGATGTACACGCCGCTTTGCGCCGGCAATATTTTTAGTTTTTCGGTATACGCTTTCATTCTTCTTTTAACAATTAACCTCGAAGTCGGGATCTTTTATGATCTTTCTTGCCACTCTCAACCGATGTCTCAGTCTGTACAAACCGACCGGATTATACTTTCGAGGCGGACAATAACATATCCCTTGCTTCTCCATTTCTTCCAGATACTTGGTCAATCTGCTCTCAAAATCTTTATAGTTCTTTCTTTCAAACGGAGTCCAGGCAGCCTCGGCGACGGCTTGTACGCGCGGATAAAGCATAAATTCTAATTTTTTCTTGTCATATACGAATTCCGTCCAGAGAGGCGCTTCTATACCGAGTATATTTTTGACGATTTCCGGCTTCATTTTACACTCTTCCGGTCCGAGTCGGTATATCTTATTCAGGTTGGTCATTATATAAGGATAATCCATATAACAGAGAGTATTGTGCGACAGAATGGCTTTGCCTCCCCTTTCGGCCCACTTTCCACCCTCTTTACCGTGCCACCATTGCACGATTGCGTCGCTCCGTAAATGCTTCGTTTCCGTTATTTCATCCCATCCGATCGTCTTCTTCCCTTTCTCGGCCAAATACTCCGTGATGAGATTGGTAAAATAGCCTTGCAGATCGTTTTCCGTTTTAACGTCCTTTTCTCTCATTAATTTTTGACACTTCGGGCAGCTTTTCCATTTATCTTTCGGCACTTCGTCGCCTCCGATATGAAAAAACGGCGACGGAAACAACTCGCACATCTCGTCGATGATATCTTTCATGAAGCGAATAAAATCTTCGTTGCCCACGCACCCGATAGAGCTTTTTACGCCAAATTTCGTGCTGACTTCAAGCGGTTTTTGTTCACAACTAAGCTCGGGAAAAACGCTGAGCGCCGAAGTGATGTGTCCGGGCATATCGATCTCCGGAACAACCGTTATCATACGTTCTGCCGCGAACGCAACGATCTCCTTGACGTCTTCTTGCGTAAAATAGCACCCCTCTCCGTACGGTTTTCCCGTCATCTGTCCGAGCGGATTCTTCCAATCATTCTTTCTTACGCAGGCTTTTGGAGCAAGTTCAGGATATTTTTTTATTTCGACGCGCCATCCCTGATCTTCGGTCAAATGCCAATGAAAGACGTTCATCTTATAGTATGCCATATTGGCAAGCAAACTCTTTATCTCCTCTTTGCCGAAAAAATGCCTCGCGACGTCCAGCATAATCCCGCGGTAAGGAAAACGAGGTTCGTCTTCGATCTCGCACCGCGGTATTACGTCGTCTTCAAGCAGTTGCAATAAGGTCATAAAACCGTAAAACGCTCCTTTAACGTCAGACGCGTAGATCGTTACGTTTGCCGAAACTTTCAATCGATACCCTTCTGTCGGTACCCCTTCTTGAAAGGAAAAAACGACATCGTTTCCGTCGAAGGAAACTTTACGTCCCATAAAACCTTCTTCGATCCTTGCTCTTAACGTCGCAAATCTCTCGTCCAATCGAACGCCGACGTATTTGTTCAAAGTAAGCGCGCCACTATTTTCGATAATCTTTTTCGGTAAAGGAATAATCTTCATACGTCTTCTCCTTTTAAAGTATTACTATATGTTACGATAAAAAAATGCCGCGGTTTTGAACGCGGCAGGTTTCTTGCTTTTTAAGATTTTATACGCCGGCTACCGGTCCGAAAATCGTATTAGCGGTACGCCATTGTTCCACACGAATAGGAAGAAGGAATGCGGCGTAAACACCGAGAGTAATGATCGAGAAGAACACCCACTTAATAATTTCTTTCAAAAGCGGGCCGGCCTTCCCCACGAATTGAAGCGGCATGCCGACGATCGTGGTATGCTTACACATCCAACGTTGATAAATGCACATGGCGTTGGGCAATCCGATAATGGGGATAATCGCAAGGAGCATTACGCCCAGCCGCATAAAGAAGTACTTACCGGGGGTACCGGTAAATTTCGATTCAAGACTCCGTTTGCTCTTATTACTATTTAAAATATCGCCCGATAACGTAATCGTACAATTATTAAGGTTTTGCGCCATCTCATACCTCCGTCATTGATTTTATCATTATTTGTTTATTTCGTCAATATCTTTCCGCGATAATAATGCTTTATTTAGCATTTTATAGACCGCAAAGCTGTCGCAGGTAGATCAAGTTGTTCGTGATATGGAACCGTACGCAAAGCTGCTCAAACGTGTAGCCGTACCGCTCGTTCATCGCAACGAATAATTTTGCCAGAAGCGACCGGTCGGGATCGAAATACGCGCCGGCGGACTTGTCCTCGGGATCGCACATAATATTGGTAACGATGTACTCGTAAGAATAGTGACGGATGCGGTTGATTTCGGCAATAACTTCCATTCTTAACTCTTCGGTGTCGTTGATCCCCAAAGAAGAAACGGCGCTCCGGTAAGAGCATTCTCTGCGCATAATAAAGTTGCAAACGGAAGTGACCAGCAAATCATACCTCTTTTCCATTCCCTTCTTCTTTGCGATCGAAAGGTAAGAAGAGTTACTTCTCGCAGCGGTTTCGGCAATCATGTATCCGACGTCCTGTTCACGATAAATGGTCTGATAGCCGAACTTTTTATCAATTTCGCTTTTGACCGATTTATAGCTTTCTACTCCTTTCGGCAAAGAAACGGACATACCGTCCATTCCCAGAATGATGGACTCGAAGTCTTCTCTGGTGGGATCGAGTTCCATCTTCAAAATCAAGTTGGCGTCGTGTTCGCCCGAACGGAGATAGGCGTAACTGCAAAACGGATAAGCGGACGCAACTCCGTTGGGGCTGTAAGAATGGATACGGTTTATTTCTGCGCCGATATCCGAATTGGCAATCACTCGGAAAGAATAGTCCGGCCGGAAGGGATTTCCTACGCTTCTTAATCCTCTGTTATACTTGGTCGCATATTCTTTAATAATAAAGTCGACGAATGCGATCGCCGTCTCTTTTCTGTTTCCTTTAACAAGGAGATAGGCCGTATCGTCGAGCACGCAGTACGCGAGGAGCTTGGCCGTCTGACAAGCGTCAGAAATATCCTGGATCATCTCGATAAATACTTTTTTGTTATGTTTTCGCTTGAACACGTCAAAGCTGTGAATGCTGTCCAGTCTTACCGAAGCAACGCAACCTCTGCCCGGATGCACAAGATCTCCGCCCACGCGTTCCAGTTCGTCCAGGTATTCGCGCGCCTGACTGTCAAAGCGATCCCGCCACGAAGACATTTCGTCTTCTCTTTCGACTTCCTCGTTTTCGAGCTCTTCGTTTTCGTAATTGTTATTTGCCATAATCCGCTCCTTTGCGTTTTTTATGTGTTGATTACGGGTTGATCAAAACCCTGTTGGCGTCCGCGTCTCCCATCGTCACGTCAACGATGTAGAGAATATGGTTTGCCATTGCGCCTTCGGTCGCACCGAATTGACCCGTTTCCGTGCTCGAACCGCCGTAATTCACGGCCGGTTCTCCGTCAAACAATACGTATACGTTATTATAGTGCAACATATCGGACGCATTCGCGTTATAACTGATATCGTACAGTTTTTTACTGTTATAAGTAAAGATATTGACGCCTTTTTTCATCGCCGTCGTCAATTGCGCTAATAAATCGTCGGAAGACGTCGACGACGTAATGACACTCATATCCGAGCCGTAATAAATAAAATCGGCGTTTTGTCTTACGAGATCGAGCAAAGCGTAGAACGCAAGGCCGATCTTCGTTGGGTCGCCCGACGGTCCGTTCCAAACGAAAGTCAGATCTGAAAGAGCCGTGGCCGTCCTGATATCCACGTCGGAAAGCACCGACCCATAGGAGCTCAGCACCGCACTTTTTGACGCCGAATAGAGACCGTCGTATACATAAGTATACAACGTTCCTTCAAAAGTAAACGGAAGCTCGAAGACAAGTTCGTCATTGACGCCCGTTCTTTCAATAATATCGCGGTAGAAGCTCATCGGCGTCTCGGTTGTGACCTCATCGCCGTTACAGTATACTCTTCCGGCGGACAAAAGGTCGCGCATAAAGTCATAACATGCGTTGGCAAGAACGTTCTTTTGCGCGTCGGCGCCCATCCATGTATCGAATACGCTCAATCTCAAAACGTAGCGATTGCCGCCGTTTAAGATCGTTATTCCCGATTTAACCGAACTGAAATCGGCCACGTAAAGCGGAGAAGAAGAATCAACCGTCGACAGAATTGTTTCGTATAGCGCATAGAAGTCGACAATAGAGACGTTTGCGGCGCGGGAAGTAAAGCTGACCGTGCGCTCGAATGCGGAGCCGTCCGTGAAAAGCGCTACCGCGTTAAAGTCGTCAGTCGTGCCGAACAGATGCACGTCTCCGCCCAGACGAACGTCTGCCGCTCCGAAATCGATCATATTGACGATCAACGAGCGCGCGACCTCCCTGAGACAGGCTTTTTGTTCGTCCGTACCCATCCAGACGCTGTCTTTGATCACGAACAGTAATTCAAAGTAAGAATTGTTGGGAGAAATGACGGTCAGATCGGATAAGAACGCATTGTTTGGATCATCCAGCAATTCTTTTCTGATCATGTTGAACTCTCCGCCGACGAACCAACGGCTGTATACTTCGGAGGCGTTTTTCATGTACAAGCGCACGACGTAATCCTTTTCGCTGTGATCGAGCAAGGTCACGTTGATCGGCTTTTTCGAGCCGGTTACGCTGATCGTGATGGGCGAAAGGTCGACGGTATAGCTGCTGTGTCCGAGCGAGCCCTGAACGGTAGTAAAGGTTCCGTCTCCATTGTTCTTCAACAAAATCCTGTTGGAAAGTAGCTGCAATACGCCGTTTCTGGTGAGCGTCTCTCCATACGTTACTTCATAAGTGATATTATATTCCGTATCGGATTGCAAAGACGTGAATACGTTCACGCCGCCGCGCATCGTGTGACCGATATAATCGTACATATAATAGTCGTATTGGGTATTGTACTCTCCTCCCGAGTAGACCTTTCTTTCGTTGCTTCCGCTAAAAGAGGAATCAAGATTGGTCGCAATGTATTCCGGCGAGCCCAGACGTATATCTTTGATATCGTAATCGTACACGAGAGCGTACAGCAAGCGATAAAAGCAGTCCTTTACGGCGTTGACCACCGGCACTTCTTCCATTTCTGTCGAATCGGGAAGTTCGATAAGCAATTCGAAGTAATCGGAATTGGGGCTCATGACGGAAACGGTATTGATGATAGACGGATAATCCGTTTTCATCTTTGAAGTGAGCGGAAGCAAGTTGACGGGGTTCAATAAAGAAAGGATAGCCGCGGGGTTATCTTTCGTCGTCACGCGCAAGACGTACGCAAACGGATTGGAGGGGACGACTTTTACGTCGATAACCTTCGGGATAATGGCGTACTCTTTCAGACAATAGTTACGAGTCTCGTAATAGCGGTTGCCTTTTACCGTCATCAGTAAATAATAGGCGTTGGATTCTTCCCGACAAAGAGCGCGTAACGCCGAAGAAGTGAGCGCGGCATATTCTTCCGCCGTATAGCGGTACAGAACGTCGCCCTGACCGTCGACGGGCACGCAGAGAGCCTTTTCGCTCGCGGAAAGATTATTATATTCCAATAACGTATACCTTTCGGTCACTTCGCCCTTTTCGTTCTTTTTGACGTAAGCGGAATACACAACGTAATAAGAACCGGCTGCCGGATCGTAAATGCCGGAAGTGACTTTATCGCCGGTATACAGATAATACAGAAGAGACAATTCTCCCCGCTCATCGTTGACGTAGATGGGCAGATACAAGTCTCTGCTCGCCTCCGTTAAATTCATCGCCCAGAACTGCTTATACGGGATAAGATTCTTTTTCTCTACGTAATACATAGTGATGTCTCTGCCCGATTCCGGCAACGTAAATTCGGGAATAAGTTTAACGGTGGAGTATCCTGCTCCGGACACGTTACCGTAGAAGAATATGGTGTTATTGAAAGTGAACGTAACGTCCTGCAAGTCGTATACGGTAACGACGAAAGAAGTAGTAAGCGTGTAATAGTCTTTATAAAGGACGTTCACCGTTACTTTGACGCCGCTCTTCGAGAAAACCTGACTGGAAAAGCCGCTGTACGTAATATCCGGATCTTCCATGCTGATATACTTATACATGTAACCGGCTTCCTGATTCTTTTGGTTATACTTTGTAAAGGTCAGTTTCAAAACGCCGCCGCTGACGTCCAGTTCGGATTCGCGAATGTAGTTTGTCAGCGGTTCTTTAGAAATCTCGACTCCGGTCAGCTCCGCGCGCCATACGTAAATATAGGCTTCGCATGAGCAATTTTTATAGCTGATGGTAACCTTTCTGTAACCGGTAGAAGAATCCATCTTGTTATAAGATACCATTTCGGCAGTAATCGGTACCTGACCGACGGTACCGTCCGCATAATAAACGGTAAGCGTTTTTTGGACGAGGTTGTTATTGATATACTCGTTCATCATGATATCCCAACCGGCGGCGATCTCCGCGATAACGTACAACTTATTGGAAACATGATAAAGAGAAAGACCCTTTTCAATGAGATATTCGCGCGCTTCGACGATAGAGGCGAACAGGCGTCTTTCTTGCAGGATATTCTCGAATTTCCCATCGTTATTCAAATAAAGAACTTCTTCGTCCTCCGACATCCTGGTAACGTAATAATAGGTCGACGCACTCGTAGAATCGACGGCGGTAATGCCGTTTAATCTGTCCGCATAAGTATACGCGGCGTTCTCGTCGCTATGATAGATACGGATAACGGAACCGTCCGACGTCGTGATATATCCGACAGCGTTTTTAATGACGTATCTTCCCGTCGCAGGATCTACTGCTACAAAATAAGGAACGCTGTACCGCTTGATCCAGCGCATGCTTTCGTTCGCTCCGAGTTCGGTAGCATAGTACTCGATCGTACCTACCGCGCCGGTGGTATCAACGCCGACGCCGTTTCCGTTAGCAACGTAGTATTTGTTGAGCACGTTGTTACGAACGACGGAATAAGAAAGCAATCTCGAAAGATAGGCATTCGCCTGCTCGTACGTCGTATAGTAGATCCTGGTACCGTTTTTCGGCGTAATCACGCCGGTCGCGGAAACGGTACCGATCTCTTTGCCTTGATGATCGAGGACAATCGACAAGCCGTATCTGTTAAGGATAGTATACTCCCGACCGGAGCCATAGCCGGCATAGTACTTACCGGCGACCTTACCGGCGGCGTCGATAAATTCGTCTTCCGAGCCGATATACCGTACGCCCATAACATCGTCCGAATCAACGATGGTAACGGGGATATAAACGCAAACGTCCGTTTCTTCGGTGGAAGCCGTTTCCGATACGGAATGATGCAAACCGACGTACACTTCGCCGATGTAGCTGTAAAGATTATTCAGGAGTACGCCGCGCACTTCTCCGACGGAATAGGTATGCGCGGATGGAAGCGCCTGCAACGCGGCCATTGCTTCTTCTGCGCTTTCTCGAGTAAGATAGAAAGAAGTCTCCGCGTCGGAAATTTCTCCGAAAGCGTCGACGACCGCGCCCGTTTCGTTATAAACGACGTAATTCTTTTGATATATTTCGTACCACCAGCCGTCTTTTTTCTGCACGTAAGACACACCGGTCAGATTACGGATGACGTCGTACGGACCGGCGTTATAATGTAAATAGAATTCATAATCGCTGAAATCCATACCGCCCGTAGAGCTGGATAAATAAGTGTTCTTTCCTGCTTCGATCATTTCCAAAGACGCTTCTTTGCGCTTTCCGACGTTGATACGGAGCGTATTGTCATCCGATACGCCGAGGAAATAGAACTTAACGGGAACGTCGTTTGCGATACGACGAGTCGTCGAATCGTATATCATATCGCTCGTCGCGGGGATCGTGGACGTCGATAAAGCTCCGGTGGCGCTGTCGGTGATGGTAAGAGTAACCGTAATGCCGCCCAGATCCCAATCCTCATACTGGGCGTATTCGTCCTTATACCCTTTCAGACCGCCGCTCATGCTCAGATTGACTTTCATTCCGGAGATTGTCCAGGAAGAATTTTCTATAACGTAATAGTCGAAGTCGATGCTGGCCGAATACAGGTCGCTTTCGTTGTAATAGGAAGGTCCGCCCTCTTTTCCCAAATCGGAAAGGTAATCGTTATAGTATTGATCACGATAGATCAGACGTGCTTTTTTACGAACGCCCAGCCTCGTATAGCGAGTGGGTTCGGCAGCGTACGAACCGTTTTCGTCCACGTACACGCGATAGGTATTGTTGTCCAAATAAACGTCTCTTCTGTCGCCATCTCCGCCGATATCGGTCTGGACAACGGCCGTTCCGCCGATAGAGAGCATTCCGCCTTCGGCGTCCTTGATCTCCTTGCCTTCCAGCACCTTAGCGACGTTATTACGATAATAGACGGCGTAAGAGGCACCGGTAAGATCGATCTGATCGTCGCTTGTTACATAGACTTTCTGCGCCTTTGCGAGCACGGCGATATTGGAATTGAGAATGGATTGCGGAAGAACTTTACAAACGAATTCTTCACTGAATATTTCTTTATTGACGTCCTCGGGGATAACGCTCAGATCCTCGTCGCGCAACTTGAAGCGGATCTTTTTATCATAAGCTCCCGATTCGGGATTGCAATAAAGAGAATAGCCTTCGCCGAGCATATCTTCGGTAACCTGTCTTTCCTCGCTGATCTCCTCGTTGTTATAACGGATATAATAACGCATCGAAGCGACGGAGATGGTTTCGCCGAAATAGAACCGACTTCCGGAAATGGTGTTGGTAGAAGTCACGATGTAGAGTCCGACGGGATACTTTCGGTCGATCGTAACGTAAAAAGACGTCCGATAAGAAATTTCTCCTCCGAAAACGACCCACAATTCGTATCTGCCGGATCGGGAAAGATTCAAGCCGTCGTTGACGGTCTCAACGCCCGCGTTCACAACGCTGATCATAGAGCTGTTGAGTTTAAAATACTCGTGAGAGCCGTCGGTATAATCAACGCGAACGGGTCCGCGTTGTTCTACGGTACCGTCGGCATTGGTAATATTGACAACGCCGGAAGCAAGATCTATGGTATCGCCCTGAATCATGTTATCGATGGTAGTGATATCGGGATGCAGAAGAGGCATAATCTTATCCTGGTTAATAAGCGTCATCGACTTGAAGGCCTTCGTCTGCACCTTGCTGGTAAATCCGGTGGTAGGCGCGGTACGAATGGTAACGACGCCGTCTCTGACCGATGTGACGATGCCGCCACCGACGGAAAAAATAGCGTTACGTCCATACATACCGAGCGGTGCGTTATGCGCAACGAGGTCGCCCTCCTTAACGGCGATCGAGGTCAGATTATAACTGATCGACGTAGAAACGACGATGGTCGTACGACCGGAAGCGTCGGTGCTGATTTGTTTTACCATACCGTAACTCTTACTCTTAATGGGATCGAGCGTGATCTTTTCGTTGTCGCGGATCATGGAATTACTGCTGATATCCATATCGGGACGGACGTAAGAGCCGACAGATACATACGAAGAGCCGTAAAAGCTATATCTGAATTCTTCCGGATAATCCTTAGGAAGATACATAAGAACCGCTTCGACCGTCTTCTCCACACTGTCGTCGATGCTGACGAGGATACAGTCGGAAAGGTCTTCGATGTCGCCGTATATCTTATTGCCGCTTGTGTCTTTTTCTATCGCTTCGCCCGTCATGGCGTCGTACTGAGGGGTTTGTTCGTTATCGAAACCGATCCTGAGCGACATACCGTTGAAATCGTATCTGTTGGCGTAACCGATAACGTAAGTCGTTTTATTCTCCGTTTCAAAAAGATTCTTTGCGGCGTACGCGTCGACATATTCGGCGTAATAATAGGTTTGCGCTTCTTCCACTTCCTCTCCGTTTCGATTCAGACGAGCGCCGTCTTCCGTGCGGAGATAAAATCTGTACTGTCCCAGCCCGACGAAAACGTAATTATTGACGGCCGGGTCGACGATCTTGACCGACGTTGCCGTTTTATCGGAATAATTAACGTCAAAATGAAGACGGGTGTCGGAATAATTGAGATAAATCGTCTGGGTGCCGATGGTCTCTTTGTCATAGTCTTCCAGCATGTCCTGGGTAACGGGAATATCGGTATAACGAATCTCGGCGGAATTCTGACTCTGCCGGAAAAACATACGGATCACGGCGCCTTTCAGATCGATGCTCTCGCCCACGACGTAATCGGTCACGTACGGCTCGGAATGCAACGTAACGGTTTCGAGATCCCAACTTTGCACTTCCACTTGAAAAGATGTGGAGCAACCGCCGTAACGAACGAAGACGGTATGCGTCCCGGGGACGGTCATGTCGAACGAGGTCTTGTCGAGCATGTCCTCTGTGAGCGACATTTCTTTGATTTCGCCGTTATCGTAGGTAACAAAAAGGGTAGCATGGGCAATATCCAACGCATCCCCCGCGATATAGCCTGTAGTAACGACGCCGTCGACGGAAAGAGCGGTAACGGTGGGTTCCGCCTTAATAATATCGGGAGTACAACCGCAAAAAGCAATAGATAAAAGGACGACTGCCAGAAGCAAAAAAGTCGCGCTATATCTTTTGAACATAATGCACCCCCATAATTATTTATTATAATTATATATTACGCGCGAAGAAAATGCAATAGGCAAAAACAATTTTATTCAAGAATAAGGATCAGTCGTTAAGATTCCAATCGATGGGACTCAAACCTTTTTCAATCAGAAAAGCATTGGTTTTGGAAAAGTGCCGACAACCGAAAAAACCATAGTTTGCGGACATGGGCGACGGATGCGGCGCGGCAAGTTTCAGATGCAAGGGAGAAGTAATAATCTCCGCTTTTTTCTTAGCGGGAGAGCCCCACAAAAGAAAGACGATGGGACTGTTTTTTTCGTTCAGTTTATACATAACGTCGTCGGTAAAGATCTCCCAGCCCTTGTCCTTATGAGAAAGAGGTTTACCTTCGCGTACCGTCAAGACGGTGTTGAGTAAAAGAACGCCCTGTTCCGCCCATTTTTCCAAATATCCGTCATTGCTCGGCGGAATACCGAGGTCGGACTCGAGCTCTTTATAAATATTGCGCAACGAAGGCGGGATGGCAACGCCTTTCTTGACCGAAAAGCACATTCCGTGTGCTTGTCCCGGCCTGAAATAGGGATCCTGTCCGATCACGCAAACTTTGACGTCTTTATAAGATGTCTTTTTGAACGCGTTAAAAATATCGTACATGGGCGGGTATATCGTTTGCGTGCGATATTCCTCTGCCAGAAAGCGGCGCAGAGACAGGTAATATTCTTTATCGAATTCTCCGCGCAGGACCTCGTCCCAGTCGTTACCGAAATGCACCATGTTTCTATTATACACTGCGACGAAAAAATTTTCAAGCGGCGACCTGTAAGTACTATATAGTAAAATTACCGCTATTCCCCGAACAACCGCAACCGCCGTCACAGCCGTCGCCGGACAAACAAAGAAGGCATAGACACATGGCGAGGGTGTTTTTGTTCTGAGCGGAAGAATTACAACCGCAACCGCCGTTATTGTTTGCGTTTAAGATCATCAGTAAAAGCATAGGAAGAGAATCAAACATATTTACCTCCGAAATCGTCCATTATTCTACAATATGCTCCAAATAGCGTAATTGTACTTGTGATATTATCTTTTACGATATCCGGGTAAAAAGGAGATTAAAATGTCACTGTCTTTGGATGAAATAATTTCACAGTATATGCCTTCCGACCATTCCGTGCAACAAATAAGCGAATTCTTTTCCGTATTCGCGCAAGAAACGCGGATCAAGCTGATCTCGCTTCTTTCTATTTCGCCTTTAAGCGTAGGAGAGATCGGGCGCGCGCTCCGCATGAATCAAACGACGGTATCCCACCAACTGCGCATTCTGAAAGACCGAAGAATCGTAGTGGGCACCAGACGAGGCAAAGAGATCGTTTATGCGATAGCGAGCGAAGGGATCAACGATATCCTGTTTCAGGCGGTCAAAGTTACCGAAACGCGCGGAGCGAACTTTGCGGAAATGCTCTCGAAAGAAAGCGTCAGCGTCGACCGATATTTTTGATCCGCTCTTTTACGAATTCGTACCCTTTTAAAAGCAGGAAGTCGTACAACAGAAACGCCAGGCAAAAAACGACGTTGAAAATAAGATATAACGCAACCGGAGAAAAAGTTTGCAGAAAAGTAATTTTTTTTACGTCAACGACGATAACGGAAATAAGCGAATAGCATATCCAGAACACAAGAGAAGAATAACCTAATTTCAAAATATAAGTCAGCAGTATCTTCCACGTTTTATCGGAGAACTTCAACTGTAAAAAAATCGTCAACACAACGTACGCTCCGCTGGCCATCGCATAGGGGATAATTTTGATATTGACGATAAAAAAACCGACCACGCCGGCCACAACGGCGGCAAGGACGGCTTCTTTATAATATCCTTTGGACAACGGCAACAAAATACCGACCGACGTCAGAACGGTGCAAGACAGAGAGACGTAACTAAAAAAATATCCCAGAACTATAAAAACGATGGAGATAGCGGCGCCCACACCGGCAAAAGCGATACGGGAGCCGATGTCTTTTGATTTCCGCATATCAGCAACAGGATATGAGATCCCCTCCCATACATTCGCAACAACAATCGGCGCAGATAAGAGAATTGCAACAGTCGCAAACGGTGCATCCCCTGTGCCCGGTGTAGGCAGAGTCGGGACCGGAATAAACTTTTTCTCCGTTCTTTTCGGTTTCGCTGTAAAAGGAATTCTTTTTTTCGTCGGTATGCGCTTTCATCTGCGTTTCGAGAGAGCGTTTTGCCTCGGCATATTTTGCGTTACCGGGTTCCATATTGCAAGCGAATTCCAACTGTTTCAATGCGTCCGCATGCCAATTCTTACGATAAAAAACAGCCGATTGAACGTAGTGCCAACGCGCCGAGCGCGAGGTGCAATTATCCAATATCTTTTGCGCGTCGTCGATTCTGTTTTCTTTGATCGCGCGTTCCGCTTCGTCCAGGCTTTCGGAATTATCTCCTTCCGTATGACGATCGGCTTGTTCTTCTTCGGCGATATACGGACGGGAACGAATGATATCCCGCGCGTCGTTGTAGGCCGTTTCGATCTCTTCGAGTTTCGCACAGGCTTCGGCGCCCACGTCGCCGGGCTCGAAACGTTTATCTTCATACTGTGCGCGTCTTTCTTTATACGCGCGATAAAGTTCGTCCTGAGAGACGTTTTCGCTAATGCCGAGCACTATAAACGGATCTTTTTGCATTTTTCTCCTTTCGCGTCAAGCACATGCTCCGTTCTCGCTTTAAATCCGCGGTAAACGATATTGCTGAGCGCGCCTTCGCCGAATTTGATTTCCATTGTATTATAAACTTCGATAATGCGGTCTATGCAATCGTACAGACAGGGTCTTGCTTCTTTTTCGACCTCGGTAAATACGGTATCCGACCAAACTGTATCCTTTCTTAAAAAAGGATTGTATCGTTTTTTTTCTAAGTCCTCTTTTATATCTTCCAGCGCGTCGATATAATATACCCACTTTCCGACGTAATAGAGGAGCTTTTTCAGTTTTGCGTCGCCTTTGCTTGTCAATGCGTCGGCGCAAGTCATCATGATTTGTCCGAAAAGGTCCGCTATGCGTTCCGCCGGGCGCTTTTCTTTTTCGCTCGTTCTGATCTTTTCGTACCCTTCTTTGACCGCTTTGTCAAATTCCGGCAGTTTTTTGCGCGCTTTTTTCAGTTTGGTCGCAATAGTCGATTTCCACAAGCGATGTTTGTTTTCGTCAAGAACGTCGTCCGTCGCCTTATAGTAGCCGAGAATGATATTTATATCGGCAACCCGGGTCAGGACTTCGTTGTTCTTTACCGTCGGGACCTTACGGACCGGATGGGTAATGCAATGCTCGCTGAGATAAATCGGTTCTGTCTTTTCATAGTTGTGTCCGAGAAGAGCAAGCAGGACGATATCGTAATTCAGAGTAAGGCGAAGAAGGGTACCGTATTCCTTACCGATGGACTTGCATACTCCGCAGTAATAAGCGCGATAAGTCTCGTAATCCTTGATCAGGATATTGGGCTTGTCGATCAGGACGTTACCGAACATCAGCCTTCCACCAATCCGACTTTGCGATATACTTTGGAAAGAGTTCTCCGAGCGATGGAACGAGCTTTTTCGGCGCCGCTCTTCGCCACGCTCATGAGATAATCTTTGTTTTTCATGTATTCGTCGTAACGCTCGCGGATGGGACGGAACTTTTCTGCAACGGCCTCCCCAACCGCCGGTTTGAGTTGCGCATAACCCTTACCTTCAAATTCTTTTTCCAGTTCTTCAATGGTCTTTCCGGTTGCGGCCGAAAAAATAGTAAGAAGATTGCTTACGCCCGGTTTGTTTACTTCGTCGAAGCGCACGACCGAATCGCAATCGGTAACGGCGCGCTTAAACTTGCGCATAATATCGTCCGCGCTGTCGATAATGCTGACGGTCGCGTTGACATCCGGATCGGACTTGCTCATCTTTTTGGTCGGTTCCTGCAACGAGAATATCTTGGCTCCCTGTTTGCCGATGTATGCTTCCGGCACGGTAAAGGTCGGACTGTACAGATTGTTGAAGCGTATAGCAAGGTCGCGGCAAAGTTCCAGATGTTGCTTCTGGTCGATCCCAACGGGCACGAAATCGGTCTGATACAGTAAGATGTCGCTCGCCATCAAAACGGGATAGTCCAATAAGCCCATATTGATATTATCGGTATGCTTGGCCGATTTATCCTTGAACTGGGTCATGCGTTGCGCCTCTCCGATATAAGTAAAGCAGTTAAGTATCCAGGTCAGTTCCGCATGCTCGGGCACGTGCGACTGAAAGTACATAATACTCTTTTCCGGGTCGAGTCCGCAGGCAAGATACTGTGCGAAAAAGGACATCGCCCTTTGTCTGTACTCGGCTGGCACTTGACGGACGGTCAGAGCGTGCAGATCGGCAATGGCGAAAATACTGTTGTATTCTTCGGAAAGTTTAAGCCAGTTCTGAATGGCGCCGACGTAGTTGCCGAGCGTGATACACCCGGTCGGTTGAACGGCGCTGTAAACGATTTTTTTATCACCGATCATTTGTTTCCTCCGACAAAGGACAATACCGTATCCGCAATCTCCGATTTATCGACCACGAGAGAGTGCAAGACGGGTTTGTCGTTCAAAGAAGCGATCGCTTCGGGTATTTCCGTCGAAGTCATACGAGAAAGGCGTTTTGCCGCCTTGATGGCGTCGTTATCTTTGATATGGCAAGAAGCGTCAAGGACGCTCTGCGGAAACTTATACGGACTGGCGGTGCTGACGACCACGGTAGGCGTGGTATCGTCGTAGACCTCGTTCATATACTTAAAGAACGCGGTAACGCCGACGGCGGTATGAGGATCGAGCAGATAAGAATAATCGTCGTAAAAATTATCGATAGTCTCCTTCGTTTCTTCTTCGCTGCAACTGTATCCGAGAAACTCGGGCGCTTTATCGTATAAAACGTCTTCGTCGACGACGTACAGTCCAAAGTCTTTCAGATCCTTCATAAGAGAAGCCACCTCTTTCGGATCGCGGTCGAGGATCTCGTACACAAGACGTTCGAGATTGCTGCTGATGAGGATATCCATAGACGGACTGATCGTCTTATGGAAGGGACGCTTAGAGTCGTATTTCCCGGTCGAGAAGAAGTCGGTCAAAACGTCGTTACAGTTACTTGCGACGATCAAATGCTGAATCGGCAAACCCATGCGCTTGGCGTAATAACCGGCGAGAATATTGCCGAAATTACCACTCGGAACGACAAAATTGACTTGTTGTCCCAGCTCGATCTCTTCCGCGTTGACAAGATCGCAATAAGAAGAAAAATAATACGCGATCTGAGGAACGAGACGACCGAAGTTAATGGAGTTTGCGCTGGATAATTCGTATCCGAGATCAGAAAACTTCCGTCTCATTTCCGGATCGGAGAAGATCTTCTTGACGGCCGTTTGTGCGTCGTCGAAATTGCCCTTGACGCCGAGAACGTGAACGTTATTTCCGTCGGTGGTAATCATCTGACGCTTCTGCATATCGCTGACGCCTTCCGCCGGGTACAAAACGGTAATCTCAACGCCGTCTACGTTCTTAAATCCTTCCAACGCCGCTTTGCCCGTATCTCCGCTGGTCGCAACGAGAATCTGCGTCTTCTTTTCCGCGCCCGTTTTCTTTTTACTGCCGGTAAGCAGATATGGCAAAACGGTCAAAGCGATATCCTTGAACGCAAGCGTCGGCCCGTGGAACAGTTCGAGCAGGAACAAGCCGTCGTCCACCTTGATAACGGGAGCGGCTTCTCCGTCGAAGCGAGAATATGCTTTTTGGGTATATCCGAGCAATTCTTCATAAGAAAAATCGGTCAGATATTTACTCATGATATATGCGGAACGCTCCGGATATTCCAGAGCGGCAAGATCTCCGATATCTTCCAAAGAAATCTCCGGAAAAGACTCGGGAACGAACAGCCCGCCATCGTCGGCAAGGCCTTTAACAATGGCTTCGGCTCCGCTGACCGGTCCGAAACCTCTCGTGCTGAAAAATTTCATGACTCTTCCTTATTTATTATTAAAGGTATTTTTTTACGAATTCGGGCAGCTTATCGACAGCGCAGCTGACGGTAAGAACGAACTTGACCATAGACTTTTCTCCAATGGCGTCGAGAGCCATAAAAAAGTCGGCCATAGAGGAGCTTCCGATCTCGGTGGCGAGCATCTTATGAATGCCGTCGATGAATACGTATTCGATATCATAGTTAGCGCAGAGCAAGCCCTTGATAAATCCGATCAAGCGATCGAAATTATTGACTCCCTCTTCGGCGACGTCGATAAAGCGCACTTCGGGCTTGATCTCCTGTCTGTAACGGTCGGTAGTTGCCAAAACGACGTCGATCCCCTTTCCGGATACGGCGGTATCGTTGACAAAATTAATCAGCTTTTTGGTCTTTCCGGACCCCTTTTCACCCGCGATGATCTGAATCATTTCTTCAATTCTCCTTTTGCTTTTTTAATATATTTCAGTTTCCTATAAAACTCAATATCGATGGATTTGATGAATTCTTTTATTTCGTAGTCGCTCATGGCGGTCGTTCTGCCGGAAGCGTACTCCTTATCCACAAGTTCTTTGACTTTGGCGACGATTTCGTCCTTTTTGTCGATCCTATCGTCTCCATCGAGATTAAAGTAAGCGTTAAACCAGAACGCAATGCCCGCAAGACCGCTATGACTGTCGACGGCGACGCGCACCTTTCTGTTCAGCAAGGTTTCCGTGTCAAAAATATTATAGATCTCTTCGTCTTTCAACAGGCCGTCGGCGTGGATACCCGCGCGGGTCGTATTAAAGTTTTTACCGACGAACGGAGTCTGCGGCGGAATCTCGTATCCTATCTTCTCCTCGAAGTAATGAGCGATATCCGTAATAACGGAGAGATCCATGTCGTCGGTGGTGCCTTTGATAGAAGCGTACTCGATAACCATGGCTTCGAGTGGGCAGTTACCCGTTCTTTCTCCGATACCGAGGAGCGAACAGTTGACGCCGGAAGCGCCGTAAAGCCATGCCGTGCTGGCGTTCACAACGGCCTTATAAAAGTCGTTGTGTCCGTGCCACTCGATGAGCTCGGAAGGAATGCCGCCGTAATGGCGCAAACCGTAAATAATGCCCTGTACGCTGCGCGGCAAAGAAACGCCGGGATAGCTAAGACCATAACCAAGGGTGTCGCAACAACGGATTTTGATGGGAATGCCGCTTTCGTCCATGAGATTTTTGAGTTCGCATACAAAGGGAATAACGAACCCATAGAAATCGGCGCGGGTAATGTCCTCGAAGTGACATCTCGGACGGATGCCGGCGTCGAGGGCCGCTTTAATAATGCCGAGATACTTATCGAGCGCCTGACGGCGGGTCATGTTCATCTTTTTGAAAATATGATAGTCGGAACAACTGACCAGAATGCCCGTTTCTTCCACGTGCATTTCTTTTACGAGCGCAAAATCCTTTTCGTTAGCGCGGATCCAACTGGTAACCTCGGGATACCTGAGTCCCAGATCCTGACAACGTTGAAGAGCCTCTTTATCCTTGTCGCTGTAAACGAAAAACTCGCTCTGACGAATGATGCCTTTGGGTCCGCCCAACTTGGAAAGCAACGTAAACAGATCGACGATCTGCTCCACTTCGTACGGAGAACGGGACTGCTGTCCGTCGCGGAAGGTCGTGTCTGTGATCCAGATGTCTTTGGGACAACCGAGAGGAACGTTACGGAAGTTGAACGCGACTTTGGGAATGGATGTATAATCGAACAGGTTGCGATAGAGCTGAGGCTCTTTTACGTCCTGCAACGAATAATTATAGCTGTGTTCCTCCAAAATGTTGTTCTTGCCAAGATAAACGTCGTTGGTAATAATTTGATCCATTTTCTTTCTCCTAATCTACTAACTTGCTGAGTTTGGCGTCTCTGTCGGCGAGGGCCAGACTCTCGATCATTTCAAAAATATCTCCGTCCAGAAAAGCGGGGAGCGTATAAAGCGTCTTACCGATACGGTGATCGGTTACCCTGCCTTGCGGATAGTTATAGGTGCGGATACGTTCGCTGCGATCGCCGGTGCCGATCTGCATATGACGATTGGCGGCGTATTCGCTGTCCTTTTGTCCCTGATAATAGTCGTACAAACGACTTTTGAGGACGTTCATTGCTTTTTCTTTATTCTTTAACTGGCTCCGTTCGTCCTGACAAGCTACGACGAGATTGAGCGGTAAGTAGGTAATACGCACGGCCGAGCTGACCTTGTTGACGTTTTGTCCGCCGGCGCCGCCGCTGCGATAGGTATCAATTTTGAGGTCTTTTTCGTTGATCTCGAAGTCGACTTCGTCCGCTTCGGGAAGAACGGCCACGGTTGCGGTGGAAGTATGCACTCTCCCCTGAGATTCCGTTTCGGGAACGCGTTGCACTCTGTGCACGCCGCTTTCGTATTTTAATTTACTGTAAGCGCCCTGTCCTCTGATCATGTAAGTAGCTTCTTTGATACCGCCCAGTTCCGTTTCGTTCACGTCGACGTCTTCCATCTTCCAACGCATACGTTCGGCATAGCGATGGTACATGCGAGCAAGCTCCGTCGCGAAAAGCGCCGCTTCGTCGCCGCCTGCGCCGCCTCTGATTTCGATAATAACGTTCTTTTCGTCCATGGGATCTTTCGGCAGAAGAAGAATTTTCATCTGACGAACGTATTCTTCGCACTTTTCTTTCAGATCGTAATATTCCGCTTCGGCGATTTCTTTGATATCGGGTTCATCGCCGTTCATCATGGCTTTGCAGTCTTCCATTTCTTTACAGGCTTTGAGATAAGAGCGATAAACCCCGATGACTTCTTCCATCGCGGCGTGTTCTTTACAAAGACGCTGCCACTCCTCTCTGCGAGCGACAACGTCCGGATCGGAAATCAGTCTTACCAACTCCTCGTATCTCTTTTCCATATATTCCAATCTTTCAAACATTATTCTTCCTTATTGCCTTTTTTCGGTTTTGCGACGACTACCCTTGCGATGGGAGGATCGTTATAATCGTATACGAACCGTACGTCGTAATCGGGTAACATCTCCGCTACCTTTTCCGCCTGTCCGATCCCGACTTCCATCAGAAGGACGCCATTCTCTTTCAGATATTGCTTCGCCTGTGCGCAAACGTCGCGATAGGCGTCGAGTCCGTCCGCGCCGCCGTCCAAAGCAAGGCGGGGTTCGTAATCTTTTACTTTTTTATCCAGTTCGGCGATCTGGCCACCGGGGATATAGGGTGGATTGGCCGTAATGACGTCGAACGTCTTTCCTCTGTGCGGCGCAAAAAAGCTCCCTTGTTTAAACGTTATTTCCGCATTCAGTTTAGCCGCGTTAATCCTTGCCAGTTGTAATGCGTCGGCGGAGATATCGGAGGCGGTAACGGAGGCGTTCGTTTCTTTTTTGATCGTAATGGCGACGATACCGCTACCGGTACAGATATCGAGCACTTCGGCGTTTTCTCTCGCTTTTACTTCTTTTATCGCCTCTTCGGCGAGACGTTCGGTATCCTGCCGCGGAATAAGCGCGCGCTGATCGCACGCAAAATCATATCCGTAAAAACACGCCGTGCCAAGCACGTACTGGATAGGCGCGCCTTTCTGGCAACGGGAAGCGTACGAATACGCCCTGTCCTGCTGATCCTTGTTGATGCGACGTCCGTCGTAAAGATCGGTACGATTTTTCGCGCCTGAAACGAACATTGCGATCAGTTCCGCTTCTTCTTTGTTTCCGAGCGTCAATTCCATCTTTTTCACGATCCGTTCCGGCGTGGTAAAAAACTCAAATTTCTGCGTGGGACGGGCAAGATCGGCTTCCAATGCCATAACTTCGTTAAAAGCGGCGATGGCGACTTCCAACATGTCGTCTTCCGGTTCTCTCGTCGTCAGTCTTTGCAAAAGCAGACCGGGCTTTTTACAAGCGCGGGCAAAAAGGTTATCGTATTTTGCGAACCACTTCAAAAATTCGTACGAAACGCCGGCCACAACGGGTACGAGCGCAAGTCTGACCAAAATGCGGACGATCACCTGCAATACGGCGCCCTGCACGGGAACGAGCATATCGACGGGTAAAACGGTAAAGAACAGAATGGACACGATCATTACGATGAACATAAACGTGGTGCCGCATCTGTCATGCGCGGTAGAAAACCGTTGCGCATTCTTCGGCGTCAATTCCAATCCGTTTTCGAAACAAGTTATAGTCTTATGTTCAGCGCCGTGATACATGAATAAACGATGAATATCTTTCATTTTCGAGATCAAAGCTATATAACCGACGAAAATGAGAACGCGCATAAACCCGGAAATGACGTTATAGAGGACGTTATAACCGAAGTTCTGCCAAAAACTGTATTCATCCGCGCCGATATTCTTGACAAAAGGACTCTGAATGGCAGGAAGACCAGGGATTTGGAAAAACGCCCAAGCGATCAGGTTGGGAATGACCACGAAAAGACCGACGCTGAGGATCACGCCGAGGACGATCCCAACGAAAGTAACGACGTCCATGATGTCGATCTTAAAGGTCTTTGCAAGCCACTTTTCAAACTTAGACGGTTCTTCGTCGTCCATACCGAAAACTTCGGTCGAACGGGTGGTG